>CALWLI010000011.1 GCA_944381485.1 uncultured Lachnospiraceae bacterium
GGACAGATATCCGAAATCCCTATATTGATTGAGAAAACATCCCCATTGTGCTATACTCTGTAGTTGTATAGGACTGTTTTTTATGCGGACTATCCCGCAAGCAGAATATAGAGAAAGGCTGAAAGCCGTGTTATATCGGCTTTCAAAACAGGTAAAAGATATGAAATTAGGAATCGTAGGGCTTCCCAATGTGGGCAAGTCAACACTTTTTAATTCAATTACAAAGGCCGGGGCGGAGTCCGCAAACTACCCCTTCTGTACCATAGACCCCAATGTGGGCGTGGTGGCTGTGCCTGACGAGAGGCTTGACAAGCTGGCTGCCCTCTACAATTCCGAAAAGATAACTCCCGCAGTGATAGAATTTGTTGATATTGCAGGCCTTGTCAAGGGGGCATCAAAGGGAGAGGGTCTCGGAAACCAGTTCCTCGGAAACATACGTGAGTGTGACGCGGTAGTCCATGTGGTCAGATGCTTTGAGGACGAGAACATAGTCCATGTTGAGGGCTCCATAGATCCTATAAGAGATATAGAGACCATAAATCTTGAGCTTATCTTTTCAGATCTTGAGGTCCTTGAGAAGCGCATCGGAAAGACTGCAAAGCTTGCCCACAATGATAAGGAGGCAAAGAAGGAGCTGGAGATACTGGAGAGGATAAAGACAAGGCTTGAGGAGGGCAAACCTGCGAGGGGCCTTGAGCTCACAGACGAGGACGAGGAGAAATTTGTAAACTCATTGCAGCTCCTCACATGGAAGCCTCTCATATTTGCCGCAAATGTGGCTGAGGATGATCTCGCAGACGACGGAGCATCAAATCCCTACGTTGCAAAGGTCAGGGAGTATGCCAAGGAAAACGGAGACGGAGTATTCGTCATATCCGCAAGGATAGAGGAGGAGATATCCGAGCTTGACGACGAGGAGAAGGCTGAGTATCTGGAGAGCCTCGGTCTTAAGGAGTCCGGCCTTGACAAGCTCATAAAGGCCAGCTACGACCTTCTTGGACTTATGTCCTTCCTGACTGCAGGGGAGAAGGAGACCAGGGCTTGGACCATAAAGAAGGGGACAAAGGCGCCTCAGGCAGCAGGAAAGATCCACTCTGATTTTGAGAGAGGCTTCATAAGAGCTGAGGTCATAAACTATCAGGAGCTTTTGGACTGCGGTTCCCTTGCGGCTGCCAAGGAAAAAGGACTTGTGCGCCTTGAGGGAAAGGATTATGTTGTTCAGGACGGAGACACTATCCTCTTCAGATTCAACGTATAAAACCATAACAATAAGAGATCGATAAAGATATAAGAAGGATCTTTCCTTCGGCAAAAATCTTTCGACAGGGCATGTCGGATTTTTGCCGGGGAAGGTTCTTTTTTTTTGTGCCTGCAACTATATATTGTGGGCTGTTTCGGACCGCACCACAAGTCTTAAAAATGGCCTGAAATCAGGCCTTTAAAACTTCATCTTTTTGTCTTTGAAGTATTGACTTTTACTCTGATTTGGGTAAAAATAAAGTCATAAGTGGCAAAAAGTGTCAGTTTGTGGTAGAAAGTGGAATTTGTCAGATGTATATTGGAGAATACAACCACACAATAGATACCAAAGGCAGATTGATAGTCCCCGTTAAGTTCAGAGAACAGCTTGGAGACAAGTTCGTTGTGACGAAGGGATTGGACGGCTGTCTTTCTCTCTATGATCTGAAGGCGTGGAATGTACTCGAAGAGAAGCTGAGTTCCCTTCCTATGACAAATCCCTCGGCAAGAAAGCTTTCCCGTTTTATGCTTGCAGGCGCATCCGAGTGTGAGCTGGACAAGATGGGAAGGATACTGATACCTCAGGTCTTGAGAAGCGCCGCCTCCCTTGAGAAGGATGTGGTACTTGTGGGTGTGGGAACCAAGATAGAGATCTGGGACAAGAACAAGTGGACTGAGGCAAACTCCTATGACGACATGAGCGAGATAGCCGAGAGCTTGGAGGGATTCGGAATATAATGTTTGAGCACAAATCAGTTCTCCTTAATGAGACGATAGAGGGCCTTAGGATAAAGCCGGACGGAATATATGTGGACGGTACCCTGGGAGGGGGAGGACATTCCTACGAGATTGCCAAAAGACTCTCCGACAAGGGAAGGCTCATAGGCATAGACAGAGACGAGGATGCTTTAAATGCCGCCTCAAAGAGGCTTTCGGAATTCTCCCAAAGGGTGAAGCTCATAAGAGGAAATTATGAGGACACTGTGAGCATATTGAAAGGCCTGGGCATTTCAGGGATAGACGGGATGCTCCTTGATCTGGGAGTTTCGTCCTACCAGTTTGATGAGGCTGAGAGAGGATTTTCCTACAAGAAGGAAGCACCTCTTGACATGAGGATGGACAGGAGAGAGACCGAGACAGCCGCAGACATAGTAAACGGCAGAAGCGAGGGAGAGCTCTACAGGATAATAAGGGATTACGGCGAGGACAGATTCGCCAAAAACATAGCGAAGCACATCGTTATGGAGAGAGAAAAAAAACCTATAGAGACCACCACAGAGCTGGCTGAGATCATAAAGCACGCAATACCTGCAAGGGTCAGGGAAGGGGGAGGACATCCCGCAAAAAAGACCTTTCAGGCAATAAGAATAGAGCTTAACAGAGAGTTGGATATCCTTTCGGGATCCATAGAAGGGCTGATAGATATCCTGAACCCGGGAGGGAGGCTTCTAATAATAAGCTTCCATTCTCTGGAGGATAAGATAGTAAAGTCGGCTTTCAGGACAGCTGAGGATCCCTGTATATGTCCCCCGGACTTTCCGGTATGTGTATGCGGAAGGAAGCCGAAGGGCAGGGTGATAACGAAAAAGCCCATAGTGAGCACGGAGAAGGAATTAGAGGAGAACAACAGAGCACACAGCGCGAAGCTTAGGATATTTGAGAAAAAGTAATTAGGGGTATGAGAAAATGAAAGGCACAAGGGCGGCAAAAAACATAAGATATAATTCCGGTTCGGTCAGACAGACGAGCTATGTGGAAGGAAATACGGTAAGAAAGGTACAGCCTGCCCGCGTTCCCGCAAGGAGGAGCACAAGGACCCCTGAAGAGCTGCAGAGGCAGCAGAGGCGCATAGCCAAAAACCGTGAAAAAGCGTTGGCGATGGATGTCCCTTATCTGGCTGTCCTCACTGTGGCAGTGCTCATAACCTTATATATTTGCTACAGCTATCTTTGCCTTCAGTCATCCATTAGTGCCCACATGGAAAATGTGGAAAGGCTGGAGACAAGCCTTGAGACTTTGAGGGCTGAAAATGATGCGCTGGAGTCCAGTATAAATACAAGTATTGATCTCAATTATGTATATAATGTGGCGGTCAATGAACTTGGCATGGTCCACGCCGGCAAGGACAGCATCATCAATTTCGACAAGACAGAAAGCGAATATGTAAGACAATATGAAAAAATCCCGGAATAACAATGATAACAGGAGAAACGGCGGACGGGGTAGGAATACCCCCTTCGCCAAATATATGCAGGAAAAGCTGGCGATAGCAGTAATTTTTATAACGCTGGCTTTATTTATATTAATTTTAGTCATCTACAATCTCATAAAAAACAATTCGGAGGACTATAATAAGATAGTCCTTTCTCAGCGTCAGGCAGACTATGTATCAAAGACCATACCCTATAAGAGAGGAGACATATACGACAGAAACGGCAACAGGGTGGCAGGCTCCGAGCAGGTCTACAACCTGATACTCGATCCCAACCAGATGTTCGCTACAGAGGAGAGCATATCCCCGAAGACAGTCGTGGAGCCCACAGTGAGTGCTCTTGCGGACTTTTTCGGATATGACGCAAAAGACCTTACGGACACTATAAACAGCCGAAGGGATTCCTCCTACGTGAGATATGCCAGAGAATTAAGCTATGATCAGAAGACTGAATTTGAGGCCCTCATAGATGAGCTCAACTCAAACTATATGAGAAGTGACGATGCAAATGAGAGCAAAAAGAGGATAAAGGGCGTATGGTTTGAGGATGAGTATAAGAGGGTTTACCCCTACAATTCCTTAGGCTGCAATATAATAGGCTTCTCCTCAGCCGACGGTTCAACCGGAACAGGAGGGGTAGAGCAGTACTATAACAGCTCCCTCATCGGAGTAAACGGCAGAGAATACGGCTATCTGGATGATGAGACCAACCTTGAAAAGGTGATAAAGCCCGCCAGAAACGGAAACAGCCTGGTTCTCACAATGGATGCAAATATTCAGGGTATAGTAGAAAAATATCTCGAAGAATGGAAGGAAACAGGGCCTAAGTCGAAATCTGCATCGGTAGTTATAATGAATCCGAAAAACGGTGAGGTCTTAGCCATGGGCAGCACCAACTCTTTCGATTTGAATAACCCCAGAAATACCGATGACTTTACAGACGAGGAGATATATGCCTTCGGACTTGAGGAGGCTGTGGGCGTATACAGAAGAGAGAATCCTGACGAGCCCGCCATAACGGAGGAGGAGGTCCCTCAGCACTTCAGCCACGATGAGATCATGTCCTACGGGACTCAGGTCGCCTGGAATAAGCTGTGGAGAAACATATGTGTCAGCGATACCTTTGAGCCCGGCTCCACTCAGAAGCCCTTTACAGTGGCCGGAGTAATTGAGGAGGGCATAGACAAACCTACGGACAGCTTTAACTGTACCGGAAATGTAAAGCTCAGCGACGGTGTAAACACCTGGCAGATAAACTGTGTAAACAGGAACGGACACGGCTGGCTGGATATTACAGGAGGAATCACAAACTCCTGCAACGTGGTAATGATGAACCTGGCCTTCAACGAGGGCGTTGAGACCTTCCTTAAATATCAGCAGATCTTCGGCTTCGGGGATTATACCGGCATAGATCTGCCTGCAGAGGCGGACACAAGCGAGTTGGTATATACAGCGGACGAGATGGGAAAAACTTCTCTCGCCACCAACTCCTTCGGACAAAACTATAACTGTACTATGATACAGATGGCTTCGGCCTACTGTTCCATACTTAACGGAGGATATTATTACGAGCCCCATGTGGTCAAGCAGATCTTAAATGCGGACGGGGCTGTCATAGAGGATGTGGAGCCCAAGCTTGTAAGGGAGACAGTATCCCAGTCCACCTGCAACTATCTCAAGCAGGCTATGTTTGAGACTGTGGAGACAGGAACCGGAAAGCATGCTCAGGTCGAGGGCTACCATATAGGAGGAAAGACCGGAACAGCCCAGAAGCTTCCCCGAGACGCCAGGACTTATGTTGTCTCCTTCTGCGGCTTTGCCCCTGTGGAGGATCCGGAGCTTGTCTGCTATGTTGTAATTGACGAGCCGGGAGATCCGGGACCTGCCCAGGCAAACTCGGCCTTTGCCCAGGAGCTTTTCGCAAAGATAATGGGAGATGTGCTTCCCACAATAAACCTCTATCCGGAGGGTACAGACGCCTCTGATTACAAGGCACATGTGACAGTGCTGCCCGACAGCGAGGAGGGAATGAATGACATAGCCATGGGTGACAGCATTTCTGAGACTGCAGAGGGGGTAGGAAGCTCCTCATCGGTACAGCCCAGCACTGCTCAGGAATTAAACGGCGGAGCCGATGCACCGGACTCACCTACTGTTGAGGGAGGAGGCTTCGGCGAAGCCATAGAGGATCCGGGAGATGCACAGATACCTGTGGATATGCCTCCGGGCTACAGCGAGTCCGAGACCTACTCGGGATCTGCAGAGAACAGAGAAACAGAGGAGACTCTTCCCGAGGAGGCGGAGACCTCTGATGAGAATTAAGAGATAAAGATCGGAGAGTAAAATGACCGAATCAAGTATATTGAACAGTATTATAATACCTGCCCTGGTGCCTGTAGCGGCCTTCTTTCTTGTTGTGCTCATGGCACCGAGATTTATTCCCATGCTTCGCAGGATGAAATTCGGACAGGAAGTAAGAGATGACGGACCGGAGGCACACCTGAAAAAGCAGGGAACTCCCACTATGGGAGGGATAATGTTCCTCATATCAGTGACAGTGACAGTATTGATAAAAAATGCTTTTGCACCGGAACCGGAATCCCTGATGGTATTGTTTCTGGTGCTGGGCTTCGGACTTGTGGGAGCTCTGGACGATTGGCTTAAGATAAAGAAGCATCAATCTGAAGGGCTTAACCCTCGCCAAAAGCTTTTGCTTCAGCTTGCTCTCACTGTAATATTTGCCCTCTGGGTGTACTATCACGGAGTGTTCGGAGGAAGGATACTCATACCCTTCGGAGCCCTCTTCGGTTCAGGACTTAAACTTGAGCTCCCTGTTTGGCTCTATATACCCTTTGTGGTTTTCGTAGTTTTAGGCACAGACAACGGAGTCAACTTCACCGACGGGCTGGACGGACTCTGTTCATCGGTAACTGTAGTGACGGCAATCTTTTTTGCGGCTGCAGGACTTATATTTTCTCAGGGTGTCACTGTGGTTTCTCTGGCTGTGACGGGATCCCTCATGGGCTTCCTGCTCTTCAATGTCTATCCGGCCAAGATATTTATGGGTGACACAGGCTCTCTGGCCTTGGGAGGCTTTGTCTCGGCAGCGGCTGTCGTATCGGGACTTGAGCTTTTCATACCTATCGTCGGGTTTATCTATATGATCGAGGTCATATCGGTTATCATACAGGTGTCGTATTTCAAGCTTACACATGGCAAGAGAGTGTTCAGAATGGCTCCCATCCATCACCACTTTGAGATAATCATGGGTGAAAAGGGTGAGACTGTGACGGAGCCCAGGATAGTTGCGGCTTTCACCTGCACAACGGCGCTTCTTGGCTTTGCGGCATTTGTTATACTCCTGTTTTTTACATCATAATAATATTTTTGAGGTATACGGGTCATGAGAGAGAAAAAAACTTTGATTGCGGGAACAGGGAAGAGTGGTATCGCCGCCGCGGAAATGGTATTAAAGATGGGCGGAAGCATAATCCTTTACAATACAGATCCTGACTGCAGCGAGGAAGCGGTAATGAGGAACTTTAAGGAGGAGGACAAGGTCGAATTTATATGCGGAAGGCTTTTGCCCTCTCAGATAAGAGATGTGGATCTGGCTGTCATAAGCCCCGGCATACCTCTCACCTCTGAATTTGTAAAGCTTCTTGACAAGAATAAGATCCCGGTTTGGGGAGAGCTTGAGCTTGCCTTCCATGCTATGAAGGGGAAGCTCTGCGCCATAACAGGAACAAACGGAAAGACAACCACAACGGCGCTTGTTGGAGAGATACTTAAAACTCATTTTGAGGATGTACATGTGGTGGGCAACATAGGAGAGCCCTTCTCAAAGGAAGCCCTGGACACTACTGACGAGTCGGTAACTGTGTGCGAGGTCAGCTCATTTATGCTGGAGACCATTATGGACTTTCATCCTCAGGTCAGCGCAATTTTGAATATTACCCCCGATCATCTTGACAGACATGGAAATATGGCTAATTATATCAGATGCAAGGAGGCAATAACCCTCAACCAGACTGAGAGCGACTTCTGCGTCCTCAACTACGAGGACAGTGTTCTCAGAGAATTCGGGGAGAGCGGTATAAAGCCCTCGGTACTCTTTTTCAGCTCAAAGAGGGAACTGTTTAACGGAATATACCTGGACGGAAATTATATAGTTTACTCGAAGGGAGGAAAGAAGTACACTGTAGTTGACACCAGAGAGCTGAATATACTTGGAAAGCACAATTACGAAAACGCCATGGCGGCCACAGCCATTGCCCTTAAGGCGGGAGTGCCCTTGGACAGCATTACCAAGGCTTTGAAGGCATTCAAGGCTGTGGAGCATAGAATAGAGTTTGTCAGGGAAAGGTGCGGCGTAAAATACTACAATGACTCAAAGGGAACCAATCCGGATGCGGCAATTCAGGCCTTAAACGCCATGCCCGGCCCCACCATACTGATAGCCGGAGGCTATGATAAGCACTCGGAGTACGATGACTGGGTAAAGCTCTTTAAGGGAAAGGTAAAACACCTTATATTGATAGGACAGACCAGAGATAAGATAGCGGACTGCTGTAAGAAATATAAGTTCACTGAGGTTATGTACGCAGAGGACATGGATGAGGCAGTAAAGGCTGCGGCATCCTATGCGGATGAGGGAGATTATGTGCTCCTGTCCCCTGCCTGCGCAAGCTGGGGCATGTTTGAGAACTTTGAAGTCAGAGGCAAGGTCTTTAAGAGCTGTGTAATGGCGCTTTAAGACAAGGATACAGAAATTTGAGATCACAGAAAGGAGGTTCGGATGGCACGCCAGGGTCAAAGCGGCAATAGAGCCGGCAATGCAAACTTAATAAAAGGCCAAAGGGCGGCCGCTGAACCGAGAAAGAGAAAGGTAAGGCATTTTTATGACTACAGCCTTCTCTTTGCTGTAATATTTATAACGGCCTTCGGCCTCATAATGATATACAGCTCATCTCAGTACATGGCACTCATAAACAGCCTGCCTCCTGACTACTACTTTAAGAGGCAGCTGATCATAGCTGCGGCAGGGCTGGTTTTGGCTGTCATAATATCAAAGATAGACTACCGCATATTCAGGCTAAGATTTTTTGTATACGGAGCAAACCTGGTTTCAATAATCTTGCTCATCGCTACTCAGATCATGGGTATTGCCTCCCACGGAAGGACCAGGTGGATAGAGATAGCGGGAATAAGCTTTCAGCCCACGGAGCTGGCAAAGGCCTCTGTAATACTTTTTGTGGCCTACAGGATCTCGAAGGCAGGTCTCAGGATAAATGATCCTCAGAGGAAGGAGATACTCAGGATATATGGGTGGATACTGCTTCCGGCTGCTTTAATAGCTTCTCAGAACCTGAGCTCAGGTATCATAGTCGTGGGAATAGCGACGGTAATGCTCTTTGTGGCCGGCAAGAATTCAAAGCCCTTTTATGCCGTGGGCATAATCGGAGCTCTCTGCTATATCTTCAGATACAAGGTAGTTGGAGCCATAGAGCTCATAGGAAACACCACAGGACTGCTTCAGGATTACCAGATGGAGAGGATACTGTCCTGGCTCTATCCTGAAAAGTATGACGCCTACCAGACCATGCAGGGGCTTTACGCCATAGGATCAGGAGGACTTACAGGGCAGGGCCTGGGTGAGAGCCTTCAAAAGCTGGGACCTCTGCCGGAGGCTCACAACGACATGATATTTACGGTCATATGCGAGGAGCTGGGTCTTTTCGGAGCAGTTTCCGTAATACTTATCTTCCTTTTTATAATATACAGATGTATGCTTATAGCATCCAATGCGAGAGACCTGTTCGGTTCCTTCCTCGCCATAGGCGTCATGGCCCATATAAGTATTCAGGTAGTATTGAACATTGCCGTTGTAACAAATTCCATTCCCAATACAGGGGTTACCCTTCCCTTCATAAGCTATGGAGGAACGGCTGTGCTTATATTGATGGCGGAGATAGGCCTTGTGCTGAGTGTGTCAAACAGGATAAAGCTTGAAACATAAGGACATCTTTAAGCTATGAGAAATTACGATTATTTGGATGATGAGACTTTAAAGCGGAGAAAGCTGAAAAAATGGACGATCCTGGCGATCGTTCTTTTGATTGCGGCAACCTTGGCCGGAGTGAGGCTTACTGACATAACCGTAAAGGGAAATACGAGATACAGTAAGGAGGAGCTTGAGGAGATGATCTTCCCCACTTATCCTGACAAAAATACTCTCTACTGTTTCCTGAAAGACAAGCTGAGGCCCCACAAGGAGCTGCCCTTTATCGAGGACTATGACATTCAGCTTACAGGCCCCTTCTCGGCAGACCTCATAATATATGAAAAAAGCATAATCGGCTATGTGAGGTACATGAGCAGCAACATGTACTTTGACAGGGAGGGGATAGTTGTGGAGAGCTCCTCTCAGATGATAGAGGATGTGCCGGAGATCACGGGGCTCAGCTTCGGACATATAGTATTAAACAGAGAACTTCCAATAGCCGACAATGCCCTGTTTAATGAGATCATGAATATCACTCAGCAGCTGAAGTATTATGGGATAGGGGCAAGCCGTATAGACTTTGACAGCCTCGGAAATATCACGGTCTCCGTAAATGGAGGAGACATAGAAGTAAAGATGGGCTCAACAGCGGATATAGACTCTAAAATCTCTGTTTTGAACGATATGCTTCCCAAGCTTGAGGGCCTTAAGGGGACCCTTCACATAGAGAATTACAGTGATGCTGATGAGGGTGGAATCTACACCTTCGAGAAGCGAAAAGAAGAGACTTCGGACTCTGAAAATTGAGTTTTATCAGGTTTCTTACGAAATAATTAATTATTGGCATAAAACGTACATTTGCGGTATAAAAACCCTTGCTAAAATATTCTCAAAGGGTTATATTTATAGGTGATTTAGTAAAAGGAGGATTTTCCCGTGTTAGAAATAAAGATTCCTGAGTCAGAAGCTGCGGCAAAGATAATAGTATGCGGAGTAGGCGGTGCAGGTAACAATGCAGTCAACCGTATGATAGAGGAGAACGTCGCAGGCGTTGAATTTATCGGGGTTAATACAGATAAACAGGCACTGCAGTACTGCAAGGCACCTACTGCAATGCAGATAGGTGAGAAGGTTACAAAGGGACTTGGAGCAGGAGCCAAGCCTGAGATCGGAAGCAAGGCGGCAGAGGAGAGCTCTGAGGATATACAGCAGGCGTTCAAGGGAGCTGATATGGCTTTCATTACCTGCGGTATGGGAGGCGGAACAGGTACAGGAGCCGCTCCTGTTATTGCAGGGATCGCAAAGGAAATGGGAATCCTCACCGTAGGAGTTGTTACAAAGCCCTTCAGGTTCGAGGCAAAGCAGCGTATGCGCAATGCCGAGAGCGGAATAGAGAATTTAAAGGCAAATGTTGACGCCCTTATAGTTATTCCCAATGATAAGCTTTTGGAGCTTGTGGACAGACGCACTACCATGCCTGAGGCTCTCAAGAAGGCTGACGAGGTATTGGAGCAGGCTGTCACAGGAATCACAGACCTCATCAATGTGCCCGGTCTTATCAACCTGGACTTTGCTGATGTGCAGACTGTAATGAAGGACAAGGGCATAGCTCATATAGGAATAGGAAAGGCAAAGGGAGACGACAAGGCTCTTGAAGCTGTAAAGCAGGCTGTTGCCTCACCTCTTCTTGACACCTCCATTGAGGGAGCTTCAGATGTCATCATCAATGTCTCCGGAGACATATCTCTCATTGAAGCCAATGAGGCTGCAAGCTATGTTGAGGAGCTTGCCGGAGAAAACGCAAATATCATATTCGGAGCCATCTATGATGAGAAGGCTCAGGATGAGTGTACCATCACTGTAATAGCTACAGGCATTACCGAGGTGGCTCAGCACGACAACAAAAAACAGCATCGCCAGGCATCAGGCCTCGGAGGATTTTCAAATCAGCAGAGACCCGGTTCTCAGGGCCAGGGCGGATACAGAAGACCTCAGGAGGGACCTTCTCTTGACTTCGGCTTCGGAAGAAGCGCAAATCAGGGAGTATCCAATGCTCAGCCTGCTCAGGAACAGCCTCAGCAGTTTGACAACCAGATGCCCTTCAGACCTCAGGTAAACAAGGAGGTCACAATAAACATTCCCGACTTCCTTAAGAACAGAAAGTAATAAATTACATATAAAATGCAGTCTACGCCCTCGGCTACAGGCCGAGGGTTTTTCTTTTTATAGTTAAGGTGGCTTAATGTACTTTAAAAAATACAATATGCAAATAAAGGGACAAAAAATGTATATAGTCAACATAAACAGATTTAATGTTTTGTTATTATCGAGAAAAACAGGCTATTTCAAAAATATAGACAGGTGGTATGATTAATTTGAAAGTAATTTAATAGGAATTACATTGACATAAAGCGAAAAGGGTAGTAAAAATAAGCTGTAAGGTCATTTTGCCTTACAGCATATTCGTTTGAAGACGCAGACCCTACAGCTATGACCCTGGCTGTATGCGGTCAGGCTTCAAATAGAGGGCACTGAGGTGAATCCTCACTGCATTTTCCCTCCGGGGTATTATCCCCATAGGCTCCTGACTTACTCCTACTTACTAGTTCTCATGGCATCGTGAGGAGTATTCAGGAGCCTTTTATAAAAA
The DNA here is from genome assembly GCA_944381485.1 of uncultured Lachnospiraceae bacterium. Classification (GTDB taxonomy): domain Bacteria; phylum Bacillota; class Clostridia; order Lachnospirales; family Lachnospiraceae; genus Avilachnospira. The sequence continues at coordinate 12,106 of CALWLI010000011.1, forward strand.
TTATGACAACGATGAATGACTTAGTCAGCTCATGAAACTTTATTTATATTATTGAGGAACAGGAGAGTTTATTATGGAGGAATTAGGAGGAAGATTTTTTATCTGCAGAAACTGTGCGAAACTTGTTGTTCCGGAGTCTTTTCATGATAGGAGAAGCGTTTTCTGCTGCAAGGAATGCGAAAGGAAATACTGGAAAAAGAGCGAGGCCATGAGAAAGATGAGGGCCGCCGAGGCCTACGACATTTATCAAAAGGTTGACAGATCAATAAAAGCCTTGATAGGACATGTGCCGGAGGTCTGTTGATCATAATACGAACATGATATTCTGAGAGATAAGAGGCTGTTGCCAAAAGAATCGTTGACTCTTTGCGGCAGCCTCTTTAAGTTGACCGCAAAAGAATTTATCTTTATAATCTGAAAATGAAATCCGATCTTAAAATTAAATCCGAATCGACAAAGGAGTATTGATGAAAAGCATAGTAAAAAGAAGCGGACAGATGGAGGAGTACAGGCCTGAAAAGATAATCTCAGCCATGAGAAAGGCCTTTGACAGTACGGACAACAATATCGGTGACGAGGAGCTTAACAAGCTTCTTCTGATAGTCGAGTCTAAAATATCCGAGGACGCGGGCTCAGGTCTCAGCGTTGAGTCCATTCAGGACAGCGTGGAGGAGGCCCTCATGGAGAAGGGCTATTTCAAGGAGGCTAAGGCCTATATCCTGTACAGGGAAAAACGCTCGGAGTTAAGAAACGCCAGAATGGAGATAAATAGAGCTGTAGGGGACGAAGCTGTTGAGAGAGTGCTTATTGATATAGAGAAGGACTTTCCCGGAGAGGAGTATTCTCTGACAAAGCTTGCTCTGAAATTTAAAGGTTTTATCAAGTCTCAGATGAGCACAGATGAGAAGCTTGCGGCCCTTACAAAGGCGGCGGTGGAGCTCACCGACGAGACAGCTACGAGATGGGAGAACATAGCCTCAAGGATACTGGATTTTTCTTTTATGAGATCCCTGGCCTATGAATCGGAAAGACGAGGTATAGGCTGCTTTTACGAGAAACTCAGGTACCTCACCGAGGAGGGGCTTTACGGAAGCTATATAATTGAGAACTATTCGAGGGCTGAACTGGAGGAGGCTGCGAAGTTTATCGATAATGAGAGGGACAAGCTCCTCAATTATTCGGGGCTTGACCTTCTGATAAAGCGGTATGTTATAAGGACCCATGATCATGTGCCCATGGAGACACCTCAGGAGATGTTTTTGAGGATAGCCCTGCACCTTGCCATGAAGGAGAGGGACAGGCTCACCTGGGTGAAGAAGTTTTATGACATGCTGTCAAAGCTTGAGGTGACTATGGCCACTCCCACCACCTCAAATGCCGGAAAGCCCTACCATCAGCTTTCCAGCTGCTTTATAGATACGGTTCCGGACTCCCTGAGGGGCATATTCAGGTCTGTGGACAATTTTGCTGAGGTCAGCAAGTTCGGAGGAGGAATGGGGCTATACTTCGGAAAGGTCAGAGCAAAGGGTGGCTCCATAAGAGGCTTTGAGGGTGCCGCAGGAGGAGTTATACGCTGGATCAGGATAATAAACGACACAGCTGTGGCTGTGGACCAGCTGGGAATGAGACAGGGGGCTGTGGCGGTCTACCTTGACATATGGCATAAGGATGTGCCGGAATTTCTCAACCTCAGGACCAACAACGGCGACGACAGGATGAAGGCCCACGATGTCTTCCCTGCGGTGTGCTATCCGGATCTTTTTTGGAGGATGGCAAAGAAGGATCTGAATCAGGACTGGTATATGATGTGTCCCCACGATATACTTATGGTAAAGGGATACTGCCTGGAGGACTTCTACGGTGAGGAGTGGGAGAAGAGATATTGGGACTGCGTAAGAGACTCAAGGATATCAAAGCGTGTCATCTGCTTAAAGGACATGGTGAGACTTATATTGAAGTCGGCGGTGGAGACAGGGACTCCCTTTACCTTTAACAGAGACACGGTAAACAGGGCAAACCCTAACGGGCATGAGGGAATGATATATTGCTCCAATCTGTGCACGGAGATAGCTCAGAATATGAAAGCCATAGAGACAGTGAGCATAGAGGTCAAGACCTCTGAGGGAGATACGGTGGTGGTAAACACCACAAGGCCCGGAGAATTTGTGGTATGCAATCTGGCTTCCCTCTCTTTGGGACACCTTCCTGTAAAGGACAAGGAATATATGAGGGAGGTGGTGAGGACCGCTGTAAGGGCTCTTGACAATGTGATAGATCTCAACTTTTATCCCCTTCCCTATGCCAAGCTCACAAATCAAAAATACAGAGCAATAGGTCTTGGTGTGAGCGGGTACCACCATATGCTTGCAAAGAACTCGGTGAAGTGGGAGTCACAGGAGCACCTTGAATTTGTTGATGAAGTATTTGAAAATATAAATTATGCCGCCATAGAGGCCTCCTGTGACATTGCCGCGGAAAAAGGCTCCTACAGCCTGTTTGAGGGCAGTGATTGGGAGACAGGGGCTTACTTTGAAAAGAGAGGCTACGACTCGGAGGAGTGGAAAAAGCTGAGAGACAAGGTGAAGAGACAGGGCATGAGAAATGCCTATCTTCTTGCCATTGCACCAACCGGCTCCACTTCCATTATAGCCGGAACCACTGCAGGTGTAGACCCGGTGATGAACAAGTTTTTCCTTGAGGAGAAGAAGGGCAGCATGCTTCCCAGAGTTGCTCCGGACCTTGATTTCAATACCTGGTGGTTCTACAAGAACGCCCATCTGACAGACCAGCTGTGGTCCGTAAGAGCCTGCGGAGTCAGGCAGAGGCATATAGACCAGGCCCAGAGCATGAACCTTTATATCACAAATGATTATACCTTAAGGCAGGTACTTGAGCTATATATAAAGGCCTGGGAGTGCGGAGTAAAGACTATATATTATATAAGGTCAAAGTCCCTGGAGGTGGAGGAGTGCGAGAGCTGCAGTGCATAAAGGGGACTCGGCTTATACCCGGCCTCAGTCAGACCGCAGGCTAAATTCCTTCGGCCGGGCATAAGCCTCGTAAGTACTGAAAGGCTAAATTCCTTCGCACAGGCATAAGCTTCGTAAGTACTGAAAGGCTGAATTTCTTCGTACAGGCATAAGCCTCGAGAGTATCGAAAGGCTAAATTTAATCAGAAAGGTTTTTTTATGGAGAATATTAATTTATCCGGGGCCCTGCCCCGCAAGCCGCTTTTTAATCCCCAGGGGGATACGGATCTTCGCTTAAGGCGTATGATAGGCGGAAACACAACAAATTTGAATGATTTTAACAATATGAAATATCAGTGGGTATCTGACTGGTATCGCCAGGCTATGAATAATTTCTGGATTCCGGAGGAGATAAACCTGAGCCAGGACGTGAAGGACTACCCCAAGCTTGAGAGCTGTGAGAGGACAGCCTACGACAAGATACTGTCTTTCTTGGTCTTTCTTGACAGCATTCAGACTGCAAACCTTCCCTGCGTGGGGGAGTACATTACTGCAAATGAGGTGAACCTCTGCTTAAATATCCAGACTTTTCAGGAGTGCGTTCACTCTCAGTCTTACTCATATATGCTGGACACCATATGTTCTCCTGACGAGAGAAATGATATACTGTATCAGTGGAAGACTGATGAGCATCTCCTTAAGAGAAATGAGTTTATAGGAAATATTTATAATGAGTTTCAGACAAAAAAGGATGCACATACACTTCTTAAGGTTATGATGGGAAATTTCATACTTGAAGGTATATATTTCTACTCAGGCTTTATGTTTTTCTATAATTTGGCGAGAAACGGGAAGATGCCGGGTAGCGCTCAGGAGATAAGATATATCAACAGAGACGAGAACACACATCTCTGGCTTTTCAGAAATATCATCAGAGAGCTGCAGAAGGAGGAGCCTGAGCTTTTTGACGAGGCCACGGTCGAAGAACTCAGAAATATGATAATCGAAGGAGTGAGGCAGGAGATCGCCTGGGGACATTATGTCATAGGCGACAACATCTCAGGGCTTACCCGACAGATGATAAGTGATTACATAGAGTATCTTGGAAATCTCAGATGGACTTCCCTCGGATATGACGCCATATATGAGGGCAAGGAGAGGGAGCCTGAGGACATGAAGTGGGTATCCAATTACTCTAATGCAAATATGGTAAAGACAGACTTTTTTGAGGCCAGATCTACAGCCTACGCAAAGAGTACCGCCCTTGTGGATGACCTGTAGAACTTTGGAAAGGAGGCGATGATCTTGAGCATTGCGCTTAATATTGACAGGGTCCGGAGAAATATAAGGCTTGCCTGCGAGAGAAGCGGAAGAGATGCCGAAGAGGTGAGGCTGATTGCCGTGTCCAAGACAAAGCCTGTTGGGGACATTTTGGAGGCTTATAATGAGGGGATAAGGGATTTCGGAGAAAACTATGTTCAGGAGATAGTTGAAAAATCCGACTGCCTTCCCGAGGATCTGAGGCTCCACATGATAGGCCACCTTCAGACCAACAAAGTAAAAAAGCTTGTCGGAAGAGTTTGCATGATCCACTCTGTAGACTCTCTCCATCTGGCTGAGACTGTGTCAAAGGAGGCTGTAAAAAACGGCACATGCACAGCTGTTCTCCTTGAGGTAAATATTGCCGAGGAGGCCACAAAGTACGGCTTTTCTCCCTCTGAGCTCTTGGTCGAGCTTCCGGAGATGATGGAGCTTCGAGGCATAAGCATAAAAGGACTTATGACCTCAGCACCCATAGCAGAGACTGCTGAGAAAAACAGAAAGTACTTTAAAAGGATGAGGGAGCTTCTGGGTGATATGAGGAGGCTCATGAGCATAAACGGAGTCGGGGAAGACGAACTTCCTAAAGAACTTTCCATGGGAATGACAGGAGACTATGAGGTTGCCGTGGAGGAAGGCGCCACCATGGTAAGAGTCGGCACTGCCATATTCGGAGCCAGAGATTACGGGGCGAAGAACAGCTGAGTTAAATAAAAGGGGGGATATGTATGGGGTTTAACGAGAGGGTCCATGCCTATGTGGCTGCAAAGTACTATCAGCACCTCACAGAGGCCTTCGGTGAGAGAGGAAGGAAGGCTTTTGTCCATGCCACCATGTATTACGGCGGCCGAAGAGGACGCAGGATGGCTCAGAAGGCCATAAGAGACGGGAAAGAGCTGACACAGGCTGTGTATAATAACTACAGTGAATTTGAGATAAGCGAGGATATGAAAGCTGAGGGTAGCTCAAATAAGGCTGAATACACAGCTGAGGGAAAGTTTGTGGTGATCCGCTGCCCCTGGAATATACAGTTTGCCTCCATGGGGCTTTTGGAGGCCGGAAGAGAGTACTGCAGAAATATCGATATGTCGATCTCCCGAGGCTTTAATCCTGAGCTGGGGTTTAAGACAGAAACCAACCTCAATGAGGAGGGGTCAAAATCCTGCATACAGTATATTGAGACCGGCTTTATAGGAGAGGGAGCTGAAAAGGGTAAGAAGAAGGAGTATATCAAAAGCTTCGAATATCATACTGCAGATCTCTACTGGGCTTTTAATGAGGTTACAGCTTCGATTTTTGAGGAAGAGGGGGAGAGGGTCAATCAGGAGGTCATGGAGGACTTTGGGAAAGACTACGGAGATGAAATGGCCGAGATACTGCTCTCCTACAGGAATAAAAACTTTAATGTTATTGATCGCACTTAGGTAAACTCGAAAGTGAAATAAAAAAGGACTGCACCGAAATGCAGTCCTTTTATGCACCTGAGAAGGCTCGAACTCCCAACCTTTCGGTCCGTAGCCGAACGCTCTATCCAATTGAGCTACAAGTGCACGCTTTTTGAATCAAATTATATTATAGTGAAATCATCGTGCTATGTCAACAGCTTTTTTCGGCTTTTATAAAAAATGAGGCTGAAGCTGAGGACAGGAAGGAGGGGACTCCGTTGAAAATCAAATGTATGTGTTACAAGGACAAAATAGATTAAATGTCTTTTTTAACTTGAAAAGCCACATATATTAGATTAATATGTTTCTGAGAATATCTTTGTTCGGAGGACGATGCCGTGATAATGTTTAATTGTGATTACCTTGAGGGAGCACACCCTGAGATATTAAAAAGACTTTCAGAGACAAATATGGTTCAGACCCCGGGTTACGGAGTGGACAGCTATTGCGACCATGCCAGAGAGCTTATAAGAAAACAGGTCGGAGATGATAAGGCCTATGTCCAGTTCTTAGTCGGAGGAACTCAGACAAATATGACTGTTCTGGCCTATCTTATGCGCCACCACGAGGGAGTTATAGCTGCTGATACAGGCCATATTGCCGTACATGAGACAGGATCGGTGGAGGCGACAGGCCATAAGGTGCTGACCATAGCAAACAGTGAGGGAAAGATAACGGCCAAACAGGTGGACGATTACGTAAATGCACACAATGCGGACGAGATGAAGCAGCACATGGTAAAGCCCAAGGTTGTATTTATAGGCTATGCCACAGAGGAGGGAACTCTCTACAGCAAGAGGGAGCTTATGGATCTCTATGATGTGTGCAAGAAGCACGATCTGTATCTTTATGTGGACGGAGCCAGGATGGGATACGGACTTACATCGGAGAAGTCAGATCTGACAATGAAGGACATCTACGACTATTCAGATGTGTTTTATATAGGAGGCACCAAGGTGGGAGCCCTCTTCGGCGAGGCCATAGTATTTAAGTCAACTACGCCCCATGATGATTTCAGGTATCTCATGAAGCAAAAGGGAGGCCTCATGGCTAAGGGCAGGCTTCTCGGTATACAGTTTGAGACTTTATTTGATGGGGAGGGCGAGGACTGCCTCTACTATCAGATCTCAGCCCACGCCAACAGACTGGCCATGAAATTCAAAAAGAGGGTGAAGGAGCTGGGAATAGAGCTCTACCAGGACAGCTTTACAAATCAGCAGTTCCCCATATTTACGGATGAGCTTCTGGAAAAGCTTTCAAAGGATTATTCCTTTAACTACTGGTGCAGAGTGGATGATACTCACAGTGCGGTGAGGGTATGCACATCCTGGGCCACACTTGAGGAAAACGTGGACAGGCTTCTCGCTGACATTGAGAAATACATGTAAAGACCTGAAAGGTCTTATAGGAAAGAGAACTTTTGATGGCAAGAGAGTGGAGGATATATTCAAAAAAGGCGGATTTTGACAGGCTTTCGGAGAAATTCGGAATAGACAGGCTTACGGCCGGTCTCATAGTAAACAGAGGCATAAGCACAGATGAGGACATAGAGAGGTACTTAAGAGGGGGACTCTCTGACCTTTGGGACGAAGAGCTTCTGCCTGACTCAAAAAAAGCAGCCGAAATAATTGTGGAAAGCCTAAAGAAGGGAAGAGGGATACGCATAGTAGGCGACTATGATACAGATGGCGTGTGTTCTGTATACATACTCATGAGAGGCTTAAGCTTTGCCGCAAAGGTTTTATCTGATATGGGATATGAGGGGGCCGCAAGGGCGGCCCTTGATTTTACCGTGCCGGACAGGATAAATGACGGTTACGGTATAAACAGACATATTATTGAGAGGGCTGCAGCGGATGGCAGGGAGGTCATCATAACCTGTGACAATGGTATATCCGCAAGGGAGGAGCTGGCCCTGGCAAAAGAAAAAGGCCTTATTGTGGTGGTTACAGACCATCACGAGGTCATGAAAGGCGAAGACGGAGACATACTTCCTCCGGCTGATGCGGTGGTGGACCCGAAAAGAGCCGAGAGCGCTTATCCTTTTAAGGGCATCTGCGGTGCTGTGGTGGCTTGGAAGGTCATAAAGGCGGTCTTTGACAGCCTTTCCCTTTTCTCATCATCTTACAGTGAGGAGGCGGACAAGCTGTATTTTAAGGAGCTTCTGTCCTTTGCCGCCATAGCTACGGTGGGAGATGTGATGGAGCTTCAGGATGAGAACCGCATCATAGTAAAGGAAGGTCTCAGGATCATAAATTCAGGACAGTCGGGAAACCTTGGCCTGAAAAAGCTGATTGAGGGCTGCGGCATAGGGGACAGGGAGACGGACAGCTATCACATCGGTTTCATATTGGGCCCCTGCATAAATGCGGGAGGAAGACTTGAGACAGCGGAGACCGCCCTGAGGCTGTTTTTGTGTAAGGCCGAGAGTGAAGCCGAGATCCTTGCGGAAAGGCTCATAGAGCTCAATGCTCAGCGAAAAGACATGACGGAGCAGGGGGTAAAAGCCGCTGAGGAGTTGGTGGAGACTGAGCTTTCCGAGGACAAGGTGCTTGTAATATATATTCCGAAGCTCCATGAATCTCTGGCAGGAATAGTTGCAGGCAGAATAAGAGAAAAGTATTCGCGACCGACCTTTGTAATAACCGATGCAAAGGAGGGGCTTAAAGGCTCCGGAAGATCGGTAAAAGCCTATCATATGTTTGACAGACTGTGCGATGTGTCGGAGCTTTTGACAAAATTCGGAGGTCATCCTATGGCGGCGGGGCTTTCCCTGAGAAAGGAAGATCTGGGGGAGCTCAGAAGAAGGCTCAACGAAAGCTGCGGCCTGAAGGACGAGGATCTTATAGAGAGATCTGCCATAGACTTTGTAATACCTGTATCATATATCTCTCCGCGATTGATAGAGGAGTTTCAAATACTTAAGCCCTTCGGTCAGGGAAATCCCCGCCCGGTGCTGGCGGACAGGGAGCTGGAGGCGAGGGATATGAGGATACTTGGGAAAAACAAAAATGTCCTTAAAATGAGACTTGTGGACAAGAGCGGATATAATATACAGGCTGTCATGTTCGGAGACTGTGAGGAGAAGGAAAGGAAACTTAAGTCCCTGATGGATGAGAAGGGAAGCATAAATATAGTCTATTACCCTGAGATAAACGAGTATAACGGCCGCAGGAGCCTGCAGCTTACAGTTCTTGATGTGCTGTAAAAGGACTGATAACAGTTATGGAGCAAGCCTTCGCGTTAAAGCGGAGACTTGCTTTTTATATGGATAAGTTGTATACTCCTAAAAACAGATAGGAAAAATTAAATATGAAAAGAAAAAAAGTAAGTTACAACAGTCCGGTTGGGATGAGACAGGGTCAGCTCATTTTATGCGCCTTGGTCTCATCTTTTTTTATTTGCGGAAATATATCGGGTACAACAACAGCATACGGGGAGGAAAGAGTCTCGACTCCATCTGAGGCATATTCTGTTTCTGAAGGAGAATACAGCTTTCGCGAGGCTTCAGGCTACAGCTACGAAAAAAGCACAGGTGAACTCCTTATATTAAACGAGGAGGGACTTAAGGAGATAGATGAGGGAAACACAGGCATAGACTTTTTGACTGTGAAAAAGATAGCCTTCGGAGATGAGATAAAAGCTTTGGACAAGCCTATGTTTGCAGGGCTCCCCGGTCTTTCGGAGCTTGATCTCAACAAGGTAAGCTCCATTGCAGGCTTCTCCTTTACTCTGTGTGAAAACTTGGAGAAGATAAATGGTCCGGAGCTCAGCTACATAGGAAAACACGCATTCTCAAACAACAATGCTTTAAAGGAAGCCTCTTTTCCCAAGCTTAAGGAAGTCTCAGACTCGGCATTTTATAATTGCACGGCCCTTGAGAAACTTGAACTTCCGGAGGCTGAAAAGCTGGGAAGGATGAGCTTTGCCTCATGCCCCGAGCTTTCAGAGGGCAAGCTCCCCATGATAAGAGAGATAGGGGACTATGCCTTTACAGGGGACAGCAGGCTGAGACTGGAAATGCCGGAGTATGCTCCCCATGTCGGAAATAATGACTCTCTTAAGGATGTGCGGGAGCTGTGTATCCATGAGGAGGCAAAGCTTTACGATGAGGGATTATATGCGGGCTACAGTGACAGGATAAGCATAATTGCCGATGACTTCAAAATACCGGAGTCGGCTATGCCTGAAGTGGGAAAGACAGCTGTTATGAGCTTTGAGATCAAGCCCTCTTCCCATGAAAAGTATATAGCCGCCCTTGAGTGGGATCCTGAGGATGAAAGCTTCCTCGAAGACAGAGCATATACTGCCACTGTACGGCTTGAGGACACAGGGAGAGAGCACTTTACCTTCTTTGGCTTCGATACTTCGGGCATAGGCTCTGATAAGATAGAGGACATACATTACAATGAGGCTGAGGACAGCTTGACTGTGAGATTTAAAAGCTTACATGAGGATATAAAGGAGGAGCCTACTTTGCCGGATAAGGAGCCTGAGAGCGACAAAGAAACTTCGGAGGGAGGCTCGGAGAGCGGCTCTGAGGGCGGTTTAGAGGGAGGTGATCACAGCGGTGATACCGATCACGATGAGATGATAAAAAGACATCATCGCGGGAAACCCTCAGGAGGAAGGCATGTGAGAGGGGCTCTTTACGGCGAATGGAGCTCTGAGGGGGAAGGCGCTTCGGCAAGATGGCATTTCAGCACAGGGGGAAGAATGCTCAGGGATGAGTGGGCCTACCTGTACAATCCCTATGCAAAGGACAGGGACAAGAGCTTTGGTCTTTTCAGGTTTGACGAGGAGGGAGTAATGCTTACGGGAATCTACACAGACTCCTCGGGAAGACGCTTTTACCTGAATCCCGTATCCGACGGCACTATGGGGATCCTTGTGAAAGGACCGTTTTAAAAAATTAAAAACAGACATAAAGCTTTGAGCTGTACTTTTTATAGTACAGCTCCTTTTGTATCATACCCTCAGAGAATATGAAACAGGAGGGATCGATATGAAAAGGAGCTGTAGCGTTTCAAGGCTGTGGGAAAAGTGGGTGGAGAACATTGCTCTCAACAGCGGTGCCATGAGACTGCCTTTGGAGGAGGATCTGTTTGAGAAAAGAAGGAAATTAAATCTCTTTGATCTTAAGGAATATGACTTTAATGAGACCTTTGAGATATTTAATATCTCGGACTACAGGCTGAAAAGACACAGAACAGCAGGGCTTACAGGTTGAAGAGCTCTAAAAACAGATTGAACACCTCCGCAATTGACCTTATAATATAATCATTGTATGAGAAAAAAGGTTAAATAAAAAGGAGGGCGGATTTCCGCGAAACAGCCATGGCATATGCAGATGAAGTATTTATAAAAATGTGCAGAGACATCATTGACAACGGAACGGATACAAAGGGAGAGAAAGTAAGGCCCCACTGGCCTGACGGCACACCTGCTTACACAGTAAAAAAGTTCGGCGTGGTAAACCGCTACGACCTTAAAAAGGAGTTCCCTATACTGACTCTCAGAAAGACCTCTCTCAAGCTTGCAACAGATGAGCTTCTGTGGATATGGCAGAAAAAATCAAACAACATACATGAGCTGGGAAGTCACATATGGGACGAGTGGGCTGATGAGGACGGTTCTATAGGAAAGGCCTACGGCTATCAGATGGCTGTAAAGCATCACTACAAGGAGGGTGATTTTGACATGGTGGATCGCGTGATCTACGATCTCAAGCATAACCCCTACAGCAGGCGTATAATGACCAATATATATAATTTCGCAGACCTCCATGAGATGAACCTATACCCCTGCGCCTACTCCATGACCTTTAACTGCACCAAAAATCCGGAGACAGGGAGACTTGTGTTAAACGCCATACTCAATCAGAGATCCAACGATGTGCTTGCCGCCAATAACTGGAATGTGGTTCAGTATTCGGTTTTGGTGCATATGATAGCTCAGGTCTGTGACATGGAGGTGGGAGAACTGGTCCATGTAATAGCAGACGCCCATATTTATGACAGACACATACCACTTATAGAAGAGCTTATAAAGAGAGAGCCCTATCCTGCACCGAAGTTTTGGATCAATCCTGAGATAAAGAATTTTTACGATTTCACCCCTGAGGATGTAAAACTCACCGACTATCAGGCGGGAGAGCAGATAAAAAATATCCCCATAGCGATTTAAGAGGAGCTCTGATATGAAAGCCATAGTAAATGTAAATGAGAGCTGGGGAATAGGACTCGGCGGGGAGCTTTTGGAGTATATTCCTGAGGATATGAAGTTTTTCAGGGAGACCACAAGAGACAAGATAGTAATAATGGGAAGAAAGACTCTTTTGAGCTTTCCCGGAGGCCATCCCCTCAAAAACAGGATAAACATTGTGCTCACCTCCGACAGAAACAGCATAGATTCTGACATGATGGACGGTATAAATCTGGACACCAACAAAAATACAAGGCTCATCATCGCCCAAAACCGGGATGAGGTGTTGAGGCTTGCAGCCCTGTACAACCCTGATGACGTCTATGTAATAGGTGGCCAGTCTGTGTATAGGGAGTTTTTGCCCTATTGCAGAGAAGCCCTTGTGACTATAAATGACAGCAAAAAGAAGGCGGACACCTTTTTCCCTGACCTAAACGAGCTCAAAAACTGGAAGTTGAAAAAAGAGAGCATGATCCATGAATTTGAGGGGATCAGATACAGATTTACGACCTTTGTAAATACTGACTTTAAGGAGTGGATCAGCTGATATGGGAAAAATGAGGGAAAGTATCCTTGAAGAGCTTAGGGAAAATAGAGATGAAAATTACAGGGAATTCCATGAAAAACTCACTACAAGCATAGGCAGAAGTTTGGGTGTAAGGATACCAGCGCTAAGATCCATGGCAAAGAGGCTCTCTCTGTCAGGGGGAAAGGAATGGATTGAAGAGCTCATGGAACTTTCGGAGGCGGAGAGCTCAGAGCTTTTTCAGGAGGAGCTTACACTATGGGGAATGGTAATAGGTCTTATGAAGACGGAAGCTCCGGAGAGAGCGAGACTTCTTGACGCCTGGGTGCCTGTAATAAACTCTTGGGCTGTGTGTGATACAGCGAACTCCACCTTCAAATTTATGGAGAGAGACAGAGCCTATTGGTATGACTATGTAATGAAATACTTTTCTTCGCGAAAGGAATATGAGCTGAGGTTTGTCGTGGTGACTCTCATGTCCCGGTTTATGACTGACGAATATATTGACAGCATCCTCAGCATACTGAATAAAATAAAGCAGGGAGACTATTATGTGAATATGGCTGTGGCTTGGGCCATATCAGTAGCCTTTGTAAAATACAGGGAAAAAACTCTCAACTTTCTCTCTGCAAATGACTTGTCACAGGATGTGCAAAACAAGGCTATAAGGAAGATAAGAGAGAGCCTTAGAGTTACTGCAGAGGACAAGGAAAAGGTGCTATCATTCAAAAAATAAGCTGCCGATTTTTATCGGCAGCATTTTCAGTTACATATAAAGCCTTTTTTTAAGGGCTTTGCTGAGAAAAACAGCGCTTATCAATTTTAACAGATCAGGTATTATGAAGGGAAATACGCAGACAGCAAGGCTTGTTGAGAGAGTATTTTTTGTGATGAACATAAACCAGGCTGTGCCGAAGGCATAGCAGATGATCAGGGAAAGAAACATCATTGAAGCCGTAAATATACTCCTTACCCGGGGATCAAGAGAATGGGAAGCTTTACAGGCGGCGGAGCTTATGACAGATATAAAGATATAGCCGATTATATACCCTCCTGTCATTCCGAAAAGGACTCCTGCACCCCCTGAGAAGCCGGCAAATACAGGCAGCCCTACGAAGCCCAAAACTATATATCCCACCATAACCATGAGGGCGTTTTTCGGTGTGAGCATAAGGCCTGTGAGAAAAGCTCCAAGCACTCCTAAATTAAAGGGTACAGGTCCCAAGGTGATGACTACCTGAGAGAGGACTGCCATCACAACTAAAAACAGAGCATTTAAAGTAATATTTTTTGTCTTCATAATAGTAAACTCCTTTGCTGAAAATAGTTTACTATACACAGGGCAAAAAGTAAACTTAATTTGAAAAAAGGTTTACTTAAGAAGCTGATTTTTATAATATATAGAGTGATAATTTAAATATAAGGGTGGGAATATGAAACTGAAAGCTAAGATAAGAGAGACACTTGAAAAGAACAGAGGTGAGGCTGTATCCGGAGAATTTTTGGCAAGGGAAGCAGGCGTTACCAGGGCAGCGGTTTGGAAGGCTGTAAAGAGCCTTGAGGAATCGGGATATAAGATAATTTCAAAAAAGAACAAGGGATACATGCTGGACATCTCAAGTACTGAGATATCGAAGGAGGGTATAAATCTGTACTTGAAGGGACAGGAAGCCTCCGTATATGTGTTTGACGAGATAGACTCCACTCAGAATTTCGGAAAGAAGCTGGCTGTGGAGGGGAAGACAGAGAGGGCGGTAGTCACAGCCGACACCCAGACTGAGGGCAGGGGAAGATACGGGAAGAGCTTTTACTCCCCTAAGAGCACAGGGATCTATGTGAGCCTTGTGATCCGCGCCGACAGAGAAGTGAAGGAATTTGTTTCAGTAACCTTTGCCACGGCTGTAGCTGTCGCAAGAGTCATAGAACGCCACTCCTCGGCAGTTCCAAAGATAAAGTGGGTAAATGACATATGGATAGGAGAGAAAAAAGCTGCAGGCATACTGACAGAGGCAGTCAGCGACTTTGAAAGCGGCAGGCTCTCCTATGCTGTGATAGGCATAGGAATGAACGTGGACACGGAGGACTATCCTGATGAGATCAAGGACATAGCCTGTTCCCTTGGAGATATTGATATAAGCAGAAATCAGCTGATCGGAGAGATAGCCTCGGAGGTCTTTAATATCTCCGATGTACTGCTCAACTCTGAGGAGGGGAAGAAAAAGCTTCTTGAAGAGTACAAGAGAAGGTCCCTCGTTCTCGGGAAAAATATATATTGGATGAGAGGTGGAAAAAAATATTTAGGAAAAGCCGTCGATATAAACGAGGAGGGAAATCTTATAGTGGAGACAGCGGAGGGCATAGAAATCTTAAATTCGGGGGAAATATCCATAAGGCCTGACATATCATAAATAAAAAATCGAGTTAGGGCGGCTGCCTTAACTCGATTTTACTTTTACTCGGCCATCTTTTTTCTGAGATTTTTCTGTGCTGTTGAAAGCATCAATTTGATCCTGTTCAGCTGATTTACCTCTGAGGCTCCCGGATCGTAGTCCACGGCAATTATGTTTGCCTCAGGGTAGTGATGCCTCAACTCTTTGATGACGCCTTTTCCCACAATGTGGTTGGGAAGGCAGCCGAAGGGCTGGGTGCAGACTATATTGTTTACTCCCTCATGTATGAGCTCAAGCATCTCGCCTGTGAGGAACCATCCTTCTCCGGTCTGATTTCCTATGGAGACAAAATCCTTTGCCATGTCAGCCAGCTCTCTGATATCAGAGGGTGGCGTGAAGTGCTTTGAGCGGGCCAGCTCTTTTTTAGCGGTCTTTCTGAAGGACTCCAGAAGCTTTATGGCCATGTTGGAAAGACTTGCAGTCTTTTTCTTTCCTCCAAGATGCTCATATTTGAAGTTGCTGTTGTAGAAGCAGTAGAGCAAAAAGTCCATCAGATCAGGCATTACGCATTCCGCACCCTCGCTCTCCAAAAGCTCTACTATGTGGTTGTTGGCGAGAGGCGAGAATTTTACAAGTATCTCTCCTACCACACCTACCCTGGGCTTTGGAGTTTCCGACATGGGGAGCTCGTCAAAATCTTTTATTATTCCCTTTATATTTCTTGAAAAACCTGCAAAGTCAGGAGTTTTCTTGCTGAGCTGCCTTACGCAGACACGGAACCATTTTTCGTGGAGCATATCAGCCGAGCCCTTCTTTAACTCGTAGGGCCTTGTGGCGTAGAGACATCTCATAAACACATCGCCGTAAACAATGGCCTGCATAGCCTTTGTCAACAGAGGCAGAGTGATCTTGAATCCCGGATTTGTCTCCATTCCGTTGGCATTTATTGAGATGACAGGGATCTGCGACATGCCCGCTCTCTCAAGGGCTCTTCGTATAAATCCGATATAGTTTGATGCTCTGCAGCCGCCTCCTGTCTGGCTCATTATTACAGCTGTCTTGTCGAGATCATATTTTCCCGACAGCAGAGCCTCCATTATCTGACCTATGACTATCAGAGAAGGATAGCAGGCATCGTTATTTACATATTTAAGCCCGGTGTCAATGGCCGACTTATTGTCGTTTTTGAGAACTTCGATCTTGTACCCGAAGTTTCTTATGGCAGGCTCCAGCAGGCTGAAGTGTATTGGTGACATCTGAGGGCAGAGGAGAGTATACTCCTTCTTCATGTCCTTGGTGAAGAGCCTTCTTATGTAAGCTGAGGATTTCACCTCCCGCTTTATATTTCTCTCATCTCTCACCCTTAGAGCGGCTATGAGAGAACGTATCCTGATCCTTGCGGCACCAAGATTGTTTACCTCGTCGATCTTAAGTACGGTGTATATTTTACCGGCAGCTGTAAGTATGTCTGAAACCTGATCCGTTGTGACTGCGTCAAGGCCGCAGCCGAAGGAATTCAGCTGTACCAGGTCCAGATCATCTCTGGTCTTTACAAAGCTTGCTGCCCTGTAAAGTCTTGAGTGGTACATCCACTGGTCGGTAACTATGATGGGTCTCTCAACCTTTCCGAGATGGGATATGCTGTCCTCAGTGAGCACGGCAAATCCGTAGGAGCATATCATTTCAGGGATGCCGTGGTGGATCTCGGGATCGGTATGGTAGGGCCTTCCTGCCAGAACTATACCTCTGTGGCCGGTCTCCTCCATCCATTTGAGGGTCTCCTCTCCCTTTTTCTCCATATCCTCCCTGGATTTAATAAGCTCCTTCCAAGCGAGGTGAGAAGCCCTCCTTATCTCCTCCTCGGTCATTGCGGGAACAGTCTCTCCGTACTTGTTTACAGTCTCTTTCCCGTACTTGTTGAGAAATTCTTTACAGAGAGCGTCGGAGAGTATCTCCTCCGAAGTGAAGGCGAGGAAGGGATTCATGAAATCTATATCATTATCCTTCAGGGACTCCACATTATTCTTTATGTTCTCCGCATAGGAGGTGACCATAGGGCAGTTGTAATGATTGCCGGCATCAGGGGTCTCATTCCTCTCGTATGGTATGCAGGGGTAGAAGATGAAACGCACGTCATTTTTTATGAGCCACTCCACATGTCCGTGCACTATCTTTGCGGGATAGCACTCCGACTCAGAGGGTATGGACTCTATGCCAAGCTCATAGATCTGCCTCGTTGACACAGGGCTTAGTATGGTGCGGAACTTGAGCTCTCTGAAAAATGTTGCCCAGAAAGGATAATTCTCATACATGTTGAGGACTCTGGGAATTCCCACTATACCTCTCTCGGCCTTGTCCATGGTGAGGGGCTCGTAGCCGAACATCCTCTGAAGCTTGTACTCGAAGAGATTGGGAATCTCCTTGCGGCTCTTCTCCTTGCCGAGACCTCTCTCACATCTGTTTCCTGAGACAAAGTTGCGGCCTCCCTCAAACTGGTTTATGGTGAGGACACAATGGTTGTTGCAGCCCTTGCATCTGGTCATTGATGTCCTGTACTGAAGATTTATTATCTTGTCGAGAGAGAGCATGGTGCTCTCCTTGCCGCGGTATCTTTCCCTTGCTATGAGAGCCGCTCCGAAGGCTCCCATTATTCCGGCTATATCAGGGCGTATGGCGTCAGCGCCTGAGATCTTCTCAAAGCTCCTGAGGACGGCATCGTTGTAAAATGTTCCTCCCTGGGTAACTATATGAGTGCCCAGATCCTTGGCGGAAGTTATCTTTATAACCTTGTAGAGGGCGTTTTTGATGACGGAGTAGGCAAGACCTGCGGAGATGTCAGCCACAGTAGCACCCTCCTTTTGCGCCTGCTTTACATTGGAATTCATAAACACAGTGCATCTCTGGCCCAGATCGGTGGGATTTTTTGCAAAGAGAGCCTCCTTTGCAAAATCCTCTACCGAATAGTTGAGAGATTTCGCAAAGGTCTCTATAAAGGAACCGCAACCTGAGGAGCAGGCCTCATTGAGCTGCACCGAGTCCACTGTGCCGTCCTTTATCCTTATGCACTTCATATCCTGACCGCCTATGTCAAGTATGCAGTCCACCTGAGGGTCAAAAAATGCGGCGGCATAATAATGGGATATGGTCTCAACCTCCCCCTCGTCAAGCATGAATGCCGCTTTAATAAGAGCTTCACCGTATCCTGTGGAGCAGGAGTAGGCTATCTTTGCTCCGGGAGGAAGAAGCTCCTTTATCTCTTTTATGGCCTTTATGGCTGTGGCCAGAGGAGAACCGTTGTTCCCCTCATAAAACTTGTACAGGAGAGAACCGTCCTCTGCCACCAGGGCAAGCTTGGTCGTGGTGGAGCCGGCGTCTATTCCCAGGAAGCATTTCCCCCTGTAGGTGCTGATATCACCCTTCTTGACATTTGATCTCTCGTGGCGCTTTAAAAATTCATCGTATTCTTCCTGATCTCTGAAAAGAGGCTCCAATCTCTTGATCTCCGTGTCAAGCTTTATGCCCTTTCTCAGTTTTGAAATAAGCTCATCTATGTCTGTCTCTGTAACCTTCATATTGGTAAAGGAGATATCTTCCTCCTCACCCTCCTTAGGGAGATTCATGGCAGAGCCCACAGCGGCGAAAAGATGAGAATTGTCCGGGGCGATGACGTGGTCGTCAGTAAGCTTGAGAGTTCTTATAAATGCCTTCCTGAGTTCTGGAAGGAAGTGGAGCGGGCCTCCGAGAAAGGCAACATTTCCTCTTATGGGTTTTCCGCAGGCAAGGCCTGATATGGTCTGGTTGACAACGGCCTGGAATATTGAGGCTGCCAGATCCTCATGAGTAGCTCCCTCGTTTATGAGGGGCTGTATATCTGACTTGGCAAACACGCCGCACCTTGCCGCAATGGGGTAGATAGCCTTATAGTTTTTTGCATACTCGTTGAGTCCTGCAGCGTCTGTCTGAAGCAGGGAGGCCATCTGGTCTATGAATGAGCCTGTGCCTCCTGCGCATATGCCGTTCATCCTCTGGTCTATGCCGCCGGTAAAGTAGATGATCTTTGCATCCTCACCGCCCAGCTCTATAGCCACATCACACTGAGGAGCATAGTCCTGAAGAGCTGTGGCCACGGCTACCACCTCCTGAACGAAGGGGACGTCAAGATGCTTTGAAAGGCTGAGACCGCCGGAGCCTGTGACGGCGGGACGAAGAAGTACCTTGCCGAGTTTCTGCCTTGCATCTGTAAGGATGTCGGCAAGGGTCTGCTGAATGTTTGCAAAATGCCTTCTGTAATCGGAAAACAGTACGGTGTTCTTTTCATCCAGCACTGCAGCCTTTACCGTCGTGGATCCTATGTCTATTCCGAGCCTTAAGAGCCGGCCTTTTTCGCGGATCCCTTCAATTATTACATTTGACATATTTTCTTGCATGAATAACCTCGCAATTGATATTGATAATATTGGGCTAAGTCTGAAAAACCTATCTGTAAGCTATAGTTATAAAAATAAAAACTTAACCAACCTATTATATAGCACATTTGTTGAGAGTATGCTATAAGCAAATCCACTGAAAAAAGTAATAATTTCCCCATAAAACTATACTTGGATTTAACACTATGCAAATTGACAAAGCTTCCGCGAAAAGCTTATAATGTACGGTAGCTGTGCAAAGCTGCAAATATAGTGAAGAGAAGGAGGCATTATGGTCCGTTATTATTTGACTGAAAATGGAATTTTGAACGAAAAGCAGGCGGCCGAGAACGGTTGCTGGATTGTGATGATACACCCAAGTGCCTCTGAGATCGAGGAGATAGCTGCGGTAGCTGATATAGATATTGATGACCTCAGGTCACCTCTGGATGAGGAGGAGAGATCCCGTATAGAGTTTGAGGACAATTACACTCTTTTACTGGTGGACATCCCCAGCATAGAGGAGCGCAACGGCACAGACTGGTTTGAGACCCTCCCCATGGGTATTTTTTCCACAGACAAATATATGATAACTGTTTGTCTGCAGGATACTCCCATATTGGAGGCCTTCATAAAGGGAAGGATCAGAAACTTCCACACCTACATGAAGACCAGATTCATACTGCAGATACTTTACAGAAATGCATCGCTTTTCCTGCAGTACCTGAGAGTTATAGACAAGAAGTCAGAGGTGATAGAGAAGAAGCTCCATCAGTCCCAGAAGAATAAGGAACTCATAGAGCTTTTGGAGTTGGAAAAATCACTGGTTTACTTTACCACCTCTCTGAGAGGAAACGAGATGGTGCTGGAGAAGCTTCTCAAGTCGGAGAAGATAAAAAAATACCCGGATGATGAGGATCTTCTCGAGGATGTAATCGTCGAAAACAAGCAGGCCATTGAGATGGCAGGCATATACAGCGGAATACTCTCGGGCACCATGGATGCCTTCGCCTCCGTAATCAGCAACAACCAGAACCTGGTAATGAAGACTCTGGCAGCCATCACCATAGTTATGTCCATACCGAACATTATCGCCGGCTTCTTCGGAATGAATGTGAGCGACATACCTCTTAGCAGGACGCCCTTTTCCTTCCTTATTATATGTGTCATCACACTGGCCATAGTGGGAGTGGCTGTGTATATACTCAAAAAGAAGGATATGTTTTGATTTGGGATACCTCGATCCGGAAAACAGATGATTAAAAGAGAAAACAGAAAGGAACAGCTTAAAACAAAATGGATTTAGGCAGTTATTACAGAAGATTCAGGAGCAAATTTCAGCGCTATGCCATACATGATCTGGCACTCTATGTAAGCATCATTTTTGCAGTGGGCCTGTTCATACAAGTGACCAACCCCATGTTTTATTTTGAAAAATTGTCCTTTGTGCCTTCGCTGGTACTCAGGGGAGAGATATGGAGGATAATCACAGTTATCTTTTATCCTCCCAATATGGGAGATTTTTTATGGACCATACTGGCCATACTTGTGTGGTTTTCTATGAGCAGGAGCCTTCAGGCCTGGTGGGGGGACTTTGACTTTAATATCTATTTCTTCGGCTGCCTTTTCATAAATGAGATCGTGCTTATAATTCTGAGCCTTGTCATGGGACTTGACTCATTTATAGCAGTTTTACCCTTTTTGCCCATATATATGTACTTCTCGGTTTTTATGGCCTACGCCATAACCTTTCCCGAGGCTCAATTTCTGATAATGTTCGTCCTTCCCGTGAAGGCGAAGCATCTGGCCATAGTCGAGGTGGCCATTTACCTCTACCAGTTTTTGAGAGGGGCTTGGATAGTAAAGCTTTATATCCTCCTGGCATTTGCGGGGGTAATCATATACTTTTTGATACAGGACAGAAATAACCGCATAATTTCCAACTGGCGTTGGAAGTTTAAGCAGTGGCAGAGGAGAAGAAACTTCAGATAAAGGAGATCGATACAATGAGACATACTAAGATAATATGTACAATGGGACCGAATGCCGACAACAAGGAACTTCTCACAGCACTGGCAAAAGAATATATGGATGTGGCCAGATTCAACTTTTCTCATGGGACTCACGAGGAGCAAAAGGACAGGCTTGAGCTCTTAAAGGAGGTAAGAAAAGAGGTAAAAAGGCCTATAGCCGCTCTCCTTGACACAAAGGGACCGGAGATAAGGACCGGACTTCTCAAGGACCATAAAAAGGTGGAGCTTAAGGAAGGCGAGCTTATCACACTCACCGTAAACGAGTGCGAGGGAGACAGCGAGCGGGTATATGTCAACTACAGCGGACTCTGTGATGACGTGAAACCGGGAGATCACATTCTCATAGACGACGGTCTCATAGATCTGGAAATTGCGGAGATAAAGGATAAGGACATAATCTGCAGAATAGTAAACGGAGGAGAGCTGGGAGAGCAGAAGGGCGTCAACATACCCAATGTAAAGATAAATCTCCCCTCCCTCACCGATAAGGACATAGATGACATCAAGTTCGGAATAAAGGAGGACTTTGATATAATAGCGGCTTCCTTTGTGAGAGATGCCGAATGTATAAGAAAAATAAGAAAGATACTGGATGGTGCCGGCTCCAATATGCTGATAATCGCCAAGATAGAGAATCAGGAGGGCGTGGACAACATAGATGAGATAATAAAGGAAGCTGACGGCATAATGGTGGCTAGAGGCGATATGGGAGTGGAGATACCTCCCCAGAGACTTCCCCACATTCAGAAATCCATAATAAAAAAGTGCAATATGGAGGGTAAGCTTGTCATAACCGCCACCCAGATGCTGGACAGCATGATAAGGAATCCCCGTCCCACAAGGGCTGAGGTAACAGACGTGGCAAATGCGGTGTATGACGGAACCGACTGCGTCATGCTCTCAGGGGAGACGGCCATGGGAAAATACCCCGTGGAGGCCCTTACCATGATGGCTCAGGTAGTGGAGGACGCGGAGAAATTCCTCGACTATGATGCCTACAGAAAGAGAAAGGTGTCCAACGCTCTCATGAGCAGAGTTTCAAACTCCGTATCCTATGCTGCGGTATCCACAGCCATGGACCTGGGAGCACAGGCCATAGTTGCGCCTACACTTACAGGATATACTGCAAGGCTTCTCAGCAAGTGGAGGCCGGAGACTCCCATATATGCCATGTCTCCCAGCATGTCCACCGTCAGGAAATGTATGATGATGTGGGGGACCTTCCCGGTTTGGTCAAGGAGAGCCGACTCTACCGACGAGCTGATAGAGAGCTCCATAGTGGAGCTAAAGGAGGATGGGCTTCTCAAGCACGACGATACTGCGGTTGTTACTGCAGGAGTCCTCAGCTACAGAAGCAGACACGAGGCGGCCAAGGATACAAACATCATGCAGGTGGTCAAGGTTATCTAAGAAGAGAGGATCGAGTATGGCTTGTGACAAGGCTCCCGTGGAGCTTATAGAGAGAAGAGAGGTAAGCAAAGGAAAGATACTTACCGTATATGATGACACAGTAAAGGTAAACGGAAACATCACCCACTGGGATTTTATTCACCATGACGGTGCGGCGGCAGTACTGCCTGTGACCTCTGAGGGAAAGATACTCATGGTCAGACAGTACAGACATGCTCTGGGAAGATTTACTCTGGAGATCCCCGCCGGGAAGCTGGATTCTCCCAATGAGGAGAAGGCAGTCTGCGCAGCAAGAGAGCTGGAGGAGGAGACAGGATACAAGGCAAAGACCATAAAGCCTCTCATAAATGTCAACACTACTGTGGCCTTCTGCGATGAATTTATAGGAATATTTTTGGCCACAGATCTGGAAAAGACCTGTCAGCACCTTGACGATGACGAGGATATAAATGTTGAGGCCTGGGAGCTCGATGATCTTATAAAGAAGATCTTTGCATTGGAGATTACGGACTCAAAGACGGTGGCGGCAATAATGTCTTACGCTGCCCTTCTTCGGGCTACCGAAAAAAAGGAGATGTGATATATGGGAGAGAAGAGAATAGAAGACTATGTAAGGACTATCCCGGACTTCCCCGAGAAGGGAGTTATGTTCAGGGACATAACAACTATACTTGAGGATCCGGAGGGACTTAAGCTTACGGTGGACAAGCTCTGCGAGAGCCTTAAGGATGTGGACTTTGATCTTATAGTAGGCCTTGAGTCAAGAGGCTTTATCTTCGGAGTCCCCATGGCCTACGCCATGCACAAGGGCTTTGTGCCTGTGAGAAAAAGGGGAAAGCTTCCCGCAGCCACCATATCAAAAAAGTATGACTTGGAGTACGGAGAGGCCGAGATAGAGATACATAAGGACTCTGTAAAGCCGGGGCAGAGAGTTGTCTTGGTGGATGACCTTATGGCAACAGGCGGGACCATGGCTGCAGCCTGTGACCTTGTGGAGGAGCTGGGCGGAAAAATAGCAAAGATCTGCTTTGTGATGGAGCTGGCAGGGCTTGCAGGAAGAGAAAAACTCAAAAAATATGACATAGAGTCACTGGTGGTTTACCCGGGAAAATAGGGTAGAGCCATTCAGGATCCCTTAGGTATCAATATAGGTATCAAAAGCTGAAATAAGTATCCCCGGATACGTTTATCTGAAAAATCTCAGACAAATGTATTCGGGGATATTTTTTAAACTGCGCAATAGAATTAAAACTGTTTTATCTTGTCATCTTCACTTTCACCGGTCTTATCAAGGCGGGTTATCTTCACAAAGTAGGAGACCTCAGGATTTACCCGGACCTCTACTCTGTCCCCGACCCTGTGCCCCAAGATGGCTTTTCCCAGAGGAGACTCATTGGATATAAGGCCCTTAAGGGAATTGCCGCGTATTGAGGTGACTATCCTGTAGGTCTCGGTGCAGTCATCCTCCTCAAAATATACGTCAACTGTATTGTTTAAGCCCACCTCGTCCTCCTTGGACTCGTCCGAGATCACCTCTGCAAATCTGAGCATCTTCTCAAGATACCTTATTCTGGAATTATTTTGATTGTTCGCCTTCTTTGCTGCATAATACTCGAAGTTTTCGGAGAGATCTCCCTGAGCTCTGGCAGCTTTCAGCTCCTTTAAGATCTGGGGCCTCTCCACAAGCTTTCTGTGATTGATCTCGTCAGTAATCCTCTTGACATCACCTTGGGTAAGCTGTTCTCCCATATATGATCACCTCGTTTTGTCAAATTGAAATCGTAATTTCTTCCATTAATTTAATATAATATCAGCTTTTATTTTTTTTTCAACTCGGAGAGCCGTAAAAGCAAAAACAGCTTGTTTTACTTATAAACAAGGGTTATAATTTTCATAACTTAGCTCAATATAGGAGACATAACTATGAAAAAACTTAATGCACGCAACATGCTGTTGATCGGCATAACCCTGTTTTCAATGTTTTTCGGAGCCGGAAATCTTATATTCCCTCCGTTTCTGGGATATCAGGCAGGCACCTCTGTCGTTCCCGCCTTTATAGGCTTTGTCATCACAGCTGTGGCCTTTCCTGTGCTGGGAGTGGCGGCAGCGGCCAAGGTTGGAGGAATAGACAAGCTCTGTGAAAAGATACATCCCATGTTCGGAAGGATATTTACTCTCGTCATCTATATCTGTATAGGTCCCCTTCTTGCCATCCCCAGGACCGCAGGGACCTCCTACGCCATGTTCGGCTTTATAACAGATAAGGCAGGTGAGGGAAGCTTTTTGGGAGTGCCTTTAAGCCTTCTTATAAGTCTCCTTTTCTCCGCCCTGTTTTTTGCGGCGGCGGGATTTCTGGCAAGAAATCCTGAGAAGCTTAAGGACATACTTGGAAAGCGAATGACACCTGTACTGCTCATACTCATAGCCGCAATGTTTGCGGCAAGCCTTTTTCACCCGGAGCTTGTGCCCTCCGCTCCTGCGGAAAGGTATGCGGAAAATGCGGTGATGACAGGCTTTGTGGACGGATACCAGACTATGGACACACTTGCGGCTATGGTCTTCGGAATAGTCATTGCCCTTAATATAAGGGCTCTGGGAGTGGAGGACAACGATGCTGTCTCCATCATAACCATAAAGTCCGGCTTTATAGCGGGAGCGGTGCTGGCCCTTATATACGGAATACTTGCCTTTATGGGGGCGGACAGCATGGGCATAGCAGATGGAGCTGAGAACGGCACGGCAATACTGACAGCTCTCTGTGAAGTTTTCTTCGGGAATATGGGACCTGTTGTGATAGCCGCCATATTTTTCCTTGCCTGCTTCAATGTCTGCGTAGGGCTTCTTGCAAGCTGCGCCGAGTATTTTTCCGACACCTTCAGCTTCTTAAGCTTTAACAAATGGCTTTTGGTATTTACGGTTTGGAGCTTCCTGATATCCATACTTGGCATAGATATGATAATAAGTTTCTCCGCACCCATATTGAGCCTTATCTACCCGGTGGCTCTGGTGATAATCCTGCTTAATCTTTTGCCCCTTAAGTTCGTACAGACAAAGGCCTTCTTCAGGGTAGCCGTCACAGCGGCATTTATTTACAGCATATATACTCTGATATAAAAATAAATATTATTAATGCTGAGTGTGCTTGCATATGCAGGCACACTTATCTATAATTATAAGAGTTTTACAGTTGAAAGGATCCGACTCCGGTTCGGGCCATATTCAATAAAAAGAGGAGAAAAGTAATGACTAAGCATGAAAACAAAAAAAGCTACAGTATAGACATGCTTCACGGAGCTCTTCTTCCCAAGATACTTATATTTTGCTTACCACTGGCGCTTTCGGGAATATTGCAGCTCCTTTTTAATGCGGCGGACATAATAGTTCTGGGAAGGTTCGTCGGGCCGGATGCCCTTGCGGCTGTGGGCGCCACATCCCAGCTCATAAACCTTCTCTTAAACATATTCATAGGACTGTCTGTGGGAGTAAATGTCCAGGTGGCCAGATACTATGCTCAGGGCAGGGACAGGGATGTCAACCAGGTGGTGGAGACCTCCATAGCAACATCTCTGGTATTCGGTACCCTTTTCATTTTTATAGGCATACTGGTTTCGGCTCCCGTACTGGGGCTTATGGGAACACCCTCGGAGGTCATCTCCATGTCTGTCCTCTACATAAGGATATACTTTTTGGGATTTCCCGCTATAGTGACCTACAACTTCGGCGCAGCTATATTGAGAGCCATAGGAGATACGAAACGTCCTCTGTACTTTTTGATGGCGGCGGGAGTGGTAAATGTGTTTTTGAACCTTTTCTTCGTAATAGTATGCGGCCTGGGAGTAAGCGGAGTTGCCATAGCCACAACTGTGTCCAACTATATTTCAGCGGGCCTTGTGCTAAGGACTCTTACAAGGGAGGAGGGAGCCCTTAAGCTTGAGCTTAAAAAGCTTAAGATAAACAAGATAAAATTTTTGCGCATATTCAGGATAGGACTTCCGGCAGGACTTCAGGGAGGAATTTTCTCCATATCAAACGTACTCATACAGTCCTCTGTAAACTCTTTCGGATATATAGTTATGGCGGGAAGCACGGCTTCCGCAAATTTGGAGGGCTTTGTATACAATGCCATGAACTCGGTCTATCAGGCAAACTTGAGCTTTACCAGCCAAAATGTCGGAGCAGGCAAGTATTCAAGGATAAACAGGATACTCCTTACCTGCCAGTTTGTTGTATTTCTGATAGGAGGTATAATGGGAGGACTCTTCTATCTGTTCGGGCCTCAGCTTCTGGGCATCTATTCCAATGAGCCTGATGTAATAGCCGCAGGTATGGTGAGGATGACCTATATAACCCTTGTTTATTTCCTCTGCGGCTTCATGGATGTGTTTGTCGGTTCCCTCAGAGGAATGGGCTACGCTGTAGTGCCTATGATAGTATCACTTCTGGGGGCCTGCGCCTTCAGAGTCCTCTGGATATTCACAGTATTTGCAGCCGACCATACAATGGAGACTCTGTTTATATCCTATCCCATATCCTGGGTATTGACAGCTTTCGTACACTTTATATGCTTTTTGAAGATCAGAGCCAAGTTCCCCAAGGAGGACGCTCAGGATATAAGGGCAAGGGCTTGATGATATATTTGCAAGGAGGCGGACATGAAAACGGAAAGAAATCTTACGCTGCTCACGGATCTCTATGAGCTCACCATGATGCAGGGGTACTTCAGGCAGGAGGAGGCCAACAGAGAGGTGATCTTTGACGCCTTCTTCAGAAAAAATCCTGACGGAAATGGCTTTTCCATAAGCTGCGGTCTGGAACAGGTAATAGAATATGTAGAAAACCTTCATTTTGAGAAGGCGGACATAGACTATCTTCGCTCCCTCAATATGTTTGACGAAGATTTTCTTGAGTATCTGGAGGGCTTCAGGTTTACAGGGGACGTTTATGCCATCCCTGAGGGAAGAGTGATGTTCCCGAGAGAGCCTGTTGTGAAGGTGAAGGCCCCCGTCATGCAGGCCCAGCTGGTGGAGACCGCCATACTGAATATCATAAATCATCAGTCTCTCATAGCCACAAAGGCGTACAGAGTAGTACATGCGGCTCAGGGAGACGGAGTCATGGAATTCGGATTAAGGAGGGCCCAGGGACCTGACGCGGGAATTTACGGAGCCAGGGCCGCAGTCATAGCGGGATGTGTAGGCACCTCAAATGTGCTGGCGGGGAAAATGTTCGATATACCTGTCATGGGCACTCACGCCCACAGCTGGATAATGTCCTTCCCGGATGAGCTGACAGCCTTCAGGACCTACGCAAAGCTCTATCCCGACGCCTGCATACTTCTGGTGGATACCTACGACACACTTAAATCAGGAGTTCCCAACGCCATAAAGGTCTTTGAGGAAATGAGGGAGCAGGGCATAAAATCCAAAAAATACGGTATAAGGCTTGACTCGGGAGACCTTGCCTACCTCTCAAAGAAGGCGAAAAAGATGCTTGACGCGGCGGGATTTCCGGATGCTGTTATCTCCGCCTCAAACGACCTTGATGAGAACCTCATATCCTCATTAAAGCTTCAGGGTGCCACCATAAACTCCTGGGGAGTGGGAACGAATCTCATAACCTCAAAGGACTGCCCCTCCTTTGGCGGAGTGTATAAGCTGGCTGCGATAAAGGATCCTGAGACAGGGGAGTATATACCAAAGATAAAGATCTCCGAGAACGTGGAGAAGATAACGAATCCCGGGGACAAGACCATATACAGGATATACATGAAGGATACAGGGAAGATAGAAGCTGATCTTATAGCCTTTACCTCGGAGCACTATGACGAGAACGAGGATCTTCTTTTGTTCGACCCTGTGGAGACTTGGAAAAAGACTCTCCTTAAGGGCGGTACTTACAGGATGGAGGAGCTTCTCGTAAAGGTATTCGACAAGGGCAGATGCGTATACCAGAGCCCCTCAGCCATGGAGCTTCAAAAAATATGCAGCAATGATCTGGAGACTCTGTGGGAGGAGTCAAAGAGACTTGTAAATCCCCATGAGGTCCATGTTGACTTGTCAAAGCCCCTCTGGGACAAGAAGCAGGAGCTTCTGGACGAGTACCATGGGAAGAATGCGTAAGGCAAAAAACTGAGATATGTAAAGAACGGCTCACTGAACGGTAAAGTTTAAGTATCAGTGAGCCTTCGTTTTTACTTGCAAAACCTTCTCTGTAGAA
The DNA here is from genome assembly GCA_944381485.1 of uncultured Lachnospiraceae bacterium. Classification (GTDB taxonomy): domain Bacteria; phylum Bacillota; class Clostridia; order Lachnospirales; family Lachnospiraceae; genus Avilachnospira. The sequence continues at coordinate 41,025 of CALWLI010000011.1, forward strand.
TTATACTGTAACTTGACGCGCATATGAGAACAATATGTCGACGCAAAAAAAGCATACCATCTTTCAGAGGAGGAATGAAAATGGCAAAATATCAGAAAGTATCCACTTCCATGAATTTCGTCGACCGCGAGAGAGAAGTGGAGAAGTTTTGGAAAGACAATGATATCTTTAAGAAGTCTATAAAGGAGCACGAGGGAGATCCCTCCTATGTCTTCTATGACGGACCGCCCACAGCAAACGGAAAGCCTCATATAGGGCATGTGCTCACAAGATGTATAAAGGATCTCATTCCACGCTATCAGACCATGAAGGGACATATGGTCCCCAGGAAGGCGGGATGGGACACCCACGGCCTTCCTGTCGAGCTTGAGGTGGAGAAGGAGATAGGCATAAACGGAAAGGATCAGATCGAATCCTACGGAATTGCTCCCTTCATTGAAAAGTGTAAGGATAACGTGTGGAAATATAAGACCATGTGGGAGGATTTCTCCTTCACCGTGGGCTTCTGGGCTGACATGGAGAACCCCTATGTCACCTACTACAATGATTATATAGAGTCGGAATTCTGGGCTTTAAAGGAGATCTGGAAGAAAGGCCTTCTCTACAAGGGCTTTAAGATCGTGCCTTACTGCCCCAGATGCGGCACCCCTCTCTCATCCCACGAGGTAGCTCAGGGCTACAAGGATGTTAAGGAGCGCTCCGCCATCGTGAGATTCAAGCTGAAGGACGAGGACGCCTATATACTCGCCTGGACCACCACACCCTGGACTCTTCCCTCAAACCTTGCCCTCTGTACTCATCCCGATGAGACCTATGTGGAGCTCAAGGACAATAAGGACGGAAGGAAGTACTATCTTGCAAAGCCTCTGGTCAATAAGGTCTTCGGAGAGGATGCGGATGTGGAGATACTCAAGGAGATGAAGGGTAAGGAGCTTGAGTACAGAGAGTATGAGCCCCTCTTTAAGACCTGCGCCCTCCTTGCAGAGAAGCAGCACAAGAAGGCTCACTTCGTTGTCTGCGACACCTACGTAACCATGGATGACGGTACAGGAATAGTCCACATTGCCCCCGCCTTCGGTGAGGATGACGCCAATGTGGGACGCCGCTACGACCTTCCCTTCGTTCAGCTGGTTGACGAGAAGGGAAATATGACAGACGAGGAGGAGTGGAAGGGAGTTTTCGTAAAGAAGGCTGACCCCATGGTTTTAAAGAACCTCGATGAGAGGGGACTCCTCTTTGACGCACCCAAGTTTGAGCACAGCTACCCCCACTGCTGGAGATGTGGCACTCCCCTTCTCTATTATGCAAGGGAGTCCTGGTATATAAAGATGAGCGCCGTAAAGGACGACCTCATCAGAAACAACAACACTATAAACTGGATACCTCAGTCCATAGGAAAGGGACGTTTCGGCGACTGGCTTGAGAACGTTCAGGACTGGGCTCTCTCAAGGAACCGTTACTGGGGAACACCTCTTCCCATCTGGGAGTGCGAGTGTGGAAACCGCGAGTGCATAGGCTCAAGGGAGGAGCTCAAGAAGATGAGCCCCAACTACAACGAGGTACTTGCAAAGCTTAAGTCCGAGGGAGATAAGGGCTATGAGGGAGACAACATCGAGCTTCACAGGCCCTATATAGACATGGTGGAGATCACCTGTCCCAAGTGCGGAAAGCCCATGAAGAGAGTTCCCGAGGTAATAGACTGCTGGTTTGACTCAGGAGCAATGCCCTATGCTCAGCACCATTATCCCTTTGAGAACAAGGAGCTTTTTGAGAAGGAATTCCCTGCTCAGTTCATATCTGAGGCGGTGGATCAGACCAGAGGATGGTTCTATTCCCTCCTTGCTGAGAGCACACTTCTCTTCAACAAGGCACCCTACGAGAATGTTATAGTTTTGGGACATGTTCAGGATGAAAACGGACAGAAGATGTCCAAATCAAAGGGCAATGCCGTGGATCCTGTGGCTGCATTGGACGAGTTCGGAGCCGACGCCATAAGGTGGTATTTCTACACCAATTCCGCTCCCTGGCTCCCCAACAGATTTTACGGAAAGGCGGTTACAGAGGGACAGAGAAAGTTTTTGGGAACACTCTGGAACACCTATGCCTTCTATATACTTTATGCCAACATAGATGACTTTGATCCCACGAAATACAGCCTTGACTATGATAAGCTCACTGTCATGGACAAGTGGATACTCTCAAAGATGAACTCTATGATAAAGGCGGTGGACGAGAACATGGCCGCCTACAAGATACCTGAGGCATGCAGTGCTCTTGAGGAGTTCGTCGATGACATGTCCAACTGGTATGTGAGAAGGAGCCGCGAGCGCTTCTGGGCAAAGGGTATGGAGCAGGACAAGATAAACGCCTACATGACCCTCTACACAGCCCTGTACAACACAGCTCTCTGTGCGGCACCCTTCATTCCCTTTATGACAGAACAGATCTATCAGAACATGGTCAGAAGTGTGGACAAGGATGCAAAGGAGTCGGTACATCTCTGCTCCTTCCCCAAGGCGGATGAGACAAAGATAGACAAAGAGCTTGAGAAGGACATGGATGAGGTGCTTGACGTGGTAATTCTCGGAAGAGCCGCAAGAAATGCATCGGGATTAAAGAACCGCCAGCCCATAGGGAAAATGTACGTGAAGGCGGGAGACAGGCTCTCGGATTTCTATGTGGATATAATAGAGGACGAGCTCAATGTAAAGGAGGTAGTATTCTCCGATGATGTGAGAGAGTTCACCGCCTATACATTTAAGCCTCAGTTAAAGACCGTGGGCCCCAAGTACGGCAAGAACCTTAATGCCATAAAGGCTTATCTCTCAGAGATCGACGGCAACAAGGCTATGGACGACCTTAACGAGTCCGGAAGCATCCGGTTTACCGTAAACGGAGATGTGGAGATAGAGCTTACAAAGGATGATCTTCTCATAGACGTGTCTCAGAAGGACGGATATGTTACTGAGGAGGACAATAAGGCTACTGTAGTCCTTGACACAAATCTCACTCCGGAGCTCATAAAAGAAGGATTTATGAGGGAGATAATCTCAAAGATCCAGACCATGAGAAAGGAAGCCGGCTTTGAGGTGATGGATAAGATCACCATCTATGCCGAGGGCACGGACAAGATAAAGGAAGTCATAAGGGACTGCAGCAAGGACATATGCCATGACTGCATGGCCGACTCCATAGAGTGCGGCGAGATGTCAGGCTATGAGAAGGACTGGGATATAAACGGCGAGAAGGTAAGGCTTGGAGTAAAAAAGAACTGATGATCATATAGGAAACTCAAACAGAGTCGGATAAGTATTCGGCTCTGTTTCGGGTATCATAAGATACATTATCGGTAAATATGGATAGGAGAATATGAGACTGTATGAAGCAGAAATTCGATAAGGAAAAGTTTAAGAAAGAGGTGCGAGGCGCCGTAAAGAATCTTTTCAGAAGAGATCTGGAGGAGGCTAACAGCGAGCAGATATTCCAGGCAGTGGCCTTTTGCGTAAAGGAGCTTATAGTAGATGACTGGATAGCCACCCACAAGGAGTTTAAGAAGAACGACTCCAAGACACTTTACTACCTTAGCATGGAGTTTTTGGTGGGAAGGGCTCTGGGAAACAGCCTTATTAATTTATGCCAAGAAAAAGAAGTGAGAGAGGCCCTGGCGGAGCTGGGAGTGGATCTCAACAAGATAGAGGATCAGGAGCCGGATCCGGCCCTTGGAAACGGAGGACTGGGAAGGCTTGCCGCCTGCTTTTTGGACTCCCTTTCAAGCCTTGGCTACCCTGCCTACGGCTGCGGCATACGCTACAGATATGGGCTTTTCAAGCAGAAGATAGAAAACGGATTTCAGGTGGAGAAGCCTGACAACTGGCTTAAAAACGGCTATCCCTTCGAGATAAAGAGAGCTGAGTACGCTCAGGAGATAAAATTCGGGGGATATGTGGAGACAGAGTGGGACGGACACAGGAATTACTTTGTTCAGAAGGGTTATCAGTCCATACTTGCTGTGCCCTATGACATACCTATAGTCGGATACGGAAACAACATGATAAATACTTTGAGGGTATGGGATGCGGAGCCCATCGAGTCCTTCAGGCTCGACGAGTTTGACAAGGGTAATTACCAGAAGGCGGTGGAGCAGACAAACCTTGCAAAGACCATAGTTGACGTTCTCTATCCCAACGACAATCACATGTCAGGAAAGGAGCTCAGGCTTCGCCAGCAGTATTTCTTCGTCTCCGCCAGCATACAGAGAGCTGTCAAGAAATATATGGAGACTCACAGCGACATACACGGACTTCCGGAGAAGGTCGTATTCCATATGAACGACACTCACCCCACACTTACGGTGGCTGAGCTCATGCGCATATTGATGGATGAGTACAAGCTTGAGTGGGACGAGGCCTGGGATATAACAACTCATACCTGCGCCTTCACCAACCACACCATAATGAGCGAGGCTTTGGAGAAATGGCCCATAGAGCTGTTTTCAAGGCTCCTTCCCAGGATATATCAGATAGTTGAGGAGATAAACAAGCGATTCTGCGCCCTTGTCAATGAAAAGTATCCCGGAAATCAGGACAAGCATTACCGCATGGATATAATCTATAACGGACAGGTGAGGATGGCTAACCTGGCTATCATCGGCAGCTATTCTGTAAACGGAGTTGCGCAGATACACACGGACATACTCAAAAAAGAGGTGTTCAAGGATTTCTATGAGCTGTGGCCTGAGAAATTCAACAACAAGACCAACGGAATCACTCAGAGAAGATTCATGCTTCACGCAAACCCTGAGCTCTCAGAGTGGATCACCGACAAGATAGGGCCGGAGTGGATAACAGACCTCTCACAGATAAAGAAGCTTGAGGTCTATGCCGACGATATCAAGGCTCAGCAGGAGTTTATGAATATCAAATACCACAACAAGCTGCGCCTTGCAGAGTATATAAAGGAGCACAACGGCTTGGAGGTGGATCCCAGATCAATATTTGATGTTCAGGTAAAGAGACTCCACGAGTACAAGAGACAGCTTATGAACATACTCCATGTAATGTACCTTTACAATGAGCTTAAGGAAAACCCCAACATGGACATAATACCCAGGACCTTCATCTTCGGAGCAAAGGCGGCTCCCGGCTACTACAGGGCCAAGATGACAATAAAGCTCATAAATGCTGTAGCTGACGTGATAAACAATGACAAGACCATAGGCGGAAAGATTAAGGTAGTGTTCATAGAGGATTATAAGGTATCAAATGCTGAGATAATCTTCCCTGCTGCCGACGTGTCCGAGCAGATCTCCACAGCCTCCAAGGAGGCCTCCGGAACCTCAAACATGAAATTTATGTTGAACGGAGCGCTTACTGTGGGCACCATGGACGGAGCGAATATCGAGATAGTTGAGGCCTGCGGAAAGGATAATGCCTTCATCTTCGGTATGAGCGCCGAGGAGGTCATCAACCACGAGAAGAATCGCGACTACGATCCCATGCAGATATTCAACTCGGACGCCGACATAAGAAAGGTGCTTATGCAGCTCATAAACGGCTTCTACTCACCGGATGACCCTGAGAGGTTCAGAGATATTTACAACTCTCTTCTCAACAAGCAGTCAGCGGGAGGAATAGCCGATCAGTATTTCACATTAAAGGACTTCAGGTCATACATAGATGCCCACAACAGAGTTGACAAGGCCTACAGAGACGAGAGAGCCTGGGCGAGATCCGCAATAATAAATACGGCAAACTGCGGAAAATTCTCCTCAGACAGGACTATAGAGGAGTATGTGAGAGACATATGGCATCTTGACAAGGTCACTGTCAGCATAGATGATGTTGAGAAGGAAGAGGACAGGTAGCACAGAGCTTAAGACATAAGGGAGATGACGGAGATGAAGAGATATAAGGCTTGTTTTTTTGACTTGGACGGTACACTCACGGACTCGGCCGCATCCATAGCCAAGGCTGTGAATGTGACCTTTGACAGATACGGGCTTAAGCATATCACGAGGGAGGACGCCATGGTGATGGCGGGAGACGGCTTCAGAGTTTTGCTTGAAAAGGCTCTCAAAAACGCAGGAGATGAAGAACTTTCATACTTTGACAGAGTCTGCCTGGATTACCCTGAGATATTTATAAAGTACTGTACATATGAGAACCGCCCCTACGAGGGTATCCCCGAGTTTCTCACATTTTTGAGAGCTCACGGGATAAAAACAGCTGTTATAACAAACAAGCCGGAGCCCCATGCGAGGATAGTGCTCAATGATGCCTTTCCCGGATACAGCTTTGACTTTATTATAGGTGAGACGGAGGGAGTCCCCAAAAAGCCTGCACCTGATATGGTCTTTAGGGCCATGGAGGCCATGGGGCTTAAAAAGGAGGAGATACTCTACTTCGGAGACACTAACACGGACATGCAGACAGCCCGCAATGCGGGGGTCGACTGTGTCGGAGTGACTTGGGGATTCAGAGGAAGAAAGGAGCTTCAAAGCTATTCGCCTGCCTACATAATAGATAAACCTTGTGAAATAGAAACTGAAGTGATAAAATAATATGTCACAGATAAACAACGGATATGGTGCCCTTAAGGCATCATATCCTGTTTTGCGCATTAAATGCAAATGAAAGAGGTGGAGACATTGACAAAGATAGATGTTATTTCAGGATTTTTGGGAGCAGGAAAAACCACATTTATAAAGAAGCTTCTGTCAGAGGCCCTCAAGGGAGAGCAGGTGGTACTCATTGAAAATGAGTTCGGAGAGATAGGAATAGACGGAGGCTTTCTGAAGGACTGTGGCATAAAGATAAGAGAGATGAGCCAGGGCTGCATCTGCTGCTCGCTGGTCGGTGATTTCGGGAAGGCACTTCAGGAGGTCATTAAGGAGTATGCCCCCGACAGGATAATCATAGAGCCCTCAGGTGTGGGAAAGCTCTCCGATGTCATGAAGGCAGTGAATGCTGCAGCTTCCAGCTTTGAGGTGGAGCTTAATTCGACTGTCACCATGGTGGACGCCAACAAATGCAAGCTCTATATGAAGAACTTCGGAGAATTCTTCAATAACCAGATAGAGTATGCGGGAACCATAGTCCTTAGCCGCACAGATGTGGTGGCTGCGGACAAGGTAAGCGCTGACGTGGAGCTTTTGAGGACGATAAACGCAAAGGCGGAGATAATAACCACTCCTGTGGAGAAGCTCTCCGGCGCAAAGCTCCTTGAGATAATGGAAAAGCACGATAATACCATGGAGGAGCTCCTTGAGGAGGCAAAGAAGGCTGCTGAGAGCCATCACCACCATGACCACGATGAGCACGGCTGCTGCCATCATCACGACCACGATCATGACCACGAAGATCATGAGTGCTGCCACCATCACGACCACGACCATAACCACGGAGATCATGAGTGCTGCCATCATCATGACCATGATCACGACCATGAAGATCATGAGTGCTGTCATGGCCACCACCATCACCACGGACATGACGCCGACGAGGTCTTTGAATCCTGGGGACATGAAAATGTAAAGCCCATGTCAAAGCCCGAGCTTTCAAACATACTTGAGGGGCTGTCGGAGGGGAATGCCTACGGAGTGGTACTTAGATCCAAGGGAATGGTTGAAGCCTCTGACAGAGAAGGAGGCTGGTACTACTTTGACCTTGTGCCCGGAGAGTACGAGATAAGAGACGGAGAAGCGGATTACACAGGAAAGGTCTGCGTAATAGGATCAGGCCTCAACAGAGATAAGCTTGCGGAGAGCTTCAAGTAACAGGCGGCAATTTACTGTTCAAGGATAAGGAAAGTTTTATATGGTAGATTATATTAACGATGATGAGATACCGGTATTTCTCATAAACGGCTTTCTGGAGGCGGGAAAGACACAATTTATCAGATATACTATGAGTGAGGATTATTTCCAAATAGAGGGAAGGACCCTTCTTATAGTCTGTGAAGAGGGCGAGACCGACTATGATGCCAAGGAGCTGATAGAGAACAAGACAGACAGGGTAGTCATTGAGGATGAGAGCGAGCTCACAGAGGAGAGGCTTTCGGAGCTCAATGACAAAATGAAGCCGGAGAGGGTGGTCATAGAGTTTAACGGCATGTGGGACCCCACAAAGCTGAAATTCCCCAAGTCCTGGGTGCTCTACCAGCAGATAACCATCATAGACGGATCAACTCTTGATTCATACCTTGCCAACATGAAGGCTCTTATGGGACCCATGCTCAAGGAGACTGAGCTTGTAATAGTAAACAGATGTGATGACAAGGCTCCTGAGGAGCTCAGCGATTGGAAGCGAAAGCTGAGACCCATGCTTCAGAAGGGCTCTGACATAGTAATGGAGAATAAGTACGGTGAGATACCTCTGGAGACTCTTCCCGAGGAGCTGCCCTACGATATAAATTCAGACATAATAGATATCAAAAATGAGGATTACGGCATCTGGTTTTTCGACTGCAAGGACAATCCGGAGAGGTATAAGGGGAAAAAGGTCAGATTTACGGCTCAGGTAATGAAATCAGAGAGCTTTGACAAGGGATACTTTGTGCCCGGCAGGATGACTATGACTTGCTGCGAGGCGGATATGACCTTCCTGGGTTATCTGGCGAGATATGAGGATGCGGACGCCTTCGAGGACGGCAGCTGGGTGAAGCTGACCGCCGAGATAAGCATTGAGAGGCGCAAGGAGTATGAGAGCATAGGACCTGTGCTGAATATCACATCAATGGCCCATACCGGGGCTGTGGAGGAGCCGGTAACTTTTTGATGAATAATAATACAAACAACTTGGTTTAAGGACCTGACGAGAGGTAAAAATATGCAAAACGACAGAGGCCTTGTATTGAGGCACATGCTTTATTTGTTTTTGACCGCTTTGATCTGGGGAACCGCCTTTGTGGCCCAGTCTGTCGGAAATATAATGGGCCCCTTCACCTTCACCTGTCTGAGGACTATTTTGGGAGGCCTTGTACTCATCCCCTTCATAAAGTTTTACTATAAGAGCATAAAGCCTGACAGGACTACGGTAATAGGCGGGATATGCTGCGGCATTTGCCTTTTCCTTGCAAGTAATCTGCAGCAGTACGGGCTTCTGTTTATAAGCCCGGGCAAGGCAGGCTTCATAACTGCAGGATATATATTGATAGTTCCCATTCTCGGGCTTTTTGCGGGAAAGAAGCTTAATTCAAGGATAGTCGTGGCAGTGCTTGCAGCTATAGTCGGACTCTATCTTCTCTGCATACCCGAGGGAGAAAATATGAGCTTGAACATAGGAGATCTGCTCTGCTTAAGCTGCGCCTTCTTCTTCTCTTTACAGATAATCATAATAGACAGATTTTCTGCCGAGGTGGAGGGAGTAAAGATGGCCTGCATACAGTTTTTTGTCTGTGGGCTTTTGTCAGCTGTTTTGGTGCTGCTTTTTGAGGATCCCAAGCCGGAGAGTATAGCGGAGGGCTTTTTCCCTATGGCTTACGCCGGAGTCTTTTCCATAGGCATAGCCTACACACTGCAGATAATAGGTCAGGCAGGAGTAAATCCTACCGTTGCCTCTCTTATAATGAGCCTCGAATCCTGCATAGCTGTCATAGCCGGTTGGCTCATACTTGGTCAGGGGATGAACAGCAGAGAGATAGCAGGATGTATAATAATGTTCGCGGCCATAATACTCACTCAGCTTCCCGGCAGAAAAAAACAGGAGTAGGAGAGTGAAAGCTTTTTCTCTCTCAAACGTATAGACTGTATAAGATATAACTTTTCGGGAGGAGACAGATATGAAGATAAACAAGATAGCTTTGGGAGCGGGGATAATGACTGTGGCCATACTTTCAGCAGCATGTGCAAGGACAGGAGGAACGATGACAGCCACTGACACAGGAAGATATGACAGCGGAATAAGCACCTCGGGAGAGGGAAGCGTAAAGGCCGTTCCCGATATGGCTGAGATAAGCTTTTCCGTATACAGCCAGGGTCAGGACCCTAAGACTGTAAAGAATGAAAATACCGAGAGCAATAACAGAGTTATAGAATTTTTGAAGTCTGAGGGGCTTTCCGAGGAGTCGATAAGCACCTCCAATATGGGTATGAACCCTGTATATGATTATTCCTCAGGGACAGAGATAATAAAGGGCTATGAGATGCAGACAGAGATAAGAGTGACAGACATAGCCATTGAGGACCTGGGAGGCCTGATAGATTCCGCGGTGGATAAGGGCATCAATTCCATAAGATCTGTGAACTATTTTGTAAGCGACTATGACGAGCGCTACAGCGAGGCCCTTAAGCTTGCGGTAAAAGACGCCTCAAATAAGGCCGAGACCCTTGCCGAGGCGGGAGGGGTTAGCCTGGGGAAGGTCACTGTTATAAGCGAGTACGGAGCTGATACCTCCGCTAAATATGTAAACGGGCTCACAAACTATGCCGCAAGAACCGCCTCTGCAAAAAGCGAGGCCGCAGCTCTTGACTCTGCCATGATAATGCCCGGGCAGATAGAGATAAAGGCAAACGTCAGCATGAGCTTTGAGGTAAAATAAAGAAGATCCATGCAAGGGAGTGGAGACTGTAATAAATGAATCTCAACAATATAAGAAAGATAATAACAAAGGGTTCCATACTTGAGATGGAGCCTATGGCAAAGCACACCAGCTTTAAGGTGGGGGGCCCTGCCCGTTACTTTATAACTCCTCACAGCGTGAAGGAGCTTTCAGGGCTTGTGAGCTACCTTAAGAATAATGAACTTAAGTATTATGTTATAGGAAACGGTTCCAATCTTTTGGTATCGGACAGAGGCTATGACGGAGTGATAATAGACTTAAGCAGCCATGACGGCACAGAGTTTACAATTCTGGGAATGGATGACGAGTCCGAGGTCATAAGATTTGAGGCGGGAGCGGGAAGTCTTATGGGAAACATAGGAAGGCTCATGGCCCGCTTCGGTGCCAAGGGTTTTGAACCCCTTTCAGGCATACCCGGCTGCATAGGGGGAGCCTGTACCATGAATGCCGGGGCCTACGGCGGTGAGATGAAGGATATAGTGACGGGAGCCACTGTTTTGGATCCTTTCGGGAAGGTTATGCATCTTGACCGGAAGGAGCTGGATTTTTCATACAGACACAGCGCTGTTCAGGACAAGGGCTACATAGTGGCCAAGGTCGAATTCGAGCTTGAAAGAGGAGATGAGGAAGAGATAAAAGCCCTCATGGCCGATTATGCCGCAAGAAGGAGAGAAAAGCAGCCTCTTGAATATCCCTCCGCAGGTTCCACCTTCAAAAGGCCTGAGGGAAACTTTGCGGGAAAACTCATTGAGGAGGCCGGACTTTCAGGCTACAGTTTAAACGGAGCCGCAATAAGTGAGAAGCACTGTGGCTTTGTTATAAACAAGGGAGGGGCGACAGCCTTCGATATATATAAACTCATAGAAAATGTGAGAGATAAGGTATACAAAAACTCGGGCATTATGCTTGAGCCCGAGGTAAGGATGTTGGGAGAATTCTGATAAGTATCCCTGAAAAAAATCAATATTCCAGCAATGCCTTTTCAAGGGGAAGCTTGGTCTCGTCGGAATTAAGAAGTTCGACTTTTCCGGGCTTCCCTGATTTATTTAAGAGTCCTGCCTCTGAAAGCATCCTCTCCGCCTGTCTGCAGGTGCCCTCTCTCCCGTCGAAGACGGGAACCTCATAGCCCAGAGCTTTAAGAATGGTCCTCCTGACAAAAGGAAAATGAGTACATCCAAGAACTACAGCGTCAAAGCGAAGCCCGGGTGAAGATGAAGGCTCGGAAGGACCGAAGTCTTTAAACAATTCTCTGAGATAGCTGTAAAGCTCAGGGGAGTCCGCATTGTCGTTAACTCCCGACTCCACGAATCTTACCAGCTCAGGTGCGGGAAGAAGGGTAAAGGAGGCCTCCTCGTCAAAACAGTGTATCAGATCTTTAAGCTTTACCCCGCTTATGGTTACAGGGGTAGCAAGCACCAGCACCTTAGGCTTTTCCGCTATCTTTGACGCGGGCTTTACGGCAGGCTCCATACCTATTATGGGGAGAAAGGGATATTTCTCTCTGAGATACGCTGCAGCTGCCGAGGTGGCTGTATTGCAGGCTATTATGACGCATTTTGCCCCCATATCAAGGAGCATGCCTATATTTCTGTCGCACAGCCCAAGGAGCTCATCTCTGTCCTTTGTTCCGTAGGGAGCATTTTTGGAGTCTCCGAAATATATTATATTTTCATTGGGAAGGAGCTTAACAAGCTTTCTCACCACAGATATGCCGCCGAGGCCGGAGTCGAAGACAGCTATGGGATCCGTGCTCTTTGCCTTTTTTTCTTTGTCCATGTCCTTTGCCTTCTTTCAGCTGTTTTCAAATATAATATCACAATCTTTTTTCCTTTACAAACGGAGCGAAGTTTTTATATACTTATATAAAAGTTCGGTGGGTGCTGACATCCATAAATAACAGGGCTTGAAAGGAGAGAGTATGATGAAAAGCGATACGAATTCTGTTACCATACAGGATCTCATCGATAAAATGGGGCTTATAAATCTGACGCCTGATATAGACACAAAGGGAAGGACTATAGAGTTCTTTGACGTTAACAGGCCTGCCCTGCAGCTGACAGGCTTTTTTGACCACTTTGATGCGACCAGAGTGCAGATCATAGGCCATGTGGAACAGGAGTATATAGAGACTCTGCCGGACGAGCTGGTGGCGGAGAGACTTGACAAGATCCTCTCTTACAATGTGCCCTGCATAATATTTGCCAGGAACTACGAGCCCGCCGAGTATATGCTGGAGCTCTGTCTTAAAAACAGGATACCCTGTCTCGTGTCAAAAAAGACCACCTCGGACCTTTCGTCAGAGATAGTCAGATGGCTTAAGACAAAGCTTGCGCCCTGCATAAGCATACACGGAGTGCTTGTGGATGTATACGGCGAGGGAGTCCTTATAATGGGAGACTCGGGAGTAGGAAAATCAGAGGCGGCTCTGGAGCTTGTAAAGAGGGGACACAGGCTTGTGACAGACGATGTGGTGGAGATCAGGAAGGTCTCGGATGACACCTTGGTGGGATCTGCACCTGAGGTCACCAAAAACTTTATCGAGCTCAGGGGAATAGGAATAATCAATGTCAGGACACTTTTCGGCTACGAGTCCATAAAAGACACTCAGACCATAGACATGGTCATAAGACTTGAGGAGTGGCAGAAGGACAAGGAGTACGACAGGATAGGCCTTAAGGATAATTACACGGAGTTTTTGGGTAACAAGATAATATGCCACGACATTCCTATAAGGCCCGGAAGAAATCTGGCCATAATAGTAGAGTGTGCCGCAGTAAACAACAGGGCCAAGAAGATGGGCTACAATGCCGCCACAGAGCTTTATGAGAGAGTGAGCAGAAACATTAAGGGCGGCTTTTGATCGGGGGAGAAAGAGCAAAAATGAGACTGGTAATTGTAAGCGGCATGAGCGGGGCAGGAAAGACGGTGGCTCTTAAGGATCTGGAGGACATGGGCTATTACTGTGTGGACAATCTTCCTGTTGCTCTGATGTCGAAATTCGTTGAGCTTTTGGAACACAATGACATACCTTACGACAATTTTGCTCTGAGCATAGACATCAGAAACGGGAAAGAGCTTGGTAAGCTTGAGAACGAGCTCAAAAAGCTCTCGGACAACGGCTATACTTACGAGATACTGTTTTTGGATGCCTCGGACGAGACTCTGATAAAGAGATTCAAGGAGACCAGAAGGACTCACCCCTTAAACCCCGGAGGACGTGTGGAGGAGGGCATAAGGCGGGAGAGGGAAAAGATAGGCTTTCTCAGACAAAGCGCCGATTATGTAATAGATACATCAAAGCTTCTGACAAAGGAGCTGAGAGCTCAGGTTGAAAACATTTTTTCCGGAAATACCGAATTTGAAAACCTTTATATAACCATAGTGTCCTTCGGTTTTAAGTACGGCATACCCACAGATGCGGATCTTTTGTTTGACGTAAGGTTTCTGCCAAATCCCTACTATGTGGAGGAGCTTAGAAACAAAACCGGGAGAGATGAGGATGTAAGAGCCTACGTGCTGGGAGACGAAAACGGGAAAAAATTTCTTGAGAAACTCTATGACATGCTTGACTTCTTGATACCGAGATATATAGCGGAGGGAAAGAATCAGCTTGTCATAGGCATAGGATGCACAGGCGGCAAACACAGATCTGTCACTGTGGCGGGAGAGCTTTACAGCCATCTGTGCCACGATGAGGACTTCGGATTGAAGCTTGAACACAGGGATATAGACAGAAAATAGCAGGGTGATAGCCGCCATAAATACAGCTCATATATCGGAGAGTATCATGTCATTTTCATCAGCAGTTAAGGATGAGCTCAGAAAAAAGTACTTTACTAATAGTGAAAACAATAGTAAAATCGCAAGAAGAAGTAAGGAGACAGACCACAGGAGGGAGCTTTTAAGGAAAATTTTTCTGGAAAAGGGATCTCTCAGTGATCCCGAGCGGTTTTATCACATGGAGTTTGTTTTAGCTTCAGAGGAGGAGGCGGATGAACTTCGCGCTTTGATCGCCGAATTCGGAATCGAGGCCCGGTCTGCTGTCAGGAACAAGCACACAGTAGTATATATTAAGGACAGCGAGGCCATATTTGATATGCTCAATATACTCGGCGCCCACAAAAGCCTTATGGAATTTGAGAATGTCAGGATCCTTAAGGAGATGCGGGAGGACGTGCAGCGCAAGGTCAACTGCGAGACGGCCAACATCAATAAGACCGTGTCAGCAGCTGTGAGGCAGATAGAGGATATCGAGTATGTAAAGGATCGGCTCGGGTTAAAAAATCTGCCTGAAAATCTCCGCGCCATCGCAGAGCTCAGATTGGAGAAGCCTGACGCTACTTTAAAGGAGCTGGGAGAGCTTTTGGAGCCCTCTGTCAGCAAGTCAGGAGTCAACCACAGGCTCAATAAGATCTCTGCCATAGCGGATAAATTGAGAAAGAAAGATGACTGAGGCATCTTTTATTACTTTTTTGTTTATGTGCATTTTTATTTTTTAGGAGGTTTTTTTATGTTAGAAAAGAAGGTGGCTGTAGGAATTAACGAGGAGACTGAAAACCGCCCCGCACTTCTGGTTCAAAAGGCAAGCAACTTTGACTCAAAGATCCATCTTGAGTGTGGAAACAAGAAAGTAAACGCCAAAAGCATAATGGGAATGATGGCATTAGGTCTCTGTGAGGGAGATATCATTACCATTACAGCTGAGGGAGCTGATGAGAATGAGGCCGTAAAGGAGCTTGAGGCATACCTTACGGGAGCAAAATAGAGAAGATACGTGATAAAGAAATAAACTTAAACAGGGGCTGCTTTCAGGCAGGCCCTTTTTGCTTGACAAAATACAGTCAGCAAAAGTAGGATACTTAATATAGCTGCAGTTTTATTATAAAAGAAAGGTTTCCCATATGGCATTTACACATCTTCATGTTCATACAGCCTACAGTCTTCTGGACGGTTCAGGAAGGATAAACGAGATGATAGCCCGCACCAAGGAGCTGGGCATGGACTCTATAGCCATAACCGACCACGGGGCCATGTTCGGGGTCATAGAGTTCTATAAGGAGGCAAAAAAACAGGGAATAAAGCCTATCCTGGGATGCGAGGTATACGTTGTTCCCGGCTCCCGCTTTGACAGGGAGAAGAGTGAGAAGGAGGACAGGTACTACCACCTGATCCTTCTTGCTGAGAACAATGAGGGCTACAGGAACCTGATGAAGATAGTTTCTCTCGGCTATACCGAGGGCTTTTACTATAAGCCCAGGGTGGACTTTGATGTGCTTAAAAAATACAGCGGCGGCATCATAGCCTCCTCAGCCTGCCTTGCAGGGGAGGTGGCCAGGTACCTGGCGAGAAACATGTATGATGAGGCCTTAAAAGCGGCTCTGAGATACAGAGACATATTCGGAGAGAACAACTTTTTCCTTGAGCTTCAGGACCATGGCATATATGACCAGAAGACGGTAAACGCAGGGCTTTTGAGGATATCCAAGGAAACCGGCATACCTCTTATCGCCACAAACGACATACACTATATCTATGCGGAGGATGCGGAGCCCCATGACATACTGCTCTGCATACAGACCGGGAAGAAGGTATCTGATCCCGACAGGATGAGATATGAGGGAGGCCAGTATTACCTTAAAAGCGAGGCCGAGATGAGGGCCCTCTTCCCCTATGCCGAGGAGGCTATAGATAATACCGGAAAGATTGCCGAAAGATGCAATGTGGATATAGAATTCGGAGTTACAAAGCTCCCCAAGTTCCATGTGCCGGGTAACAGGGATTCGGATGAATACCTGAGAGAGCTCTGCTATAAGGGCCTTAAAAAGAGGTATCCTGATGACGACGGAAGCCTTCTTGAGAGACTGGAATATGAGCTTTCGGTCATTGAGAAGATGGGGTATGTGGACTATTTCCTTATAGTCTCGGACTTCATACGCTACGCAAAAGATAATAAGATCATGGTTGGCCCCGGGAGAGGCTCCGCCGCAGGCTCCATAGTGGCCTACTGCCTTGAGATAACAAACATCGATCCCATAAAGTATGACCTTCTGTTTGAAAGATTCCTTAATCCCGAGAGAGTCTCAATGCCTGATATAGACGTGGACTTTTGTTATGAGAGACGACAGGAGGTAATAGACTACGTAATAAGGACCTACGGGAAGGACAATGTGGCTCAGATAGTGACCTTCGGAACTCTGGCAGCAAGGGGAGTGATGAGGGATGTGGGAAGAGTCTTGGACATACCCTATGCCAAATGTGACAAAATAGCAAAGCTGGTGCCCCAGGAGCTTGGAATGACTCTGACCAAGGCTTTGAGCGTAAGCCCCGAGCTGAGACATGGCTATGAGGAGGATCCGGAGATAAAAAAGCTGGTGGATATGTCTTTAAGGCTGGAGGGCCTTCCGAGACACACCTCAATGCATGCCGCAGGGGTGCTGATAGCAGGGGATTCGGTAGACAAATTTGTTCCACTTTCAAGAAACCAGGACGGAACCATAGTTACCCAGTTTACCATGACGGAGCTGGAGGAGCTGGGACTTCTGAAGATGGACTTTTTGGGGCTCAGGACCCTCACTGTTATAAGGGATGCGGTAAAGCTGGCAGAGAGCCATACAGGAAAGACCATAGACATTGACAATATAGAGCTTGATGACAAAAATGTTTATGACATGCTGAGCGCAGGAAAGACTGAGGGAGTATTTCAGCTTGAATCCCGGGGCATGACCTCCTTTATGAAGGAGCTGAAGCCGGAGTCCATAGGGGATATCATAGCGGGAGTCGCCCTCTACAGGCCCGGTCCCATGGATTTCATACCAAGATACATAGAGGGTAAAAACAATAAGGACAGGGTCAGCTATGAATGCCCTCAGCTGGAACCCATACTTAAGGAGACCTACGGCTGCATAGTCTATCAGGAGCAGGTAATGCAGATAGTTCAGTCTCTTGCAGGCTATACTCTCGGAAGGGCCGACCTTGTCAGAAGGGCCATGAGCAAGAAGAAGGCCGAGGTCATGCTCAAGGAGAGACAGAATTTTGTCTACGGAAACGAGGCGGAGGGAGTAAAGGGATGCATAAACAACGGTATAAGCGAGGAGGTAGCCAATCACATTTTTGATGAGATGGTGGACTTCGCTTCCTACGCCTTCAACAAATCCCACGCTGCCGCCTACGCTGTGGTATCCTACCAGACCGCTTGGCTTAAGTTTTACTAC
This sequence comes from uncultured Lachnospiraceae bacterium, assembly GCA_944381485.1. GTDB lineage: Bacteria > Bacillota > Clostridia > Lachnospirales > Lachnospiraceae > Avilachnospira. The sequence goes on from CALWLI010000011.1 coordinate 58,793, forward strand.
AAGAGGGAGTATATGGCGGCCCTTATGACCAGCGTGATAGACAACCCCGGAAAAACAGCGGAATATATAGATATCTGCAGACATATGGGATTAAAGATAGCCGCTCCCGATATAAACGAGGGAGATGCGGGCTTTACTCCCTCCGGCGAGGACGACACAAGCATCAGATACGGACTTTCCGCAGTGAAGGGAGTAGGAAAAGCTGTGGTGGAGTCCATAGTCAGGGAGAGGGAGAGAGGCGGACGCTTTAAGGACCTGGAGGACTTCATGCAGAGAATGGGGGGCGCCGTCAACAAGAAGGCTATAGAGTACTTTATAAAGTCGGGGGCCTTCGACAGCCTTGAGGGGAACAGAAGGCAGAAGCTTCTTTTGATGCCCCGCCTCATGGATAAGATCCAGTCAGGAAAAAGAGGCGAGATAGAGGGACAGATGAGCCTCTTTGACATCGCAGGAGAGGAGGAGAAGGAAGATTTTAAGCTCAGGCCTCCCGAGGTGGAGGAATTCCCCAAGGAGGAGCTCTTAAACTATGAGAAAGAGGCACTGGGAATATATCTGAGCGGCCATCCTCTTGATGTATACCTTGACACCTGGAAGAAGCATGTCACTGCCACATCCACCGACTTTATGGTGGATGAAGACACCGGAGAATGCGCCCTGACAGAGGGCATGCAGGTGGTGGCGGGAGGCATAGTCAACGCCTGCAAATATAAGATAACAAAATCCGAGAAACAGATGGCCTTTATGACCGTGGAGGATCTATACGGACAATTTGAGGTCATCGTCTTTCCCGCTTTGCTGGAGAGGGCAAGGGCTTACACGGAGCTTGACGAGAAGATATACATAGCAGGACATATCTCCGTAGACAGAGATGAGAGTGTAAAGCTCATTGCGGACAATATAGTTCCCTTTGACAAGGTGAGAAAGGAGCTGTGGATAGCCTTTGAGGACAAGGACCAATATGACTCCTTAAAGGAAGAACTCTCAGATATGTGCTATGAAAACAGCGGAAGCAGCGATGTCATAATATATCTGAGAAAGGAGCGGGCCGGGAAAAAGCTTTCTCAGGACCTGAGAGTATCCCTTAAAAAGGAATTTACAGAGGCCCTGTGTGTGAAATTCGGGTATAATAATATTAAAATAGTAGAAAAAAGTATTGAAAAAAGGCCGGAGTAAGTATATGATTTATTCTTGTTAAATCATAATCAAAGCAAATCTACAGATATTGACGGAGGTAATGACGATGGCAAATAAGGTAAAAACTATTGGAGTGCTGACCAGCGGAGGAGACGCCCCCGGAATGAACGCGGCTATCAGGGCTGTTGTCAGGACAGCAATAGCCAGGGGCCTTAACGTCAAGGGAATAATGAGAGGATATGCCGGACTTCTTGCGGAGGAGATAACCGACATGGACTCTGCGTCTGTGGCCGATTGCATAAACAAGGGAGGAACCATCCTCTACACGGCAAGATGTCAGGAATTCACTACCGAGGCGGGCCAGAAGAGAGGCGCCGAGATCTGCAGAAAGCATGGAATAGACGGAATAGTTGTAATAGGTGGAGACGGATCCTTCAGGGGAGCCGGCAAGCTTTCGGCTCTCGGCATAAACACCATAGGAGTTCCCGGAACCATAGACCTTGACATAGCATGTACAGACTATACCATAGGCTTTGACACGGCGGTAAATACCGCTATGGAGGCCATAGACAAGATAAGAGACACCTCCACCTCCCATGAGAGATGCTCTATAATAGAAGTAATGGGAAGAAAGGCCGGCTACATTGCCCTCTGGTGCGGAATAGCAAACGGCGCCGAGGAGATATTGCTTCCCGAGAGATATGACGGGGATGAGCAGGCTATAATAAACAGGATAATCGAGGCCAGAAAAAGAGGCAAAAAGCACTATATCATAGTAAATGCCGAGGGAATAGGCCACAGCGCCTCCATGGCAAGAAGGATAGAGGCAGCCACAGGAATAGAGACAAGAGCTACCATACTGGGACACATGCAGAGAGGCGGATCCCCCACATGTAAGGACAGGGTATACGCATCCATCATGGGAGCAAAGGCTGCAAACCTCCTTGCGGAGGGGAAATCCGACAGGATAATCGCCTACAAGAACGGAGAGTATGTGGACTTTGACATAAGAGAGGCTCTGGCTATGCAGAAGGATATAGTTGAAGAGCAGTACAAGATAGCTAAAGACCTTGTGAGGTAGTATGATGTCAAGAGTACTCTGTGGAGCGAACTCCTCCAATATGAAGTTCTACTTTAACGAGGCCGACTACGGCATACTTCCGAAGGAGGTAAAGGAAAGATTAAAGATCATATGCGTCCTTTACACCTCCGACGTGGGAGGAGCCATAACCTTGGAGTTTTCCGAAAGCCACGCTCTGAGGCTGGTGACCATAGCTCCTATAGATGAGATAGGAGCTGAGCTTAAGATAAAAAACATAAGAGATGAGAATCGAGAGCTCTTTGAGAAACTGGAAGAGTTTGACGAAAAGCTTGAGGGACTCAGAAAGAAAGACTGAAACAGGGGACCGAGCTCGTCCTTAAAAAGGCGGAGCCCGGCCCTTTTTTGTGAGGAAAGGACCTATGGGAGAGATAAAGAGAGCAAGAAAACTTAAAATAGGAGGGGTTGAGCTTCAAAACAATGTGTTTGCCGCCCCCATGGCAGGAGTTACAGATCTTCCCTACAGGCTAATTCTGAGAGAAATGGGAGCGGGGCTTGTGACCACTGAGATGGTAAGCGCCAAGGCTATACTCTACAAGAACAAAAACAACAAGATAATTTTGAGGACAGAGGAGAAGGAGAGGCCTGTGGCTGTTCAGCTTTTCGGAGCGGACCCCATGATAATGTCAGCCATGGCGGAGAAGATATCGGAAGACTTTGACATCATAGATGTGAACATGGGCTGCCCGGTACCCAAGATAGTAAATAACGGAGAGGGCTCAGCCCTTATGAAGGACCCGAAGCAGGCCTTTAAGGTCCTTGAGATGATGTCGAGAGTTCTGAAAAAGCCGGTCACCGTTAAGTTCAGGAAGGGCTTTGACGATGCACATGTAAACGCTGTCGAGTTTGCCAAGATGGCGGAGGAGGCAGGTGTGGCGGCCATCACCGTACATGCAAGGACCCGTCAGCAGATGTACTCAGGAAAAGCCGACTGGGACATAATAAGAAAGGTAAAGGAAGCTGTAACAATTCCTGTAATAGGAAACGGAGATATATTTGAGCCTGAGGATGCGGCGGCTATGGCAGATGAGACCGGCTGCGACGGAGTTGCTCTTGCAAGGGGAATAAAGGGAAACCCCTGGCTTGTGAGAAGGACAGTCGAGCTTTTTGAGACAGGGGAGGCCGGGCCTGAGCCTGATATAGAGGAAAAAAAGGCTATGATAATCAAGCACATGGAGCTTATGATAGAGTATAAGGGTGAGCACATGGGTATATTGGAGATGAGAAAGCACCTTGCCTGGTATACTCAGGGCCTTCCCGGGAGCGCAAAGCTCAGGGGAGCTATGAACGAAATGTCCACTGCGGATGACCTGAGACGACTGGTGGATAAGATCTGATATTAAAAGCATGTATCAGAGTATTAAATAAATCTGAAGTTCCGGAGCCTGTATTGACATGAAGTAAAAAATTGCTATAATACAAGAATGCAATCGACTGTCAAAAGCAGGATTGGCTATTAGCTGTTTTTTAAAGGAGTTGGTTTTTATATGGCAAACGAATCGAAATCAATGCTTACGTATGCGGGGCTTAAAAAGTATGAGGAAGAGCTTCATGACCTCAAGGTCAACAGAAGACAGGAAGTGGCACAGAAGATAAAGGTGGCAAGGGAGCAGGGAGACCTCTCGGAAAATGCCGAGTATGATGCCGCAAAGGAAGAACAGAGAGATATAGAGATAAGGATCGAGGAGCTGGAGAAGATCCTTAAGCACGCTGAGGTGGTTGTTGAGGATGAGATAGACCTGGACAAGATCAACGTGGGCAGCAGGGTAAAGCTTCTTGATATGGAATATGATGATGAGGTGGAGTACTATATCGTAGGCTCCTCCGAGGCAAACAGCCTGAAAGGAAAGATCAGCAACGAATCTCCTGTGGGAGCGGCCCTTATAGGCCACAGACCCGGAGATATAGTTGATGTGGAGACCCAGGCAGGCAAGCTGCAGTTTAAGGTGTTGGAGATAAAGAGACAGGATTAAGGAGTAGATATGTCGGGAGAGAACCTGAATAATCAGAACAATAGAGATAACGGAAATTCAAAGCCTCAGACCGAGGCTGAGCTCAATCATATCTTGCAGGCGAGGCGTGACAAGCTTTCAGAGCTTCAGGCCGCAGGCAAGGATCCTTTTGTGATCACAACATATGATGTCAGCAATCACTCTAAGGAGATAAAGGACAGCTTTGAGGAATTCGAGAACAAGGAGGTTTCCGTAGCCGGACGTATGATGCTTAAGCGCGTCATGGGTAAGGCTTCCTTCTGCAACATTGCGGACAGGGACGGAAATATCCAGGCCTATGTTGCAAGAGACAATGTGGGCGAGGAGGAGTACAAGGAGTTCAAAAAGCTGGATGTGGGAGATATCATAGGAGTGAAGGGAACTGTCTTTAAGACAAAGACAGGTGAGATATCCATCCATGTCACAGAGGTAAAGCTCCTCTCCAAATCTCTGCAGGTGCTTCCCGAGAAGTTCCACGGAATCACAGATACAGACATGCGCTACAGACAGAGGTATGTTGACCTTATAATGAACCCTGAGGTCAAGGATACCTTTATAAAGCGTTCACTTATAATAAGAGAGATCAGAAGATACCTGGACGGCAAGGACTTTATCGAGGTGGAGACTCCCATGCTTGTGGAGAACGCAGGCGGAGCCAGTGCCCGTCCCTTTGTCACCCACTTCAATGCTCTCAACGAGGACAAAAAGCTTAGGATATCTCTTGAGCTTTACTTAAAGAGACTGATAGTCGGAGGACTTGAGAGAGTATACGAGATAGGAAGAGTATTCAGAAACGAGGGAACTGATGCGATGCACAATCCCGAGTTTACCCTCATGGAACTCTACCAGGCCTACACGGACTATCACGGGATGATGGACCTTGCGGAGGGCCTTTACCGCGATGTGGCAAAGGCTGTATGCGGAAGCACACTCTTAAACTACAAGGGCAATGTCATTGATCTGGGAAAGCCCTTTGAGAGAATAACCATGCTTGACGCTGTAAAGAAGTACACGGGTATAGATTTTGATGAGGTGCACTCCGATGAGGAGGCGAAGGAGCTTGCAAAGAAGCACAACCTTGAGTACGAGGAGAGACACAAGAAGGGCGACATCTTAAGCCTCTTCTTTGAGGAGTATGTTGAGGACAAGCTTATTCAGCCCACCTTTGTAATGGATCACCCTGTGGAGATAAGCCCTCTCACAAAGAGGAAGCCCGATAAGCCTGAGTACACAGAGAGATTCGAGCTCTTCATAAACGGAGCGGAGATGGCAAACGCTTACTCGGAGTTAAATGATCCTATAGATCAGAGAGAGAGATTTAAGGCTCAGGAGGCCCTTCTTGCAGCGGGAGACGAGGAAGCAAACACAACAGACGAGGACTTCCTCAATGCCCTTATGATAGGAATGCCCCCTACAGGAGGCATAGGCTTCGGAATAGACAGAATGGTGATGCTGATGACAGACTCGGCCGCCATAAGAGACGTGCTTTTATTCCCCACACTTAAGACCATAGGCGGGGATAAGCAGGGAGCTGCGTCAGTTTGCAGGGGAGGCGTTTCCAAGGCGGAGGCTGCAAGCTCCTGTGCTGCGGCAAACGGGACTGCAATAGGAGAGCTCTCACAGGCTCTTGATCTCTCAAAGGTGAAGATAGAGCCGCTTTTTGAGGATATGGTTGATTTTGACACCTTCTCAAAGTCGGATTTCAGAGTTGTGAAGGTTGAAGCCTGCGAGGCTGTTGAGAAGTCAAAGAAGCTTTTAAAGTTTACCTTGAATGACGGAACAGAGCGCAGGAGGACTATCTTAAGCGGCATCCATGAGTACTACGAGCCCGCAGACCTTGTGGGAAAGACCTGTGTGGCAATTACGAACCTTCCCGTAAGGAAGATGATGGGCATAGACTCAGAGGGTATGCTTATCTCGGCTGTGTATGAGTATGACGGACATGAGGGACTCAACCTTCTCATGCTTGACGACAACATACCTGCCGGAGCGAAATTATACTAAAATTAGATTAAGAAAATAATTTGATAAGGCTCTTAGAAACAGGAGCCTTTTTTATGTCAGTTTTTCTTTGTGTATCAGATACTTACATACACTAATTGCCAAGAGCGGACTTAAACCGCTCTTTTTTAAAATTTCAAAAAATCCAAACTTTTTTTGTTTTCAAAAGGTCTTATATACAGAGAGACAGGAGAGGAGATGATCAAGACGGAGGACAAATATAAGCTTACGGTGAGCTGTATCACAGAAAACGAGGACAATATCTATAGGCTTGCCCTAAGCTATGTAAAGGACAGAGACAAAGCTCTCGATATAGTTCAGAACACAGTACTGAGGGCCCTTGAAAACTATAAAAAGCTCAGGTCTGCTGACTCGGTGAAGTCATGGCTCTTTCGCATAGCTGTAAACGAGGCCAACAGATACATGACAAAGAACGGCAGAGAGATACCTCAGGAGGAGTCGGAGATGCCGGAGGAACCATATATAGAGAAGGCATACGAAAAGAGCGAAGGTAGCGTGGTTTACGAGGCGGTCATGCTCCTGCCTGAGGAGATGAGGACTGTGATCATACTGAGATATTTTGAGGAGTTCAGCCTGAATGAGATAGCAGAGCCTACAGAAACAAACCTGAGCACTGTCAAATCAAGGCTTTACGCAGCCCACAGAAGGCTTGAAAGAATGCTTAAGGAGGTGGAAGCATGAAGACAGATGAAATGGAGAGGGCAAAAAAAATATATGAGGAGACAGAGATTCCGAAGGAGCTCCACGGTATGGTGGCTGGACTTATAGAAAATGACAGAGAAAAAAGGTCAGGAAAACACAGTGAGTCTTCAGAGCATAAGAAAAAGGATCAGGATGTCGAAAATATAGTAAGCATGAAAAAGATCAGGAGGAGAAAAAACTATATGTTAAAGAGAACAGCGGCGGCAGCGGCGGCTGTAATAGTTGTATTTACCGCAGGACTTAATGTAAACGAGGCCTTTGCGGAGACAGCGGCCTCACTGCCTTTGATAGGACAGCTTGCCAAGGTACTTACAGTGCGCTCCTACCACGGAGGAGAGGGTGATTTCAACATAGATATGGAGATCCCTGCCATAGAGAGCGCAGGCTCAGGGGCAATTAGCGATACCGAATTTACGGAGAAGATAAATAGGGAGATAGAAAAGATCTCAGATGATTATATGACTCAGGCAAAGGCGGAGTTTGAGGACTACAAGGAAGCTTTCTTTGCCACCGGAGGAACCGAGGAAGAGTGGAACGACAGAAAGATGGATATCATCATAGACTATGATATCAAATATCAGTCTAACCCCATATTATCTCTGGAGTTAAAGACGGCTAAGGGCTGGGTAGCCGCCGCCGAGGAGAGACATTACTATAATCTTGACCTTTCCGCTGACAGAGAACTTAAGCTTGAGGACGTTTTGGGAGAGGATTGGAAGGAGATATGTAACCGTGAGACAGACCGTCAGATAAGGGAACAGATAGCCTCCGACGACAGCCTTTCATATTTCGGATACGGAGACAATGGACTTACGGCGGAGAAGTTTACCTCTGTGGAGGAGGATACAGACTTCTATATCAATGCAGACGGCAAGGTGGTATTGGTATTTCCTGAATACTCCATAGCTCCCGGATACATGGGAGTGATAGAGTTTGCAGTTGGTGATGCAAAGCTTTAATTCAGGTATTGCTTCAATAATTCTGAATATAGTTTTGATGAACCGAAAATCAGTTGCTCCGAATGATCGAAATATCATTAAAGGACACAGCATAAAATGTATTCCGGTACTTTACATCAACCGACTGTATAGTATAATTTTTATATAAGGGAGTGCATACATCCCCCGGAAAACATAAGAAAGGACATTAATGCTATGAAAGAGAATGTGAAGGATTTTATGGTATCAAAGGTTAATGAGCTTGTAGACGCCGGCTCCTGCTGTGGAGAGCTGAAGGCTTTAGGCAAGGCTTTTCTTGAGGCTGTTGGAACGGAAAAGGAAGAGGAGGCTTTAAAGGCTCTTCTTGCGGAGATAGAGGAAGACATCATGCCCATTGAAGGACTTATTTCCTTTGCAAACTCCGAGGCAGGCGCTCAGGTATTCGGAGGGGCTGACAAGGCTAAGGAGGTAGCTGCTCACGGTGAGGCAGTGAAGGCAGCCGGAGGAAAGTACTGTGATTGCCCGGCTTGTGCAGCTTGCGAGGCTATACTTGAAAGAAAGTCCGAGCTTATTTGATCTGAGTTTCATGAGCTTCAGACGGACCGAAGAACAAAAAATTAAGGATACAGGCAGGGAGGCTTAAAAGGCTTCCCTGCCTTTTTACTGACATTAGTTTTATTTATTATTAATAAGAAAAAATAATTAATATCCCGAATATAATTGCTTATAATAACTTACCATAAGAGTTAAGATGTATATTATGAGTAAAATATCCAAGATAAACATAAAATTTAACAGAGATGATCTCCTTTTTGCAGGCATAGATGTGGGCTCCACCACAACAAAGCTGGTCCTGCTTGAGCCCTCCACCGGAAGGATACTCTACTCTGGATACAGGAGGCACCACGCGGATCAAATAAAGAGCATATGTGAGTATCTTTCAGAGACAGCCGAGGCCTTTCCCTCGGCCCCTGTTAAGATAGCACTTACCGGATCCGGGGCAAAGATCATAGCTGAAAATACAGGACTTTCATATATTCAGGAGGTGGTGGCCAATTCAATAGCCCTCAGAAAAACTTATGAGAGAGTCGGTACAGCCATCGAACTGGGAGGACAGGATGCAAAGATAATCTTTTTCCGCAGAGACAGGTCCACAGGAAGAGATGAAGTATATGACATGCGCATGAACGGAAGCTGTGCAGGTGGGACAGGGGCATTTCTTGATGAGATAGCCTCTGTTTTGAGCATACCTGTGGAGGATTTGGACAGGACAGCTTCGGAGGGGACCTGTGTGTATGATGTATCAGGAAGGTGCGGAGTATATGCAAAGACGGATATACAGCCTCTTCTCAATCAGGGGGTATCAAAGGCTGATATTGCTCTTTCCGCCTTTCATGCCATAGCAAAGCAGACCATTGGCGGCCTTGCTCAGGGCCTCAAGATAAAGGCACCTGTAGTCTTTGAGGGAGGACCTATGACCTTCAACAGGAGACTTGTAAGCGTATTTGCCGAGAGACTGGGGCTTGGTGAGAAGGACGTGCTTATTCCCGAACATCCTGAGCTTATGATGGCCTACGGTGCCGCACTTTCCCTTTATTCCGAGGAGGATGACTCATCCGTAATATACCCTGAAGTATTGGAGGCATCCTTAAAAGACATTAGAAAGGACTTTTCAGGAGGGGAGAGGGCGCCGCTTTTTTTCGAGTCGGAAGCAGAGAAGAGGGACTTTTTAAAAAGCCACAGCCTTCCCGAGCTTAAGCCCTATATGCCAAAGTCCGGAGAGCGTTTGAGGGCGTGGCTTGGCATAGACTCCGGAAGTACCACCACAAAATTTGTGCTTATAGATGACAAGGAAAACATTCTTGACTCCTTCTACGCATCCAATGAGGGAGATCCTATAAGGGTAGCAAAGGAAGGGCTTCTCAATATAAAGAAGCGCTATGATGATATGGGGGCTGAGCTTGAGATAGCTGCCGTAGGAACCACAGGCTACGGAGAACAGCTTTTTGCCCATGCTCTGAGGACCGAATGCCATGTTGTCGAGACCGTGGCCCATGCAAGAGCGGCTTCAAAGTATGCGCCTGATGCAAGCTTCATACTTGACATAGGCGGACAGGACATGAAGGCCATTTGGATAAAGGATGGAATAATCACCAACATAGTGGTGAATGAGGCCTGCTCTTCAGGCTGCGGCTCATTTCTTGAAAACTTTGCCGCATCTCTTAACATACCGGCGGAAAAGATAGCTGATGCGGCCTTCAGCTCCAAAAATCCTGCAGTCCTTGGCAGCCGCTGCACTGTTTTTATGAACAGCAGCATAGTTACTGAGCAGAGAAACGGAAAGCTTCCCGAGGATATTATGGCGGGACTTTGCAGATCAATAATAGAAAATGTATTTACAAAGGTCATACGTCTCTCAAACTTGGACAGCCTTGGAGACCGCATAGTGGTCCAGGGAGGGACCTTCAGAAACGATGCGGTTTTAAGAGCCATGGAACAGTATACCGGAAAGAGGGTCAAAAGATCCCCCTATCCCGGACTTATGGGAGCCATAGGAATAGCGCTTATCACCAAGGAGAGAGCGGAAGGAAAAAACAAAAGCTTTATAGGCTTGGAAGCTCTCAAAAGCTTAAGCTATACTCAGAGATCGGATATACCCTGTCCTTTCTGCACCAATCATTGTAAGAGGACGCTGGTGGAGTTCTCAAACGGAAGCTCCTGCATCACCAACAACCGCTGTGAGAGGGGAGAGATAATGGGAGACCCCAAGGATGGGGCGGTGAGAGAGAGGCTTAAGGAGATAGAAGAAAAGAAGAAGAAAGTCCCCGATATGTTCTCTCTCAGGGAGAAACTTTTGTTTGAGGACTATCCCTTTCCAAAGCCTCGTGTAAATAGGGATATAACTGTAGGCATACCGAGAGTTCTCGAGTTTTGGGATGAAATGCCCTTCTGGAAGACCTTTTTCAGGGCTCTGGGATTTAAGGTGGTGCTGTCCCACAAAAGCACGAGAAAAATATATGAGAGTGGGCTACAGGCAGTCACCTCCGATACCGTATGTTTCCCTGCAAAGCTGGTACACGGACATATCAGAGATCTGGCAGAGCAAAAGGTGGACAGGATATTTATGCCCTCCTTCAACAAAATGCCGCCTGAGACAGAAGAAAAGACTGCGGAGTCCATGTGCGCCGTGCTGAAGGGCTACCCCATAATTATAAGAAATTCGGACAATACATATGAGCAGTGGGGAATAAAGCTTGATTCCCCCATGTTTTTCTGGTATTCGGAGAGAGAAAAGAGAGATCAGATCAAAAAATTCATGAAGGAAAGCTTCGACATAGACTTTGAGGAGACCGAGCAGGCTGTGGATACGGCTGAAAGAGCACAGGCCTCCTTCAGAGAAAAGCTCTTGGAATCAGGAAAAAGGATCATGGATGAGCTCCGGAAAACCGGAGGCTACGCTGTAGTATTGGCTTCGAGGCCTTACCAAAACGACCCGCTGGTAAACCATGACCTCCCCTCTCTTTTGACAGGCCTGGGAATACCTGTCCTCACTGTGGATTCCATTCCCTTCAGTAACTGCCCCGAACTTAAAAAGAGCAGGCTTGATATAGTCAACAATTATCACGCGAGGATGCTTTCAGCTGCGGTGACGGCGGCTAAGGATCCGAGACTTGAATATATACAGACGGTAAGCTTCGGCTGCGGCCATGACGCATACCTGTCGGATGAGATAACAAGGCTTATGAGGGAGATCTCCGGAAAGACCCCTCTCATCTTAAAGATAGACGAGAGCGATGCCCAAGGCCCTTTGAGAATAAGGGTTCGCTCCTTCATAGAGACTGTGTCCATGGGGAGAGAGATAAAGAAAAACAGAGAAGTACATGAGCTTCCCGATCCCTATAGCGTGAAGTTTATCCGCAGAGACAGGAAGGAGAAGACAGTCCTTGTCCCCAACACTTCCCACGCCTTCAGCAGAGTGATGGCGGCGGCTATGAAAAAACAGGGCCTTAATGCAGTTCCCCTTGAGATAGGAAGGGAGCAGGCAATACGCCTGGGAAAGCAGTATGTGCATAATGATATCTGCTTTCCGGCTCAAGTGGTAATTGGAGAAGCTCTTGCAGCTTTAAAGAGCGGAAAATATGATGTGAACAATACGGCTGTTGGAATGGGCAAGTACATAGGAGACTGCAGATTGACTCATTATGGAGCCCTTCTGAGAAAAGCTCTGGATGATGCAGGTTTTCCTCAGGTGCCTATACTGACAAATGACGACAAGGACAGCAGGAACATACATCCGGGATTTAAGATGAGCCTTCTTACAGCTGTCAGGATAGCCTTTGCTCTTCCTATGACAGATGTGCTGGAGGAGCTGCTGAGAAAGATAAAGCCCTATGAGCTGGTTGAGGGAAGCACAGATAAGGCCTTTGAAAAAGCCATGGACCTGGTGGTTGACGGACTTTCAAGGGGCGGTATCCTGAGCATGAGACAGGGATTTAAGAAGGCTGTGGAGGTGATGAAGGAAGTAGACTATGACCGCAGCAAACCAAGGCCCAAGGTACTTATAGTGGGAGAGTACCTTTTGAACTTCCACCCCGGGGCGAACCACGATATAGAGGCATATCTGGAGAAAAACGGATTTGAGGTCATTGAGGCGAGGATGACGGATGTCATAAGAAAGATATATTTCAACAATGCCTCCATAATAAGAGACTATCACATAAAAAAGAGCCTTGGTGAGGCCGGATTTAATTTCCTTGCAGACAGGATATTTGAGGCGGCCCACAATATGACGGACAGCATAGCTTCAGCTCATCCTCTATATGAGAACTGCACAAGACTTCCGGAGCTTGCCGAGGAGAGTGACCCGATAATACCCCATACCTTTGACGCCGGGGAGGGGATACTTATACCCGGGGAGATAATCCATCACGCAAAGAAAGGCTGCAGGGCATTTATCATACTTCAGCCCTTCGGCTGCCTTCCCAACCATGTGGTGGGACGAGGCATAGTAAAGAAACTTAAGGAGCTTTATCCTGAGGCGCAGATGCTCTCCCTTGACTATGACCCTGATGTCAGCTTTGCAAACCTTGAAAACAGGCTGCAGATGCTTGTAATGAATGTCAAAGAGAAAGGAAAGGATACTAAAGGGAAAGCGGGAAAGGCTTATAAAACAGAACACGGCGCAGGCATTGAGATAGCCTGATAAAAACTTCGGGGACGCACAAATGTAAGGGCATAAGGACTGACCTTATGCGGGAAGCTTACATGGGTACGTTCCCGAAGTTGAATATTACCCCGACTGCAGCGGAGAAGCCTATCCAAACTATGGGGTGAAGCTTCTTTGTTTTAGGGATGAGCCTTGTAAATACTATGAGCACTGCCGCAAGTATTACAGCTTCGGGCTTTAAGGTACTGATGCTGATGCCCGGCGCTTCGGAAGATGCGGTGTCGAAAAATGCGGAGGCGGCCACTGAGAGCCCGGAGGCGGCAATAAGGCCTGTTGAGGTGGGCCTGAGCAGACGGAAAGCACTGTCCACATACACGTTATCTCTGAAGGCCTTAAGAAAGCCTGCAATGACAAGAATGATTATGACAGAGGGGGTTATAAGTCCTACTGTGGCTGTCACGGCTCCGGGTATTCCCGCGGTAACAAATCCCACATAGGTCGCCGCGTTCACCCCGAGAGGCCCGGGAGTTGATTCTGAGACCGCGATCATATCCATGAGCTGAGACTGAGTAAACCAGCCGGTCCTTACAGCCATCTCCGAGAGAAAGGGGAAGGTGGCAAGTCCACCTCCTATGGCAAAAAGGCCGGTCTTAAAAAATTCGTAGAATAATCTGAGAAATATCATTTTTTCTCCTCCTTTTCGATATACCCGAACTGCACAAGTCCGACTCCAATAAGGGCTGCTATCACTACAAACAGTATGGGTGAGATATCAAAGAGAAGTGAGCCCACAGAAACCACAAGGAATATGATAAGGGCAAGCCTTCCCTTGACAGCACTCTTCCAAAGCTTTAAGACCGCGTTGAAAATGAGGACACAGACGCAGACGCGGATACCCGCAAAGGCATTTATGACTAAGGGAAGGTGGGAGAAGCTTGCAATAAACCCGGCCAGTATGCTTATAATGACTACCGAGGGGAATACTACACCCAATGTGGCGACTATGCCGCCTATTATTCCCTGATTCTTTTGCCCGATAAAGGTCGCTGTATTTACGGCTATGACTCCGGGAGTGCACTGACCTATGGCAAAGTAATCTGTCAGCTCCTCATCTGTGGCCCAATGCTTGTTGTCCACCACCTCTCTCTGGAGTATGGGCAGCATGGCATATCCGCCGCCGAAGGTCATGACACCTACCTTGGCAAAGGTAAAAAACAATTCGCTGAGTATTTTAAACATATGTGATAAAACCCTCCTTTTTAACTCAAAGTGAATTTTAGCATATATATAATGAATGAAAAATACTTTTTTCTCAACTTTAATGAAGTGGAGTTGACGTTATCAGACAGTATAAGGTACCATATAATGAGTGGATTCTCAAAGGAAAGAACAGGAGTAAAGATATGGCAGGTGTTCAATTAAAAAATATATGCAAAATATACCCCAACGGATATGAGGCGGTAAAAGATTTCAATCTTGATATAGCCGACAAGGAATTTATCATATTTGTAGGCCCCTCAGGCTGCGGGAAATCCACAACGCTCAGGATGATAGCAGGCCTTGAGGGCATATCCTCAGGGGAGCTTTATATAGACGGAAAGCTGATGAATGATGTGGAGCCCAAGGACAGAGACATAGCCATGGTTTTTCAGAACTATGCTCTCTACCCCCATATGAGTGTTTACGGTAATATGGCCTTCTCACTGAAGCTTAAGAAGCGACCGAAGGATGAGATAGACAGAGCCGTAAGGGAGGCCGCAAGGATACTTGATCTGGAGCCTCTCTTGAACAGAAAGCCAAGAGCACTTTCCGGGGGTCAGAGACAGAGAGTAGCTATGGGAAGAGCCATAGTGAGAGATCCCAAGGTATTTCTCTTGGATGAACCTCTGTCAAATCTTGACGCCAAGCTTAGAGGCCAGATGAGGGTGGAGATCTCAAAGCTTCATCAGAGGCTTGGGGCAACCATAATATATGTGACACATGATCAGACTGAAGCTATGACCTTGGGAACGAGGATAGTGGTCATGAAGGACGGAGTTGTGCAACAGACTGACACTCCCGAAAATCTTTACAACCACCCCTGCAATAAGTTCGTGGCAGGCTTCATAGGATCTCCTCAGATGAATATGATCGCTGCCGAGGCGGTTGAGGAAAACAATGAGACGGTCCTTAAATTTGAGGGCCACAGCATAATACTCAATAAAGAAAGAGCCGAGGCGCTGAAAAAGGGCGGCTATATCGGAAAGAAGGTAATACTGGGAATAAGACCTGAGGACGTTCACGGAGATGAGGAGTCTCTCAAAAAGTTTGAAAAGACTTCGATAGATGCTAAGGTCAAGGTTTTTGAGATGCTTGGGGCCGGTGCTCTGATATATTTTAATATAGGAGAGACAGACTGGGTGGCTTCAGTATCCTCATCAATAAAGGCAAGAAGCGGAGACCGTGTACGGCTTGCCATAGATACGGCAAAGATACATATATTTGACTGCGACACAGAAAAGACTATCACAGATTAAAAGACTTAATTACAGGAGGACTATGGAATTCAGGAAGACTAAGCTTAAAGAGAAATTATTGGAAAAGACAGAGGAGACCTTAAAGGCTGTAGTGCCCATAGTCATAATAGTTATGGCACTATGCTTCACGGTGGCTCCTGTAGAGCCCGGCATACTGCTTGCCTTTCTAATGGGAGCGGTATTCCTGGTTTTAGGCATGATACTCTTTACCTTCGGGGCGGATCTCTCCATGACACCTATGGGAGAGAATGTGGGTACCTGCATGACCCGCACGAAAAAGCTCTCAGCCATGTTGATCCTGAGCTTTGTACTGGGCTTTGTCGTCACTGTCTCAGAGCCTGACCTGCAGGTCCTGGCAGAGCAGGTCCCCTCAGTGCCGAATATGATAATCGTGCTGTCGGTTGCCATGGGAGTGGGTGTTTTCCTGATGGCGGCAGTGGCAAGAATGCTCTTTAACATAAAGCTTTCACACATGCTGATACTTTTCTACCTCATTGTCTTTGCCCTTACCGCCTTTGTCCCTGATGATTTCAAGGCTGTGGCCTTCGATTCCGGAGGAGTGACAACAGGACCGATGACGGTGCCCTTTATAATGGCTCTTGGAATAGGTATATCCTCAGTCAGAGGAGACGAGAGAGCGGAGGACGACAGCTTCGGCTTGGTTGCCCTTTCTTCTGTGGGCCCCATACTTTCGGTTCTGATACTGGGAATGCTGTATCACCCTGAGAGCGGGGACTATGTGGCGGAGAAATTTCCGGAGACTGAGAGCTCTGTGGAGCTCTTTTCCCTGTTTGCCCACGGGCTCCCTGAATACATGGGAGAGGTGGCGGTGTCCCTGCTCCCCATAATACTTTTCTTTTTGGGATTTCAGCTTGTCTTTAAAAGCATGAATAAAAGGAGCCTTATAAAGACAGGAATAGGAATGGGCTATACCTATTTGGGACTGGTATTGTTTTTGACAGGAGTAAATGTGGGATTTATGCCTGCGGGAAATTATCTTGGACAGGTGCTTGCGGGAAGCAAGCTCGGATGGATAATCGTTCCTGTGGGAATGCTGGTAGGCTATTTTATAGTTTTGGCTGAGCCTGCAGTCATAGTACTCACCCATCAGGTGGAGGAGCTTACCTCAGGCTCTGTATCCGCAGGTCCCATGAGACTTGCCCTGTCTGTAGGTGTCAGCATATCTCTGGGACTTGCAATGGTCAGAGTCCTCACAGGCATATCCATACTTTGGTTTTTGATCCCGGGATATACTTTGGCTCTCGCCCTGTCCTTTGCTGTACCCAAGATATTTACCGCCATAGCTTTCGACTCGGGAGGGGTGGCATCGGGACCTATGACAGCCACGTTTCTTCTTTCCTTCGCCATAGGAGCTTGTTCAAGCGTAGGGGGAAATATTGTGGCGGATGCCTTCGGTGTGGTAGCCATGGTAGCTATGACCCCGCTTATAACCATTCAGGTACTGGGACTTATGTACAAGCTTGACTATGACAGAAGGATGAGGCGGGCTTACAAGGCGGAGCTGGCTTTTTCGGCTCTTGCTGATGACGAGATAGTGGAGCTTTAAGCCTGAGAGCACATAGGAGGATATATGAGCAAGGTTTATATGATGACGACAGTTACCAAGCGTCCTATGAAAAAGCGTATGCTTGATCTCTATAAAAAGGACAAGCTCAATTTAAGCTTTTGCATACCTGCAAAGGGCACAGCAGGAAGTGAGATGCTTGATTATTTCGGACTTGAAGACACTGAAAAGCTGGTGCTTATCTCAATAGTGACAGACGAGACCTGGAAGAGAGTGAAGAACTCTCTGGAGGAGGACTTCCGTATAGATGCCCCGGGGAGGGGGATAGCTTTCATCGTCCCTGCCGCAAGCGTAGGCGGAAAGAAAGCGCTGGAAATGCTCACTGACGGGCAGGACTTTCATAAGGAAGAGGAGAGTGTTATGAGAGATACACAATATGAGCTTATAGTAGTGATCGCAAACCATGGACACAGCGAGGAGGTAATGGATGCGGCCCGCACAGAGGGTGCAGGGGGAGGCACGGTGATCCACGCAAAGGGAACCGGCCTCGAACAGGCGGAAAAGTTTTTAGGCTTCTCCGTGGTCGAGGAGAAGGAAATGATACTTATAGTCTCAAAAACAGAAATAAAAAGTAAGATCATGAGAGCCATAATGTCGCAAGCGGGAGCGGAGAGCGAGGCGGGTGCAATAGTTTTTTCCCTGCCTGTGACAGATACCGCGGGACTCAGGTTCAAAAGCACTGTCGGAGACTTTAAATAAAGCCAAACGTAAGAAAAAATTCAGGAACAAG
The DNA here is from genome assembly GCA_944381485.1 of uncultured Lachnospiraceae bacterium. GTDB lineage: Bacteria > Bacillota > Clostridia > Lachnospirales > Lachnospiraceae > Avilachnospira. The sequence continues at coordinate 76,677 of CALWLI010000011.1, forward strand.
GTGCGGAGCGCACCTTGTTTTTTTGAGCGATGTGGTATACTATAAATTAGAATGCATAAAAATTTGCGAGGAGAAAGAGACATACATGCTCAATGCTGAAAAAATAAGGCTTATGACTGATCTCGCCATATATGAAAAGAAAAATGACGAGAAGGTTTTTAAGATAAATGACTATTATAAGGGAGACTACATATCGGGACATCTGATATGGGCATTCATAAGATACAGCCTGTGTTTTGCTTTCATGTTGGTGGCCGCTTTTTTTCTGGATTTTGCCGGAATATTTCAGCTGCTTAACAGAGAAGGTACAGGGGAGGTCATTGAAAAGCTGATCATGTTTTACTTTGGCGGCCTTCTGATATATCTTTTTGTGGCCTACAGAGTATCGGCATCAAGATACAAAAAGGCAAAGAGGGGAGTCCTCTTATATGCCACAAAGCTCAAGAGATTGGGAAGAAAATACAGCACCGGAGGAAGGAAGAGACCGTGATCTTTTTAGCAGAATTCAGAAACAGATTAAAGGAGATATATGGCTCCTACGATATTTTTATAAGACCTTTACTTAAGTTTATTTTCGCCTTTGCGGTATTCTTTTTCATAGGAAGCTATATAGGCTACTCGGACAGACTTCAATCAATGCCTGTTATTTTGGTGGCCTCCCTTATATGCTGCCTGCTTCCCTGGGGAGCCTCGGCGTTTTTCGGGGGGATATTCGTCCTTATAAACATGGCTGAGGTCTCAGTCGTATTTGCGGGGCTCAGCTTTATGTTTTTCCTTCTGATAGCTGTGCTCTATTTCGGATTCAGACCGGGAAACGGCTTTCTTATGGCCTTTATACCCCTCATGTTTTTCCTTAAGATACCCTTTGCGGTACCGCTTATACTGGGACTTTCAGCAGGGGCGGTCTCCGCTTTTCCCACGGCCTGCGGAGTATTTGTCTGGTTTATCATCAAATATTTTCACGACAATGCTGATGCCATGGTCACTGAGTTCAGCCTCGACAATCTCACAGGTAATATAACAGGGATCCTTGAGGGGACTTTGGGGGATAAATATATGCTGCTCTTTATTTTGGCTTTCGCAATAACCATCATAATAGTCAGCATTATAAAAAGCCTTGGCATAGACCACGCATGGACTGTGGCTGTATTCTCGGGAGCAGCAGTGCTTTTTGTAGTCATAATAGGAGGCTCTCTCTATCTGGGAGTGGGAGAGGATTTTATCATCAATGTTTTGGGCATAGTCATCTCGGTGGCTGTAGCTCTTGTGTATGAATGCATGTTTTTTGCAGTGGATTACAGGGGGACTGAGAGGGTCAGCTTCGAGGACGACGACTATTGCTACTATGTTAAGGCTGTGCCTAAGATAAAATACACCTTCGATGATGAGAGGGAGGAGTAAGAGCCCTCATAATTTTTAAGGAAAGTATCGGGTAAGGATTTTATGGGAGAGATTATTACACATTTGCAGAGTTGGGTATCACTTTTGCCGGCCTTTTCTGTCACAAATTTGATAGAGGTAATAATAATCGCCTTTTTGGTTTACGAGCTCCTGCTGTGGATAATGAACACAAAGGCATGGACCCTTTTAAAGGGTATTATTGTCATACTCATCTTTACCCTTATATCTGCTGTGCTCAGACTCACGACCATACTTTGGATCCTGGAGAGGATCTCCACCATAGCTGTCATAACCCTTATAGTTATTTTCCAGCCTGAGCTGAGGAAAGCCCTTGAGCAGCTGGGAAGCAGAAATTTTGTTACAGGGATATTGAACCTTGACGACGACAAGACAAGGACCACGCTTTCAGGGCCTGACATAGAACAGATAGTTAAGGCCACTATGGAGATGGCAAAGCAGAAGACCGGCGCGTTGATGGTAATAGAGCGCAGTGTACTTTTGAAGGAGATAGAAAACACAGGAATAGAGATAAACGGCCTGATAAGCTCAGGACTTATAATAAATATTTTTGAGAAGAACACCCCCCTCCATGACGGAGCAGTCATGATAAGGGGAAACAGGATAATAGCCGCCACCTGCTACCTTCCGCTCTCTGAAAACATGAGCATAAGTAAAGACCTGGGAACGAGACACAGAGCAGCTCTGGGAGTTTCGGAAGTGTCTGACAGTATTACCATAGTGGTTTCTGAAGAGACGGGAAGGATAACCGTTGCTCAGGACGGAAAGCTTAAGAGGATGCCTGATGCGGAGACTCTGAAGAAGACCCTGATGAGTGTGATAGCTGATGAAGAGGAAAAGAGATTCAGCAGATGGTGGAGAGGAAAGATCAAGAATGAAAGAAAAGCGGACAAATAATCTTACACTTAAGCTTATCAGCGTGGCTCTTGCCTTCCTCATTTGGCTGATAGTAGTAAACGTCTCCAACCCGGATATAGAGATGTCGGTGACAGTGCCCATAGAGGTGAGGAATGCGGATGTGCTGACCTCTGCGGATAAGACCTACAGCCTTGACGAGAAAAATGTAAGGATCAGCTACAAGATACGAACACAATTCAGAAACAGGGTCAGCGCCTCAGACTTCAGTGCCTATGTGGACTTGGAGGATTACAGCATAACAGGTGCGGTTCCTGTGTACACAAGCGTACTCAATGGAAAGAGCAATATAGTGGGTTCCGTCTCAGCCAATCCTTTGGTGGTACATGTGGACACAGAGGATATACAGCGAAAGCGTTTCGACAAGGATAGCGGAAACTTTACAGCCATCACCAAGGGGGCGGTGGCGGACGGCTACGCTCCCGGGGAGATAGAGACAGAGACAGATTATATCTACGTACAGGGCCCTGTATCCGAGGTGGGAAAGATAAGCTCTGTGGGAATAGAGGCGGACATAACGGAAGCCTCCGAGGATGTATCCGGGGAGGCCACACCTGTATTCTATGATGCAAACGGCAATATAATCACGGACACAGACCCCAGGATCACTCTCAGCAGAGAATCCGTGTCCTACAGGGTGCCGATTTACAAGATAAAAGCCTTGAGCATTACGGCGGCGGTGTCGGGAGAGCTTGCCGAAGGCTATGAATTTAACGAGGTGGACTGCAGTCCTTCATTTATAAACGTGTACGGTCCGGAGGAGATACTGGACGAGCACAATACCATAAATATACCTGCATCAGAGCTTGACATAACAGGGGCCTCAAGGAATGTCACAAGATCCGTGGATATAACAGCTTATATACCTGATGGCCTAAGCCTTGCAGAGCCTGCCAACGAGATAACTGTAGTGGCTAAGATCAGAAGGATAGCCACAGTCACAGTTACAACCGAGGAGCAGGAGAACGAGACTGACGGACAGGAAGTAAACATTCAGGAAAGTCAGGAGGCCGGTGAGACTGAGGAGGGCACTCAGCATGTTCAGGAGACTTCTCAAGCCCATGAGACCTCGGCAGTCCATGAGACCGGACCTGATACGGAAAATGAAACTGCCGCTGTGAGCGGAGGCGATACACAAAATGACAGCCCTGAGGAAAGCTCCGGGAGGAGCCACGGTCTATGATGGGTATACGCTTTACCATATCCTGGCTTATTGCTCTTTGCCTCTCATATGCCGCGGCACTTGCGGATGAAGGAAGAGGACAGATTTTATATATATTGTCAGGGCTTGTGCTTCTCTTTGCAGCCATACAAAATTACCGTGAGGGAGTAAGGCGAAGCAAAGATGCCGCAGACCTGCTCTCACTGTTTTCCCTGTCTTATATAGGAGGAATGGGCATATCATGCTTCAAGCTCTCAAAGCTTCAAACTGATTGGGAGCTTATTACATGGATATGCCTTTTTTGGGCATATATGGGGTATTACCTTGTATATACGAGGGTCATTAGACGCCTTTCCTTTAAAAGGCCAGAGACGGCTTCTTCGGATAAGGCGATCACCGCCGACAGTGATGTATACCGCCGCACCGCTTTAAGCGTATACCTGCTTACGGGAATATCCCTTGCGGCATTTATTGCAGAGGCCTTGCTCTTAGGCTATATTCCGCTTTTTACGGTGGATGTGCCCCATGCCTACTCATACTTCCATATTTCGGGCTTACATTACTTTACTGTGAGCTGTGTCCTTGTTCCCTCTCTTGTCTTTATCTGTGTATGGGAAAGGAAATGCTCGGAGGGAAGTTTGAAGCTTAAAAAGCTGAGAGGGCTCATGCTTTGCCTTGTGCTTTCTCTTTTGATACCTATACTCTGCGTGTCCAGGTTTCAGCTTATATTTGCAGTCATGCTTGCCTTTATGACAGCTACGGTGATTACGAGGCCTTCCCTCAAGAAAACACTGATCTTTGTGGCCATAGGCTTTATCATAATGCTTCCTCTCTACATTTTCCTTACTGTAGAGCGGGCCCACAGCATAGAGTATCTCAATGGCATTTTTGAGATGAAAAACGAAAATATGCCTATTTTCATTTCACAGCCCTACATATACATAGCGAACAATTATGACAATTTTAACTGCCTTGTAAGGGACCTTGAGACTCATACACTTGGAGTCAGGATGTTGTTTCCTGTTTGGGCTTTGACAGGGCTTAAGTTTTTGATACCTGAGGTGGTAAGCTCTCCCCTCTACGTCACAAAGACGGAGCTCACCACGCTTACCCTTTTTTATAACGCTTATTATGATTTCGGGACAGTGGGCGTTGCACTGTTTTCAGCAATTTTGGGAGGGGCCTGCGGGATGCTTTCCGGACGGAAAACATCGGGAAATCCTGTAGGAAGTCTTATTTACGCCCAGATAGCATCCTATATGCTGCTGTCCTTTTTTACAACTTGGTTTTCCAATCCGACTACTTGGTTTTATCTTATACTAAGCTTTATAATCTATATGTACGTAGGAGGCCGTTTTGAAAAACTGTTTAAGATGCATACTTAATATTACTTTTCCTATATTGACTTTGGTACTGCTGGTGACAGTGGGGCTCAAGCTTGTAGTATATTTTCTTCCCTTTGTGGCGGGATACCTCTTGGCCGCTTTGGCAAATCCCCTGTCGGTATATCTCAGAAACGCCATAGGGATAAAGCGCAAGCATTCATCGGTCATGATCATGATAGTAGTTCTGGCTCTGATAATATTGCTCCTCTATCTTGCAGGATCTTGGGCCTTCGGCATGGCCATATCCTTCGTGAATTCACTGCCTGAATACATAGGGGGCTTTCTGGAGAGCATAAATGACCTCTTTGTATCTCACGAGGACACTATAAACAAGCTTCCTGAGAATATAGGCGAGACTATATTTTCTTTGAGAGATAATCTGAATACCTATATCTCGGATCTTATGGGAAAGGTGGTCTCCCCCACAGCTGCCCTCGCCGGAAGTGCGGTAAAATCCATACCCATCATATTTATATACGGGCTTATAACCGTGCTTTCAGCCTTCTCCTTCATGATAGAGTGGGAGAATGTACAGGCTTTCCTTAAAAGGAACCTTCCCAAGCAGCTTCAAAATTACCTGAGTTTTCTCAAAAATGATATGAAAAATATCATATTAGGCTGGCTTTTAGCTCAGTTTAAGATAATGTTTGTTGTGTTTGCCGTGCTCTTTATAGGCTTTATGCTTCTGAGAGTAAAATACGGAATCTGGCTTGCTCTGCTTACTGCCTTTCTTGATTTTTTGCCTGCTCTGGGAGTCGGCTTTATCATGTGGCCCTGGATAGCTCTGGAGATACTTTCAGGAAACTTTTTGACGGCACTGTGGCTGTCGGTCATATACATAGGCACTCAGGTAGTAAGGCAGACTCTTCAGCCAAAGATAATGGGGGATACAATGGGACTTCCGCCTCTGTGGACCCTGTTTTTCCTCTACATGGGATTTAAACTCTACGGCATAGCGGGTATGATCTTCTCCGTTCCCATTGGAATGCTGTTTTTGAGTATATACAGGTATGGCTTTTTTGACAGAGTTTTATCTTCGGCAGCCGAACTTACAGAGACAGTTGCAAGGTTTATGAACGGGGATAGGGACAAAAACTGAGATAAATGGAAGCTTTTGAGGGACAGAAAAAAGATTTAAGAGAGAAAAGACCGGGCAAAAAAGCGGTTTTGATACTGCTTTTATTTGCTGCGGTCATTATTTTTTTTCTGATCCTTTACTTAAAAAGAGTGGAGTATTACCGCACAAGGTTTCAGCCTTATGTCTATATAAACGGCATAGCTGTGGAGGGCTTAAGTCCCCAGGAGGCTAATGCAAGGGTTACAGAGAACATAGATGATTACAGCCTGAGGATAATCTCCAGATACCTGCCTAATGAGAGCATTTCAGGAGAGGATATAGGACTTGAGATAGAATACAGCACTGATACAGAGAGCATATTGGCCAAGGAGAACCCCTACAGCTGGCCTCTTTCAAAAAAACGTGAGAGAAATTACAGCATAGCAAGCCGCATAAGCTTTGATGAAAAAAAACTGAGAGAAAGGCTCTCTGATCTGGAGTGCCTTGACAGCTTCAACATAGTGGAGCCAAAGGACGCATATATATCCCTGTCGGAGGACGGCAGCTTTTACTATATTACAGACGAGGTAAAGGGAAACGAGCCGGATGAAAAGAAGCTCTTCGAGGCTGCGTCAAGGGCTGTAGGAGAGCTTTGCCCGGAGCTTGACCTTGAGGCCTCAGGAATATATGTGGAGCCCTCATTAAAGGGAAGCGATCCGGAGCTTAACGAGAGGGTAAATGATCTTAACAGATACATGGGCGCTGTGATAAAGCTTAAGCTTGGCGCAGACAAGGTTGAGGTCTGCGACCGCGATGAAATATCCGGAATGATAGTTTCCGATGAGGAGGATAAGCTCCCTCACCTCTCCGATGAGCTTGTAAAAGCCTACGCGGAAAGTATTGCAGACAGGTATGACACCCTGGGAAAGGGACTGAGATTTAAGACAGTTTACGGCTCTACAGTGGAGGTCAGAGGAGAGTTCGGCAGAAAGACCGACATAGAAAAGGAGAGCGAGAGGCTCAAGGCGGACATTGTTTCAGGAAAGACTACGGAGCGTGAGCCGGTGTACGTTGAAAGTCCGGGAGTCGGTGACGGAGATATCGGAGACGACTACATAGAGGTAAACCTCACAGCCCAAAAGCTATTCCTTGTAAAGGAAGGTGAGATACAGATGGATTCCGACATTGTATCAGGATGTGAAAAGACAGACTGCTCCACTCCCTCAGGTCTCTTTTCCGTGAAAAAAAAGGAGACTAATGTCAAGGTCGAGGACAGAGACTATGCCGTCAACTACAATATGGAATTTTCCGAGGGAGCAAGCTTCTACGATGCTTCCTGGCGTTCCGCCTTCGGAGGCAATATCTATAAGACCTCCGGGACTAAGGGAGGCATAGGGCTTCCCTACTCAAAGGCCAAGGAATTATATGATCACGCCTATGAGGGAATGCCTGTAATATGCTACAGGACTGCAGACGAAGCAATAAATCCCGAGGAAGAGATCGACAATGAGGGCCTTAGAGCGGCGACCCCTTCCGAGGCGTTGCAATTTTGAAAAAAAGTTATATAATAATATAGACTTTTTATTACTTCAGGCTGACTTTATTTTCGGGACTTTTAAGCTATCAGTTTTTTAGGAGGAAAAAGAAATGGGAAAGTATAAAAATGTTCCCGAAAATCTCCGCAATACTTTGGAGGAGAAAACAGAGAACATAAAGAAGGCGGCCAAGGAGGCCGGAGACAAGGCGGCTAAGACTGTGGAGGACGTGAAGGGGAAAGTGAATGAGATCACTGAGAACACAGAGAAGAAAGTCAATGCGGTAAAGAAGACCGTAAAGACAGTATCGGAGAAAAAGAACACTGCAGCAGAGGCAAAGCCCGCAGCAAAGAAGACCGCAGCAAAAAGGACTCCCGCAAAAAAGGAGAAGGCTGTGCTCGCAAAGAACCTCAAGGAAAAGCTTACTTTCCAGTTTAACGGAGCTCAGATCGAGTCCTCAGAGATATTAAAGAGGGTCGAAAAGGATGTAACGGCAAAGTGCGGAAAGATCACTGTAAAGAAGCTTGAAATATACTTTAATGCAGGAGAGAACACCGCATACTATGTTGTAAACGACGAGGCAAAGCCCGAGTACAAGGTAGTGTTTTAATTTATTTGAATGAAAAATCATAGAGACATTAAAGCTGAGACTTTTACAAAAAAGGTATTGCCTGAAAAGTACCTTATGAGGATGAGAGAGATCTTCGGCGAAGGATACGAGGATTTTGTGGCATCCTATGACAGACCTCCTATAAAGGGGCTGAGATTCAATACTCTCAAAGCAAGGCCTGATACCATAAAAAAGCTGGAAGAGCTCTGGGAACTGGGGACTGTAGCCTGGTGCTCTTCAGGACGTACCTATATTGAAGAGTCAAAGGACAGAACAATAAGACCCGGCAAGTCGCCTTACCACGCTGCCGGGGTCTTCTATATACAGGAGCCGTCAGCGATGCTTACGGCGGAGATGGCGGATATAGGACCTAATGACAAGGTCCTTGATCTCTGTGCGGCTCCGGGAGGAAAATCCGGTCAGGCCGCCTGCAAAGCGGGCTTCCTTCTCTCAAACGAAATCATGAAGGACAGAGCCAGGATACTCAGCTCAAACATAGAGAGGATGGGCTGCAAAAATGTGATAGTATCATCTGCAAAGAGCGAGGAGCTGGCAGCAGCCTTTCCCGAGTACTTTGACAGGATCATCACCGATGCCCCCTGCTCCGGGGAGGGAATGATGAGAAGGGACGATACGGCTGTAAGAGAGTGGAGTCCTGAGAATGTGGAGCTCTGCGTTTGCAGGCAGAGGCAGATACTGAGGGAAGCTGTAAAAATGCTGAAGCCCGGAGGAAGGCTTGTCTATTCCACCTGTACCTTTGAGCCGGAGGAGAACATTCGCATGGCTGAGTGGCTTTGCAATGAGTATCCGGAATTCAAACTTATACATGCAAAAAGCCTCTACCCCCACGAGGTTGAGGGAGAGGGACATTTTTGCGCGGTCATGGAAAAGGAGGGCTCATCCATAGAAGCCTCCGACTTGGATCTGCAAGCATCTATGAAGGAAGCCTTGGAGCGCCTTTACAAAAATAAAATACATGTTCTGAGGGCAGGTGTCCAAAAGGGAGAATATATAGAAGGCAAATATAAAAAGAGTAAGACTAAGATCTATGTTCCTTCCCATGCCGAGATACTTGCAATGGGACCTGAGGAGCTGAGGCAGGGATCGATTGACCTTAAGAGCGAAACTGCCGCTCTGAGATATTTGAAGGGGGAGAGCATAAGGCTCAGTGACCTTTCCATGAGTGATTACGAGCTTTTTTCTGCCGGAGAAGGGGAATTCACAGCTGTAAGCTTCGACGGCTATGCCCTGGGACTCGGAAAATATGTAAACGGAGTTATTAAAAATCATTACCCTAAGGGGCTGCGCCAATTATGACAGGAAGGCTCCCGATGATTTATGAAATTTCTAATTTCATAAATCATCGGGGGTATTTTTGTGATTAATTATGCGATTTTTACAAACTTTTGTTAATACGAGTTAATTCCTGTTTTGTACTTCAATTTGAACAATAAAAGTGTTATAATCTTAACGAATTTTGTGAAAGCGGAGGTTTTGATATGACTGATTCATCACAGGCACTAAAAAGGATCAATGCTCTTCTTGATGAGGGAAGCTTTGTAGAGATCGGTTCTGCTGTGACGAGCCGCATGGCTGACACATCGGCAGACTATGACAGGCCGGGAGACGGTGTCATAACAGGATACGGCACCATAGGCGGATGCCTCGTCTATGTTTACTCTCAGGATGCCGCTGTATTCGGGGGCTCTATAGGCGAAATGCACTCATCAAAGATAATGAAGATCTATGACATGGCCGTAAAGATGGGAGCACCTGTAATCTCACTCTTGGACTGCGCAGGCGTAAGACTTGCAGAGGGAACAGACTCTCTCTACGGCTTCGGACAAATGTTTTTGAATCAGACAAAGGCAAGCGGAGTTATTCCCCAGATAGCCGCTGTATTCGGCACCTGCGGAGGCGGAATGGCTGTAAGTGCCTCCATGTCTGATTTTGTTTTTATGGAAAAAGAGAAGGGAAAGCTTTTCCTTAACTCTCCTGATGCCGTTAAGGATAATTACATTGAAAAATGTGATACTTCATCCGCGGATTATCAGGCAAAGGAGACCGGCCTTGCGGACTTTGTAGGCAGCGAGGAGGAGGTGCTTGCGGGCATAAGAGAGCTCATATCAGTGCTCCCTGCAAACAATGAGTCCGACCTTTCCTATGATGCCTGTGAGGATGACCTCAACAGACAGGTTGAGGGAATAGAAAACTTCGGCTCAAAGGCGGAAATGCTCAGGCTTATTTCCGACAACAACCTTTTCATAGAGCTTAAAAAGGAGCATGCTCCCTGCATCACCACAGGATTTATAAGACTTAACGGTCAGACTGTGGGAGCAGTAGCCAACAACGACAGGCGCATAACCCATTTCGGCTGCAAGAAGGCAATACATTTCATCAACTTCTGCGATGCCTTCGGCATTCCCGTAGTCACTCTGTGTGATGTGGACGGATTTGCAAATGACAAGTGCAATGAGAGAAATCTGACAAGGGCCCTTGGAAAGCTTACCTTCACCTATGCAAAGGCTACAGTGCCCATGGTCACAGTCATAACAGGCCACGCATACGGCACGGCAGGCGTGATAATGGGATCAAAATCCATAGGCGCAGATATAGTATATGCTTGGAAAAATGCAGACATGGGCCTTATGGATGCAAAGGAGGCCGCAAAGCTCCTCTATGAGAAGGAGATAGAGGCGGCAGATGACAGCAAGGCAAAGCTTGATGAGCTTACAGCCTGCTACAGAGAAAAGATCTCAAGCGCTTGCGCCAATGCGAGAAGAGGATATATCGATGACATCATAGACCCTGCAGAGACAAGACAAAGGCTCATAGCCTCTATGGAGATGCTGTTTACGAAGAGTGTTTATCCTATATCAAGAAAACACGGAACAGTATAAGAGAGGTTAAGAGGTGAGACAGATGAATGACAAAATAAAAAGGATTATTTTACCTGTCCTTTTGCTGATGCTCTCGATTTCTGTCATGACAGGCTGCTCCGGATCTAAGGCATCTGAGGAAGCGGAGCTCTCCGACACGGACATATCCATGATCTCAGGCCTTGAGGAGCTGTCCCGTCAGATGGTCACTTCCCTTGACGGGCTTGACGACGATGAGACAGATGAGTTTATAGCTCAGGCCGAGGACCTGGGAGAGACAGCCCTTGTTAACGGCTACACTACCTGGAAGTCCACAAAAGATGACCTGGGAAGTCTCCTGGAGATAAAAGACATAGAGACTGAAAAGACCGGTGACAGAAGCTACAGAGCCGTTGTAAGCGCCGCCTACGAAAAGAGAGACTGCGAGATAACCGTGGGCATAAGCAGAGAGGCGCAGGCCGGACAGATGGTGGTAAATTTGGATGAGCTCTCATTTTCTCCGGAGTACAGCGTAGGAGAGCTTATGGGACAGGCATTTACAAATATGGTGGTTGGTATGGGCACAGTATTTATAGTACTTATATTTATTGCCGTTATAATAGGTTTGTTCAGGTATCTTCCCAATCCTGAGGCAAAGAAGGCCGCTGAGAAAAAGGAAGATGAGGCTGCAGCTCTTTCTTCAAGCGTAGAGGAGCCTATAGCCTGCGACAGCCTTTCGGAGGATGAGCTTACGGCGGTCATAGCTGCTGCGATAGCGGCGTATGAGGCCGAAAACGGCAAGACAAAAGCAGGAAACGGACTTATAGTAAGGAGCATAAAGCGTGTTCCTAACGTTATAAAAAAGCGCTCGTAAATCAGGAGGTCAAAAGATGAAGAACTATACAATAACAGTTAACGGCAATGTATATAATGTAACAGTTGAGGAGGGACAGGCAGCATCAGCTCCTGTGGCAGCACCTGCAGCTCCGGCAGCTACCGCAGCCCCTAAGGCAGCAGCTCCCGCGGCAGCTCCGGCTCCCGCAAAGCCTGCAGCCGCTGCAGGAGGAGTAAAGGTGGAGGCACCCATGTCAGGAAAGATACTTGCTGTTAAGGCAAGCGTGGGCCAGGCTGTAAAGAGAGGAGATGTGCTCCTTGTACTTGAGGCCATGAAGATGGAAAATGATATCGTTGCGCCTCAGGACGGTACAGTAGCCTCTGTAAATTGCGCTGCCGGTGATCAGGTTGAATCCGGAGCTCTTCTTGCAAGCCTTAATTAAAGAAAGAAGAGGCGATATAAATGGATTTGACAGCAACATTTACCAACTTGCTTCAACAGACAGCCTTCGCCAACCTTACAGTGGGTAATTTCATAATGATAGCTGTGGCTTTCCTCTTTCTCTATCTTGCCATAAAGAAGGGGTTTGAGCCCTTACTGCTTATTCCCATTGCCTTTGGCATGCTGCTTGTAAATATTTATCCTGATATCATGTACTCCCCTGAGGAGGCGGGAGGAGAGACCGGAGGACTTCTCTGGTACTTCTTTCAGCTGGACGAGTGGACCATACTCCCCTCGCTTATATTTATGGGAGTCGGAGCTCAGACAGACTTTGCTCCTCTTATCGCAAATCCCAAGACCTTTCTCATGGGAGCTGCCGCTCAGTTCGGAATATATGCCGCATACTTTGTAGCCATACTTCTCGGCTTTAACGGAAAAGCTGCGGCGGCAATATCCATAATAGGAGGAGCCGATGGCCCCACATCCATATTCCTGGCAAACAAGCTGGGAGAGACGGCGATACTCGGACCCATAGCGGTTGCGGCTTACTCATATATGGCTCTGGTGCCTATAATTCAGCCGCCTATAATGCGTGCCATGACCACTCCTGAGGAGAGGGCGGTGAGGATGGATGCCTTAAGGCCTGTATCAAAGCTTGAAAAGATACTCTTCCCCATAGTGGTGACAACTGTGGTATGTCTTATACTTCCCACCACAGCTCCCCTTGTGGGCATGCTTATGCTGGGAAATCTCTTTAAGGAATCAGGGGTTGTAAAACAGCTTCAGGAAACTGCGGCAAACGCTATGATGTTCATAGTGGTCATACTCCTTGGAACTTCCGTAGGAGCCACCACCAGCGCCGAGGCATTCCTGAATCTGGATACCATAAAGATAGTTGTGCTGGGACTTGTAGCTTTTGCTTTCGGAACAGCTGCAGGCGTATTTTTGGGAAAGATAATGTATAAGCTCTCAGGAGGAAAGATAAATCCTCTTATCGGATCAGCCGGAGTTTCGGCAGTACCTATGGCTGCCAGAGTTTCCCAGAAGGTGGGAGCCGAGACAGACCCTACAAACTTTTTGCTCATGCATGCCATGGGACCTAACGTGGCGGGAGTTATCGGAACCGCTGTAGCTGCAGGTACATTTATGGCTGTATTCGGAGTGAAATAAAACTGAAATATAAATCGGAGGTTTAAGATGGCAGACACACAGAACAGAAAAGTAAAGATAGTGGAGACCGTGCTCCGAGATGCGCATCAGTCTCTTATAGCGACTCGTATGCCTACTGAGGAAATGCTTCCCATTATCGACAAGATGGATAAGATAGGATACTACGCCGTTGAGTGCTGGGGCGGAGCCACATTTGACGCCTCACTCAGATTCCTCAAGGAGGATCCCTGGAAAAGGCTCAGACTTTTGAGGGACGGATTTAAGAATACAAAGCTTCAGATGCTTTTCAGGGGTCAGAACATCCTCGGCTACAATCACTATGCTGACGATGTGGTAGAGTATTTTGTTCAGAAATCAGTGGCCAACGGAATGGACATCATCCGTATCTTTGACTGCCTGAACGACATAAGGAACCTTGAGACTGCTGTCAAGGCCACAAAGAAGGAAGGAGGCCACGCACAGATAGCTCTCTGCTATACCTTAGGTGACGCCTACACCATGGACTACTGGAAAGAGCTTGCTAAAAGAGTAGAGGATATGGGTGCGGATTCCCTGTGTATAAAGGATATGGCGGGACTCCTTCTTCCCTACGAGGCGGAGAAGCTTGTGAAGGCCCTGAAGGAGGGAACAGACATTCCCATAGATATGCATACACACTACACCTCCGGAATGGCAGCCATGACATATATGAAGGCGGTAGAGGCAGGAGCCGACATTATCGACACAGCCTGCTCACCCTTCGCTCTTGGCACATCTCAGCCCTCGTCTGAGGTAATGGTAAAGGCCTTCCAGGGAACTCCCTACGACACAGGCCTTGATGTGGATAAGATGACAGAGATATGTGCTTACTTTGAGCCCTACAAGGAGGAGTGCCTCAAGTCAGGACTTTTGAATCCTAAGGTAATGGGAGTAAATGTAAACACACTTAAGTATCAGGTTCCCGGAGGAATGCTATCTAACCTTGTAAAGCAGCTCCACGATGCCGGAAAGGATGACAAGCTTCAGGAGGTGCTGGAGGAGATACCGAGAGTAAGAAAGGACTTCGGTGAGCCCCCTCTCGTAACCCCTTCATCCCAGATAGTGGGAACTCAGGCGGTGATGAATGTGCTCTCAGGAGAGAGATACAAGATGGTTCCCAAGGAGTCAAAGAAGCTTGCCAAGGGAGAGTTCGGACAGTCTGTAAAGCCTATGGATCCGGAGGTTCAAAAGAAGATACTGGGAGATGAGGAGCCTATAACTTGCAGGCCCGCAGATCTCATAGAGCCGGAGCTTCCCAAGTTTGAGAAGGAGTGTGCTCAGTGGAAGAGACAGCCTGAGGACGTGCTTTCCTATGCGCTGTTCCCTGCTGTTGCAAAGGAGTACTTTGAGTACAGGGATGCTCAGGACACAGGCATAGACAAGAAGGCCGCAAAGGACGGAGCATATCCGGTATAAGACAGAAAATTGAATATTAAAAAGCGGAAATCATGTTAAGCCTCGGTGAGAACCTGAGCCTGATCCCTTCGGGAGAGCGTGATATTCCGCTTTTTTTATTGGGAAAATTAGGGAAGGAATAATAAAAACATTGATAATTTATTTAATAAAATATAAGAGCCTGAGTTGCAGGGACATACAAATATATGTTGACAAAAACTGAGATGGGGGGGTGGTATTATGTATATAAAATTAAGGAAAATATGGGAAAAACTCATAAAAAACAGGGGGATATTAAATGGGAAAAATAAAATTATGCCCGCGCTGCAACGGAAAAATGGTAGCGATAAGTGAGAGGACAGGGGGATTCAGCGGAAAGAAGGCTGCAGCCGGAGCACTTATTACAGGAATACCTGAAGTGGGCTTGGCGGCAGGAGCTTTAGGAAAGAAGCTTGTGACTCTCAGATGCGAAAAGTGCGGATATACTATAGAGACAGACGCGAAGACTGCGGAGAGAGCAGAGTGGTACGGGGATGTGTACGGCCCTGCAGTTGAGCTGACAACGAGGATGGCAAGGGAATCCTATGAAAACCAACGCAAGCTTGAAATATTGGATCGACAGCTGAAAAGTGTATTAAGAAAAAGATTTATGCCTAAAAAAGAATTTTCAGCAGGTCCTATATTGACGGAGGAGGAGAGAAAAGCCCAGAGGAGACAGAATGCTGTTATCTGTATATGTGAGAAAGCGGGTGCAGCAGTGTGCGAGGATGGCACAGTAGTTTTGGCAGGTGATATAAATGACGATATCAGAAAAGAAGTAAAAAACTGGAAAAATGTTGTCTCGGTATGCTTGAATAGTAAAAGTATATATGGACTTTGTGCGGATGGAAGAGTTGTATGTGCAGGTCGAAATATTTTTAATAACGAAGTAAAAACGTGGACAGAAATTACAGAGCTGGCTTGTGCAGAGGACCATATACTTGGCTTAAAGAAAGACGGTACTGTGGTTGCTGCGGGAAATAATGAAGTTGGGCAGTGTGATGTCTCTGAATGGAAAGATGTTGTGTCAATAAATTCTAATGGTATAGGAGAATTTGCGCCATCATATTCTGCAGGAATAACAACTGAAGGAAAACTTGTCATAGCAGGAAAAACACGTATGGAAATATCTGATGTAGATGAGCGGTTAGGCTATGACATTGTTTATGGAGAACTGACAGTCAATGGTATGTTCGGTGTTGCAGCTTTTGAAGGCTTGTTTGGAGAGGAGCTTTTTGACAGATGGGGAAATCTTGTTGATGTGAGTTGTTATGCAGATACATCCTCATCAATTTACGGACTTAGGGAGGGCGGAGCGGTTTATGCGGCTACGTCTACCGTCTCCTATTCTGAAAATGAAAGAAAAGTGTTGGAAGAGAGCAACGATATAGTGGCGATAAGTGCCGGTAAATGTGCGATCAGTTTTTTGCGTAAAGACGGAATTGTTTTGACAAGCACACTGCATTATCCTGAGGCAAGGCAGGAGACATCAGATTGGGAAGAGATAGTGGCTATTGCGGATAATGGATATGTGAGAATTGGAGTAAAGACCGATGGAACTGTAGCTGTAGGCGGAGAAAAATATTGAACAGTAGCGACTTTGCTAAACGATATGTATCTTTTTACAAAGAATTGAAGACATGGAAAAACATTAAAGTTATACCGGAAGTAAAGAAAAGAGTAATTCGTTTTGCGAAGGAAACAAGAAAGAGGAAAGAAGAAGAGATAAGAATCGAGAAAGAACAAAGAAGGAAGCTGGAAGAGTATCAAAGAAAATCCCGGATAGCCGAAGGAAGATGCCAATATTGCGGAGGCAAATTCTCATTTTTCGGAAAGACCTGCAAGAACTGCGGAAGGAAGAAGGATTATTGATAATAACTGAATAAAAACACTCATAAAAACATAAAAGGCTCGGAACCTGACAAAAGGCCGAGCCTTTTATGGTACTGAAATTTTAACTTTCCACGCTTATTTCTTACTATTATTTGTCTATTTGGTTAACTTTATTGACTGCTCAGGGGAGCGCTTTTATAATGGCTGTATCATAATGGGAAAGGTATAAATATGACTGGAAGATTATTGAGGAGAGCGGCTTGCGCGCTGCTTGCGGCGGGCATTGCTTTTGCGCCGCCTTTGACATCATTATCAGATATAAATACTGCCTATGCTGCAGAGTGGACAGGCAGAGTGAGCGCCACATCACTTAATGTGAGAAGCGGCCCCGGCACAAGCTACAGCTCTGTGGCCAGACTTTCAAATAATGCCGAGGTCACTGTTACTTCTCAGGAATCGGGAAGCGACGGACACATATGGTATAAGATAAGGTGGTCAGGAGGCGAGGGATACGCGAGAAGCGATTATATAAGACAGCCTGTGGCTTATACTACGGACGCTGACTTTGAGAACTATCTCAATCAGCAGGGATTTCCTGAAAGCTATAAAAACGGACTGAGGGAGCTGCATGCTCAGTATCCCAACTGGGTTTTTACAGCCCAGCATACAGGGCTCAGCTGGAATGAGATAATACCTGAGGAGAGCAAGATAGGACGTAATCTTGTCCACAAGGATTCCATATCCTCCTGGAAGTCCATAGAGGAGGGTGCCTATGACTGGGACACCTCCACCTGGGCGCCTCTGGACGGAAACGCATGGAATCCCGCTTCAAGGGAGATAATAATGCATTATATGGACCCGAGAAATTTTCTTACGGAGCCCTACATATTCCAATTTGAGCTTCAAAGCTATAATGAGGCTACACAGACAAGAGACGGAGTGGTAAAATTAGTTGAGGGGACCTTCCTTGCGGGAGATGCCATAGTTCCCATCGAGGGATCCATGATAAGCGGCGGTACCCCCATAGCGCCAACAGACAATACTCAGCCGGGAAATAACAGCTCTTCGGGACAGAGTCAGCCTTCATCTCAAGGAAGTGGAGGAGCTGTTGTGGGAAGCGGGCCCTCAGGCCCGGATTCAGGCTACGTAAATTCAGGGCCCGGAGTCATCACTGCTCAGTCCACAGACATTCAGCCCGGAGTGATCATAAGCCCGGGAGCGGGAGGAAGCGGGGTTTCTGAGACAGGAGCTCCTCAGCCTGCAGCTGACGGATCGGGAACAACAGCACAGAGCACGGAGCCTGTAATGAAGTCTGTTCCCTATGTGGACATAATAATGGAAGCCGCAAGGCAGTCGGGAGTAAGCCCCTATGTATTGGCGTCCATGATAGTGCAGGAGCAGGGAAGAGACGGAAGCTCGGGCCTTATTTCGGGAACAGATTCCGCTTATCCCGGAATATACAACTTTTTCAATACGGGAGCATATGCTCACGACGGTATGGGAGTGGTGGAAGCCGGACTTAACTACGCCTCTCAGGCTTCATCCACAGGCACGGATCTCAGACCCTGGAACAGCATAGAGAAGGCTATAATAGGAGGAGCCATAGCCTATGGAGCCAACTATGTGAACAAGGGGCAGGATACCTTCTACTTAAAGAAATTCAATGTGCAGGGCAGCAACAAATATCAGCACCAGTACATGACAAATGTGCCGGCCGCAGCTTCCGAGGGAGCAAAGGTATCGGAGGCCTACAATGGGGACATAAAATCCACTGCACTGGTGTTCAAGATCCCTGTCTACACGGACATGCCGGAGACAGCCTGTGCGGCTCCTACCATAGACGGAAGTCCCAACAACAAGCTGAAGCTCATAAGCATAGACGGCTTCAACTTGACACCAACATTCAATAAGGACACCACAGAGTACAGCCTTATAGTTGACAGCTCTGTTTCAAGCCTTAATATTATAGCTCAGGCTATAGATTCGGAGGCTACCGTGAGCGGTGCGGGAACAGTGGACATTGCCACAGGAATAAGCAGTGTCACCATATCCGTGACAGCGGGCAACGGTTCTGTGAGAAATTATGTTATAAATATAAGCAGAAGCGCCGGCGCGGGAACCGGAGCTGCGGATCCGAACGCAGGAACGGTTCAGGATGTTGTTTCGCCTGTAGGACCCTCTGAGGGTTCATCCGGCTCACAGCCGTCAATAATAATTATCGGATAATCAGGGAGAGTTATGAAAGACAGTAATAATGTGAAAGTAAAGAGAATATCAAAATATGTAGCGGGCATGCTGCTGATATTTGCCTTCAATTCAGTGCTGATGCTTCAGGCATTGGCCGCTACAGGTCAGATAAGCTTCAGCGACCCCACAGTCAATACCGGGGATGAGGTCAATGTGACCATGAAGATCTCGGCGGATGGCGGTGCGAAGCTTTCCGACGCCAATGTGGTCTTAAGCTATGATTCGGACAAACTGGAATTTGTGGCGGGCACCGACGCCGACGGAGGTGCGGGAACCGTTAGAGTACACGGAGCCTCAAACGGTGCAGGCAGCTCCGAGCTTCAGTACAATCTTAAATTCAATACGAAATCCGCAGGCACGGCTGCCATAAATATAAGCACTCAGGAGGTCTATGACGACGCCGATCAGCTTGTGGAGATGAGCCATCTGGGAAATTCGACCATAACCGTGGCTGCCCCTGAGCAGGTATCAGCAAATGCGGACCTTGCTTCTCTCGCTGTAAGTCCGGGAAGCCTCAACGAGAGCTTCAGTCCGGAAGTGACCTCATACAACGTGACAGTAGGACCTTCCGTTGACAGACTTGTCATAGATGCCCCTGCGGCGGACGGTGGAGCAAATGTTATAATCTCCGGCAATGAGGGCCTGCAGATGGGAGCAAATACCATCACTGTAAGAGTCACAGCCGCAGACGGAACGACCACAAAGGACTATGTCATCAACGTGGAAAAGCAGGAGGGCGGAGCCGAGAGCCCTGAGGGCACAGCAGAGAGCGAGACCATGGCTGAGCCTACAACAGAGGGAGTGAAGCTTTCATCCACAGGAAAGACCATAACCATAATGACTCCCGGGGCTGATGTAAGCATACCCGAGGGCTTTAAGTCAGGAACCATATCAGTGGACGGACACAAAGTTCAGGGCTGGGTATGGGGTGCCGACACTGATCCCCAATACTGTGTTGTATACGGAATGAATGAGAACGGCGAGCTCAACTTCTACAGATATGACATAGCTGAAAAGACCATTCAGAGATACTTTGAGGATCCCCTTGCAGCAGGCTCTGTCAGCGGAGCACAGTATACAGAGCTTCAGCAGACCTATGACAGCCTTGTAAGAGACTACGACTTAAGATTCCTTCTCATCTGCATACTTGGAACTTTGGTTCTCATACTTCTTGCCGCAGTCATATATCTGGCAATGAAGATGAGGAAGGCACCGGGAGCTGAGAGCGGTGCAGAGCCCAAGTCAAAGCCCGCTTCCGCAGGAAAGAGCAGAGGAAGAGGCGGAGTGAAGGACAGAGCTCAAAGCACCATGAGCTATGACTATGATGACGAGTACGGCGAGGACTATGCCGAGGAGTATGAGGACAGTGCGGATCTCAGCCACGGCTACAGCTACAAGGACGAGCCTATTGAAAGCGATACTGAGGATGTTCCTGATGAGACTCAGGTAATAGGGCAGGTCAAGAGAAGAGCTGCTGTCAAGCCCGAAAAGACCGAAAGAAAAGAGGATCAGGAGGGTACAAAGGACCGCTCGGACATATTCGACGACGAGTTCGACACCTTTGACATATAGTCAGCATTAAAAATTCTGCTTTAAGCTTCGGGATACGGATTTTATGTCCGTATCCCGTTTTGTATTTGCAGAAAAAGTTTATAAATAATTCAGAGATATATAATTCCCATTTATTTGCAAAAGATTTGATCTGATAGTATAATTACTATGTTTTTCCGGTTTAATTTAAGGAGGTTTTATGAATCAGTTTACGGATAAAGCGAAGACAGCTCTCGAGCTTGCCTACGACAGTGCGGAGGAGCTGGGCAATAATTATATAGGGTCTGAGCACATACTCCTGGGACTTATAAGGGAGGGCAGCGGGCTTGCCGCCAATGTGCTGAGAAGAAACAATATAGATGATGTGGGAGTTATGAAGCTGGTAAGCGGCTATGTATCGTCGGAGGAGGCCTCCCGAGGCGGAGGAAAGTCAGGATACACTCCCAGCGCAAAGCGCATATTGGAGGTCAGCTACAGAGAAGCCATGAGGTTCAATTCAGAGCTCATAGGAACAGAGCACCTTCTTATCGCCATACTCAGAGATACGGAGTGCGTAGCCACCAAGATAATAACCACCATAGGAGTCAGCATACAAAAGATATATTCTGATATATTGAAGGCCATAGGTGAGGACCTTCCTGAATACAAGGATGAGCTGAGAAAGAGAGAGGGAAAGGATAAGGAGGAATTGACTCCCACCTTAAACAAGTACTCCAGAGATCTCACTGAGCTTGCCCGCATGAATGAGCTTGACCCTGTAATAGGGCGTCAGTCTGAGATAATGAGAGTCATAAGGATACTCTCACGCCGCACGAAGAATAATCCCTGTCTTATAGGAGAGCCGGGTGTGGGAAAGACCGCTGTGGTTGAAGGCCTTGCTCAGCTAATAGTATCAGGCGATGTCCCCGACACCATACTTAATAAGAGGCTCCTTGCCCTTGACATCAGCGCCATGGTAGCAGGCTCAAAGTACAGAGGCGAGTTTGAGGAGAGGATAAAGAAGGTAATTGCTGAAGCCCAAAACGACGGGGATGTGCTGCTCTTTATAGACGAGCTCCACACCATTATAGGAGCGGGAGGCGCCGAGGGAGCTCTTGACGCCGCCAACATCTTAAAGCCCGCCCTTGCAAGAGGCGAGCTGCAGATAATAGGAGCTACGACTGTAGAGGAATACAGGAAGCACATAGAAAAGGACAGCGCTCTTGAGAGAAGGTTCCAGCCTGTGGAGGTACCTGAGCCTGATACCGAGGAGAGCATCAATATCCTTATGGGAATAAGGGGAAAGTACGAGCAGCACCACAAGGTCATAATAAGTGACGAGGCTGTGAGAGCTGCGGTGAAGCTCTCTCAGAGATATATAAATGACAGATTCCTTCCTGATAAGGCTATAGATCTCATAGATGAGGCCGCCTCCAAGATAAGGATAGGTACTCACAGGGAGCCGGAGGAGATAAAGAAGCTCAAAGAGGAGGTTGCCCTTCTTGAGAGAGAGAAGGAGAGCGCCATCAAGGACGAGGACTACACAAAGGCCGGAGAGCTGAAGAAAAACCAAGAGAGAAAGAAAAAGAAGCTTGATAAGCTTATGAGCGCATGGCAGGAGGAGAAGGAGAGCTTTGACCTGACTGTCACAGAGGAAGATATTGCCGAGGTGGTTTCAGGCTGGACAAAGATACCTGTGCAGAGGCTTTCCGAGGCTGAGAGCGAGAGGATAATGCATCTTGAGACCATACTCCACGAGAGAGTTGTGGGACAGGACGAGGCGGTGACCGCCGTTGCAAAGGCCATAAGAAGAGGAAGAGTAGGCATCAAGGACCCCAAGAGGCCCATCGGTTCATTCATGTTCCTGGGGCCTACAGGTGTGGGTAAGACAGAGCTCTCAAAGGCTCTTTCAGAGGCTGTTTTCGGTTCGGAAAATGCCCTCATAAGGGTTGACATGTCAGAATACATGGAAAAGCACAGTGTCTCAAAGATGATAGGCTCACCGCCCGGATACGTGGGCTTTGACGAGGGAGGACAGCTCTCCGAGAAGGTGAGGAGAAATCCTTACTCGGTCATACTTTTTGATGAGATCGAGAAGGCCCATCCGGACGTGTTCAACATACTCCTTCAGGTACTTGATGACGGACATATATCTGATGCCCAGGGAAGGAAGATAGACTTTAAGAACACCATCATCATCATGACCTCAAATGTGGGCGCCATGAACATAATAGAGCCCAAGAGACTTGGCTTTGCCTCGGGAGATGACAGCGCTAAGGATTACAGCGACATGAAGGGCAAGGTCATGGACGAGGTAAAGCATATGTTCAAGCCGGAGTTTCTCAATCGTATAGATGAGATAATAGTTTTCCACCAGCTCAACAAGGAGCATATGCAGAAGATAGTCGACATAATGCTTAATGAGATAGTAAAGCGCACCAAGGGGCAGATGGACATAAAGCTTAAGGTATCCGATGAGGCGAAGCAGCTTCTCATAGACAAGGGCTACGACGAAAAGTACGGAGCGAGACCCTTAAGAAGGACTATACAGAATCTTGTGGAGGATGAGCTCGCCGAGAAGATACTTGAGGGCAGCATAAAAGAGGGAGACACAGTCAGCATAAAGGTCTCACCCAAGGATAAGGAAAAACTCATAATAAAAGCCACAGCCCACAGAAGGCCGAAAAAGGACAAGGAGGAGACTACGGTACTTGATCCCTCGGCGGATATGAGGGGAGTGGATATTACAGAGATAATAGAAGCTGCCGATGAGGAGCCGAAAAAAAAGACTCGGAGGAAGACGGTTAAGAAATAATGAAGGGGTCTAAGACACAGACGGTTTTTTTCTGCAAAAACTGCGGATATGAATCTTCAAAATGGATGGGACAATGTCCCGCCTGCCACGAATGGAATACATTTACCGAGGAGCCTGTTGTAAAGACAGGCTCCAAAACTGTGGGCTCAGGGAAAAGAGAGCATGGAAATGCAAAACCTGTATACATACATGAGATAGATGCCTGCGAGAAGGACAGACTTTCCACAGGCTTTGATGAGCTTGACAGAGTACTGGGAGGAGGCATAGTTGAGGGCTCCATGGTACTTGTGGGAGGAGAGCCCGGAATAGGAAAATCAACACTTCTTTTACAGCTTTCAGGAAACCTGGCTGCTTCAGGAAGAAAAGTGATCTATATATCAGGAGAGGAATCCCTGAGACAGATAAAGCTGAGAGCCGACAGGATAAGGAAGATAGAGGGAGAGCTCACCTTTCTGTCGGAGACGGACGTGGACACCATAGTTAAGGTCCTGGAGGAGAGAAAACCTGATGTTGCCATAATCGACTCCATACAGACCATGTACACTGAGGAAGCCGGAACGGCTCCCGGAAGCATAACTCAGGTCAGGGAGTCGGCCTCAAGGCTTATGGTGGAGGCAAAGACAGCAGATATCGCCGTATTCCTTGTGGGTCATGTCACAAAGGAAGGCACGGTGGCAGGCCCGAGAGTACTTGAACATATGGTAGACACTGTACTCTACTTTGAGGGCAGCGGAGACATGGGCTACAGGATAATAAGGAGTGTAAAGAACAGGTTCGGCTCAACAAACGAGATAGGTGTGTTCGAGATGGGAGAGGAGGGCCTCAGAGAGGTGGTGAATCCCTCGGAACTTATGCTTGAGGGAAGACCTGAGGACGCCTGCGGAGCTGCGGTCGCCTGCCTTATGGAGGGAACGAGACCCATACTTATGGAGGTACAGGCTCTTGTCACGGAGAGCAGCTTCGGAATGCCCAGACGTCAGGCATCAGGCATAGATTACAACAGAGTAAATCTTCTTCTGGCAGTGCTGGAAAAGAGAGGCGGATTTATGATGAGCAGATGTGATGCCTATGTAAATATCACTGGAGGCATGAGAGTCACAGAGCCGGCCACGGATCTGGCTGTCGTCATGGCCATAATCTCCTCATTTAAAAACAGGGCCATACCCTCAGACACCATAATATTCGGGGAGGTGGGACTCTCGGGAGAGGTCAGAGCTGTATCCCACGGAGATATGAGAGTCAGGGAGGCGGTGAAGCTGGGATTTAAGAGAGTTATGCTTCCCATGGCCAATATGTCAAAGCTCGGAAAAACGGAGGGTATAGAGCTGATACCGGTGAGGTCCGTATCGGAGGCGGCTTCAAAGCTGTAGCACTTTACCTCTATTTTACCCAAATACGTGTTGCCTCCCGGATGTTTGGGTATTATAATAAAATCAGGTTATTACCGAAAACATATTGAAACCCAAAGGAGGTACTTTCGGAAATGAAATTTTTTATTGATACCGCTAATGTGGATGAGATCAGAGAAGCCAATGACATGGGGATAATCTGCGGAGTTACAACAAACCCCTCACTCATTGCAAAGGAAGGCAGAGACTTTAACGAGGTCATAAAGGAGATAACCTCAATAGTTGACGGCCCCATAAGCGGAGAGGTCAAGGCAACCACTACAAAGGCTGAGGACATGATAGCCGAGGGACGTGAGATCGCAAAGATACACAAGAACATGGTAGTAAAGATCCCTATGACAAAGGAGGGATTGAAGGCTGTAAAGGTTCTCAATGCCGAGGGAATAAAGACTAATGTAACTCTGATATTCACTGCAGCACAGGCTCTCCTTGCTGCCAAGGCAGGTGCTACCTATGTATCTCCTTTCCTGGGAAGACTTGACGACATCTCCACCTGCGGAACAGATCTCATCTACGATATAGTTCAGATATTTGACAACTATCCTGACATAAACACTGAGATCATCTGCGCATCTACCAGAAATCCCATGCACATCATTGAGTGTGCCAAGGCCGGAGCTGATATTGCTACCGTTCCCTACAAGGTACTTATGCAGATGTTCAATCATCCCCTTACAGATGCCGGCATTGAGAAATTCAAAGCTGACTATGAGGCTGTTTTCGGCAAATAAGGTCAATTATTTCAGCGAATTTGAAAGTCGCCTATTGACATTTCCAGCGGTTTAAAGTATAGTATTCAAGGTCACTTTTTTAGTGACCTTGAAAATTTAGGGGCATCATCCAATGGTAGGATACCGGTCTCCAAAACCGTCAATGAGGGTTCGAATCCTTCTGCCCCTGTCAATTTCATAGGCCTTAATTTTACAGGCAGATAGTACAGAGTCAAGATCTCAATATTATAAAGGATTTTGGCTTTTTTTGTTATTATTTTATAAATTCATAGACAGTTTATAGGAAAAAAGTTCATTAACGGCAAATCGAGTTGACAGCGTTTTGAATTCATAGTAAGTTGGTAGCAAAAACATAGTCTGATTATCTTCCTCATGGTATCCGGCCGGTGCCTGACGAAAATGATAATGACCTGTTTAAATGCACAATGGAGGAAAACTATGAAGCTGAAGATGTCTAAGCGCTTTATGGCGCTTTTATTGTCTGCAGTGATGCTGTTCGATTCAGGCGGAGTAGCCTTTGCTGCCGAGGTCAGCGGGTTGAGCCGCGACTTTAAAGAGGAGACCGAATTTGAATCCGCAGTTATGACAGATGCTGCAGAAACAAAAGATGAGGAGATTTCCGAGGATGAGGTAAAAGAAGCCCCGGAGGAGGATAAAGAAGCCTGGGAGGAGATTGAAGAGTTCCGGGAGGAGGATAAAGCTTACGAAGCTGAGGATGAAAGCGAGGAAAGCATAGAGGAGCAGGTGACTGCCCCTGATTCTGATGCCGTAAAGGAAGGTAAAGTCCCTGAGGAGGATGAAACAGCAGAACTTGAATCACCATCGGAGGAAAAGGAAGCCAAATCCGATAATAGTGTTGAAGATAACAAGGCTGAGGAGAAGGACATAAAGGATGACTATCCCGCCCAACACTTTGAAAAGAAATCAGGAAAAGTAAGGATAAGAATAGATGCCCCCGAGGGAGCCTTTCCCAAGGGCACAAAGCTCAAGATAAAAAAGGTGAGATCAGGCTCTGTTGTGAAGGAGCTGAGAGAGACCACAGGGAACAGAAAACTCAAGAAAAATTCTGTCATAGCCTATGACTTTAATTTTTATACAAAGGACGAGGAAAATATTGAGCCCTTAAGGGAGATTTCCGTAAAATTTGAAAACCTTGATAAGAAGAAGGATATAAGTGTCTTTCACATGGAGGACAAAGATTCCTCGCCGGAGGAGATAGAGACTGAGGAAAAGGATACTGAGACAGGCCTTGTCAGCATAAAGACAGATAGGTTTTCCATATACGCCCTTGTAATGGATCCTGAGGATGAGGACAAGGCAACTGACTCCGACGCTTCATATGAGGATGAGTTTGATATAACCACAAATTTTGATTCCTCCATATCCCTGGCGGACGGAGACAACCGCTTTTACGGCGGAGAGCTTATATATCTCTACAATGACCTTGCCATATCGGGAAATGCGGCGAAGGTGAGGGAGGGAAGCTATACTCTCATATATTTGGCAAAGGACAAATTTACAGCTCCCAAGGCCACAGACATTTCCGACAGCTTCGACAAGATCGAAAGGGTGGAGCTCTATGAGGACGATGACAACTATATCATAAAGACCGTATATAAGGAGCTCTACGGCGGATTTAACGGAGCTACACCCATAAAGGTAAGCCTATTGGCAAGAGAAACTGAAAACCTCTCCGACGCCGTCATACGCCAGGAATACAGGAGCCCCTCAGGGAAGAAGCTTTCCGAGAGTGAGGTGGAGGTACACGGAAAGGCAGCCATAGAGAGCCCTCAGTCCATCTACTACGGTACAACTAAGCTTGACGAAAAGCTGGTGGATGAGAACTTTAAGCTTAAGGAGGGGACCTATATTGCATTTCCTCCAAACTATGTAAGCTATCCGAATTCAAATGTGAATGACCCGAGAGACAGAAGAGTGTACGCAAACATACCTAAGGGAGCGAGGCTTAAGCCTGATTCCCCTTGGACCTACGAGGCAAAGAGCGGAAAATACTACAGGGATCTGAAGAGAGAAGAGGTCACAAGTGGTAATCTCACTTTATATCTGGATCTGTCAGGAGAAGATTTCAATGAATTTGACGACCCGAATAAAACCAAAACCTATACGGTATCGTATTCGATTCAGCCTTTAAAGGACGGAGTAGTTCAGACGGACCTGGGGCCTAATACATGGTACAGCACAAAGCATTACTATATATTAAAGCCCGGAACCCCTCCCCCCGACGCCTATGTGAGCAGCGCAAACCCCAACAGGAACTACCTGTTTATAGGTAAAGACTACAAGGCTCTTAAAGGGAGAAGATGGAGTGACTATAACAGTATCAACATACCTTATGACAAATCCCAGGTTTCCGAGATAAGGATAGCCTTTAACTATACACCCATATATTCCTTTTCAATAGCCAACAGCAAGGGGGATGAGGAGGCCTGGAAGCTTAAGATAAAGTCGGCAAAGACTGAGGTACCCGGCTATTCCTATCCCTCTGAGCTGAGACTTTTTGTAAGAGGCCTGACAGATGAGGACAGTGAGTACCTTAAGGAGCTCCTTAAGGGTACCAAGGCCTACGGCATAAAGTATGACGGAAGCAGGGAGCTGATAACAGAGAACATACCTGTAGTGACGGGAATTAATCTTAGTACCGACCTTGGCAGCGATGGCTGGCACAGCTTTGAGGGCAGCGAGTACAAGGCTGTGGACTTCGTATTTCCCGGGGAGGAGGGCATAGTCCTCACGGGAAAGGAGGAGATACAAAAGTTCTATGCCGCCTTAAATACTGTGATCATTGCCGACATAAGAGAAAGTGTCAATGATGATCTTAAGGCTCTTATGGACGCCAACAAGACCCCGTCTATATCAGGATTCTCTTCGAATGCCAAGGGCTATTCCGTATATGACGACAAATCATATACTACTGCGGAGGCTGTGTTTAAGAAAAAGGACACAGATGAGGCTCAGTCGGTAACACCGCTTAATTTGAGCCGTGATACAGACACTCATTACAAGCTTCAGTACGAGACTATAACAGCAAACAATTATATCGGAATAACCAACGGAAGTTCTTTTTATGTACACGACACCATAACTACAAGGCTTTCTTACACCCACTCAAGATACGGCAATTTTGCGGATGCGACTCAGCCGGAGAACCTTATTATCTACTATCTTGTGCCGGACGGACTTGAGCCCATAGAGGACAGCAATATGTTCGCTTCCATGGAGGTGATAAAGGACTATCTCCCGGGAAAGAACCTTATAGCGGCAAAGCCTAAAAGCATCAAGATCCCCGGCATAGTGGAGGGTGAGAACTCCATACAGAAGGGAGTCGCAAATTACTATGAGCTGAGCTTTAAGGTGACTGACAGAGTTGATATAGGAAAATACCATATTGAGGCTGCCGTAGTCATAGACAATAACAAGATAGACGTAAAGAATAACAGACAGTACGGCATACTCATGAGCCATACCACCTCAGGAAACTGGAGCAACATAACAACTGACGCAAGAAACAGGTCTGAGGACGAAAAGTCATACACAAGCCTGAATTACGCGCCGTTTTCCGTATATCCTCCAAAGGTGCTGGTATCCACAAAATCTGTAAAGCTTGCCTCGGAGCCGGATTCTCTGTACGCATCCTCAGTTGGAGACAGGGCTCATATAGGGGACAGCATAGACTACAGATGGAGACTGCAAAACAACAGCACCCAGGATATAAGAAGCCTTATCGTGCTTGACATCCTTCCTTTTAAGGGAGACAAGGCAATAGTCGAGAACGAGGCCGGAGACTATCCGGGAAGAGGCTCCGCATTCTCCACACCTCTTATAGGAGTGGAGCCCCAGGATAAATTTGACATCTATTATTCAACTGATGCTGTCAAGGAAAGCACATCACAAAATGCTGACGCAAGTTGGGTGACTGAGCCGGAGGACATGTCAAAGGTGACTATGATAAAGGCTGTGCTTAAGCAGGGAAGCAGCATCAAGGTGGGAGAGAAGTACGACATAATAACCCACAACCTTATAGAGAACAACAGCTCCATAAAGGATGGAGAGAAGGCATATAACTCCTACGCTGTAAGTCTGAATGGAGGCTCGGTATTTATAGAGAACCTGAAGACAGAGGTTCAGGCCACTTACCCCAAGAGGGACGTTGTGGTGGAGAAGACAGACGAGGACGACAGCAGTGTAAAGCTTGAAGGTGTCAGCTTTGACCTTTACATGGAAGATGAGAAGGAGCCTGTAAAGACCGAGCTTAAGACCGACAGAAACGGGCATCTGACTATACAGGATCTCCTTGTGGGAAAAAGATATTTCCTTAAGGAGACAGGGACTGTTGAGGGATATGAGCTTCCCCGGGAGGCTGTAAGCTTTACGGTCTCCGAGGGGGAGGAGCCTCAGCCTCTCACGGTAGTAAACAGAAAAGAGAGGACAGAGGTAGCGGTCAAAAAAGCCTGGAAGGGCAAAAAAGCCGAAAAAGTCAACATAGATCTCATGGCAGCAGGGGAGCTTAAGGCTTCGGCAGAGCTTAATGAGGCAAACAATTGGCAGTACAGCTTCAAGGATCTCAGAAAGAGGGATCCCAAGACAGGAGAGGAGATCAGCTATACTGTGGAGGAGTCCGGAGTGGATTCTGAAGGAAGGATAAAACTCCAAGACTCATGGTATAAATCTTATGTGGAGGGCGATGCCGAGAGCGGCTTTACTGTTGTAAACGAGCAGCTCCCCGACATGATCCCCCTTACGCCCTCCTATACAAAGCTCAGAGTCCACAAGGAGTGGTCAGGCATAGAGGCAAAGGATGCCCCTGAGGTAAAAGTATATCTGACCAAAAACGGACAAAAGACGGAGAGATACATAAAGCTCAACAATGACAACAATTGGAGCGGAGTTTTTGACCGTCTTGCCGTAACTGATGACATAAGGTCAGGGAAATCAAATATTTACGGTGTTGTTGAGAACGGGGAAAACAATGGAAGAGTGAGACTGGGAGAAAAGCGCTACAGCGTAAGCTACAGCTCAGGAAACATCACAAACACGCTCTTACCGGGAAAATCCGGCCGCGGAGGCGGTGGCGGAGGAGGAGGTGGCTCCACAGGCAGAAACTCATACCCTGACCCGAAGCCCGCTCCACCTGACGACACGCCTACGGTAGAGACCGAGACACCGGGAGACATTCCTCCCGCACCCTGGTACAAGCTTCCTGTAATGGGAGATACTCAGTTCGGACCCGGCTTTGTGAATGAGAGAAAAGACGAGATAAGCCTGGAGGAAGGATCACAGCAAAGACCTGTCATCGATCAGCTTAAAGGCTTGTATGAACAAAATACCGACCTTTCAGGTTGGATAACCGTTCCCGGAACCGGCTTTGGCTATCCTGTAATGATGAGCAGTGAGTTCCCTTACTTCTACCAGCATCATACCTTCCTCAAAAATAAGGACGAGGTAGGAATACCCTTCATAGGTCCTTACAGCAATGCGGACAGCATGAATGTGCTGATACACGGACATAATATGAAGGATGTATCCCAGTTCGGATATATTTGGAACTACCAATACAAGGAATTCAGGGACAAGAATCCTGTCATAGACTTTAAGACTCTCTATGATGCGGATGGAGCCTATGAGGTCATGGCTGTTTTCTTCGCTCCCGAGTATCCTGAGAACGCTCAGAACGTATTTTGGTGGTACAGATACATAGGAAACATGGACAAGGCGCAATTTGACTATTTTGTCAGCAACGCCAAGTCTGCCTCACTGTATGACACAGGAGTTTCGGCAGAGTTCGGAGACAAGCTCATCACACTAGAGACCTGTGCATCGACTACAGACAGCACGCGACTTGTAGTGATTGCGGTAAAGAAGAATAAATAACATCAAAAGAAGACTTTGCGAGTACAGGACCTGCAAAGTCTTTTTTATGTGCATAGCTTTAAAAGAACCTTCTGCGGAGGCTTAAGCTATGGGCTCAAAGTCCGCCGCACCGTGCTTGCAAAGAGGGCAGATAAAGTCGGCAGGAAGCTCATCGCCCTCATATATGTACCCGCATACGGTACATACAAATCCCTTCTTGCCCTTTACAGGAGGCTTGGGCTTTACATTAGCCTGATAGTAATTGTAGGTCATGGTCTCCACATCGCTTATGACTCTTGACTCTGTGACCTCGCAGATAAACATGCCGTGAGTACCCAGATCCACATACTGTTCGACCTTAAGGCTTATTACCGCATTTATGCATTCCGAAAGGAAGGCAAGCCCGTTGCCTGTCCTTAAGAATTTGATATTTTTGAACTTGTCCGCATCTCTTCCGCTCTGAAAACCGAAATTCTTGAAAATGTCAAAGCCTGCTTCTGTAGACAGGCAGTTTAAGTTCAAAATACCGGTCTTTTTTATTATGTCATGGGAGTAGTTGGCTTTATTTATGGTGACAGAGACTCTCAAGGGAGTGTCTGTCAGCTGGTTTACAGCATTTACAATAAGGCCATTGTCTTTTTTTCCGTCGTTTGAGGTGACTACATAGAGGCCGTAGCCTATCTTAAACAGGGCCTTTACATCGTGCTTTTCGGCGAGGCTGTCAGAGTGAGCAATGTAGTCCTTGCACAGAGCATCTGCGAGTGCTTTTAAATCCTCTTCATTTTTAGGGCTGAGAGAGGACCTTATTTGAACTGTAGGACCGATAAGATTAATGGAACAGCTTCCCGAAAGCATGGACTTTATAACTGAAGCGGCAGAAGGGGCCCAGCTTCCGTTTTCAATTATGGCAACGCTGCGCTTTTGGAAATTCCTCTCGGTGAGATGCTCGATAAAGCTTCTCATAAAGGGGAAGATATCAGCGTTGTAAGTGGTGGTTGCAAGCACCAGCTTCCTGTAGCGGAATGCATCAGCTACCGCAAGGCTCATATCCGTCCTTGCAAGATCGTGGATCACCACCTTGGGGCAGCCTCTTGACTTAATAAGCTCCGCCAGCTTTTCCACGGCCTTTTTTGTGTGCCCGTACACAGAGGTGTAGGCTATGACTATACCCTCCTTTTCAACCTTGTAGGAGGACCATGTATTGTAAAGTCCTATGTAATGATCGAGATCCTTTGTGAGCACAGGACCGTGAAGAGGGCAGATGGCTTTTATCTCAAGCTCCGAGGCCTTCTTGAGGAGAGACTGAACCTCGTTTCCGTATTTTCCGACTATGCCTATATAGTACCTTGCCGCCTCGTCATCCCAGGGCTCATCAAAGGAGGGGACGCCGAATTTTCCGAAGGCGTCAGCTGAGAAGAGGAGCTTTTCAAAGCTGTCGTAGCTCACCATTACCTCCGGCCAGTGTACCATGGGAGCAAATATAAAGCGGAGTACATGCCTGCCGAGCTTAAGCTCATCCCCGTCCTCCACTGTTATCCTGTTTTTTATGAGCTCCGGAGAGAAGAATGCCTCCGCCATCTCAAAGGTCTTTTTGTTTCCTACCACGGTAGTGTCGGGATATACCCTCAAAAATTCCGCTAAGTTTGCCGAGTGATCAGGCTCCATATGCTGTATTATCAGATAGTCAGGCCTCTCCCCGCAAAGAGCGCCCGATATGTTGGCGAGCCATCTCTCACCGAACTTTGCATCCACAGTATCCATTACCGCTGTCTTTTCGTCGGTTATAAGGTATGAATTGTAGGATATACCGTGAGGGACAGGATACTGACTCTCAAAAAGATCGATCTTAAGGTCGTCAACACCGATATATTTTATGTCGTTTGTAACTTCCATTTTGCTTGCTCCTTTCCGCTGAAAATTTAATGTCGATTATAATAAGAAACTAACACATTATGAGACTTTCGGCAACAGTAAAAGTTTGCTATATTATATTGAGAATGAAGGAGATTTAACACAGCCGGAGGTTTGGAGTATGGAAAAGAGATCTTCTGATAAACAGGATACTGTCCGTTTTATACGGGAGCTTGATAAGCTTATCTCAAAGGACAGGATAGAGGAGGCCCGAGCCTATTTGGAGGAAGGGCTCGCGGAGGCAAAAGCTGAAAATGATATGGGGCTTGAACTCACTGTATTAAATGAGATGTCAGGCTTTTACAGGATAAACGGAGTAAGGGATGAGGGACTTAAAGCAGCCGAAAATGCCCTTGAGCTTATGAGAAAGATGGGCCTTTCGGAAAGCGTGACAGCTGCCACCACTCTCATAAATTCCGCCACCACCATGAAGGCCTTCGGAAAAGGAGAGGAGAGCATCAAATACTACAGGGAGGCTGAGGCCATATATGACAGGCTGACAGGTGAAAATGATTACCGCAGGGCAGCCCTTTTTAACAATATGGCTCTCGCACTCACCGACATGGGAGAATACAATGAGGCGGAGTTTAGATTTAAAAGGGCTTTGGATATACTTTCAAATCTTCCCAAAGGAGCTTTGGAATCGGCCATGACATACATAAACATGGCCGTGATGTATGATAAGGCCGGAATGGGCGAAAAGAGGGTGTGCGAATGCCTTAATAGAGCTATAGACCTTTTTGAGGATGGGAGCATAAAAAGAGACAGCTACTATGCCTTTTGCTGCAGAAAATCCGCCCCCACACTTAAATACTATGGCTTTTTTGCGGCGGGAGAGGAGCTTTCGGAAAGAGCTGACAAAATATATAAAAAAGCCGAAGAGGATATATAGAAACTATGGCGATAAAGGCAGATACCATGAAAAGAGGGGAACATATAAAGGGGCTCAAGCTCTCAAAAATGTTTTTTGAGGAGTATGGAAGGGATGTGCTGAAAAGTGCGGCGCCGGAGCTTTGGGAGCGAACGGCAGCAGGACTCTGCGGCAGAGGCTCGGAGTGCCAGGGCTATGACGATGCCTTATCCGAGGATCACGACTTTGATCCGGGATTTTGCGTCTGGCTTGACTCAAAGGACTATGAAAGCTCAGGCTTTAAGCTCTACAGAGCTTACGAGAGCCTTCCCAAGGAGTATATGGGATATGAGAGAAAAAAATCGGATTTTTTCGGAAGAGGAAGAAGGGGAGTATTTTCGATCCGGGACTTTTACAGAGAGCTTATAGGCATGCCTGAGGCTCCCTCAAGCGACAGACAGTGGTTTTTGATACCTGAGTATGCCTTAAGGGAGGCTGTAAGCGGTGAGGTCTTCACAGACCCCTTGGGGAAGTTCAGCGAGGTGAGACAAAAGCTTCAGAGGGGCTATCCGGAGGATGTGAGGCTTAAGAAGATAGCCGCAAGAGCCGCCCTCATGGCCCAGTCAGGGCAGTATAATTTTAACAGATGCCTGGGACATGGGGAAAGAGAGGGGGCCATGCTTGCAAGAAATGAATTTGTCAGGGAGAGCATTGCCATGCTGTACCTCCTTAACAGAGCCTACATGCCCTTCTACAAATGGTGCTTCAGAGGCCTCAGAGAGCTTGACATTAAACCTGAGCTTTTAAGGGCTCTTAAAGTCCTGTCATATGGCGGCTCCGGTATTGATGATACAGAGGATACCATAGAGTATATATGCTCTGTGGTTGCGGCAGAGCTTGTTGAAAAAGGCATGAGTGACTCCAAAAGTGATTACTTGGAGGCCCATGCCCAGTCTGTGACAGAACATATTAAAAGTGATGAGATAAGAGCCATGCACCTTATGGAAGGAGTCACATAAAGCTCATATTTGCGGAAGCTAAACTCTGAGAAAACAGAAAAAAAGCTCCTGCTTTCTCGGAAGGGCAAGGCCCGAAGAGGTATATCTGCCTCCGAAGAGGAAGTCAAAGCCCTCAGAGTCAAGCTTTTTACAGAGAAGATCTATAAGGCCCTTGCGGCTTTTAGCAAAGCCTCCCTGCTCCTCCATGGCATATCTTAAAAGATAGGCGAGAGCCGCAGTCTGCTCAGGATCCACAAGCTGTTCAAGGTACCTTAAGTCAAGGCTTATACTGTCAAGCGAAAAGCCTGTGTCGCCCTGAAGGCGTATTTTCATGTGCTCGTGAGGCCTGCCTTTTCCTCTCTGCCTTCCTGACAATGAGGTCTCGGCCTGCCTTTTTCTGCCCGAAGGATCCGAAAGGAAGTGAAAAGGCCTTTCCGTGCGGGGAAGATGAAAGCCCTCTGCGTAGAGAGAGGGGGAGTTCTCTTTTTCTGAAAGGACTATTTTTTTGACTTTTTCACTTATGTCGTAGGGCCTGTACTCGTCCATCTGAATGACCCGGTCTGCCGGGTAGAAATAAGCACCGCTGCTTCCTACAACTATGATCGAGGATATACCGGCCTCCTCATACAGCTGTCTGACCCTCTCTATAAAAGGAGTTATGGGCTCTTTGTTTCCGGAGACCACTCTCTGCATAAGCTCGTCTCTTATCATAAAGTTTGTGGCCGAGGTGTCCTCATCTATGAGAAAGAGCCTGCATTCCGCCTCTATGGCCTCGGATATGTTCGCTGCCTGGGAGGTACTGCCGCTGGCATCCAAGGTGGAAAAGTGCGAGGTGTCGGTCTTATTGGGAAGATCATTGATGAAACAGGATATGTCCGTGTCTGTTATTTTTCTTCCGTCCTCGGCTCTGAGCTTTACAGCCGAATCATCTGTTATGACATACTCTCTGCCGTCCCCACGGACATGATCATATACGCCCCTCTCAATAGCCTTAAGCAAGGTGGATTTGCCGTGGTACCCTCCTCCTGCAATGAGGGTGACTCCCTTTTTTATGCCCATTCCTCTTATGAGTCTCCCGGAGGGGAGCCGGAAGCTTACGGCAAGGCTTTCAGGTGATGTGAAGGTTATGGCTCCCTTCATGGGCCTGTCTGAGACTCCGCTCTCCCTGGGAAGCACAGATCCGTCCCCTATAAAGGCAACAAGCTCTTCTTCCCTCAATTTTTCTCTCAGATATTTTTGGTCATCAGCCAAGGATATGACATCCTTCATATCCTCGGAAGAGAGATTTCTGTAAAGAAAGGCCTTCTCTATGCAGGGAGGAAGGAGCTGAAAGAGTATGGTCTCAAGCTCGCCTGCAAGTATGGTCCTTCCCGCCGCGGGAAAGCCTACGTGAAATCTGACTGATATACACTTGTCGCCTACCTCGCAGGCGCTTCTTTTAAGTATCTCCTGACCGGGGCGAGTCACAGTCAAAAGCCCGCTTTTTCCTGAGCCTCTCTTTTCAAAGGAGGCTTTTTTGAGCATTGCCCCGAAGTTTCTGAGGAGCCTGTCACTTACTGCGACGCGCCTCTCGTAAGTAGAGAGCATCTCCTTGGGAAAAGCTGCAGTCTCTAAGGGGATCTTTGCCGTAAGATGGGAGGGTGAGGCAAAGGGATCTCCCTGAACATGGTCTATACAAAGAGTGTAGGAGGGAAAACGCCAGCTTCCCTCAAGAGATCTGTAGGCGGGATAAGGACGCCTGTCAAGGGATAATAAAAGCTTTCTCAGTTCTCTGTCTGTATTCATATCTAAGCTCCTGATAAAATATTATTTGATATTAAAGCACTTCCAATAATTTAGCACTTACTGAAAGACGGGTCAACAGAAGCCGGTGATGATCATGCCGGACTTATTTTTAAAAAAGTGCTTGCAAATTTAAGAGAAGTATTGTATTATAATCTGCGTTGCGGAAGTGTCGGAATTGGCAGACGAGCAAGACTAAGGATCTTGTGCCCGTTTAGGGCGTGTGAGTTCAAGTCTCATCTTCCGCATTTTTTATTTGCCGGGACTTGGAAGGGCCCCGTTTTTTATTGTCAATAAAAGCTTTTAATTCGACAGCTTTTTTGTCCGAAATGAAGTCGGAAATATTGGTATGATTTACACTTATGTAAAATATATATAAAAGTTATAATGCTTTCAGCCCATAAATCTGTA
Source organism: uncultured Lachnospiraceae bacterium (assembly GCA_944381485.1). GTDB lineage: Bacteria > Bacillota > Clostridia > Lachnospirales > Lachnospiraceae > Avilachnospira. Next base: position 113,901 of record CALWLI010000011.1, read on the forward strand.
TCTTTATTAATGGACGTAAATAAAGAATTATGCTATAAAAGTAAAAACATCAAAAGTGTGTTAAAAATAAATGAAGATAAGCTTTTTTCGAGGGCTGATCTCATAAAAAAGGAGGGAGAATATGTACAGCATAACAGTTAAGCTTTCAGGCATTGAAGATGCCAAGGAATTCGTAAAAAGAGCTTCCGAGTGCAGCTTTGATGTTGATCTTTGCTACAATAAGGTAGTCATAGATGCAAAGTCCATACTTGGTGTTATGAGCCTTGACTTACGTAAGATCCTAACTGTAAATATGAATGGCAGAGACGAGGCTTTTGAGAGCTACTTGGACAAGCTTCACGAGGCTGCACTTGAGGCGGCATAAGTTTAAAGCTATAAAGAGACGCGAGAATATTTAAGGCATAATATATATGAAAAAAGGAGTGGGATCGAGTCCACTCCTTTTAATTTTCAGATATGTAATAATACTTATACTGTCACAAGCTCATATTCTCTTGTTCCCAGTCCCAGCTTCTCGGCATGCTCGAGACAGACCTTCCAGTTGGTGTCGGGATGAGTGTCCGTAAAATGGTCATGATGCTCGTGAGGCATCTTTGAAAGTATAGAGCCCTCTACTATACACTGTCTGTTTACCGCATCGGCGCAGGCCTGATCCAGAGCCACCGGGTCGAAGGAGGCAAACATTCCTATATTCGGAACTATGGGGATGTCGTTTTCGCTGTGGCAGTCACAGTTGGGAGAGACATCCACTACAAGGCTTATGTGGAAGCAGGGCCTGTCCTTAAGCACAGCGAGAGAGTACTCGGCGATCTTTTTGTTTAGGATGTCATTTGCCTCATCAAGATCAGTGACTATGGCATCCACAGGACATACACCTATACAGCGGCCGCAGCCCACACATTTGTCATGGTTTATGTGAGATTTTTTGTTTTCTATGGTTATGGCACTGTGGGCACACTGCTTCTTACACTGACCGCAGCCTATGCAGAGCTCCTCCTCCACATGAGGCTTGCCGGCGTTGTGCTGCTCCATCTTTCCGGCTCTGGAACCGCAGCCCATGCCTATATTTTTGAGGGCACCGCCGAAGCCTGTGGACTCGTGACCCTTAAAGTGGGTGAGGGATATGAAAACATCTGCGTCCATAACTGCTCTTCCTATCTTTGCCTCGTGCACGTACTCGCCGTCTATAGGAACAAGAGCCTCGTCAGTTCCCTTAAGTCCGTCGGCTATTATGACATGGCAGCCTGTGGAGAAGGGAGAGAAGCCGTTAAGATATGCCGTATCCATATGGTCAAGGGCATTTTTTCTGCTTCCCACATAGAGAGTGTTGCAATCTGTAAGGAAAGCCTTTCCCCTGGCCTCCTTAACCAGATCCACAACCACCTTGGCGTAGTTGGGACGGAGGAAGGCAAGGTTTCCGGCCTCTCCGAAATGGATCTTTATGGCGGCGTACTTGTTTTTGAAATCGATCTGATCAGTCATCCCGGCCTTCTTTATAAGCCTCTCAAGCTTTTGAGGAAGATTTATGGAAGTGGTGGTATGCATGTCGGTGAAATAAACTTTTGATTTAGGCATATTTTCCTCCTTGGTTTTCTGTTTGAAATTACCTTTTATTTTAAATCAAGAGATATTCGGTTTCAAGCAAAATTAAGATTAATATACTTCAGTAAAGTGAATGTATGTGGTAGAATGTACTCCGTATGGTAAATGTGAATGAAAAATTTAAAGCTGAATACGAGGAGCTCATAGCAGCCTATCCTGACAAGAGAGAGGCTGAGCATGAGAATGTCCTAAAGAGGTTGAATAAGGCCGATGCCCACAAAAAGTCTTGGCCTATTTTGCGCGCCCTTTTTTCCAGATCGGCAATGCTTATACTCTTTACCCTCATTCAGCTCATCATACTTATAGCTTTTTTCAGATGGATAGATGAGAAATTTGCCTTCTATGTATTCATACTTCTGTCCGCCCTTGAGATAATTTTTATTATGAACCAGGAGGGAAGCTCTGTATTTAAGGTCTCATGGATAGTGCCCATAATGCTTTTCCCTGTATTCGGAGCCTTGTTTTATCTGTTCCTGAAGTTCCAAAAAGCTCCATCAAAGATAAGAGACAGGCTGGCTGAGACCTCGGAGAGGACAGCACCCTACTTAAAGAGCAGAGACAGCCTGAGGGAGGAGCTTGAAAAGGAGGATGTGTATTTCAGAAATACTGTGAGGTACACGGAGAAGGTCTGCAGATTTCCCGCATATTCAAATACAAGCACAGTATACTTTCCTACAGGGGAGGAGATGTTCCCCATACTCGAGGCCGAACTGAAAAAGGCAAAGCACTTCATTTTTATGGAGTACTTCATAATAAAGCCGGGAGTCGTTTGGGACAGGATACTCAAGATACTGAAGGAGAAGGCCTCCGAGGGCGTTGAGATAAGACTGATGTATGACGGCATGAACTGCATCAAGAACCTCCGGTTCAGCTATCCTGACGAGCTCATACGCTACGGCATAAAGGCAAAGATGTTCTCACCTGTAAAGCCCGCCCTTGAGACCTACCAGAACAACAGAGACCACAGAAAGATCTGCGTCATAGACGGAAACACGGCCTTTACGGGAGGTTTGAACCTTGCCAATGAGTATGCCAATATAGAGTCCCCTTATGGAGTGTGGAAGGACACGGGAATGATGTTTAAGGGTGAGGCTGTAAACTCCTTCACCATGCTCTTTTTGCAGATGTGGAATATAACGGAGTATATGCCTGACAGTACCGAGGCTGTGGGAAGATACGCCTTTAAAAATATTGAGGACTGTCACGATGACGTGACGGAGAGAGAGGGCTATGTCATACCCTATGGAGACAGCCCTCTGGACAGCGAAAATATAGGAGAGAACATATATCTTACACTTCTTAATACGGCGACAGAGTATGTGCATATCAGAACTCCCTATCTTATACTGGATGATCAGATGATCAATGCGATGTGCTATGCTTCAAAGAGGGGAGTGGACGTAAAGATAATGTTCCCCCACATCCCGGACAAGCCCTATGCCTTCTGGCTGGCTCACTCCTACTATCCGGTGCTCATTAAAAACGGCGTTAAGATCTACGAGTACAGACTGGGCTTTGTCCATGCGAAGGAATTTGTATCGGACGGAAAGAAGGCTGTTATAGGGACAGTGAACCTTGACTTCAGAAGCCTGTATCTCCATTTTGAGAACGCGGTCTACCTTTATAAGACTCCCTCTGTGGCGGATATGGAAAGAGATTTTCAGGAGGGCTTGAAGGACTGCATATATATGGATATGGATAAATACAGGAGCCTTCCTCAAATTAAGCTCTTTTTCGGCAGGATGCTTAAGCTACTTGCGCCTTTGTTCTGATTTTAATGCAGACCTGAGGACAACAATTATTAAAAAAAACTTAATTGTTACACAATTAAAACACATTTAATTTTTATGATGTCTGTGTTCAAAATAAACACAGACATCTTTTTATGATTATTCGGAAATAAAATCTAGGGAGAATACAGATGAATAAATATTTGTTCAAGGGTCTTGCCCTTATATCGGGAACAGGGCTGATATTTTCAGGGACAGCTTCTATGAGTGTCCTTGCCGCATCCGCACAATCCTCATCACTTGCCTACAGGACAAAGGTGATAAATCTGACAGGCATATATACGGGAGAGGCCGGTGGAGAGGCTGTGACAAGGGGAGAATTTGCAAAGATGGTTGTCCTTGCTTCAAGCTATAAGGATACAGTGACGGGAAGCAATTCCGTAAATGTATTCAGTGATGTGTCAAAGGATCACGAAAACTCCGCCTACATAAGAGTTGCCGCAAGACAGGGATACATGCGCTCTTATCTGGGCGGGCTGTTTAAGCCGGATGAGCCGGTGACCTTAAATGACGCCGCAAAGGCGGTGCTCTCCCTTCTGGGATATACCGACGAAGATTTTGAGGGGAATGTGGCAGGGGGCAGACTGGAAAAATTCAAGGCTCTCGATCTTAACAAAAACCTGTCCAAGTCCTCGGGAAGCGACATCTTAAGCTATGAGGACTGCATAAACATATTTTACAATCTTTTAAGGACTGAGTCCAAGGGAAGCTCAGCCATATACGGAAGCACTGTCTTTGATGTGACACTGGCATCGGACGGCGAGATAAACCCTGACGGACTTGTGGACGAGACTATGGTGGGCCCCATACTTGTAAACAGTCTGGAGGAGCTGCAATCCATAGTACCCTTTGACCTTAATGACGCTCAGTACTACTACAACGGAGATTCCTCAAGGCAGCTGTCCTTGAGATCAGCCCTTCAGAATTACGGATGGATAGTTGTATATTATAACGAAAATTCCCATACCATATTTGCCTTTGGATCCAACATGCCGGGAGAGAACGGCAGCCGCGAGAGCACTTACTATGTTACCAGGGGAAATGTGTCTCAGATCTATTACAGTGCAAACGATCTCATAACTCCTACATCCATAACCCTGGACGGAAGCAGGAATTTCAACCTTGGAACCTCGGAGGTACAGTTCATGTTCTCCATAAACGGAGACATCAAGGTGGGAGACGACGTGGTAATAGTTACTCAGCAGGCGGCTACAGGTACGGACTCGGAGGGTGATACCTCTTACTCATACTCTGTCATAGGAGTGATAAAATTTGAGTCAAATCCTGACGGAAGCACCACAGGCGTGATATATGCGGGAGCTGTTGAAAAGGGGGTCGTAACTACAGACGAGAACGGCAACAGAGTTACAGAGACCACAAACAATACCTCACCCGTTGATCCGGGGCTTCAGAGTCAGACAGAACAATAAAGACAAATATAAGGGGTCGGGAAAATGCTTAAATTTTCATCTTTAAAGGAAAAGATAAAGCTTACAGATAAGAAGGGCAAAAAGAATAAGAGATCAAAAAAGAAGAAGATAGTTCTCCTTCTCTTAATAATTGCTGCCGCTGTGGCGGGCATAATCTTTTTTAAGAGCAGGACCGGGAGGCCTGAAATGCCCGAGGTTGATCAAAAGAACATCGGAACAGTGGAGAGAGGAAATGTCACCAAGGAGCTCAGCTCCTCAGGCTCCCTTGAGGCTAAGGACAGCTATTCCATAACCTCGCTTGTAGAGGGAGAGATCATAGAGGCTGACTTTGAGGAGGGAGACATGGTTGAGGAGGGACAGATACTCTATGTCATCGATCCCTCTGATATGGAGAGAGAGCTTGAATCCTCAAAGAGATCACTGGAGACAGCTGAAAAGAACCTGGAGGACGCGAAGAAGGAGTATGCCGACATAACAGCCGAGTTTTCGGGAAATGTATATCGCTCCAAGGTCTCAGGCTATGTGAAGAATATAAGCATTGCGTCGGGAGACAATGTTGGCGGTCAGGGCGGAACCGAGATCGCAGACCTCTACAATGATACAGTGATGGAGGTGAAGATACCCTTCCTCACAGCCGAGGCAGACGCATTAAGCTTAGGAGCCCAGGGAATACTCACCATAGCTGACACCGGGGAGCAGATACCGGGTCAGGTGACAAACATATCAAACCTTGAGGAGACTCTCTCAGGCGGAACACTTGTAAAGTACGTGACCATCCAAGTGGCAAATCCGGGAGGACTTAGTACCTCGGATACGGCCACCGCCCAATTCGGAGACATATATTCGGCGGGAGACGGAAGCTTTGAGCCCTATTTGGAGGAAAAGCTCAAGTGCGATCTCAGTCAATCCGCAAAGATAGAGACAGTGCTTGTAAAGGAGGGGCAGTTCGTATCTGTAGGGACACCGCTGTTTTCCCTCACCGCGGACTCTGTGGAGGACGCTATAAAGAATGCGGAGGACTCTCTCAATAACGCGCAGACCTCTTATGACAATGCAGTGGATCAGTATGACGGACAGCAGGATAACCTTGAGGACTACACCATAACAGCTCCCATCTCAGGCACTGTCATAGAAAAGAACAGCAAGGCGGGAGACAAGATAAGCCGCTCGGGAAATTCAGAGACCACAATGGCCATAATATATGATCTCTCAGAGCTTACCTTCGAGATGAGCATAGATGAGCTTGATATAAGCGATGTGGAGGTGGGCCAGACTGTTGAGATAACAGCTGATGCCTTCGAGGACGAGACCTACACAGGGCATGTAACCAATGTATCCATGAACGGAAGCTACTCCAACGGTGTCACCACCTATCCTGTCACAGTTACACTTGACGACTCGGGAGAGCTAATGCCCGGCATGAATGTGGACGGAATAATAATACTTGACGAGGCCGAGGACACATTGAGAGTGCCGGCAGGAGCTTTGCAGAGGGGCAACATAGTCTATGTAAGGGATACTGAGGGAAGTGAAGGAAAAACTGAGGATACAGCGGATCAGGGAGACGCACCTGCTATACCTTCAGGAGCTCCCGCAGGATTTAAGGCTGTAAGTGTTGAGACCGGCATAATATCCGATGAATATGTGGAGATACTTTCAGGACTTAACGAGGGAGATGAGGTCTATGTGAAGGAGACCGAGTCGAGTTCTAATATGATGTTCGGACCCGGAGGCATGATGGGAGGCCGTGTAGGCTTCAGTGGCGGCCCCGGGGGAGGACCCGGAGGCAGAAGATAGAGGTGGCTATGAGCGATAATAAAGAGAGAAGCAAGGCGCCCCTTATAGACCTCAGAGATATATACAAGATCTATCACATGGGAGATGAGGATGTAAGGGCAAACGACGGTATCAGCTTAAAGATATATAAGGGAGAATTTGTAGCCATAGTCGGGAAGTCAGGCTCCGGAAAGTCCACACTTATGAACATAATAGGGGCCCTGGATGTGCCCACAGAGGGAGAGTACTATCTGGGAGGAGAGGATGTGTCTGATATGACTGATGACGAGCTTGCGGACATCAGGAACAGGATGATAGGCTTCATCTTTCAGCAGTATAACCTGCTTCCCAAGCTTAACCTCCTTGAAAATGTGGAGCTTCCCCTGCAGTATGCAGGAGTTGCCCCTGCCGAGAGAAAGGAGAGGGCCATGCGTTCTCTGGAGAGAGTGGGCCTTGAAAAGAAGTGGAAAAACATGCCCAACCAGCTTTCGGGAGGCCAGCAGCAGCGTGTCTCCATAGCCAGGGCTCTTGCGGGAGACCCCTCTCTGATACTTGCCGACGAGCCCACAGGAGCTCTTGATTCAAAGACCGGAAAGGAAGTGCTGGGCTTTTTGAAGGAGCTCAACAAGGAGGGAAATACCATAGTCATGATTACTCATGACCCCTCCATAGCCATGAACTCAAAGCGAGTGGTCCGCATAATGGACGGCAAGATAAACTTTGACGGAGATGTAAAAGAATATGCTGCAATCATTTAAGATGGCGATCAGGTCCATATTGGGAAACAAGATGCGCTCTTTTCTCACTATGCTGGGCATAATCATAGGAGTTGCCGCAGTGATCATACTGGTATCCATAGTAAACGCCTATATGTCCACGGTAATAGAGAGCTTTGCAAGCATGGGAGTAAATCAGATAAATGTGAGCGTCACAAACACCGCATCCCGCTCCCTCTCTGAGGAGGAGATGTATGAGTTCAGAGATGAGAACACAGATCTCTTTGAGTATCTTACTCCCAATGTCAGTGTCATGATGCCCCTTAAAAACGGAAACGATATAATGTCAACCTCAGTCAGGGGCTATTCCGAGGACTATATGGGCATAAAGGACTATGAGCTGTATTCAGGGAGAAACATAGCCTACTCCGACATAGTGGGAAGGCAGAAGGTGGCGGTCATGGGCTATTACACGGCCACAGAGCTTTTCGGAAGCCCTGATTACGCTGTCGGAGATAAAATAAAGATAGGAAACAGCTCCTTTAAGGTAATAGGCGTAATTGAGAGGCAGACAGACGAGGAGGATGAGCTTGAGGAGGGGGGAACAGACGACTTTGTATGGCTGCCCTACTCGGTGGCAATGAGCATAAACGGAACCTCTGATATATCAAGCTATATAATAACCTCCGGAGACACTGACAATGCGGATGAGTGCACGGATGCCTTGGAGAACATGCTCTTTCAGATATTCAGGGATGATGACCTCTACAGTGTCAGCGCCAACTCGGAGATGCTTGATGAGCTGAACAGCCAGATAGCCATGATGAGCGCCATGCTCGGAGGCATAGCCGGCATATCTCTTCTGGTAGCGGGAGTGGGAGTCATGAACATAATGCTTGTGTCTGTCACAGAGAGGACAAGGGAGATAGGAATAAGAAAGGCATTGGGAGCCAAGCGCTCTGCCATAATGCAGCAGTTTGTCATAGAGGCGGCAGTTACCTCATCCATAGGAGGTATCATAGGAATAGTTGTGGGGGCCCTGGCTACAGAGGCCATAGGCTCGGCTATGGGGATCACGGCTTCTCCCACACCCGGGGCGGTTGCAGTCTCCTTCGGAGTATCTGTGGGCATAGGTCTCTTCTTCGGATATATGCCTGCATCGAGGGCGGCAAAGCTTAATCCCATAGATGCCCTGAGAAGTGAATAAAGGATAAAGATATAGGCGGAAACAAGCTCCAGGCAGCAAGGGTTCCGCTTATTATTTTATGCATTAATGACATGACAGGATTTGTGTGATATAACAGAAGGAACAAAAAGGATTTGTGACGGAAAAGGAAAAATATGGCGTACGACGGACTTATTATAGCAAATACGGTGAAGGAGCTCAGAGAGGCCTTTCTTATGGGAAGCATCACGAAGATAGCACAGCCCGAGCCCGAGGAGCTTCTCGTTACAATAAAAAATAACAGGAAAAATATGAGGCTTTATATATCCGCAAATGCCTCACTGCCGATGGTCTATATTACGGAGGAGGAGAGGCAGGCACCGCCCACAGCTCCTAATTTCTGCATGGCTTTAAGAAAACATATAGGCGGAGGCAGGATAACGGATATAAGACAGCCGGACACGGAGGACTTCTCAGGGCGCGGTCTCGAGAGGGTCATATGCTTTGACATAGATCATCTTAACGAGATGGGAGACAGAGGAACTGTGAGGCTCTTTGTGGAGCTTATGGGAAAGCACTCAAATATAATTCTCGTAAAAGAGGATGGGATCATAATCGACAGCATAAAGCATATAACTCCCTCTGTAAGCTCTGTCAGGGAGGTGCTTCCGGGAAGGGAGTACTTTATCCCAAATTCAGGGGACAAAAAGAATCCCTTAAGTTTTGGCGATGTAGAAAGCTTCAGAGAGTGTCTTTTGAGAAAGAATCTCAAAGTGGGGAAGGCTCTCAGCGCCTCCTTTACGGGGATAAGCAATATTACAGCCACAGAGATATGCTTCCGAGCGGGAGTGGATGAGGAAAAGGATGTGGCAGGACTTAAGCCTGATGAGCTTAAGGCTTTATTTGACAGCTTCAGCCGTATCATGGAGGAAGTGAAAAGGGGAGAGTTCTTTTCAAATATAGTATACAATGAGAAGGATGAGCCTGAGGAGTTCTCGGCAATAAAGCTTTCCTGCCTGGAGTCGGATTCATACCATGTAAAGAGCTTTGACAGCATATCAAAGCTGCTTTCATGCTTTTATTCTGAGCGGGCACTGAGGGGCAGGGTCAGACAAAAATCCGAGGATATAAGACACATACTCAAGGTGCTGACGGAGAGGACGGCAAAGAAGCTTGAGCTCCAGGAAAGACAGCTTCAGGACTCTGAGAAGAAGGAAAAATTCAGAGTGTGGGGAGAGCTGATAAATACCTACGGATACGGACTTAAAGGTGGAGAAAAAGAACTTCGCTGTGAAAATTATTATGACGAGGGAAGGGAGATAAGCATACCCCTCGATGAACATAAATCGGCTAAGGAAAACGCAAAGAGATATTTTGACAAGTATCAGAAGCTTAAGCGCACGGAGGAGGCCCTGATACCTCAGATAGAGGAGTCAAGACAGAGACTTTGGCACCTTGACTCCATATCAGCCGCCCTATCTATAGCGGAGACCGAGGCTGACCTCAACCAGCTGAGGAGAGAAATGAAGGACTACGGTCTGATACACAAGTCCGGGGAGGAAAGATCCGGCAGAGGAGGCTCAAAGAGGAAGGGAGAGAAGAAGCCGAGAAGAGAAGAGATGAGATCCGAGCCCATGCACTTTGTCTCCTCAGACGGGATCGACATATATGTGGGAAGGAACAATTACCAAAATGAGGAGATAAGCTTTAAGCTGGCTGAAGGGAATGACTGGTGGTTTCATGCAAAGAATACAGCCGGATCTCATGTCATAGCAAAGACGGGAAACAGAGAGCTCCCTGACGATACCTGCCTTGAGGCCGCTGCCTTAGCAGCCTATTACTCAAAGGCCTGTGGTGATGAAAAGAAAAACACCTCTCAGAAGATCGAGGTGGACTATGTAAAGCGCAAGGAGCTTAAGAGAGTTCCTCACGCCGCTCCGGGCTATGTCATATACCACACTAATTACAGTATTGTGGTTGAACCGAGAAAAGAAATCGGCTATAATGAAAAATAAGCCAAAAATAAGCTTCTACACAGAATGGAGATAATCGGGATCTATGACAGAGATAAACAGCATGACAGGATTCGGACGGTGTGAGGTCATCACTGATGAATACCGTATACTTGCGGAGATCAAGTCGGTGAATCATCGCTACTTCGACCTGTCTATTAAAATGCCCAGGAAGTTTAACTGCTTTGAGGCAAATATCAGAAACATACTTAAGGAATATATAAGCAGAGGAAAGACAGACCTCTATATACTGTATGAGGACTATACCGATTCATCCAAGAGCCTCAAATACAATCAGGCCATAGCAAAGGAATATATGGAGTATTTCGCAAGGATGGCAGAGGAGTTCGGAATAAAAAATGACATCAGCGTTTCAAACCTCATGAGATGTCAGGAGGTCCTTACAATGTCGGAGGAGAGTTCTGACGAGGATAAGCTGAGGGAGCTTTTGGAATCCTCGGTAAGAAAAGCCTGCGAGGACTTCTCCCTCTCAAGAAAGGCTGAGGGCGAGAATCTTAAAAGCGACCTTTTGATAAAGCTTGACAAGATATCCTCCTATGTAAAGGAGATAGAAGAGTTTTCTCCCTCTGTGGTCGAGGAATACAGGAAAAAGCTTACAGACAAGATAAACGAGCTTCTTTCAGACAGCTCCGCGGACGAGTCCAGGATAATCACCGAAGTGGGCATATATGCCGACAAGATATGTACTGACGAGGAGATGGTGAGACTTAAGAGCCATGTGGAGAGTATGAGATCAAAGCTTACCTGTGGAGGACCCTGTGGAAGAGAGCTTGATTTTATAGCCCAGGAGATGAACAGAGAGGCCAATACCACCCTCTCAAAGGCCAATAACCTTAAGATAGCGGACACGGCCATAGCCCTGAAGTCGGAAATAGAAAAAGTCAGAGAGCAGGTGCAGAATATTGAATAGAAAAGGGATCTTGGCGGTGGTTTCAGGTTTTTCAGGAGCGGGCAAGGGAACGCTGATGAAAAAGCTGATGGAAAAATACGACAATTATTCCCTCTCGGTATCAGCTACGACCAGAGCACCGAGAGAGGGAGAGAAGGACGGAAAAGACTACTTCTTTGTAAGCAAAGAGGAATTTCAGTCCATGATAAACAAGGACGAGCTTCTTGAGTATGCTCAGTACGTGGACAATTATTACGGCACTCCGAAAAAATATGTGGAGGCTGAGCTTGAAAAGGGAAGAGATGTCATTTTGGAGATAGAGATCCAGGGGGCCCTCAGCATACACGGAAGGTATCCCGACTCACTTCTTATATTTGTGACACCGCCCTCTGCCATGGAGCTGAAAAACAGACTCATAAACAGAGGCACGGAGACAGAGGAAAACATCAAAAAAAGACTTAACAGAGCCGCCCAGGAGGCGGTGGGAGTCGAGAACTATGACTATCTCCTCATAAATGATGACCTTGATGAGGCGGTGGAGAGGCTCCACAAGCTTATTCAGGATCAGCATATGAGAGTTTGTCATCAGCTTGACTTCATCTCTGACATAACAAAGCAGCTTAGGACTTTGGAATAAAGGATCTCAGTCCTTTGAGTTTTTAATAAGATCAATATATTTACTTTCAGGAGGAAAGATTTATGGCAATGTTATACCCCACATATACAGACCTCATAAAGGCGGTCAACAAAGACGTGGAGGAGGGCGAGGAGCCTGTTGTAAAGAGCAGATATTCAATAGTTGTAGGCACAGCAAAGAGAGCACGTCAGATAATCGACGGAGCTCCCGTTTTGGTAAAGGAGACGGAGGATATGAAGCCCCTCTCCGCAGCTGTTGAGGAGTTCTACGAGGGAAAGGTAAGTATAGTGCCTCCCGAGGAGCAGGAAGAAAAGAACGACTTGCCTCAGGCTGAGGCTTCTCAGGAAGAGCAGGTTCAGGATCTTTAATGAATATACATCTTATATCACTTGGCTGTGACAAGAACCTGGTGGACTCCGAAAAAATGCTTGCCGCCCTGTTTAAATCAGGCTTTGAGTACAGCGAGCTTCCGGAGGAGGCTGACATAATAATAGTAAACAGCTGCGCCTTTATAGGAGATGCCAAGGAGGAGAGCATAAACACCATACTGGAGATGGCATCCTACAAGGAAACAGGAAGATGTAAAGGGCTTATAGTCACAGGCTGTCTTGCGGAGAGATACAGAGACGAGGTGCTATCCGAGATACCTGAGGTGGACGCTGTAGTGGGTACCAACTCATTCCAAAGCATAGGACAGATCGCACTCAGACTCTGCAAAGGGGAGACGGCTTTCGATAAGCAGATAGAGGAATTCAGAGATCTCTCCGACATCTGCTTTAAAGAGCAATCCGCCTTCGGAAGGACGGTGACCACAGGGGGATGGTATGCATATCTCAAAATAGCGGAGGGCTGCAACAAGCGCTGCACCTACTGTATAATCCCCTACTTGAGAGGACCTCAGAGGAGTGTCCCCATGGAGGACCTTTTGAGTGAGGCTCGGGAGCTGGCGGAAAAGGGAGTGAGAGAGCTTATACTTGTGGCCCAGGAGACCACGGTTTACGGCACTGACCTTTACGGAGAAAAAAAGCTTCCTGAGCTCTTAAGGAGACTTTCCGACATAGAGGGTATAAGGTGGATAAGGCTGCTCTACTGCTATCCTGAGGAGATAACAGACGAGCTTATAGAGACGATAAAGGAGCTGCCGAAGGTCTGCAACTATCTGGATATACCTATACAGCATGCTTCGGACAGGATACTTTCGAGGATGGCAAGAAAGACCTGCGAGAGGGAGATCAGAGAGAGGATAGAGAGCCTGAGGAGGGCGATGCCTGACATAGCTCTAAGGACTACCATGATAACAGGATTTCCGGGTGAGACAGATGAGGATTTTGAGATACTTTATTCGTTTGTTGATGATATGGAATTTGACAGACTCGGAGTATTCACCTACTCAAGGGAAGAGGGCACTAAGGCCGCTTCATTTAGTGATCAGATTCCGGAAGAAATAAAAGAAAAGAGAAGAGACGAGCTGATGCTTCTGCAGCAGCAGATCGCATTCGAGAAGGCCGAGTCCAGGGTGGGCGAGTGTTTTGAAGTGCTCATAGAAGGAAGGCTTACGGAGGACGCATTTTTGGAGGATGCCCCCGAGAGGGAGCTCTTTGGGGAGGGCGGAGAAAAGCTCTATATAGGGCGCACATATATGGATGCTCCCTCAGTGGACGGATATGTTTTTGTAAAGACAAAAGGCCGTGAGCTTATGAGCGGAGACTTCATAAATGTCAGGATAACCGGGGCAAAAGACTACGATCTGGTGGGAGAGCCTGCATAGACAGAAATATTTACAGCTCGGAGATTATTAATAAAATGAAGATGAATTTACCAAACAAGCTCACATGCTTGAGAGTTATAATGATACCTTTTTTCGTGGTATTTATGATGCTTTCCGAGTCCTCGGGGATTCCGGGACAGGCTATGGCTGTGACAGGCGGAGCAGACGGCCCTTCCTCTGTGTTTTTTGCCTGGAAGACAGGAGGCATGAACTTTCAGGCGGATATGATGCGAGTGACAGCCTGCGTCATTTTCTGTTTAGCCTCATTCACGGACTTTTTGGACGGATATTTGGCAAGAAAGAACAATCTGGTGACGAACTTCGGAAAGTTTATGGATCCCCTTGCGGACAAGCTTCTGGTGTGTTCGGCCCTGATACTTATAACTGTGTACTCACCCTATGTACCTGTATGGGTGACACTTATAATAATAGGCCGAGAGTTTATCATAAGCGGCTTCAGGCTTGTGGCCTCAGATAACGGCATAGTCATCGCGGCAAGTAAATGGGGGAAGCTGAAGACCGTGTCTCAGATGATACTATGCATACTGGGAATACTGAATGTTTCAGGACTTATTTTTAATATTTTTGTGGCACTTGCTCTGATACTTGCCCTCATATCTCTGGCGGATTATATACTTAAGAACAAGGAAGTCCTTTTAAAGGGAGGCATGTAATGTACAGCGAGAAAGCGCAGGAGCTTATAAGGAGTCTTGAGAAGAAGGGGCTTTATATCGCTGTTGCCGAGTCCTGCACAGGAGGCAAGCTCTCCGACGCAATAGTAAGCGTTCCCGGGGCCTCGAAGGTCTTTAAAGAGGGATTTGTCACCTACTCAAACAGTGCAAAGATAAAAACTCTTCAGGTTCCCGCCGAGGTGATCAATAAAAAAGGAGCCATAAGCGGCGAGACCGCCGAGCTTATGGCGAGAGGAGCCGCACTGAACTCAGGGGCTGATATAGGCCTCTCCACCACAGGAAACGCCGGGCCTGCAGGAGACGAGGGAAAGCCTGTGGGACTTGTATATATAGGCTTTTTTAAGGACGGCAAGACCGGCTTTGGAGAGTTCAGGTTTGAAGGAGACAGAGAGGCCGTAAGAAGTGCTGCGGCCCTAAAGGCTTTGGAATATATTTCGGAAGTGCTTGACACAGAGTAAAACGTGGCTTTTGGGATGTGATTTAAAAATATGGCGGCAATTATTTTAACAGTATTGAAGTATGCGGGTATAGCTGTGGTGATAATAATCGCCGTAGCGCTCTTTCTCATTGCATCCCTGCTCTTTATCCCTGTGAGATACAGAGTGAAGGGAAGCCTTGGGGAGGGGGTGCCTGACGGAAATATCAGGCTGACCTGGTTTTTCAGGCTTCTCAGACTTGATCTAAGATATGATAAGGATGAGCTTGTCATTGGAAAATTGAGGATATTGGGAATACCTGTATACAGCTTTGGGGAGAGCTATTCCGGAAAGGAGGCCCGGGATGAGAAGAAATAGTCTCAGATCGGCACTTATCCGGTTTAAAGGATTTCTGAGCTCTTCCTTTAAGAAGATCTCGGGATTAATCAGAGACACAAGCAAGCTTAAAGCCTTTTATGAAGAGTTGAAAAAAGAAAAGAACAGAAGATCTCTCAAGCTGCTTCTGGGAGAGATAAAGACTTTACTTAGGGAATCCAAGCCTAAAAAGGGCTCAGGCTATCTTATACTGGGACTTTCCGATCCCTATGAGACGGGAAAGGCAATGGAGGCTGCGGCTCTGCTTTATCCTTTTTGGGGTGATTTTTTTGAGGTGAGCCCTGACTTTGAAGAGGAGCGAGTTGAGGGAAAGCTCGAGGCAAAGGGAAGGATTAGACTCTTTGTGGTCCTCAGATCACTTTTTAAGCTTTACCGTGATAAGAATTTGATGCGTATCATAAAAATGTTTGTCGCTTAGAGGAGGTCAAATATATGGCTGCTGACATAAACTGCAAAATAAACGATGACGGAATGGGAGTTACGCTTGAGGCACTTTTTAAGGGAATGGAGGGCCTTGTAAGCTCAAAGACTGTTGTGGGTGATCCCATAAAAGCGGGAGGAGCTACTCTCATACCCATAATAGAGGTCTCGGCAGGCATGGCCGCCGGAGAGCTGAATTCAAAGGGGAAGAAGAATGCCGGAGCCATGAGTACCAAGATAAGCCCTGTTGCCATGCTCATAATTCAGGATGGGAAGACAAAGCTCATCAACATAAAGAATCAGGATACTCTGACAAAGATATTGGACATGGTTCCTGAAGCCATAGACAAGATCACAGGGGGAAGCAGAGTCGGAAAGGATGCCGAGGAAGCCGCGAAAGAATATCTTGATGAGGCCAAGGCAGATACCGAGATCTCCGAGTAAAAAGGGAATGGCGATTACAGCAATATAAAGATGGCAAATGTCCTGCAAAGAGTATAAAAGCCCTTTGCAGGGCATTTTTGATATGCATGTGACGCCTGATGATATGCCGTTTGGTAACGGTGTAAGGCTTGATATTAATATGCCTCTTGATATTGGCGTAGCGAGATGTCATCAGCATTCTTATGGGCAAAATGAGAGAAGAAAACAAAGAAAATGAGAGAAGTTGCAAAATTCTTTGCTGAAAAAAACTGATCAAGCCAAGAAAAATAATAAAGTATAAATATTCTTGGCTAAAAACATTGGAAAAGAGCCAAGAAAAATTCCAAAGCCCAAAATAACTTGGCTAAAAATATTGGAAAAGAGCCAAGAAAAATTCCAAAACCAAAAATAACTTGGCTCAAACTTCAGGAAACAAGCAAAGAAAATAAACAAATATGAAAATTTCTTTGCTCTGACAGCCGGGATTAAGCCAAGAAAAAAATAAAAGTTAAAAAATCTTGGCTATAAGCCATAGAAGTGAGCCAAGAAAATAAAAAAATCGAAATAATCTTGGCCGAAAAGGCAACGGAGCCTCCTTTTACAGGGTCAAGGCTGAACTTTCGACAGGAATTTAAAGCTGCTTTTACAGGGCCTGGATTGAACTTTCGACAGGATTTTAAACCTGATTCTACAGGGCTGTGACAGGCATCCATATTCAAAGAGATCTTTTAGAGCCGGAAAGAGCAATATTTCTAAAAAAGTGCTTGCAAATCCCTTCGCTTTCTGCTAATATACTCTTTGCGTAATTTTAAGTAAGGAGGTGCTACCATGGCTAAGTGTGCAATATGCGATAAGGGCGTCCAGTTCGGAATCAAGGTGAGCCATTCTCACAGAAGATCTAACAAGATGTGGAAGCCGAACGTTAAGAAGGTTAACATTCAGACTGGAGCAGGTAATAAGAGAGTATATGTATGTACCTCATGCTTGAGATCCGGAAAAGTAACCAGAGCAGAGGTTAAGTAATTTTATATCGATTATTCAGCCGTTTCAGAGGAGTCACATAAGTGGCTTCTTTTTTTTGTGCATAAGGGCCGACCTGTGTCTATTCCATTTTGATGATTTTTATTGTATAATCAGCATAAATTGTGAAATGTATTCAAGAAAAGCATGAGAGGTAGACTATGAAAGGAAAGTTAAACAACAAGCTTGGGGAAATAAACATCTCTCCCGACGTTATAGCGACCTATGCCGGGACTGTTGCCGTTGAATGCTTCGGAATAGTGGGTATGGCGGTCGTTTCCGTCAAAAACGGTCTGGTAAGTCTTCTCAAGAAGGAAGCCCTGCAGAAGGGCATAGAGGTGGAGCTCTGTGACAATGAGATCAAGCTTCGCTTCCATGTTATTGTCTCATACGGTGTAAGTATTCAGGCCGTGTGCAATAATCTTATCGAGAGCGTAAAATATAAAGTAGAGGAATTCACCGGCATGAAGGTATCACGGATAGATGTCTTTGTCGAAGGTGTAAAGCCGATAGACTAAGGAGGTCTTTTTGTGGAACTGAAGAGCATGGATGCGGCCCTGCTGAAAAGATGCTTTATTGCAGGCGCCAAAAACCTGGAAAAAAATAAAGAGTACATAAATGAACTTAATGTGTTCCCTGTACCTGACGGAGATACGGGAACAAACATGACAATGACCATCATCTCTGCCGCCAAGGCTGTCAGCGAGTGTCCCGACGATATGGAGGCGGTATGCAAAGCCATATCTCAGGGCTCCTTAAGGGGAGCGAGGGGAAACTCCGGAGTAATACTTTCGCAGCTTCTGAGAGGCTTTACAAAGGTGGTAAAGGAACATGAGGACATAGATGCAAAGATTCTGTCCGAGTCCTTCGGAAGGGCTGTGGAGACTGCCTATAAGGCGGTAATGAAGCCCAAGGAAGGCACCATACTCACAGTGGCCAAGGGCATGTCGGAAAAGATAAAGGAGCTCTGTGAGGATAAGGATGACATCCTTGAGATACTCTCGGAAACTGTAGAATATGGAGATGAAGTCCTTAGCAGGACACCTGACATGCTTCCTGTACTTAAGGAGGCGGGCGTGGTGGACTCCGGAGGCCAGGGCCTGATGACGGCCATGAAGGGAGCACTTGCAGCCCTTAAGTCAGACGATGAAGCGTTTAGTGACTTTGGAGCCGACTTTGAGACTTCGGCTTCTCCTTCTGCCGAAAGCCATGGAGAGTCCGGAGAAAGAGGCCGGATCTCCACAGACGATATAAAATTCGGATACTGCACCGAGTTTCTTATAAATTTGGTAAAGCCCATGACAGAGAAGGAGACAGAGGGCTTTAAGGCCTTTTTGGAGTCAATAGGTGATTCCATAGTATGTGTGGCTGATGATGACATAGTTAAGGTACACGTCCATACAAATCATCCCGGTCAGGCCTTTGAGGAGGGACTTAAGTTCGGATCACTCTCCCGCATGAAGGTAGACAATATGAGGGAGGAGCATGAGGAGCGACTTATCAAGGATGCCTCAAGGATAGCGGCTGAAGAAAAGGCGGAAAGAGAAAGAGAAAAAGAGGAAGAGCCTGCCACTGAGGCCTGTCCGGAGCACAAGGAAAACGGCTTTGTGGCAGTTTGTGCGGGTGAGGGCTTGGCAGAGATATTCAGGGGTCTGGGAGTTGACAGAGTCATTGAAGGCGGTCAGACCATGAATCCCTCCACCGAGGATATCTTGGAGGCCATAGAGGCTGTAAACGCGGACAATGTGTTTATACTTCCCAACAACAAAAACATAATACTTGCGGCGGAGCAGGCGGCAAAGCTTGCAGGTTCAAAAAATATAAAAGTTATCCCGACAAAAACTGTACCTCAGGGCATCAGCGCGCTTATAAGCTTTGCAGAGGGACTTGATGCTGATGAGAATGCCTCCTCCATGGAGGAAGCGGCAGGATGCGTAAAGACGGGACAGATTACCTATGCTGTAAGAAATACTTCCGCTCTCGGAAAAGAGATAAAAGAGGGCGACATTATGGGTATCGGGGACCGCGGGATCCTTGCCGTCGGAGAGATACTTAACATTACTACTTTAGAAACTGTGAGGGCCATGGCAGACAGCTCCAGCGAGCTCATAACTGTATACAGAGGCTCGGATGTGAAGGAGGAGGATGCTGAGGCTCTGTGCGACAGCATAAGAGAAGCCTTCCCCGAGTGTGAAGTGGAGCTTCAGTACGGCGGCCAGCCTGTCTATTACTACATAGTATCAGTGGAGTAGGTATGACGGACAGTATACTGGCAATAAAGGGTGTCGGAGAGAAGACGGCTGAGCTTTTTTACCGGGTAGGCATAAGAACGACAGATGAGCTGATGCATTATTATCCTACAGGCTATGATAGGCTCTCGGAGCCCGAACCACTGTACAAGCTTACTCCGGGCAAAATCTGCACGGCGGAGGGAGTCCTTACAAAGGATGCACAGCTAAATGTATTTAAGGGGCTGAAGATAGTTAACGCCTACATATCCGACATGACCGGAAGGCTGCAGCTCTCCTGGTATAATTTCCCTTATGTAAAAGGAAGCCTGAAAGCCGGATCGCGTTACGTGTTCAGAGGAAGAGTATATGAAAAAAACGGCAGGCTTATTATGCAGCAGCCGAAGATATACGATCCCGCTGAATACAGGAACGTGCTTTCAGGAAGATTACTGCCTCTCTATCCCCTGACAAAGGGTCTTACCCATGTCATGATAAGGAAGGCTGTCAGAGAATATGTAAACAATAAAAAGGAGGAGAGGGAGTATTTACCTGCTCCTCTTTTAGCGCGTCTTTCCATGAGCGATATAGATACAGCTCTTAAGGAGATACATTTTCCTCCCTCTGAGGAAAGGCTTAAAGCGGCGGAGAGAAGGCTTGTCTTTGATGAATTCTTCTTTTTCATGTTGATGAGCACGAGCCTTAAAAGATCAAATGACAGACTGAGCTCTGCCTTTGTCACGAGACCTCCTGTAAAGCTTTTATCCTTTATTGCAGGACTTCCCTATGAGCTTACAAAGCCTCAGCTTGACGCATATAAGTCAATAGCAAGAGACATGTCCTCGGGGAAGGTCATGAACAGGCTCATACAGGGAGACGTGGGTTCCGGAAAGACTATAGTCGCAGTCCTTGCGATGCTTAATGCTGTGCTTAACGGCTATCAGGCTGTTCTCATGGCTCCCACAGAGGTGCTGGCGGCTCAGCATTATGAGACTGTGAGAGAGCTCATTGAGGCTTGGGATCCGGACATAAGCTGTGTTCTCCTTACAGGCTCCATGAGCGCAAAGGAAAAAAAGTTAGCCTGTGATATGATAGAGAATGGTGAGGCGAATATAGTTATAGGAACTCACGCTCTTATACAGGATAAAATAAGTTTTTCTTCTCCGGGCCTTATGGTAACCGACGAACAGCACAGATTCGGAGTGAGGCAGAGAGAGCTCCTTGGGAAAAAGGGAGAGGATCCCCATGTACTTGTCATGAGTGCCACTCCTATACCCAGAACTCTTGCTCTCATGATCTACGGAGACCTGGACATTTCTGTCATAGACTCAATGCCCAAGGGAAGACTTCCGGTAAAAAATTGTGTGGTTGGTCCGGGATACAGGAAAAATGCTTACAGCTTCATAGCTGAAGAGATAAAAAAGGGGCATCAGGCCTATGTGATATGCTCAAGAGTGGAGTCATCAGAGGAAAGTGAGGAAGAAAGCGGCACAGAAGAGGACAATATAGTAAATGTCAATGACTACGCCGCAAAGCTCAGAAAAATATTCCCTGAAAATATAAGGATAGAGACTCTGTACGGCAGCATGAAGTCCGAAGAAAAAGACAGAGTGATGAGAGACTTTAAGGAGAAAAAGTCGGACATACTTGTGGCGACAACTGTTGTGGAGGTAGGCGTGGATGTGCCGAATGCCACAGTCATAATGATAGAAAATGCGGAGAGGTTCGGACTTGCCCAGCTCCATCAGCTGAGAGGAAGAGTGGGAAGGGGAAAGGACCAATCCTACTGCATAATGATAAACTGCTCTGACAGTGAGAGAGCTAAAGAGAGACTTGACATATTAAACAGGAGCAATGACGGATTTGAGATAGCCGAGGCTGATTTAAAGCTCAGAGGCCCCGGGGACATATTCGGAGTAAGACAGAGCGGAGAGCTTGAATTTAAGCTGGGAGACATATACAGAGACTCAGAGCTCCTCTATGCCGCATCTGCTGAAGCCAAGAGGCTTTTAGACGAGGATGAGAGACTCGAAAGACCCGAGAACAGGGAGATAGGAAGAAAGCTTTCCTGGCTTAAGGAAAGCTGCAGCAGGGCATAAAAAAACCTTAAGGAAACTGTAATATTTTGGCGGCCAATATTATTTTATATTCGCTTGCATATATAGATTTCTTAGGTTAAAATTAAAATGTTGATTGTAAAATCGGAGTGAAAAATGAGAGTTATAGCAGGAACAGCGAGAAGCGTGCCCCTTGTTGCGCCGAGAGGACTTGACACAAGGCCTACTACGGACAGGATAAAGGAGACACTTTTCAATATCATACAAAATGACGTAGGTGAGGCCCTGGTGCTTGACATATTTGCGGGCTCAGGAGCCATAGGTATAGAGGCCCTCAGCAGAGGAGCAAAAAAGGCTGTATTTATAGATAATTCACGTCAGGCGGCAGACTGCATAACCCAAAATCTTAAAAAGACGAAACTTGACGGATCCGCTTCTGTACTTCAGACAGACGCTGTATCAGCCATAGCAAGGCTTGAGAGAGAGGGCGAGGTCTTTGACCTTGTATTCATGGATCCGCCCTACGGAGGAAGACTTTGGACTCCTGTTTTGTCAGCTCTCAGAAATTCCAAGATAATAGACATCAATACCTTAATAATAATAGAAGAAAGCCTGTCTGAGGATTTTCCCGAGGAGCTTATTCAGGGCTATGAGAAGATACGGGAGAAGTGCTACAAAAATCAGAAGCATGTATTTTTCAGGATCAGAGGTTAAGCATGACTAAAGCTATATACCCGGGGAGCTTTGATCCCATCACAAACGGACACACGGACATCATAGAGCGCAGCGCAGGAATGGTGGATCATCTTATAATTGCTGTTCTTAAAAACAATGCAAAATCTCCCTTGTTCACGGTCGATGAGCGCATTGAAATGATCAAAAAAGTCACTTCCCATCTGAAAAATGTATCTGTTGAGACATTTGACGGACTGCTCATTGATTTTGCAAAAAAGAGTGGTGCTTCAGTAATAGTAAGAGGGTTGAGAGCGGTCACGGATTTTGAATACGAGCTGCAGATGGCCCAGACAAACCGGGTTTTGGCCCCCTCCGTGGACACAATATTTTTGACTACCAATTTGAAGTATTCTTATCTCAGCTCAAGCATAGTTAAGGAAATAGCAGGCTATGGCGGAGACATATCGGAATTTGTGTCTCCATATGTTGAAAAAATGATGAAAGAAAAACTGAAGGGGAGAGATACAGTATGAGCAGGATAGAGCAACTTATAAACGAAATTGAGGAATATATAGACAGCTGCAAATATCAGCCGTTATCAAATACAAAGATATTGGTGAACAAGGAGGAGATGGAGGAGCTTCTTGTAGAGCTCAGGCTCCGCGTTCCCGAGGAGATCAAAAAATATCAAAAGATAATAAATCAGCAGGAGGCAATACTTGCTGATGCCCGCTCTCAGGCTGAGAGCATGATAGCTGACGCCACTGCCCAGACCAATGAACTGGTCAGTGATCACGAGGTAATGCAGAGGGCCTATGCCAAGGCGAACGAGATACTTGAGGAGGCCAAGGCTCAGGCTCAGGAGATAGTGGACGGAGCCGTAAGTGATGCAAACAGCATCAGACAGGGTGCAATACAGTATACCGACAATATGCTCAGCAGCCTCCAGGATATAGCAAGCAGGAGCATCGAGAGCACGAGATCAAGATACGATGCGCTGCTGGGGGACCTTCAGAGTGTTTATGAGACTTGTACCCGGAACAGAAACGAGCTTGCAAGCGGTGTAATGCAGCAGGCCGTGAACGTTCAGGACCGGGAGAATTATGAACAGGAAAATAATTGATGCAGCTTCAAAATGTGATGCTGTGATCTTTGATTTTGATGGTACTCTTGTCGATTCTATGTGGATGTGGAAGCAGATCGACATAGAGTACCTTGCTCGTTTCGGAATCAGTCTTGGGGAAGAGGGAGCAAAACGCCTGCAGAAGGATATAGAGGGCATGAGCTTCACGGAGACTGCCGTATATTTTAAAGACAGCTTTCACATTCCGTATGATACTGAGAGGATAAAAGCCGACTGGGAAAATATGTCGGTGGAAAAGTACCGCAGAGAGGTCAAGCTTAAGCCCTATGCAAGGGACTTTTTGAATTTCTTAAAAGAAAAAGGAAAGAAGCTGGGTATAGCCACCTCGAACGGAAGGGAGATGGTTGATGCCTGCATGAATTCCCTGGGCATAAGCTCATACTTTGATCGGGTAGCCATAGCCTGCGAGGTCAGCAGAGGGAAGCCCTTTCCCGACATATATCTTCTGGTCTCGGAGGAGCTCTCGGCAAGTCCTGAGTCCTGTCTGGTATTTGAGGATGTGCCGGCAGGAATAATCGCAGGAAAGCGGGCGGGAATGAAGGTCTGCGCTGTGGAGGATGACTTCTCCGCAGGAATGCGAGAGGAGAAGAAGTCTCTGGCTGACTTTTATATCAGAGACTACAGCGAGATAATCCCGTCATAAAGAATAAGAGCAATAAAGAATAAGAGCAATAAAGATTAAGACTAACGAAGAATAAGTCTAACGAAGAATAAGTCTGACAAAGAATAAGAGCGGTACTGAAAGGAACAGCAATGTACATCGCGATAATTACCGGGGCATCCTCGGGAATGGGCAGAAAATGTGGGGAGATCCTTGCGGATAAGCTTAGAAAGGCGGATGAGATCTGGCTTATTGCAAGGCGTGAGAGAGCTATGACGGAGCTTGCCCACAGCCTTCCCAAATCCAAAAGAGAAAAAATCAGGATCATAGAGGGAGACCTTACAGAGGACGCAGCTTTTGAAAGGATCAGTGAGATGCTCTCCGAAAAGAAGCCCAAGATACTGTTCCTTGTAAATGCGGCAGGCTTCGGGAAAATAGGCTGTACAGAGGAGCTCTGCGAGAAAATACAGTCTGACATGATAAGGCTTAATGTGGAGGCCTTAGTCAGACTCACAAGGATATGCCTTCCCTACATGGCTGACAGAGTCGGCAGGATAATCAATTTTGCCTCAGCGGCCGCCTTTCTTCCTCAGCCGGGCTTTGCGGTCTACGCCGCCTCGAAGTCCTTTGTCTTAAGCTTTTCCGAAGCTTTGAATTATGAGCTGAGGCATAGAGAGATAAGTGTCACTGCAGTCTGTCCCGGGCCTGTAAAGACAGAGTTTTTCGACCTTGCGGAGGAATTTGAGGAGATAGCTCTCTACAAAAAGCTGGTGATCGCAAAGCCTGAGAAGGTAGTAAAAAAAGCTCTGAGAGACTCTGTCAGAAGGAGACCTGTGTCGGTATATGGCATTTCTATGAAGGGCTTGAGGATAATAAGCAGGATATTGCCTCACAGACTTGTGTTTAAAGTGATGTCTGCTGCGGATAAAAAAGATCGGAGACAGTAAGGATCATATATGCAAAAAATAACAGTGGGAAAAAATGAAGCCGGACAGAGTCTTTTAAAGCTTCTGTCAAAGAGGCTCAACACAGCACCCAAAAGCTTCATATACAAGATGCTCAGGAAAAAAAATATTGAGCTGAACGGAAAGAAAACGGACGGGTCCGTCATTCTCAGAGAGGGTGACGAGGTCAGTCTGTTTCTTTCTGATGAGACGATAGATAAGTTTTCATCACAAAAAATGCTTCCACAGGAAGGAAAAACTTCCACCAGAGCATTAAAAATTGTCTACGAAGATGATAATATATTGATAGCGGACAAACCTCAGGGCTTACTTTCACAGTCGGCCGCTTTGGGGGATGACTCTGTAAATGAAAGGATCATAGCATATCTTATCTCAGAGTCCAAGCTCTCAATAAAGGAGCTTGAGACTTTCAGGCCTTCTATCTGTAACAGACTTGACCGCAATACAGGCGGTCTCATAACCTTTGGGAAAACTCTTCCCGCCCTTCAAATACTCAACAAGGCATTTGCCTCAAGAGATCTGAAAAAGTATTATCTGTGTGTGGTGAGAGGAGCTGTGGACAGCTCAGGACTTTTTGAGGCATATCTCTCAAAGGATGAGAAGACCAACAAGGTGACTGTGACAAAGAAGCCCGTAAAGTCCGCGAAAGAAAATGATACGGATCTTATTAAAACGGAATATGAGCCCTTAAGAAGGGGGAAGGATTTCACCCTTTTAAGAGTACATCTTATAACAGGAAAATCCCATCAGATAAGGGCCCATCTTGCCATGCTGGGGCATCCTATCGCAGGGGATCCGAAATACGGAGATCCGAAGGTCAACAAAAAATTGGAAAGGGAATTCGGCGTCAGGTATCAGCTTCTATACTCCTATGAGCTTACTATGCCTGAAAAAATGGAGGAGCCTTTGTCATATCTTGAAGGCAGGACCTTTAGGGGTACAGTGCCTGAGATATTCAACATATTGACGGCTGATTAGTCCGCTAAGCCTGTTTCGCCGAAAAGGAAAGACATGTTTGCAAAAGTGATAACTGCAGGCGTTTTCGGAGTCAAGGGCTTTAAGGTAGAGACAGAGACGGACAGCTCTACGGGCTTTCCCTCCTTCAACATGGTAGGAGCCCTGTCAAAGGAGGTGAAGGAGGCCAGGTTTCGTGTGAGCACAGCCCTCAAAAATTCGGGCTATTCCATCAGACCTAAGAAATACACGGTAAATCTGTCTCCTGCGGGAATAAACAAAGAGGGTACGGGCTATGACCTTTCAATAGCTGTTGCCGTGCTCATATCCGACGGAGTCCTTAAGAATGAGATAACGGACATAATAAAAAACTATGCATTTATCGGCGAGCTGGGACTTGACGGCGAGGTAAAGCCTGTAAGAGGAGTCTTACCCATGTCTGTGGAGCTCTCGGAAAATGGAGTGTCGGGCATAATAACCTCCTTTGAAAACGCGGCTGAGGCGTCTCTCTCGGGAATGTCTGAGGTCATAGGAGTCAGGACTCTAAGGGAGCTTATGTCCCTTTTAAAAAGCAGAGATGCATTCTTCGGTTTTACGAGGACAAAAAAGCCTGACTTTAAGCCTGAAGCAGGTAATGAGCCGGATTTTTCCGAGGTGAAGGGGCAGGAATATATAAAGAGAGCAATGGAGATAGCCGCCTCGGGAGGGCACAACATTCTCTTGACAGGGCCTGCAGGTACAGGGAAGACCATGTTGGCCTCAAGACTTCCCGGTATACTTCCGAGGCTTACCCCCGAAGAAGATCTTAAGATATCAGAAATATACAGTATATGCGGGCTTTTGCCCCATGACAGGCCACTGCTTGGAAAAAGGCCTTTCAGAGCACCACATCATTCTGTTACACCGACAGCCCTTACGGGAGGCGGGGTCTGCGCCCGGCCCGGAGAGCTTTCTCTCGCATCAAAAGGAGTTCTCTTTCTGGATGAACTTCCACTGTTTCCCCAAGCGACAATTGAATTATTGAGACAGCCCTTGGAGTCAAAGAAAATAACTGTCACAAGGCTCAAGGGGGTGTTTGAGTACCCGGCGGATTTCCTTTTTGTGGCGGCCATGAATCCCTGCCCCTGCGGATTTTACCCTGACAGGGCGAAGTGCAGGTGCACAGAGGCAAAAATACGGACATATCAAGCCTCCATCTCAAAGCCTCTGATGGAAAGGATAGATATATGTGCAAGGACAAGGATCCCTGATTTTGAGGAGCTGGGAAGAAAGAGTGGCGGTGAACGATCTGAAAAGATAAGGGAGAGAGTCGAGGAGACCAGGGAGAGACAGCTGTACAGAATAAAGAAATATTTTCCCGAGGAGGCCTGTGCTGTGAGCTCAAACAGCAGGCTTACAGGCAGGATGACAGAGGACTTTTGCAGACTTGGGAGCAGGGAGGAGGAGTTTATCAGGGATATTTTTAGAAAGAAAGGCCTCAGCGCAAGGCTCTACCATAAGGTGCTGAGGCTTTCAAGGACCATTGCGGACATGGAGGGAAGCGAAGCCATAGCCATGAGACATATCGCTGAGGCCTGTGCCTTAAGAAACGGCGATGACAGCCTGTGGCACCCTGAAATTTCTGAAAGAAAGGAGAGTTGAGAGGTGGACAAAGCCGAAAAACGAGCTCAGTATTTTTTTCACAGCATAAAGGGAATGACATCAAAAAAGATGTTCAGTATAAGGGAGAAGATGGGAAGCTTCAGGAATGCCCTTGATGCAGACGAGAGAGAGCTTTTTGAGAGGAGAGCCATAAAAAATGAAAAGGATGCTTTAAGGATAGGGGAAGCCCTAAGGCACAGAGAAGAGAGAATAAAGAGATTTGAAAGGCTTGAAGCTGAGGGCATAAGATATGTGTCCTACTTTGAGGATGAGTTTCCGGAGAGACTTAAAAATATACCTCAAAGCCCTGCAGGAATATTTGTAAAGGGAAAACTCCCCGAAGCTCACATTCCCTCTGCAGCTATAATAGGCGCAAGAGCCTGCTCTGAGTACGGAAAGGATGTGGCGCTCATGTTCGGAGAGGAGCTGGCGAAGGCGGGAGTGCAGATCGTAAGCGGACTTGCGTCGGGAATTGACAGCCATGCCCAGAGAGGGGCGGTAAAGGCCGGAAAGGCCACCTTTTCCGTGCTTGGCTGCGGTGTAAATATATGTTATCCTAAGGAAAATTATTATCTGTACAGAAGGATAACAGACCTTGGCGGAGGCATAATATCCGAGTATCCCCCTGACACGGAGCCGCTGGCGGTAAATTTCCCTCAGAGAAACAGACTTATTTCGGGCCTTGGAGACTGCCTGATAGTCCTTGAAGCAAGGCAGAGGAGCGGAACCTCCATAACCGTTGATTTTGCTCTGGATCAGGGTAAGGAGGTCTTTGCCCTTCCGGGAAGGATCAGCGACCCCTTGGGAAAGGGCTGCAACGAGCTTATAAAGAACGGAGCCGCCGTACTTACAGAGCCTGAGGACGTGCTCTCTTATCTGAATATAAAGAGCCTCGGGAAATCCGAAAAACTTAAAAATAGGGAGGCCACACTTGCCAAAACCGAAAAAACGGTGTATGCTGTTTTGGATTCCGAAGAAAAATATGTGGAGGACATTGCAGCTCTTTCAGGGCTTTCTGTAGCGGAAACTCTGGAGAAACTCACAGAGCTGGAGCTTAAAGGGCTTGCAAGGGAGACCACAGGTTTTTACTATATGAAGTTGGGATAATTGAGGACCCGGAGAGGAAGGTAAATGTCAACAGGTCTTGTAATAGTCGAGTCACCGGCTAAAATGAAAACTATAAAAAAATTTTTGGGTTCAAACTATATAGTTGACGCGTCCATGGGACATGTGAGGGATCTTCCCAAGTCGACCCTTGGTATAGACATAGAAAACGGCTATGAACCCAAATACATCACAATAAGAGGCAAGGGAGAGCTTTTGGCAGCCCTGAGAAAAGATGTAAAAAAGGCCGACACTATATATCTGGCAACTGACCCGGATAGAGAGGGAGAGGCCATAAGCTGGCATTTAAAGACGGCGCTGGGCCTTGATGACGCGAAGGACAAGAAGGTATACAGGATAACCTTCAATGAGATCACAAAAAATGCAGTAAAAAACGCCCTCAAAAATCCCAGAGACATAGATATGAATCTGGTGGACGCACAGCAGGCCAGACGAGTTATAGACAGGATGGTGGGATATACCATATCCCCCCTTCTGTGGGAGAAAATAAGGCGTGGACTTTCCGCAGGCCGAGTTCAGTCTGTGGCTCTTCGCATGATATGTGACAGGGAAGAGGAGATAGCTGCCTTTGTTCCTGAGGAGTACTGGACTGTGGATGCCGTATTTAAGCAGGACAAAAAGACAGAGCTCAGGGCATCATACTACGGTACAAAGGGAAAGAAGGCGGAGATAGCCGACAGGGCAGCCGCCATGAAGATAGTTGAGGATGTGAAGGACAGGGAGTTTGTCGTCACAGAGGTGAAGAGATCCGAGAGGTCAAAGAACAGCCCTCTGCCTTTTACCACATCCACACTTCAACAGGAGGCAGGAAGGCTCCTCAATTTCTCCACTCAGAAGACCATGAGAGTCGCTCAGAGGCTTTATGAGGGAGTCGAGGTAAAGGGACACGGAAGCATAGGCCTTATCACTTATTTGAGAACTGACTCCATAAGGATATCCGAGGAGGCCATAGCAGCAGCCAAGGCCTATATAGGAGAGAACTACGGCAGCGCATATGTATCCCATGTCATACCTGCAGGGAAGAAGAACTCGGGTAATGTTCAGGATGCCCACGAGGCCATAAGACCAACCTATCTTGATCTTACACCTGACAAGCTTAAGGATGAGCTGGGAAGGGATGAGCTAAGACTTTATAAGCTCATATGGAACAGATTCATCGCCTCCAGGATGACTCCTGCTGTATACAGCACCACAGCAGTAAAGCTGGGAAACGGCGATCATATATTTACAATGTCGGGCTCAAAGCTGAAGTTTAAGGGCTTCCTTGCCGTATATGACAGCGAGGGAGAGGAGGCAATAAACAAAGATCTCACTCATTTGGAGGAGGGAATGACGCTCACCGCTGAGAAATTGGATCCGGAGCAGCACTTCACCCAGCCTCCTGCCCACTATACAGAGTCATCTCTTGTAAAGAAGCTGGAGGAGGACGGAATAGGAAGACCCTCCACCTATGCCCCTACGATAACAACGCTCCTTCAGAGACATTACATCACGAAGGAGAAAAAGAATCTCTTTGTCACCGAACTTGGGCAAGCTGTAAATACAATGATGGTAAAGTGCTTCCCCACCATAGTGGACAGCAAGTTTACCGCAAACATGGAGTACATGCTTGACAGCGTGGGTGAGGGAAAGACCGACTGGAAGACTATAGTGGAGAACTTTTACCCGGATCTTGAGGCTTCGGTAAATGCCGCAAAGGAAAGTCTTGAGAGGGTGAAGGTGGCGGATCAGGTGTCCGATGTGCCCTGCGACAAGTGCGGCAGGATGATGGTAATAAAGTACGGACCCCACGGCAAATTCCTTGCCTGTCCGGGCTTCCCCGAGTGCAGAAACACCAAGCCCTTTGTTGAGAGGATAGGAGTAAAATGCCCCAAGTGCGGCAGCGAGATAATAAAGCGCAGGACAAAGAAGGGAAGGCTCTTTTATGCCTGTGAAAACAAGGACTGTGACTTTGTCTCATGGACAAAACCCAAGAAGGACGGAAAGAGCAAATAAATATTATAAAATAAGGCAAATAAAGCTTACAAAATACTTGAAAATCGCAAAATATTATGTTAATCTTGATACGCTCTGTGCTTTGCACGGGGCGTATTATACTATAAAACATGTCCGCACGGACGCATAAGCCGGTGCCGCAGCTGCGGTAGCTTATGAATACTTATGCGGACAGACGCTAAACCACAGGAGGAAAATTTAATGAGCGTTATTTCTATGAAGCAGCTTTTGGAAGCAGGCGTACACTTTGGCCACCAGACAAGAAGATGGAACCCTAAGATGGCTCCCTATATCTTCACAGAGAGAAATGGTATCCATATCATTGATCTTCAGAAGACTGTAGGTAAGGTCGACGAGGCTTACAAGATGCTTACAGACATCGTAGCTGACGGCGGAACAGTTCTCTTTGTAGGAACAAAGAAGCAGGCTCAGGATGCTATCAAGACAGAGGCATTGAGATGCGGAGAGTTCTATGTAAATGAGAGATGGCTGGGCGGAATGCTTACAAACTTCAAGACCATCCGTTCAAGAATCGAGCGTCTTAAGGCTATCAGAAACATGGCTGAGGACGGAACATTTGACGTGCTTCCCAAGAAAGAGGTTATTCTTCTCAAGAAGGAGCAGGAGAAGCTGGAGAAGAACCTTGGCGGAATAGTTGAGATGAAGGAGCTCCCTTCAGTTATATTTGTTATCGATCCCAAGAAGGAGAGGATCTGCGTACAGGAGGCTCAGTCTCTTGGAATCCCCCTTGTAGGAATGTGCGATACAAACTGTGATCCCGAGGAGCTTGACGCTGTTATCCCCGGAAACGACGACGCCATAAGAGCCGTAAAGCTTATCGTGTCAAAGATGGCAGACGCTGTCATCGAGGCTAAGCAGGGCGATGAGGCTTATGTTGAAGAGGATACAATGGGAGACGGAACAGAGAACGTAGAGTACGCTGACGAGGCGGTTGCAGAGGATGTTCAGGCTGACGAGGCTGAGGCATCAGAAGAGGAGGCATAATCATGGCAGCAGTTACAGCAGCAATGGTAAAAGACCTTAGAGAGATGACAGGCGCCGGAATGATGGA
>CALWLI010000012.1 GCA_944381485.1 uncultured Lachnospiraceae bacterium
CGGTATCTCCCGCCTCTGTGCTGTCCTCAGCTTCAGCGGCTGCTGCTGCAGCTGTGGTCTCCTCGGCTGAATCTGATGATCCGCATGCTGTAAGCGACATAGCAAGCATAGCTGCTGTCATCGCCAAACACATAAACCTTTTCATAATTATTCCTCCCTGATTGTGATTTTTTTAAGATTATAATTATGCTTTAGGCTCATGTCAATCGGTGACGGCAATTTTATAACCTAAAGAACATAGCTGTTATTTTTTATATAATTATAAGTTATGACAATATTATAATTTTTATTATATCCGGGCTGTTACTGCCTGTCCCACTCCATATCAGGGTTCTCCGACTGCTTGTCTCTGCACATGAGATTGACCACAGCCTCCGAGGCTGAACGTCCCTCAAAGAGTATCTTGTTGACCTCGGCTACTATAGGCATATCCACCTTATATTTCAGCGCAAGCTGCATTGCAGCCTTTGCGGAGTATACTCCCTCCACGACCATCTTTACCTCAGCCATGGCTTCTTCCATGGATTTGCCCTGTCCTATAAGAACTCCTGCTCTTCTGTTCCTGCTGTGCTTTGATGCGCAGGTGACTATGAGATCACCTATTCCCGCAAGGCCATAGAAGGTCTCTGTAGCAGAGCCCATAGCCTTTCCCAGTCTCCCAAGCTCTGTTACTCCCCTTGTCATAAGAGCCGCTGCTGTATTGTCACCGTAACCCAGGCCTGCAGCCATGCCTGCAGCCAAGGCAATGACATTCTTAAGTGAGCCTCCCACTTCTATTCCCTTCATGTCGGGAGAAATGTATACCCTGAAGTCGGGACTCATAAAAATATTTTGAACTCTCTCTGCTGTTTTCTTGTCGTGGGCTCCCACAACCACCGCCGTAGGCATCCCGACTGACACTTCCTCCGCGTGGGAGGGACCTGACAGGACCGCCACGTTGGCCTCAGGCAGTTCCTCCTCGGTTATATCTGTCTGAGTCTTCAGGCTGTCCTCTTCTATACCCTTTGCAACATTTACTATGAGCTGTCCGTCAACTATGTACTCCTTCATCCTGCGGGCAGTCTGCCTTGTAAATATTGAAGGGACAGCCAGTATCAGGAGTTCCTTATCCTTCATGGCCTCGCAAAGCTCTGAAGTAAAACTCACGCTTTCCGGGATTACAGCCCCGGGAAGATTGGGATGTCGATGTGTGGAAGCCAGAGAATCGATCTCTTCCTTAAATGTGGACCAAAGTATCACCTTATGCCCCATATCAGCCAGGTGAACTGTGAGGGCTGTTCCCCATGTTCCGCTTCCTATAACACCTATATCAGCCATATCAATTCTCCTTTCTCTTTCCGCTGCCAAAGGACAGTTTGTTCTCTGTTCCTGAAAAAAGTCTTTTTATATTTGATCTGTGCTTAAAAATGGCAAGTCCCGAAATTATGAGGCTGACCATATAGAGCTCCATGTGGTACTGAGGTGCCAAGGGATGTAATCCTGTGCTGACTATCCAAATATTTACAGCTGAAAAGCAGAGGGCGACTAAAAGCGATCCCACCGACACATAGCGGGTTATGAGCACACTTCCGAAAAAAGCTATAAAGCAGACCTGGAAGAGTCTTATATCTGAAAAACATATGAGAGCCCCGGTACAGGCTATGCCCTTTCCACCGTGAAGCTTTAGTGTGAGGGGGAAGTTATGTCCAAGTATAGCTCCAAGGCCTGTGTACATTATAAGAAGATATCTCATATCCGTTCTGTCTCTGTAAAGAAAACAGGTGACGATGATCAAGGGTATAAAGGTTTTTGCGAAGTCCCCCAGCATGGTAATGAGGCCGGCCTTCGGCCCCATGTTCCTCAAAACATTTGTCGTACCGACATTTCCGCTGCCCTTGTGGGTTATGTCAACACCATGCATTTTCGCATAAAGATATCCTGTGGGAAAATTTCCGAATATATATCCTATCAACAGGCAAACAAGTCTTTCCATAATCTATCAGTCCGGCTCCTATATATTTATACTCTTAATTATCCTTTTCCTTGCGCTCTCTTATGATGAAGTGTACCGGAGTACCTGAAAATCCGAAGGCATCTCTCAGTCTGTTCTCTATATATCTCTGATAAGAGAAGTGGAAAAGCTCTCTGTAATTGACAAATATAACAAAGGTAGGCGGTTCGACCGAAACCTGAGTTATATAATAAAGCTTTAATCTCACACCCTTGTCTGAAGGGGGCTGCTTCATAGCGGTAGCCTCAGCCATTATCTCGTTGAGAACACCTGTGGCCACTCTCAAGGTCTGATTTGCTCTTACCTTATCTATCATGTCGTAGAGTTTTATGAGTCTCTGTCCTGTGAGAGCTGATACGAACAGTATTTCAGCGTAGGGCATAAAGGAAAATTTTTGTCTTATCTTGTCAGTGAACTCATAGATAGACTTGTCATTCTTGTCTTCCAGAGCATCCCATTTATTCACTACTATTATGCAGCCCTTGCCTCTCTCGTGGGCAATGCCTGCTATCTTTGTGTCCTGCTCGCTCACCCCTTCAGTGGCGTCTATGACTATCACAACTATGTTTGCTCTGTCAACCGCGGCGACAGTCCTTATTATGGAGTATCTCTCGATATCCTCCTTTATCTTGGATTTTCTTCTGAGACCCGCTGTATCTATAAATACATACTCCTCGCCGTTGTGTTTTACCACAGTATCTATGGCGTCCCTGGTGGTTCCCGCTATGTCAGAGACTATCACTCTGTTCTCACCCAGGAGCTTATTGATTATTGAAGACTTTCCCACATTGGGGCGTCCTACTATGGCTACCCTTGTCCTGTCATCCTCCTCATCGGCACCTGTGCCCTCAGGGAAGAGCTCTACCACGGCGTCCAAAAGCTCGCCTATGCCTTGGCGTCCCTCGGCCGATATGCCTATGGGATCCCCCAAACCAAGGTTGTAAAATTCATAGACATCATTGCCCTGCTTTTTAAAGCTGTCCACCTTATTTACTGCAAGTACTATGGGCTTTTTAGACTTCCTGAGCATGGTTGCAACATTAAAATCATCGTCACACAGTCCCTGTCTGACATCCACTAAAAATATGATCACATCGGCGGTGCTTACAGCTATCTCCGCCTGCTCTCTCATCTGTCTTAAGATGACATCTGTGGAATCAGGCTCTATACCTCCTGTGTCCACAAGTGTAAAGCTCATGCCCAGCCATTCACATTCAGCGTATATCCTGTCTCTGGTGACTCCCGGAGTATCCTCCACTATAGACAGATTTGTGCCGCTTAAGGCATTGAATAGCGTAGATTTACCCACGTTGGGGCGGCCCACTATCGCTACTATAGGTTTACTCATTTTTACCTCGCATTCAAAATAATATCGTTATTCGTTCGACAATAAGTATATTATAAAATTTATTTTTTGCAAACATAATCTTAAGCTATTGACCTATTTAACATAAGTAGTATAAAATCATTATAAAGTTATGCAGATGTATTCTGCATAGTTTCTGTGTTCAAAAACAATTTTAAAGGTGGAAAAAATGGCGGAAAACTATTCAACAAATTTGGTCCCTCCGGCCCCTATGAAGATAGCGGCCCACAAGTCATGCACAGAGCTGGCCGAAAAGGTGGATGAATGGCTCGTAAAGACCAGAAAGCATGATGAGAAATATATTAAAGAGCACTATGAGGAGGAAAGTCTCAGGCTCAGAGGCTTTGCTCCTGATTCTTTTCTCTTAAAATGTGATTGTCCCCGCTTCGGAACAGGTGAAGCCAAGGGCATGATCTACGAATCCACAAGAGGCATAGATGAATTTATAATGGTTGATATAACCAACTACTCAAATACTTACACCGTGAACGGATTTGTCAACCACATGTCTCCTGACGACAATTATCAAGATCTTAAGAGACTCATCGGAGCTTCTGTGGCAAGAGCCTACAGAGTAAATGTGATAATGCCTTTTATATATGAAGGAAGGCAGCACAAGAGGTCAAAGAGAGAGTCTTTGGACTGTGCTCTCGCCCTGAGGGAGCTGACAGCCATGGGGGTCCGCAATTTTATCACCTTTGACGCCCATGATCCCAGAGTTCAGAACGCTATCCCCTTGAACGGATTCGACAATTTTATGCCTACCTACGCGTTCATAAAGACCATGTTAAAGCACGATCCTGAGCTCAATATCAATAAAGACAATTTTATGGTAATAAGCCCTGACGAGGGGGCCATGGACAGAGCTGTGTATATAGCCAACAACTTGGGAGTGGACATGGGAATGTTCTACAAGAGGCGTGATTATTCAAGAGTTATAAACGGCCGAAACCCCATCGTGGCTCACGAGTTCCTGGGCTCATCCGTTGAGGGAAAGACAGTGCTTATAGTTGACGATATGATCTCCTCAGGAGAGAGCATGTTGGATACAGCCAGGGAATTGAAGGAGAGAAAGGCAGCCAAGGTGATCATATGCTGCACCTTCGGACTCTTTACAAACGGTCTCGACAAGTTTGACGATTTCTATGCAAAGGGCTATATCGACTATATCATAACCACAAACCTGAATTACAGACCCAAGGAGATACTCACAAAGCCCTGGTATGTTGAGGCTGATATGAGCAGATACCTTGCCTCCATCATCAACGCCTTCAACTATAACGTTTCCCTGGAGTACGCTATACACTCCTCGGCCAAGATCCAGGCATTGCTGAAGAGCCACGGAGAGGACTACGACTACGTGGGAAGCCTTGTCTGATGATTTATTTGAGATTTAATGAGATAAAAAATGACATATCACTCCTTTCGGAATGATATGTCGTTTTTTTTATAGTATCATCTTGTCCAAAAGTCTGAGAGCTTCCTCAACCTTTTCATTGGGCTCATCAGTGTGAAGTCCCTCCCTGACGCAGCTCCTTATGTGGGCGTGAAGTATCTCTCTATTTACATTTTTAAGTAGAGACTGAGTGGCACTCAGCTGGTTGGATATGTCCACACAGTATCTGTCCTCTTCTATCATTTTCAGTATCCCGTCCAATTGTCCCCTTGCTATTTTTATCGAGCGGGTTATTTTTTCCTTGTCCGCTTTCATAGTATTCTAAAGGTTTTTAATTTCAGTGACCTCATAGCCTTCCTCGCTTATAGCCGCCTTCAGCATATCATCTGTCACTGAGTCCTCTGCTGTGATGTATGCCTTTTTATCCTCAAGGCTGACGTTTACTTCACTTACTCCGGGGACTGAGTTGAGAGCGTTTGTAGCATGTCTGACACAATTCTGACACATCATTCCCTCGATACCTATCTCTTTTTTCATTTCAGAACCTCCTGTTTCCCTTTGTTTATTTATATCATTTTTAAGCGCTTTAAGCTCTGTAAGCTTTACGGTCTCTCTATTTTCTTCAGGCCTTTTGTCCTCTCCATAAGTGCGGGATCCGTATTTAGGCTTGAAGAAGCGGAGCCTCAAAGCATTACTTACAACAAAAACCGAGCTGAAGCTCATGGCAAGAGCGGCAACCATAGGATTCATCTTGAGGCCGAAAGCATTATACCACAGCCCTGCCGCAATGGGTATTCCTATAATATTGTAGAAAAAGGCCCAGAAGAGGTTTTCCTTTATATTTTTAATGGTCGCCTTGCTGAGCTCTATGGCTCCTGCCACATCAAGAAGATCATTTTTTATGAGAACTATATCCGCAGATTCCACAGCCACGTCGGTTCCGGCCCCTATGGCTATGCCCACATCGGCCCTTGCAAGAGCGGGGGCATCATTTATGCCGTCTCCCACCATAGCTACCTTTTTTCCTTCTCCCTGAAGTCTTCTGATTTCTCTTTCCTTATCCTCCGGAAGTACCTCCGCAATGGTCCTGTCGACTCCGACCTCCCGTCCTATAGCCTCAGCGGTCTTTCTGTGATCTCCTGTGAGCATTACCACCTCTATGCCCATGTCTCTCATCTCTTTTATGGCAAGCTTGGATGTGGGCTTTACAACATCGGCAACGGCTATCATGCCTATGAATCTGCCATCAACAGCAAAGTACAGGGGAGTTTTTCCCTCAGAAGCTATTTCATTTTCGAGCTCGTCCGCGCAAAAATCCGATACAGAAAAGCTCTCCATAAGCTTCCTGTTTCCTCCGAGGCAGGGCTTACCGCCTATGGATCCGGCTATACCCTCACCGGGTATTTGCCTGAAATCCTCTACAGAAAGATAAGCTGTTTCTTCCCTTTCGGCCTCCTCTACTATTGCCCTCCCCAAAGGATGCTCGGAAAGCTTTTCAAGTGAAGCTGCTATTTGAAGAAGCTCTTCCTTTGAAGAATTTTTCGTCACTGCAATGTCGGTTACAGCCGGTTTTCCCATAGTGACAGTTCCTGTTTTATCCAACACAACAGTTTTTACAGAGTGGGCCGTCTCAAGAGCCTCCGCGGATTTGATAAGTATTCCGTTTGTAGCCCCCCTTCCGGTCCCCACCATAATGGCAGTAGGCGTGGCAAGGCCCAAGGCACAGGGGCAGGACACTACAAGTACAGAAACACCTATGGTGAGAGCAAATTCAGGTCCCGCACCTGCAATCAGCCAGGCGAGGGATGATATAAGGGCTATAGCTATTACTACAGGTACAAATACACCTGCCACTCTGTCAGCCAGTTTAGCTATTGGCGCCTTAGAGCCTGTGGCCTCATCCACAAGCTTTATGATCCGTGCGAGCGCTGTCTCGTCCCCCACATTTGTGGCCCTCATCTTAAAGTAGCCTGCAGTATTTATTGTGGCTCCTATAAGCTTATCACCCTGAGCCTTGTCACAGGGTATGCTCTCTCCTGTAATGGCAGACTCATCCACAGATCCTGTTCCCTCCAGTAAAATGCCGTCCACAGGAACTGACTCTCCCGCCTTTACTATGAGTATATCTCCCACTTCAACTTCTTCAACAGGAACTGTCACTTCTTCGCTGTCTCTAAGAACAGTAGCCGTCTTCGGAGCAAGGTCAAGAAGCTTATTTACCGCATCTGAAGTTTTTCCTTTTGCCCTTGCCTCGAAGAATTTTCCGAGAGTGATAAGTGTGAGTATGGTGCCTGCACCTTCAAAATAAAGATCATGGGTAAACTGTTCTACCATGAGCATGTCCCCATGTCCCAGGCCGAAGGCTATCTTATAAAGGGCATATATTCCGTACACAGTAGATGCTCCTGAACCCAAGGCAATAAGGGAATCCATGTTTGGAGACCTGTGGATAAGAGTTTTAAAACCCATTCTGTAATATTTAAAGTTTATGAATATAACAGGTATAAGAAGCAAAAACTGGGTCATGGCGTAGATCATAGCATTCTCTGTGCCAAGAAAGAAGCCGGGAAGAGGCCAACCCATCATATGTCCCATGGAGAGATAAAAAAGAGGTACAGTAAAAACAAAGGACCATATTACCCTTCTTCGCATACTCTCATATTCCTTCTTTGCCTCCTGAACCGGGGATATTCTCTCCTTAGTAGGCGTTGCCGCTGATTTATCGGGCACAGGCTCAGCGCCATAGCCCGCCCTCTCAACTGCAACTGTAATATCCTCTGTGGAAAGAATGTCTTCATTGAAGTCTACCACCATACTGTTCTTTAAAAGATTGACATTAACCTCCCTCACACCATCAAGCTTTGCAACACTCTTTTCCACTCTGGCGGAGCATGCCGCGCAGCTCATTCCGGTGACATTAAACTTTTTTTGCATGCTGTTCCTCCTGTTGCCATATATATCTTTTGTATACCAGATACCCACACGGGGTATTGGTATCTGATAGTTAGTATACACTAAAATAGATTTTTTGCATAGTATAAATCAATAAAAAATATCATTTAAAATAAAAAGAATTTTTCAGTGACATGAGCCGTTCACGGAGTGAGGATGAGTCTTATTAACTTCGAGCTTTTTCAACTGTTTGAGGGAACTTTTGTTCCCGAGTTTTGAAAAAGCGAGTTAAGTTAATTGACGAATCTGAACGAAGTGGCTCCGAACTGAAAAACTTTTTATTGATCAATTTATCTTAAATATATGCAAAAAAGATCGGCACATGTCTCCATGCACCGATCTTTAATTCTATCCTCTATCATGAAATGCATTTTCAGATAAAGAAATGATTTTTAATTGATAATTACTCAGTCTCACCTGCGTAGAGCTTTACAAGTCCCTCAAGGTACTTTCTTCTCTCCTCAGCAAACTTCTGGTTCTCATCGAAGAGCTTCTGTGCTCTCTCAGGGTTCTTGAGAGCAAGTGATGAGTAACGAACCTCTCCGTTAAGGAACTCTCTGTGCTTTGTGAAGTCAGGAGCCTTTGAGTCAAGAGTGAACTTGTTCTCAGCCTGAGGATTAAATCTGAAGTTGTACCAGTAACCGCACTCAACTGCCAGCTTCTCCTCTGTCTGAGCCTTGCCCATTCCCTTACGGATTCCGTGGTTGATACAAGGAGCGTAAGCGATGATGAGTGAAGGTCCGGGATAAGCCTCAGCCTCAGCTATAGCCTTAACTGTCTGGTTGTAATCAGCGCCCATAGATATCTGAGCAACATATACATAACCGTAGCTCATTGCTATAGAAGCGAGATCCTTCTTCTTGGTCTCCTTACCGCCTGCAGCGAACTGTGCTACTGCACCGGGCTGAGTAGCCTTTGATGACTGTCCGCCTGTATTTGAGTAAACCTCGGTATCGAATACCATGATGTTGATGTCCTTATTGGAAGCAAGTACATGGTCAAGTCCGCCGAAGCCGATATCGTAAG
>CALWLI010000013.1 GCA_944381485.1 uncultured Lachnospiraceae bacterium
AATTTATAGCGTCCTGAAGTGACATTTCTATGGGATCCTTCATAGTGCCGCAGGTCCTGTCCCTGTGGTACTTCTTGCCTGTGCGGGACACGAAGACCGTATCTCCTATAGGCTGACGGACAGTATCACTTACCGATCCTCCGCTTCCGGAGGAGGAAGAGGAATTGCCGGATCCTGTGCCTGAGTAAGAATTATCCTGAGAATCCCCGCCTGAGACAGGCTGTGAAGCTTCTGAAGAAATAAGCTTAGTCTGAACTTCTCCCTCTACTATCCAAGCTCCGCTTGAATCCACCATACAGCCGTCGGGAGTTATCCCATTTACAAGAATATATCCGTTCTCATCAAAGTAGTAACATTCGGCTACACCGTCATTGTTTCCGTCTATCCACTGCCATGTGTTTATAGGGTAGCTTCCGTCGTCATTTTGCCACCACCAACCGGAGCTGCTCTGCTGCCACTGCCCTGCCATGGCGGAAATACTCATAAGACAGGATATACCTGTCGCAATTAAAAACGCCCCGAATTTTTTCATATAAGCCTCCTCCGAAAATAAACATTCTACAAAAAATTTTGTAAATACAGTATATTATCTTGTTTGAAAATTCTATATAATTATACTACAAAATTTTTATAATAGAGAACTATCCGGGTGAAAAGAGGAGAATGAAAACAGAACTCGATGTATACCTTTTATAAAATGTTTTTGCATCAACTTCCTTCCCATAAATTTCTATGATAAACTTGTGAACACCATTCATGCGCCTGTGATCAACGAAGCGTTTCTTACAATGGAATGTACCTTAAAAGAAATAGACCTTGTTACCGGAGAGCCGAATCAGTCGGCGATCGCCACCGTGCACATTGAGAAATATGACTGATTTAAGGAGAGAGCAAAAATGCCGATTTCAAATATAAAAGCGATGGTCCCCGGCGATCTTCAAAAAGTGTGGGAGTTGGTTTTGAATACGGAGAATTACGCTGCTTGGAGAAGTGACTTGAGCAAAACAGAAGTTATCAGCGATAAGAAATTTATTGAATACACCAAAGACGGCTACCCTACGACCTTTACTGTGACTCTTGTTGAGCCATACAGACGATGGGAATTTGATATGGAAAACAGCAATATGACAGGTCATTGGACCGGCATTTTCACTGCTAAAGGCGACGAAACAGAGATAGATTTTACGGAACAAGTGGAGGCGAAGAAATTATTGCTGAAGCCCTTTGTGAAGTTCTATTTGAGAAAGCAGCAGACACAGTTTGTTGCGGATATGAGAAAAGTCTTGGGAGGAATGTAACCTATGAAAGATATGATCGGATACTGCGGATTGGACTGTGAAAAATGTGATGCATACATAGCTACCGTCAATGATGATCAGGCTTTGAGGGAGAAAACAGCTAAGCTGTGGGCAAAGCTGAATAACGCTCCTATTCTGCCGGAACATATATAAATCGGGATTTAGGAAATTAAGGATATGGATCCACTTCAAGAAAGAGATTACGAGTTAATAGCAGAGGCAAAAAAAGCAATTCGTTTTAACTACGATCAGGAGCATCATAATCATACTGTAGGAGCAGCCATACGTTGTAAAAACGGCAAAATATATGTCGGAGTAAATCTTTATTCCTTGCATGGGGCCTGTGCGGAGCAAGTGGCAATAGGAACAGCAATCACAAATGGAGAAAGAGAGTTTGACACTGTCGTCGCAGTCAGAGGAAAGGAGGGGGAGGAGATCATACCTCCTTGCGGAAACTGCCGCCAGATATTGCATGATTATATGCCGGATTGTGATGTCATTGTATCAGTACACGGAGAAGCTAAAAAGGTCAAGGCAAAAGAGCTTCTGCCTATTTCCTATTCTGTAGAATAAATACCGATTCAAGGTAAAAATAAAATGGCCGACTACACTTAAAATTACAGATATTATATACTTAAAAACAAACAGAAAAAAGGAGCGGATTTAATGGAGTCAAATCGCGAAGAAACCAACCCTGAAATAAAGCATAAGAGGCGCCCCCGCTATTCGGGGCTATATCCTAAAAAATTCAGCGAGAAATATAAGGAGCTTGATCCTGAGAAATACGCCGACACCATAGAGCACATTATTGAAAAAGGGGGAACTCCCGCAGGGATGCATATCTCCATAATGGTGAAGGAGATATTGGATTTTCTTGATATAAAACCCGGACAGACAGGCCTTGACGCCACCTTGGGCTACGGAGGACACACTAAGGAAATGCTAAAATGCCTGGAGGGAAAGGGCCAT
Organism: uncultured Lachnospiraceae bacterium; assembly: GCA_944381485.1. GTDB lineage: Bacteria > Bacillota > Clostridia > Lachnospirales > Lachnospiraceae > Avilachnospira. The sequence goes on from CALWLI010000013.1 coordinate 2,268, forward strand.
ATTTTCGCTCTCGACATAGACCCTATCGAGTCGGAAAAGACAAGGGAAAGACTTTTAAAGGCCGGCTTCGGCCCTGACATCCTCACTGTTAAAAATATGAATTTTGCGGAGGTAGACAATCTCCGGGAGGAGTCGGGAGGCTTTGACTTTATCCTCGCGGATCTGGGAGTTTCATCAATGCAGATAGATAATCCTGAGAGAGGCTTTACCTTTAAGGATGACGGACCTCTTGACCTCAGAATGAATCCCTTGGAGGGGAAAAGCGCCGCCGAGCGCCTTTATGAGATGAGCTATGAGGAGATGTGCGGAATGTTTGTGGAGAATTCCGACGAGCCCTGCGCCGAGGAGATAGCCCGAGTTATAGTGAACAGGCGGAAAAAGGGAGAGAAGACAGATACCACAGGCAAATTAAAGGAGGCCATAGAGGAGGCCCTCTCCTTTGTCCCTGAGGAGGAGAGTAAGGAGGCTGTAAAGAAGTCCTGTCAGAGATGTTTTCAGGCTCTAAGGATAGATGTAAACAATGAGTTCGAGTCCCTATACTCATTTCTCGAAAAGCTTCCTCAGGTGTTAAAGCCCTCAGGAAGAGTGGCCATACTGACCTTCCACTCAGGGGAGGACAGGCTTGTGAAGAAGGCATTTAAAGAGGGCTACAGAGAGGGGCTTTATTCAGAGATAGCAAGAGATGTCATAAGGCCTTCAGCAGAAGAGTGCATAAGAAACAGCAGAGCTCATTCCACAAAAATGAGATGGGCAATAAGGGCGGAGGATTAAGGTATACAGAGATGGAAAATATAAATTCGGGAAAGAAAAGTTCAGACATTAAAGTTTGTAAAATAGGAAAGAAATGCGGCGGCTGCAGATATCAGGGTATGAGCTATGAGGAACAGCTGGGGATAAAGCAGAAGGAGGTAAAAAAGCTTCTCTCCCCCTTCGGCGATGTGGAAAAAATAATAGGCATGTATCATCCCTACCATTACAGAAATAAGGTCCACGCCGTATTCGGAAGGAAGAAAAACGGGGAGATAATATCAGGAATTTATGAGGCAAACACTCACAGGATAGTACCTGTGGAGGAATGCCTTATTGAAGATGAAAAATGTCAGGCCATAATCCGGAGCATAAGGGGATTGCTCAGATCCTTTAAAATAAAGACCTATGATGAGGATACGGGCTACGGTCTCTTAAGGCATGTGCTTGTCAGGAGAGGCTTTAAGACCGGGGAGATAATGGTGGTGCTCGTGCTCTCCTCACCAATCCTTCCCTCAAAAAATAATTTTGTGAAGGCCCTCCTTAAGGAGCATCCTGAGATCAGCACTGTCATTTTAAATGTAAATGACAAGAATACAACTATGGTGCTGGGGGAGAGAAACATCAAACTCTACGGAAAAGGCTTTATAACGGACAAGCTCTGCGGTATGAACTTCAGGCTTTCCCCTGATTCCTTTTATCAGGTGAATCCCCTGCAGACTGAAAAGCTCTATAACATTGCCATGGAGTATGCAGGGCTTAAAGGAAATGAAAAGTTTGAAAAGAAGCCTGTAGTGACAGACGCCTACTGCGGAATAGGCACTATCGGACTTGTCGCCTCAAAATACGCCGAAAAGGTAATAGGCGTTGAGCTCAACGCTGACGCGGTAAAGGACGCTATAATAAATGCTCGTGAAAACAAGAGAGATAATATAAAGTTTTATCAGGGAGACGCAGGGGAGTTTATGGAAGCTATGGCCGAAAAGGGTGAGCATGTGGATGTCTTGTTCATGGATCCCCCCAGAGCGGGCAGCGATGAGAAATTCCTCTTATCCGCAGCAAAGCTTTCTCCGGAGACTATAGTCTACATTTCCTGCAATCCTGAGACTCTGGCAAGGGACCTGAAATCTTTAAGAAAGAAGGGCTATGAGGTAAAGAAGATACAGCCTGTGGATATGTTCCCTTGGACGGAGCATACAGAATGTGTGGTGAAGCTGGAGCTCAAGCATTGATAGAGATAGGAATAAAATTTTTTGTAACGGATCAAAGGGATGCCTCAGGCATCCCCTTTTAATTAAGGCCTTATTAGGGCATTATCAAGCCGCAAAAACCACAGTCAAAAGCATCTTAAAATCCTCTTTTGCAAAAACCGCATGGGGCTTTCCTGCAGGCATTACTATGCTCTCCCCGGCCTTGCAAAAGTGGACCTTTCCGTCGACGGTAAATTGCCCCTCACCTTCCAATACAAGGACCATGGCATCTCCGCCGGACTCGTGAGTACTTATCTCCTCTCCCTTAGAGAAGGCAAAAAGAGTTATGCTTACATGCTTGTTTTGAGCCAAAGTCTTACTTACTATCTGTCCTGATGCGGCAGAGATCTGAGCTGCCAAATCGAGAACCTCTTCGTGGGCGATGTTTTTAATATAGTTCATAATGATACCTCCGCTGATACTTGACACCGAGAAAAATCAAGTTGATGCTTTTTGAAGATTGATATTGAGAAAAATCTGTCTGTTGATATACTTGATTATAGAGAAATATAACTTAAAAATCTGTTGCAAAAACAACAAAATATAAAAGATCTTAAAGGAGCGCTCATATGAACTTTGCCACTATCGGAAGCAACAAGATAGTCAAAAATTTTCTTGCGGCAGCAAAGACTGTGCAGGGATTCCACTATATGATGGCATACTCAAGAAGCCTTGAGACAGCTGAAAAAATGAAAGCGGAGTACGGAGCTGAAATGGCTGTGGATAAACTGTCCCTTATTGCGGACTCAAAGGAGGTGGATGCTGTATATATCGCCTCCCCCAACAACTGCCACTTCACTCAGGCAAAGATGATGCTTGAGGCAGGAAAACATGTGCTCTGCGAAAAGCCGGTATGTACAAATTTAAGACAGTACAGATACCTGAGAAAACTTGCAGAAAGCAAAGGCCTCTTATTTTTTGAGGCCTTAAGGCATATACATGATCCGGGAGCTTCCAAAATAAAGGAAAACCTTACAAAGCTGGGACAGCTGAGATACGGAGATATCCACTACATGCAGTACTCCTCCCGCTATGACAGGCTTAAGGCGGGGACGGTGGAGAACGCCTTCAAAAAGGAACTGTCTAACGGAGCTCTCATGGATATAGGAATATATTGTACGAGCCTTGCAGCCTATCTTTTCGGAGAGCCTCAGGAGATAAAGAGCATGGGGAAAGAACTCTATACAGGCGTTGACGGAGAAGGCTGTGCCCTGCTCTCCTATGAATCAGGCTTTATAGCACAGCTTGCCTGGTCAAAGATATGTGATGACCTGAGCCCCTCCCGTATTATAGGGGAGGAGGGCAGCATGCTTGTTGACTCTATAGCGAATCCCAAGAGGGTGGAGATATTATACAGGGACGGAAGAAAAGAGACGATATTTGAAGGGGGAACCTTCCGAGATAATGACGGCAACAGTGAAAACAATATATCATCACAGTTTGACAACAACATGGCCTATGAGATCACGGATTTTATAAAAGGGGCTGAGGCTTTGTCGGGAAGTATCAATTGTAAAGACAGATGGGGAGAGCCCCGGGATTTTTCCGAGGTGAGCTTTATAAGCATGAAGATTGCCGATGCCATAAGGCGGGAGCAGAAGCTTTTCTTTCCCGATGACAGGATCTCGGGGAAGATACTCCTTATTTCCGACTATGACGGCACCTTTTGCTTTGGGGAATCCGAACCGCCCTGCAGAAAAAACTATGAGAGCATAGAAAGATTCAGAAGGGCAGGAAACATATTTGCCTTTGCAAGCGGAAGGCAGTGGGGAGAATTTCCCGAAAACCCGGATAGCTATGACTACTATATAGGACTTAACGGGGCTCTGATAAAGGACAACAGAGGAAGAACTCTGCACAAAAGTCCTATAAGGGAGGATGTCCGGAGGATAATAGGAAAGCTCAAAGCCGAAGGGGCGAGAAACATAAGAGCATACACAGAGGAAAAAGCTTATTTTGACTATGAGACAAAGACCGGCGACGATTTTATAAACCATTTTTTGAGCACAAGACATTTTGAGGATATTCGGGATCTCGACCCTTCAGAGAGTATCTGCATGCTCTCTGTATCAGACGTGAGTGAAGAGAGACTGACAGCCCTTTTAAAGAGGCTTTCGGAAAGCGGACTTAAGTGCAGCTTCCTCAGAAATAAAAACTTTATAGACATAACAGCCGAGGGAGTGGGGAAGGAAAAAGCAGTCACAGAGCTTTCCGAATTTTGCTGCATAGACAGTGAAAACATTTTTACTGCAGGGGACAGCGGAAATGACATGGGAATGGTGAGAGGATTTAACGGATATACCCCTTACTCGGGGGAAAGAGAGCTGAAAAGAGCTTCTCTCGGAAGCTTTAATGAGCTGAGCGAGCTTTCAGATGCTCTGATATCCTTGGCTCCTCAAGCCTAAATTGAGGAAAAAACACTCCTAATCTCAAAAAACTTATATTTTTTTCGGTTTCGACCTTTGGATTTATTTTGAAAAGTGTGGTAAGATATATATATAACAATCGGCTTTCGGAGCCGAAGCGGTCGGAGCTGCAATTAACGATTTATAAACAAAAAATCTGTGTTGATTACTGCAGCAGTCCATTGTGGTCTGCTGTTTCTTTTTATTATACAAAAAAGGAGGAAAGGAATGTTTGAGATAGGAACTAACGTAGTCTTTGGCAACCATGGCATATGCCGCATTGAGGATATAGCAACAGGATTGGAATTCGGTATGCCGAAAAGCCTGGAGAGAGCAAAGCTTATGTACTATAAGCTTTCACCCCTCTTTGTGACAGCCTACAGCGTGATATACACGCCTGTCGACAACAGCGACAGCTTGAGAGAGGCCATAGGTGAAAAAGAGGCGAGGGAATATCTCAGCAGTCTTTCCGATTCTGAAGTTGAGGTGTTCGGAGATAACAGTCAGGGCAAGCTCAGGGAGCACTACAAACAGCTTACAGCTGACGATATGCCGGATTCCTATCTTAGGCTCATAAAAGAAGTGCACAGGAAAAAGGTGGCTGCAGGGCTCAGACATAAGAGGCTGGGGCAGGTGGATGAGATCTACCTGAAAAGAGCGGAGGAGCTGGTTTGCAGAGAGTTTGCCGCAGCCTTAAATACAACTCCTGAGCTTATAAAAACCAGGATATATGAGGTTATAGGAGAGGGCCTCTAAAAATACAGATTCTGAGAGGGAAAGCTATGAACAGAGACATCGGGTGTGAACTTAAGGCTTTAAAGGCCTGTTCGCTGTTTGGGGACTTTACTGAGGAGGAGATAAGAGAGATAGCCGAGCACCTCCACTTAAGGACAGCGAACTTCAAAAAAAATGAGAATATTGCAAGAGACGGAGACAGGCTGTATGAGGTGTGCATAGTGAAGTCCGGGAGGGTATATCTCTCACACTGCGACAGCAACGGAAACAGCAATCTCATAGAGGTGCTGGGGGAGGGGGACTCCTTCGGCATGGTAAATTATGTTGGAGGATATAAGCTTAATCTTGCCGCTGTGGCCACTGAGAATGTGGAGGTGGTATTCATCTCCATAAGAGACTTTTTCGGACAGCCGGGAGACCTTCCCTGTGAGCTTCAGATACGTTTTTTGCAGGCTGTGTCCAAGGTCCTTGCCAACAAAGCCCAATATCTTGCAAAAAAGCTGGAGGACAGCATAAGGCGCTCCACAAGGGAACGCCTCACCGATTATTTGTCCCACGAATATCACAAGGCCGGGGAGAGAGTCTTTTCCATTCCTCTTAACAGGCAGGATCTGGCTGATTTTCTGTTTGTGGACAGAAGTGCCCTCTCCGCAGAGCTCTGCAAGATGAGAGACGAGGGACTGCTTAAATTTGAGAAAAGCAGATTCGAGCTGCTTATAGAGATGCCTATTACAGAGGAAGATCCTTGATCTCAAACAGCAGGGCCACTCCTGTAATTATGAAGAGTATTCCCCAGCTCCACTGAAGAGTGAGCCATCCCGCAATAGGGTTAAACACTATCAGTATGCCCAAGAGAAGGCGAAGGATACCGCCTGCCATCACAAAGCCGGTTCCTGAAATGCCTTCTCTTTTAAGTATACCGTAGGATGTTATCAGGTTTATTCCGTTAAAGACTGACATAAAGCCCGCGGTGTAGGAGAGTGTGAGAAGCATTTCAGCCTTTCCTGAAGGCCCTCTGAGGGCATCGAAGAGTATCAATCCTCCTATGAAGGCGGATATTATACCGTCCGCAAGGAAGAAGCCGCTTCTGAGCTCTCCGGGCAGGTTGAACCAGGTCACTATCTTGAGTATGCCGTAGATGAAAAATCCGGCTGTGATAATGTAGGCTATGCCAAGGCCGGTGAAGCCGGGGGCAAATACCGCCAAAAGCCCTAAAACAGTTATGATGATCGCAATAAGATATGCGATTTTTTTCCATGATCCAAAAAATGTGTTGTTCATAAAAATTACCTCCTGAAACTTAAGGACAGCATACCGGGAAAATCATATAAAAGCTGTGGGAAAAACAACAGAAATAAAAAAAGATCCGGGCTATAATAAAACTACTAAAGAAAGGAAAGTTAAAAAGGGATATGCAGATTCAAGATATGATACACTATACAGTATGGGATTGGCTGTTGTTTTTCTATATTTACAGCTTTATAGGATGGATATGGGAGTCCGGATACGCCTCTGTAGGGCAGCACAGATTTGTAAACAGAGGATTTCTCCACGGCCCCATAATACCGATATACGGATTCGGAGCGCTGGGAGTGCTAATGTGCACCATGGGAGTAAGAGACAGTATCCCCCTTGTATTTATCTTCGGAATGATGGGGGCTACAGCATTGGAATATGCCACAGGGTGGACTATGGAGAAGATATTCCACGTCAAATACTGGGACTACAGCAACTTTAAGTACAATCTGAACGGCTATATCTGCCTTCCGGCATCCATAGCCTGGGGATTTTTCTCCGTGCTTTTGGTTGAGGTCATAAATGTTCCCATTCAGGATCTTATACTTCAAATGAGAAGTCTTTTTACCGAGCTTGCTGTCCTTATACTTACGGCAGCCACAGCTGTGGATGTACACGCTTCAGTCGGCGAGGCTCTTGATCTTAAGGAAATGCTGGAGAGGCTCAGCGAGAGCAAGGAATACATACGCCGCCTGCAGAAGCGCATGGAGGTGGTGTCGGCTGTCAAGCTTGAGGACTACAGAACAAGGCGTGAGAAACAGGCGGAGCTTCTTCTGTCCGGAAAGGAAAGGTTTGAGAAAAACCTCCATATGCTTAGGGAGCTGAGGACAAGACAGCTCAACGAGCTTCTTGAAAAAGTGGAGACCTTGAAACAGGCGGCGCCTCAGAGAGCTGAGGAGTTTAAGCAGATAACAGACGGCATATACAAGCAGTTTACGGACATGGCAGGAAGAAGAGACAAGGATTACAGAAGGATAGCAAAGCACTTAAGAAGGAACCCGAGCGCGGCTTCAAAGGAATTTGCCGAGGCTATGGAGAGTATAAAGAGACTTACAGAGTAGGGTTTTGCGTAAATTAATAACGATAAGCTGATACAGTACCGCGAAGGAGAAACATCCTTTGCGGTATTTTTATGTGGCATATTTATATCTTTTGTTGCGGCAATTGACTTGGGATATTATAATTTTATCAGAGATTTCATACAGGAGACCGCCGAGGGCAGGATTCGGCGCTCTGAAAGGAGGAGTTTTATATGAAAATTGAAAAAAAGCTCGGCTTCGGGCTTATGAGGCTGCCTTTGAGAGATGCATCGGACAATACTTCGATAGACTATGACGAGGTCTGCCGCATGGCGGACAAGTTTATAGCTGAGGGATTTACCTATTTTGATACAGCTGCCCCCTACCATAAAAGTGAGAGTGAGGTGGCTTTCAGGGAGTGCGTGACAAAGAGATACCCGAGGAAGGCCTATATACTGGCGGACAAGCTCTCCATATTTATGATAGAGAAGGCTGAGGATATTCCTGAGTTTTTCGAGGCACAGCTTAAACGCTGCGGGGTGGAGTATTTTGACTATTATCTGCTTCACGCCATGTCCAAAGAGAGGCTCAAAAAATGCGAGGAGCTGGGAGCCTTTGAGTTTGTGAAAAAAATGAAGGATGAGGGAAAGATAAAGCATATAGGACTATCCTTCCATGACAAGCCGGAGGCATTGGAGGAGATACTTTTAAGACATCCGGACATGGAATTCGTACAGCTTCAGATAAACTATATGGACTGGGAGGCTCCTGATGTGGAGTCCGAAAAGTGCTATGATATATGCTGCAAATACGAAAAGCCTGTAATAGTTATGGAGCCTGTAAAGGGAGGACTTCTTGTGAACATACCTGAGGAGGCGAAAAAGCTGCTTTCAGAGAGGGATGCACAGCTGTCCTCAGCCTCCTGGGCGATCCGCTACGCCGCATCCTTGGACAAGGTGTTTATGGTGCTCAGCGGCATGGGTGATATGGCACAGATGGAGGACAATACCTCCTTCATGAAGGACTTCAAGCCCCTCGTTGAGGATGAAAAAAAGCTTTTGGCCTCAGTGGCGGATATAATAAGATCGAAGGAGAGAGTAGCCTGCACAGCCTGCCGCTACTGTGTTGACGGATGTCCTCAGAATATACCCATACCCGATATATTTAAGCTTGTAAACAAAGTGAGCATGTACGGAGAATCTCAGCTTAAGGCCGCAAGGGACTCCTATGTAAATACAACAAAGGAAAAGGGCAGGGCTTCCGACTGCATAGGCTGCGGACAGTGTGAGGGACAGTGCCCCCAGCACCTTGACATAACAGCTTATCTTAAGGAAGCCGCCGAGCTTTTCGAATAGAGACAGGACAGGAAAAATATGAGACAATGCATGGATTCAGAGAACCTTCACAAGAGGTTGAAAAAAATAATAGGACAGGTTCAGGCGATAGACAGGATGGTGGATGAGGACGTGCCCTGCGAGGACATACTTGCCCAGATAAATGCCGCGAAGTCCGCTCTGCACAGGGCAGGACAGGTGGTGCTTGAGGGCCATATAAAACACTGCGTAAGAGATGGGATAGAGCATGGGGACGCAGACAAGACTATCGCAAATTTCACAAAAGCAGTAGAGAGATTTGCAAACATGAATTGAGTCCCGGATCAGGGATCATCGAAATCATACTGAGGCAGCCCGTTCAAATCGTGTTTTGGGTGGGCTGCCTTAAGGTCGCCCTATGGAAGGAGGATGAATGTGGAAGAAAAAACTTATATAGCCATAGATCTGAAATCCTTCTATGCCTCTGTGGAATGTGCTGAGAGAAATTTGGATCCTATGAACACGAACCTCGTGGTGGCGGATGCGGGAAGGACAGAAAAAACCATATGCCTTGCAGTCTCGCCGGCTCTCAAGGCTTACGGCATACCCGGCAGGCCGAGACTTTTTGAAGTGGTACAGAGAGTCAGAGAGGTAAATGCCGAGCGCAGTATGAGGGCTCCCTACGGAAAATTGAGGGATAACTCTGTGTTTGCCGATGAGCTTTCAAAGGATGCCTCACTGGCTGTGGACTATATAGTGGCTCCTCCCCAGATGGCCCATTACATGAATGTGAGCGCACGCATATATGAGATATATCTCAAGTACATAGCTCCGGAGGATATACATGTGTATTCTATTGACGAAGTATTCATAGATGCGGGAGGATATCTCTCCATGTATGGAGTTACAGCCCGAGAATTGGCGATGAAGATGATACTCGATATTTTGGAGGAGACAGGGATAACAGCTACTGCCGGGATAGGCACCAACCTCTACCTGTGCAAGGTCGCCATGGACATAGGTGCGAAACATATCCCTGCCGACGAGAATGGAGTCAGAATAGCCGAGCTGGACGAGATCAGCTACAGAAGGACACTGTGGGATCATAGGCCTATAACGGATTTTTGGAGAGTGGGAAGGGGATATGCGAGGCGTCTTGCCGAGTATGGCATGTTTACTATGGGAGACGTGGCGCGCTGTTCACTGGGAAAGCCCGGTGAGTACTATAGCGAGGAACTGCTCTTTGACCTCTTCGGAGTGAATGCGGAGCTTCTTATAGACCATGCCTGGGGCAGGGAGACCTGCGGCATGAGAGACATAAAATCATATAAGCCAGAAAATATGAGCCTGGGCTCAGGACAGGTGCTGCAAAGCCCCTATACCAATGACAAGGCAAGACTTGTTGTAAAGGAGATGGCAGATATGCTGGCTTTGGACCTTACAGACAAGGGGCTGGTGACAGACCTTGTAGTGCTTACAGTGGGATATGACAAAGAAAATATAGGGGATGAGTATCAGGACTATCAGGGAGAGACAAAAACAGACATGTACGGAAGGAAGATTCCGAAGCACGCTCACGGGACAGAGAATCTGGGGAAATATACCTCCTCTTCCCGCAAGCTCACAGAAGCCTTTGACAGACTGTTTGAAAGGATCACAGACAGGCGCCTTACCGTAAGAAGGTTAAGCATCGAAGCCTGCCATGTCATCTCCGAGCAGGAGCTTAAAAAGATGCCGGATTTCAGGCAGACGGAGCTTTTTCGAGAGGATGAGATATATGAGAGGGAGAGGATTGAAACAGAGGAGCTTTTGAGAGAGAGGGAATTGCAGAACACGATGCTGAAATTAAAAAGACGATTTGGGAAAAATGCCGTGCTGAAGGGAATGAATCTGGAGGATGGAGCTACGGCGCGTAACAGGAACGAACAGATAGGCGGCCACAGAGCAGGAAGCGGAAGCTATGAAAAATTATGATGACATCATAAACCATAGGTATAAGGGAGTAGTACGGCATGCTCATATGCCTGTGGGTGAGCGTGCCGCCCAATTCAGCCCCTTCGCAGCCCTTACAGGCTACAGTGAGGTCATAAAGGAGAAGGAGAGACTCACACAGAGAGCTCCGGAGCTGAGCGAAGAGGAAAAAAACCGGCTGGACATGAAGATCAAGAAGCTGATCGGTGAGGGCGGATACAAGAAAGAGGTGACTGTAAGCTTCTTTGAGGAGGACAGACTTAAGGAGGGAGGAGAGTATAGGAGAGTCAGGGGAAAAATAAAAAGCATAGACAATACTGAAAGAAAGCTGAGGCTTTGGGACGGAGGCATGATAGATATGGACAGCATTACGGATATAGAGCTGTCCTGAGATTCCTGATTTATGACTTGACATAATATACCCGTGAGGGTATATTATTTTTATAATACCAATACCTCTATGGGTATAAGAACAGATTGGGGAGAACTATATATGGAGACTTTGGAAAAGCTTTTGGAGTGGGGAGGCATAAAAAAGGATATCGCCTTCCTTGTCATCTCGGGACTTGCCCTCATCTTAAGCATATCGGGAGTGACAAAGCCCTATTTTGAGCCCGCTTGGATCGCGGTTATCTTTTGCGGGATACCTATAATACTGGAGGCTTTGATAGGGCTTATAACTGCTTTTGATATAAAGGCCGACGTGCTCGTGTCCATAGCTCTCATAGCATCGCTTATAATAGGAGAGTATTTTGCAGCGGGAGAGGTTGCCTTTATCATGCAGCTGGGAGGACTTTTGGAGGAGCTTACAGTTGCGAGAGCCAGACAGGGCATAGAAAATCTCGTGCGTTTGACTCCGAGGACTGCAAGGAGAATAAAAGAGTCTTCGGCGGAGGAAGTGATCGCAGCGGAGGATGTTAAGAGGGGGGATATACTCAGAGTGCTTCCCGGTGAGAGCATTCCTGTTGACGGGATCATAATTAAGGGAGAGACCTCTGTAGATCAAGCCGTAATGACAGGAGAATCACTGCCTGTGGATAAGAAACCCGGAGATGAGGTGTCCGGGGGAACAGTCAATCAGTTTGGGGCCTTTGACATGAGGGCTGAGCGAGTGGGAGAGGACAGCTCTATTCAGCGAATGATAAGGCTTGTACAGTCGGCTGATGCTGGTAAGGCAAAGATAGTGAGCCTTGCTGACAGATGGGCCACTTGGATAGTGGTGACAGCTCTGACAGCTGCAGTAGTAACTTTTATTATCACCGGCGAGATCATAAGATCAGTCACGATATTAGTTGTATTTTGCCCCTGCGCACTGGTTTTGGCAACACCGACGGCCATAATGGCGGCCATCGGCAATGTGACGAAGCACGGTTTTCTGGTAAAAGAAGGGGATGCCCTTGAAAGGCTCGCCTCAGTGACGGACATGGCTTTTGACAAGACAGGCACACTTACTCATGGCGTGCCGAGAGTCATAAAGGCTGAGCCTGTGGAGGGCAAATCGGAAAAGGAGCTTTTTTCTCTGGCTGCCTCAGCCGAGTCCATGTCCGAGCATCCTCTGGGGGAGGCTGTAGTCAGATGCTTCAGAGAGCGATACAAGGACGGGTTCAGGGAAGCAGAGGATTTTAAGATGATCATATCCAGAGGTGTTGAGGCCACAGTCGGAGGAAAAAGGGTGACAGCAGGAAATGAACAGCTTTTTTCTGAAAGAGGACTTGATATACCTTCCTGCCTGAAAGCAAAGGCCCTCGACTACGTCAATGAAGGATGCTCGGTGATCTTCGTGTCTTCAGGAAAAGAGACGGAGGGTTTTCTTGCCCTGTCGGATACGCTGAAGGAGGATGCGGGAAAGAGTATTGAAGGCATAGTAATGACCGGAGTACGGCCCATACTCCTTACGGGAGATAATAAAAATGCCGCGGTACACATAGCGAAAAGCCTGGGTATCTCGGAACTGAGATGGGAATGTATGCCGGAGGACAAGCTTAACATTATAGATGAGCTTCAGGAAAAGGGCAGAAAGGTATGCATGGCAGGCGACGGGATAAATGACGCCCCGGCTTTAAAGAAGGCCTATGTTGGAATTGCCATGGGCGGAGTGGGGAGCGACATTGCGGTGGACGCCGCAGACATTGCCCTGATAAATGACGATATAAAGGAGATCCCCCACCTGATAAGGCTGTCAAAACGGATGATGCTGACCATAAAGTGCAACCTCAGCTTTTCGATGACACTGAATTTTATTGCTATTATCTTGGCCATGACAGGCATACTGACCCCTGTAGTAGGCGCTCTGGTACACAATGCGGGATCCGTGCTTGTTATAATCAACTCGGCCCTCCTTTTAAAGTGGAGATCCGTAGAAGACAATTGATAAATATAAGGTTGACTAAAAGGCTCCTTAAGCGGAAAATAGAGAGAAAGACTTCAATATATTTCGCTTAAGGAGATTTTTATGAAAAAAAATATAAAAGAGGATCCGAAGAAGAAAGAGCTGGCCCTTGAGGTCATAGACAGGCTCAAGAGAGAGTACCCTGACGCGGATTGCACCCTTGACTACAATGAGGCTTGGAAGCTGCTTGTGAGCGTGAGGCTGGCGGCACAGTGCACGGACGAGAGAGTAAACTCCATAGTTCCCTTTCTCTATGAAAAATTTCCTTCTCCACAGGCTCTCGCGGAGGCTAAGGTGGAGGAGATAGAGGAGATAGTAAAGCCCTGCGGTCTGGGACACAGCAAGGCAAGGGATATAAACGCCTGCATGAGAATACTGGTTGAAAAGTACGAGGGCAAGGTGCCGGATGACTTTGACGAGCTTTTAAAGCTTCCCGGTGTGGGAAGAAAGAGCGCCAACCTGATCATGGGTGATGTGTTTAAAAAACCGGCCATAGTCACAGATACTCATTGTATACGCCTTGTCAATCGCATAGGATTGGTAGACGGCATAAAAGAGCCCAAGAAGGTGGAGATGGAGCTGTGGAAGCTGATACCGCCGGAGGAGGGAAATGACTTCTGCCACAGGCTGGTGATCCACGGCAGAGCCGTGTGCACTGCAAGGACCCACCCCTACTGTGACAGATGCTGCCTTGCGGACATATGCGGGAAGAAGGGAATAGAATAAAAATCAATATTGTGTTAAAAAAAATACAAAAAAGCCAAAAGAAATTTTGTTCCGTGAGCTTTTGAAGGACATGCTTTTTCCTGGCACTCTGCCGGGTTATAATCCAATAATTGCTTGAAATAAGCTTCAGGATGTATGAAGAGAAGTGAAAGAAATTTTTTTCATACAAGATTTCATACCTTTGCTTTTATAATAAATCAATACGCATAATATACAAAATACATGATAAAAAATTATCAAAAAGCGATATATTTTTGAAAGAATATTGACTTTTGATTTAAATGAGTTAGACTACACCTGTCTTGAGAAAAGGCATGGGAAAATTGAAGAAAGATATCAAGATAACTTAACGGGAGTTTGGCAGCCTTTCACAAAGCGCTGAGACTCTCGTTTTTCTTTTAGGAATAAGAGTTTGGTAACCTTTCACAAAGAGTTACGGCTCTTATTTTTTTTATCAGACTTTGACTAAAAATTAACGATAAATTCAGCCGATTTAAACCGGAAAAGCGGAGGAGCTGTAATGATAATAAAAGGAGCTACAACAGTAAACGGAAGCGGCAGTCTTAAGGCGGATATAAGGATAAGAGGGGAGAAGATAGCTGAGATCGCCCCCGATCTTGTCCCTGATGAGGGGGAAGAGATCATAGACGCCGAGGGCATGCTGGCAATACCCGGAGGCATAGATGCCCACACCCATTTTGACATGCCCTGTGGCGACATAATGACCTCCGATGATTTTTACTACGGCACAAGAGCCGCTGTGGCGGGTGGAACTACAAGCATAATAGATTTCTCTGAGCCGGAGCAGGGCACCTCCCTTTGGAACGGACTTGAGAGGTGGCATGAGAAGGCTGACGGAAGATCCTTCTGCGACTACGGCTTTCATATGACGGTCTCAAGATATGATGAGAAGCTGGAGGATGAGATCAGGGGAATGACGGAAAACGGAGTCACATCCTTTAAAGCCTACACAGCCTACATCGGTGATCTGGGAGTGACCGACAGGGACATGTACAGGATCCTGAGGCTTATAAAAAAGTATGACGGACTCCTTCTCATACACTGCGAGAACGGAGGGATACTTGATGAGAGAAGGGATGAGCTGGGAGAAAAAGATCCGAAAAACATATCAAATCATCCCCTTTCAAGACCAAATGAGGTCGAGCATGATGCGGTGTCAAGGCTCATAGACATGGCCAAGCTTCTGGACACCCGAGTATATATAGTACACACAAGTACAGAGGAGGCCCTTTCAGAGATAGAAAAGGCAAAGAAGGAAGGGGTAAAGGTGTTCTGCGAGACCTGCCCCCACTATCTTCTCCTCACCGACGACAAATACGGAGAGGGCGGATTTGAGGCCGCAAAGTATGTCTGCAGTCCTCCCTTCAGAAAGGCCAAGGACAATGAGGCACTTCTTATAGGGATAAAGGAGGGCATAGTCGACACCATCTCCACGGACCATTGTTCCTTCAACTTTAAGGGACAGAAGGATCTGGGAAAGGACGACTTCAGAAAGATACCCAACGGAATACCGGGAGTGGAAAACAGAGTGGAGCTTATGCTCACATATTCCGAAAAGAACGGTATACCTTTGAATGATACAGTAAGGCTCCTTTCGGAAAACCCGGCAAAGATATTCGGGCTTTATCCGAAAAAGGGAGTGCTTGCTAAGGGCAGCGATGCTGACATAGTCCTTGTAAAAAAGGAGGCTCACAGCATAAGCGCCGAGACACAATATCAGAAGGTTGACTACAACCCCTACGAGGGAACTGTAGTTGATTATAAAGTTCAACATGTATTTCTGAGAGGGCATCAGATTGTCAAATCAGGAAAAGTGGATGAGGAAAAGCTCCTCGGACAATTCTTAATCAGAAATACATCGGTAAAATAAGCTTTTATTTGGCTTTAGCTTATTTTATAAGCCTGTGGTATTGAACGGACATACAGGAGACGGGATGCCAAAACCTTTTGTGGAGACGTCCTCAAAAGAAGGGTATAAAGTCTGCTGTGTGTCGCAGGCACATATCGGTCCCGGGAGACATATGTGAATCAACGAAGTCAAGCTTATAAAGCGTAAGGAAGAAGCTCCCTTTCGCATTCTTAGTTATTTTTTAAAGGAGTAAAAAAATGGACAAGAATGAAACTAAAACAACTTCATTAGGCTCAGTATATGAGCTGGAGGGACGCCCGTCGTTCGCACAGGCTCTGCCCCTCGGATTCCAGCAGATTTTGGCTATGTTCGTAGGAAACATAGTTCCCATGATAATCGTAGCCAATGCGGCTCAGATGAGCTCTGCACAGGCAACACTTCTTCTGCAGTGCGCACTCCTCGGCGCAGGTGTTGCAACACTTTTACAGGTATGTACCTTCAGATTCGGAAACTTCCAGATAGGATCAGGACTTCCCGTAATGATGGGTCTTACTTACACCTTCCTTCCCATATGTACATCAGTTGCCGTTGAGTACGGTCTCGGAACACTCTTCGGAGCACAGCTTGTGGGTGGTGTTATCTCTGTGATCATAGGTCTTATCCTTCCCAAGATAAGAAAGTTCTTCCCTCCTATAGTTACAGGAACCATCATTACATCTATCGGTATCTCCTGCTTTCCCATGGCTGCATACAACCTTGCAGGAGGACAGGGAGACCCCTCAATGGGACAGCCTCACAACTTCATAATCGGAGCTATAGTAGTACTTGCGATAGTTCTTTTGAACGGCTACGGAAAGGGCCTTGTATCTTCAGCAGCTATCCTTCTCGGAATGATAATAGGATACATAGTTGCAGCTGTTACAGGCTATGTTGATTTCTCACCCATTGCAGAGGCTGCATGGTTCACACTTCCCCAGCCCCTCGCATTCGGAAAGCTTGAGTTCAGACTTGAGTTTGTGCTTGTATTTATCCTTCTGTTCTTTATAAATGCTGTTGAGATGTCAGGAGACTTCACAGTTTCCGCTACAGGCGGACTTGGCAGACAGCCCAAAAACAAAGAGCTCAGCGGAGGTATCATTGCAAACGGATTAGCATGTATCTTCTCATCATTCTTCAACTGCTTTGCAACAGGAACCTACAGCCAGTGCTCAGGAATAGTTGCCCTTACAAAGGTATGTAACAAATGGGTATTCAGACTTGCCGGCGGAGTGCTCGTAATAGCAGCTTTCTGTCCCAAGCTTTCATCAGTACTTTCCACAATTCCCAACTGCGTAATCGGTGGAGCTACCATGGTAGTATTCTCAATGATCGCTATGTCAGGAATGAGCCTTGTGGCAAGATCAAACTTCACAAGCAGAGCAATGCTTATCTGCGGTCCCGCAATCGCTCTGGGACTTGGTATTTCTCTTGCAAAGGATACTCTGGCAGGACTTGGTGAGTACATAGAGATGTTCTTCGGAGAGTCATCTATCATCCTTGTTGCAGGAGTGGCCATACTCTTAAACATCATCCTTCCCAAGGGAGATGAGGACAAGGCTGTTGAGGCTGAATTCATCAAAGAGATATCTCAGCCTGAGGATTAATTAAAAACAAAGATCAAGAGAAAAGGAGAACGTGATATGATTAGCCATTTGCTGAAAAACGGAATAATAGTAACAGTGAACCCGGACAGAGAAGTGTTCTTCAAGGGCGCTATCGCCATAAAGGATGACAAGATCGTAGAAGTCGGTCCTTCAGAGGAGCTTGAGAAAAAATATACCGATTGCGAGAAGGTCACAGACCTTGGCGGAAAGGTAGTTTTCCCCGGATTCGTAAACACCCACAACCACCTTTTCCAGACTCTCTTAAGAGGTCTCGGAGATGACATGGTGCTTAAGGATTGGCTCTCAACCATGACCTTCCCTGCAGCTACCAATCTTACTCAGGACGACTGCTATCACGGAGCGATGCTCGGACTTATGGAGGGCATCCACAGCGGTATCACCACAAATCTTGACTATATGTATCCCCATCCCAGGACAGATCTTGACGACGGCGTTATAAGAGCCATGAGAGAGCTGGGAATAAGAGGTATCTTCGGAAGAGGCTGCATGGATACAGGAGAAAAGTACGGAGTTCATCCCGGGATCATGCAGACAAGAGAGCAGATCGAGAAGGAAGTGAGATACTGCTTCGAGAAGTACCACAACTGTGACAACGGACGTATCAAGGTATGGGTAGCTCCCGCCGCAATGTGGTCAAACACAAGGGAGAACCTTCAGAACCTTTGGAAGATAACAAACGAGTACAAGTCAGGCTTTACAGTACATATCTCAGAGACAGAGTTCGACAGAGATGCCGCTGAGGATCTTCACGGAAAGCCCGATATAGACGCAATGATAGATATGGGCATCTGCGGACCTAACGTGCTGATGGTACACTGCGTACACCTTACAGATGAGGATATCAAGAAGTGCGAGAAGTACGACCTCAAGATATCTCACAATGTATGCTCCAACATGTACCTTTCATCAGGCGTCTGCAGGATCCCCGATCTTTTAAAGGCAGGAGTCACCTGTTCACTGGGAGTGGACGGAGCCGCTTCAAACAATGCAAACGACATGGTTGAGCTTATGAAGAACACCGCCCTTCTTCAGAAGGTTGCCACAAGAGATCCCCTCTCAATGACAGCTGAGAAGGTAGTTGAGATGGCTACAATAGACGGAGCAAGAGCAGTAGGCCTTGAGAAGGAGATAGGTTCACTTGAGGCGGGCAAGAAGGCTGACCTTGTTGTATTCGATCCCTATGAGTGCGTAAAGGCTGTTCCTCTTCACAATCCTTGCTCAACGCTTGTATACTCTGCTTCACTTAAGAATATTACAGACGTTATGGTAGACGGAAGAGAGATCATGAAGGACGGCGTTATCCTTACAGTTAAGGATGAGAAGGCTGAGCTTAAGGCTGCCCAGAAGGCTGCTGAGGATCTCTGCGTGAGAGGACATATCACAAACCGCATGGAAGGCCATAAGTGGAATGATTCTTACAGAAAGTACGAGAAGAGATAAACAGTAAGCATATAAGCTGAGAAAAATACGATAAGAAAGGTATTTTTCTCTGATAAAAAAGAACAGAAACAGATAAAGGAGGCGATCAAAATGACCCGGACCTTTCTTAAAGGAAAATTTGTAATGACTCCCGAGGGTCTTAAGGAGGGCTATGGGGTCCTGACAGAGGGAAATATGATAAAGGCTGTCGGACCTGCTGATAAGCTGGAGAAAGAACTGCCCGAGGGCACTGAAACGATAGACTTCGGAGATGAGATGATACTCCCCGGCTTCGTAAACGGACACAACCATATGTACGGCTTCCTCTCCCACGGAATAACTGCAGAGTCTATGGTCACGGATTTCTCAAATTATCTTGAGGATTTCTGGTGGCCCCTTGTGGAGGACAGAGTGGATCATGAGCTCTGTGAGATAACTACAAAGCAGGCCTGCGTTGAGATGGCGGATTCGGGAGTCACCTCCTTTGTCGACATACTTGAGGGACCCAACTCAATCCCCAGGGCCCTGGAGGTGGAGAGAAAAGTGGTGGAATCCGCAGGACTGAGGGGAATACTTTCCTTTGAGGCCTGCGAGAGAAAGTCTCGTGAAAACGGTGAGGCAGGCCTTTCGGAGAACATAGGCTTCGTAAAAGAACATAACCTTCCCGGAGCCTTGGTCACAGGACTTATGAGCATTCACACCACATTTACCTGCTCAAAGGACTTTATCAAAAAGGCAAAGGATATGTGCAGGGAGGCCGGATGCCTTATGCACATGCATCTGAGCGAGAGCCGCTTTGAGCCGGACCACTGCCTTTCCCGCTACGGAAAGACTCCCGTTGAGGTATATGATGAGCTGGGATGTCTCGATGAGAACATACTGGCCTCTCAGCTTGTAAAGGTCTCCGACAAGGAGATAGAGATACTCTCAAAGCGCGGAGTGAAGGGAATATCAATGCCGCTTTCAAACTGTGAGGTAGGAGGCGGAGTGGCACCTGTGGAGAAGCTCCTCGATGCGGGAGTCACTGTCGGCCTTGGAACAGACGGATACGTAAACAACTTCTTTGAGGTCATGAGGGGAGCCTTCCTCATCCACAAGGGATATCAGGAAGCACCTCAGGCTATGCCGGCAAAGACCGTGTACAGGATGGCCACGGAGCTTGGAGCTAAGGCCATAGGAGTAAATGCGGGAAGTCTTGAAGCAGGAAAGCTGGCGGACATCATAACAGTGGGCACAGATACACCCACACCCATAAATGAGAACAATGTATATGACCAGATCATACTTTTCAGAAATCCCTCAAATGTGGGCAATGTCATGGTGGACGGAAAGTGGGTTAAGAGAAACGGAGAGCTCGTCACTCTCGACAAGGAAGCAGTGAGAGCGGAGCTTTCGGAAAAGACCCAAGGCTTTTGGAATTATAGGAAGCAGGAAGGGAGCAAGTAATGCCTTTATCAAAAGTTGGAGAGAAAAGATTTAATGTTATAAACAATTCGGTGCCCAGAATAGACGGCGTGGACAAGGTCACAGGCAAGGCAAGATATGCTGCCGACATCTACATGGAGGGCATGCTTTACGCAGGAGTCCTCAGAAGCCCCTATTCCAGCGCCAAGGTGGTAAAGATAAATGCGGACAAGGCCAGAGAAATAGAGGGGGTACATGCCGTAGTCACCTGCTTTGATATGCCGAGAAGGCAGAGCTGGGCTACATATATGTATCTCACAGATGTTATAAGATACCCCGGAGACTGTGTGGCTATGGCAGCTGCAGAGTCAAAGGAGCTGGTAGACGAGGCCCTTGCCGCAATCGAGGTAGAGTATGAGGAGCTGCCCGGGGTCTACACCATAGAGGAGGCCCTTGCAGAGGGAGCACCCCTGGTACATGAAAAGTACAAAAACAATATATTTACGGACTCTTACTATCCTATAAGAAAGGGAGACGCGGAGGAGGCCATGAAGAAGGCCGACATCGTTGTGGAGAGAGAGTACCGTACCCAGTATATAGAGCACTCATACATAGAGCCTGAGGCCTGCGTGTGCTACATAAATCCCAACGACGGAGCTATGACAGTGCACTCGGCATCTCAGAATCCCTTCTTCACAAGAAGATATGTGGCTGATGTTCTGGGAGTGCCTATGAACAGAGTCAGAATGATCCAGGAGACCCTTGGCGGAACCTTCGGAGGAAAGGAGGAGGGAGCAGGCCTTGTGGCAGGACGTTGCGCTTACCTGGCAAACCTCACCAAGAGACCTGTGAAATTTGTCTTCTCAAGAGAGGATTCCTTCCTGGAGTCGGCAAAGAGGCATCCCTTCAGATTCCGCTATAAGGCGGGACTTACCAAGGAGGGTAAGATCATAGCCTGGATCGGGGAGCAGGTGGACAACTGCGGAGCCTACAACAACCAGACTCAGTTCATGAACTCAAGGGCCAGCATCCACTCTGCAGGACCTTATGAGATAGACAATGTAAAGACAGACACTTACGGTGTATTCACAAACAATGTCCATTCAGGAGCCATGAGAGGCTACTCATCCCCCCAGATAATATGGGCTCAGGAGCAGTTCATAGAGGAGCTGGCCGATGCCTGCGGCATGGATGAGCTTGAATTCAGAAGAAAGAACCTCCTTCATGACGGAGCTCTCACAGCTACAGGCTGGCCCATAGAGCACTGTGTTCTGAGAGAGATAATGGACTATACCGCAAAAGAGACGGACTACGTAAGAAAGCACAAGGAGTACAAAACTCAGAAGAACGAGAGGAAGAGAAGGGGAATAGGACTGGCCGTGACCCACAGAGGATCAGGACTGGGAGCCGAGTCTCCGGATGCCTCCGGCTGCATGATGATATGTAATGAGGACGGCTCCGTAATGATAAATTCAGGCCTTGCGGAAAACGGACAGGGCTTAAAGACCGCCTATGCTCAGATAGCTGCGGAGGCTTTGGGCGTAAGGTATGAGGATGTGAAGTTCTTCGGAACGGATACCCACTCCATTCCCGACTGCGGAATGACTGTAGCCTCAAGAGGAACTGTCATGGGAGCTCAGTCAGTGAGAAAGACAGGAGAGAAGCTTAAGGGCATCATGATTCAGAATGCCCTTGACATAAAGGCCTTCCCCCTGGAGGAGATCGAGAAGAAGTATAAGCTTAAGGCAGGAAGCCTCAGCTATGATAAGCTTGAGGTAAAGGATGCGGAGCTCTTAAACTCAGAGTTTTTCTTAAAGAAATATCCTGAGGTAAAGGTTCCCTTCAAGAATGTCTGCAACACCTGTCTCTGGGCCGGAAAGCAGATGGCAGCCTTCGAGTGGTTCATGCCGGAAGCTCTCAACCAGGACCATCACACAGGTCAGGGAAAGGCTTTCCCCACCTTCGCTTACGGCTGCATAGTTGCGGAGGTAGAGGTTGACATGAAGACAGGATATGTGGATGTGCTTAAGGTAACAGCCAGCCACGATGTGGGAACAGCCATCAACCCCGCCCTCATAAAGGGACAGATATACGGCGGAATAGTTATGGGACAGGGCTTTGCTGTCACAGAGGATGTGATAACAGGGAAGCGCGGCCAGAAGACCAAAAACTTCGACAGCTATATAATCCCCACAGCCATGGATGCACCTGAAATGAAGATAAATATCTTTGAAAATGATGATCCCGCAGGAACCTACGGAGCCAAGTCCATAGGAGAGCCTGCTACAGAGGGAGTCGGAGCTGCTATTGCAAACGCAATATTCAACGCTACCGGAAGAAGGATATATGAGAACCCCGCAGACCTTGAGACCATACTTCTCGGTCACAAATTACAGTAGGAAAGGAGGCTTAAAAGATGATTACATACGAATATCGAAGAGCTGAGTCTTTGGAGGATGCAGCTTCAGTCCTTGAAAAATACGGAGATACCGCAAGGATAGTTGCAGGCGGCACTGACATAATGGTTCAGATCCATGAGAAGGATAAGAGATGGGAAAACTTAAAATGCCTCCTTGACATGACCTACTTGGAAAATGAACTCAGATACATAAGTGAGGACAGCGAGAATGTTTACATAGGACCCCTCTCCACCCACACTGATCTGGAAAATTCAGAGATAATAAAGAAATATCTTCCCTTCCTGGGAGAGGCTTCATCCACAGTGGGCTCGCCCCAGATAAGAAACAGAGGCACTATAGGCGGAAGTATAGGAAACGCTTTCCCCGCCTCGGATCCCCTGCCTGCCCTCGTGGCGGCTGATGCGGTAGTCGTTCTGTACGGCCTCTGCGGAAAGCGCAGCATACTCTTAAAGGACCTGTATGAGGGCAAGGGAAAGCTGGCTTTAAGAAGAGGAGAATTCATAAGAGAATTCATAGTCCCTAAATTCCCTGAGGGAACAGTAACCGGCTTTTCAAAGCTGGGAAGAAGAAAGGCGCTGGCCATCTCCCGTTTGAACTGCGCAGCGGCTCTCACCTTCGGAGAAAAGGGAGAGATCACAAGAGCACGCATATGCCCCGGATGTATATTCATCGTCCCCGACAGAGTTGAGAAGGCTGAGAAGCTCTTGATAGGGGAGAAGCCCTCGGAGAAGCTTTTCTATGAGGCCGGAAGGGCTGTGTCAGACGTCATGATAGAGAGAACAGGCGTCAGATGGTCTACAGAGTACAAGAAGCCTGCCGTTGAAGAGATAGTTTTCAGAGCTCTGGCAGCTGCAGCCGGAATGGAGGTTTAAGCATGGAGAGGATAAAAGTAAGCTTTACTTTAAACGGAAAGCCCTGTGAGGTTATGACAAAGCCTTACTCAAGGCTCCTTGATATGTTGAGAGACGATCTCCGCCTTACAGGAACCAAGGAGGGCTGCGGAGTCGGCGAGTGCGGAGCCTGCACAGTAATCTTGGACGGAAAGGCAGTGACGGCATGTCTGGTCCCTGCTCCTTCTGTTGAGGGAAGGAATGTAGTGACCATAGAGGGTGTCGGCAAGGAGGGAAAGCTTGATCCCATTCAGGAGGCGGTATTAAAGGAGCATGCCCTCCAGTGCGGATTCTGCACTCCGGGATTTATTATGAGTGCCAAGGCTCTTTTGGACGAAAATCCCTTTGCAACAAAAGAGGAGATAAGAAGAGCTATTTCAGGAAATCTTTGCCGCTGCACAGGTTATGAGCAGCTTACAACAGCTATATATGAAGCTGCGGAGGAGCTCAGAAAGCTCAACAAGACAAAGATCTGAAGCATTATTTGATAAATAAAACATATGAGGTGACCTGAAATGGAAGAAAACATCAAATGGGTTATAAACAAGATGCCTAAGACGGATGACCGTAATCTTAAGATCATGTCCGTTGAAGAGGTAAAGAAGGCGAGGAAGTTCCACGAGAGCATCCCGGGCTACGAGCCCACACCCCTTGCGGACCTTAAGGAGATGTCGAAGCATCTGGGACTTAAAAAGGTATGCGTAAAGGACGAGTCCTACAGATTCGGACTCAACGCCTTCAAGGTGTTGGGAGGATCCTACGCCATAGCGAGATACATAGCGAAAGAGACGGGAAGAGACATAGGGGAACTGCCCTACAACGTGCTCACATCGAAGGAAGTGCTTGACGAATTCGGACAGGCCACCTTCTACTCGGCCACAGACGGAAACCACGGAAGAGGAGTCGCCTGGGCGGCCAAAAGGCTCGGGCAGAAGTGCATCATAAGGATGCCTGTGGGGAGCACGGAGAGAAGGAGACGCAACATAGAGGCGGAAGGAGCGGAGTGCACCATAGAGAAGGTGAACTACGACGACTGTGTGAGGATGGTAGCCAAGGAAGCGTCGGAATGCGAGAGAGGAGTTGTCATCCAGGACACTGCATGGGAGGGATATGAGGAGATCCCCTCATGGATAATGGAAGGGTACAGCACCATGGCCGACGAAGCGGGAGAGGAATACGGAGAGAAGCCCACCCATGTGTTCGTGCAGGCGGGAGTGGGAAGTCTTGCGGGAGGAATAGTGGGATATTTCGCCAACAAGTACGGAAAGGACGCGCCTGTTATGT
>CALWLI010000014.1 GCA_944381485.1 uncultured Lachnospiraceae bacterium
AGGCTGTAAAGGTTCCCACTCTCGCAGAGGGCGGAATCAACCTCACAAACTATGAGGCCTTCAAGGATACCGGAGTAAACATCCTTGTAATAGGAACATCCATCGACAAGATGGTGGAGAAGGCCGCCCAGGACGCTGTAAAAGAGTTTCTTGTATTTTAGTTTCATATGATTAAAAGCTTAAAATCTCCGTTTAGTTTAAAAAAAACGGAGATTTTAAGCATATTTTTATTTAATTCATGCTACAATATTCCAAGAAATGGAGGTGACAGATATGACAGGAAAAAGCGGCTTCCTTTACCGCCGTGTCTATGAAGATCTGCGGGAGAGGATAGAGAGTAACAGCTTAAAGCCCGGAGACAGGCTCAAAAACGAGCAGGAGCTTATGGTCGAGTACGGTGTCAGCCGAGACACTCTCAGAAAGGCCCTCTCAAAGCTTGAGCAGGAGGACTATATATTCAGGCGGCCTCACCTGGGAACCTTTGTAAAGCGGCCCAAGTCAAACTATTCTCTCTTTAAGATGAAGAGCTTCTCCGAGCAGATGAGGGAGAGAGGCATAACCCCCTCCTCAGAGCTCCTGTCCATAACCCTCACCTCGAAGGTACCTCCCGAGATAGGAGAATGTCTGGAGCTGAGGCACAATGAAAGATGCTACATCATAACAAGGATAAGAAAGGGAGACGGTGAGCCCATGGCCTACGAGGAGACCTATGTCCCCCAGGAGCTTTGCCCGGATCTTCAGAAATACCTTGACGACAACGCCTCCCTTTATGAGATATACGAAAATATCTATAAGCTCAAGCTGAACTACGGAAACTTAAGCCTTGAGGCTGAAATGCCGGAGGCTCATGTGAGAGATCTCCTGGGCATGTCAAAGGGAGTTCCCGTATTAAAAATGATATGCATATTTTATCTGGATGACGATCGTCCCCTGTACTATGTAAGGAGCGATTATATAGGAAACAAGTATCTGTTTTCAACCCGCATCCCCAGATAGATCCCTTATTTTAAGTCCTTGCCATATGGGGCAGATCCCCGTATGCCGCAAGGCTTTCTTTTATGAAGCGGACAAAGCCCTCCCTGTCCCCTGACAGGGCTATCTCACAGTTGGGCTCCCTGCTCTCATCTCTCCTGTCCAAGCTGCAGTGTCCGTCGCAGTCTCCTCCCTCCACAACTCTAAGGTAAACAGGTATAAGCTCCGTAAGAAGTGTCCTGTCCGCCCCGAAGGCCGCTGTCATGGCGTCATGGGCCGTGGCCGCATGGGGTATGTAGAGTGGCTGGGTGGCATCGTGGATAAGGCTTCTGTCCCTCAAGAGCTTTGCCGCAAAGAGGGCGCAGGGATTGTTAAGCTTTCTTATCTCCTCCCTCTCCTCCTCTGTAATGACAGTCTTATGGGTCACATCCAGGGGGATCACAGTCACCTTTGCACCGCAGTTTAAGACTATATTTGCCGCCTCGGGATCGTGGTTGAAATTTGCCTCCGAACATGGAGTGATGTTGGCCTTAAAGAGGCCTCCTCCCATTATTATTATCTCTCTTATATTCTTTCCTATCTCAGGCTTTATGCTGAGGGCAAGGCCCAGGTTTGACAGGGGCCCTGTGGCAAGGATGGCTGTGTCCCTGTTTTTGGGGTCTGAAAAGTAATCCAGGTAGAAGCTGACAGCACTCTCTTCCTCCCTCCTGTAGGTGGCCTCGGGTATGGGAAGCTCGTCAACGTGCATGTGTAAGACTTCGCCGTTTATCTCTATGGGCTTTAAGTTGCCCCTGTCTCTCCTGCAGAGCTCCTGATATTTAAAGAGCGCCGTATCAAGGCCCTTATATATGGGGACTTTTTTCCCCATGAGGCTCATCACCCTGGCTCCGTTGTCTGCCGTGTGCTCCGGATCGGAGTTTCCCCACACAGAGCAGATGGCCCTTATATCAAATTTCCTGCAGAGAGCGGCGCACATGAGGGATATGGCGTCATCAGAGCCTGTGTCAGCATCCATTATGACCTTCATAGGGCCTCCATCGCAGCTCCCACAGCCCTTCTCACGCCTTACAGAGCAATATCTCATATGGCTGCCATCCTGATTTAAAAGCCTGCAGTTGGGCTCTTCGGCCCTTTCTCTTGAGTCCATTAGGAGCTCTCCTCTGTTCTCTCCCCTAAGAGCAATGCTGCAGCGGCACTTTCTTGAGCTCTCCTCTGTCCTTCCCTCAGCTATGAGCCTTAAGGCATGTCTTAAGAGCTCGGACTTGTCAAGCCCCGGCTTTCTTCCCGAGCCGAAGCCTCCCTCATATATGAGATCAAGAGGTATTATCAGCGGCCAAAGTCCTGAGTCAAGCACTGTTTTTACGGCGTGGGGATCCTCATAAAAGTTCTCCTCGGCGGAGGCTGTGGCGTCAGTATGCATTATCCCTCCACCGCAGATAAGTATCCTCAGCTTCCTCTTGGGCTTTCTGCCGAGGATCATAAGAGCCTCCGCAAGCCGTGTGGCCCTTCCCGCCACAACTATAAAGCTTTCTTTTTCTTCACTCTCAGGCTCCTCCATAAGCTCAAGGTAAAAGCTTACGGCCGAAGCACCCCTGAATACCTTCCCATTTCCTGTGGCAGGTTTCCCTTTTTCCGAGGTGCATACCGCCCTTAAAGTAAGATCCGAGCTCTCCGAAAAAAACTCCTCAAAAATATCCTCGGACATGCTCTCTGCATCTATTATGATCTCTTTCATTTTTGCTGTCATCAAAGCCCTCTCCTTTCAGCCTCGCCTTTTCTCTCGGATATTGATTATACTTTATTTTCCCCTCCTTCGCAACGGAGCTTCCGGAGCGTGCCTTGCGCGCAAAGTATAGGAAGGGAGCTCAGACAGCAAAAGAGGAACAGGCCTTAGCCTGCTCCTCTTAAAGTTACGTATTTACTTAACCTATATGATCTTGATCTTCCTATATGAGCCTAATCTTTTTATATGAGCCTAATACTCTTGTATGGGCTAATCCTCTTATATGGGCTTAATCCTCTTTCTCGACTCTTCTCAGAATGAATTTCTCGATCTCCATTATAGGAATGATGAGGAATGCAAGTCCTATAGCAACACCATACTCGTAAAGTGAGATATGGGCAAAGTCGAAGGCATCGCTCAGGAAAGGTATGTAGATAACTGCTGTTGTGAGAACAAGGGCAGCTATCATAGCTCCGTAGAGGAAAGTATTATGGGTCTTCATCATGAAGATGGACTTACGACGGCTCCTCATGTTAAGGCTGTGGAATATCTCAACCATTGAGAGTGTGAGGAATGCCATTGTGGTTCCGTCTACAGAGTTCTCAAAGCCCCAGCTTCCATGCTGTACATAGTCTCCCACAAAGAAGGATACGAAGGTGAGCACACCTATCATAAGTCCCTGGAAGAAGATGTCAAAGCCCATTCCTCCGGCAAAGATACCGTCTCTTGAGTTTCTGGGCTTGTGCTTCATTATGTCGGCCTCAGCAGGCTCCATTCCCAGAGCTATGGCGGGGAAGCAGTCTGTTATAAGGTTGATCCAGAGAAGGTGGGCAGCTCCAAGTATCTCAAAGCCGCACATTGTAGCTGCAAATATTACCAGAACCTCTGCAAGGTTTGAGGAGAGAAGGAACTGTATAGCCTTTCTGATGTTGTCGTAGATACGGCGTCCTTCCTCTACAGCTGCCACGATGGTGGCGAAGTTGTCATCAGCAAGCACCATGTCGGCAACACCCTTGGTTACGTCGGTACCAGTGATACCCATGCCCACACCGATGTCTGCATTCTTTATGGAGGGAGCGTCGTTTACTCCGTCTCCTGTCATGGCGGTGATCATTCCGTTCTCCTGCCAGGTCTTTACTATCCTTGTCTTGTGCTCAGGCTGAACGCGGGCGTACACTGCTATGTTCTTTATCTCTTCCTTGAACTGCTCATCGCTGATGTCGTTGAGCTCAGCTCCTGTGATAGCCTTCTTGCCTCCGTCAAGTATTCCCAGCTGCTTTGCTATGGCAACAGCCGTATCCTTGTGGTCTCCGGTTATCATTACGGTGCGGATTCCCGCGCCCTTACATTCTGTTATGGCATCCTTGACCTCAGGTCTTATGGGATCGATCATTCCTGAAAGTCCTATGTAACAGAGATCCTTCTCCAGAGCCTCGGGCTCATAGCCGGCGGGCTCGGACTGCCAATTCTTCTTTGCAAGAGCAAGGACTCTCAGGGCCTCATCAGCCATGCCCTTGTTGTCTGCGATTATTTTAGCCCTGATCTCGTCGGTGAGATCTACCTCGCTGCCTCCCACAAAAGCTTTTGTGCAGCGCTTTAAGATCTCGTCGGGAGCACCCTTTGTATACTGTGTTATGACTCCTGTCTCTGTATTCTTTACTACGACAGTCATCATCTTACGCATTGAGTCGAAGGGAGCCTCACCGATACGTGGCTCAAGAGCCTTCATATCCTTCTTTAAGAGGCCTTCCTTGGTGGCGTCATTTACAAGAGCGCACTCTGTAGCCTCACCGACTGCGTTGCCGTTCTCGTCAGGCTCTGCGTCGGAGCAGAGGGCCATTCCCTTTATGAGCTCTCTCTCATCCTCGGAGGCTCTCTTTACTACGGTCATCTTGTTCTGGGTAAGTGTTCCGGTCTTGTCAGAGCATATTACCTGAGTACATCCCAGAGTCTCAACTGCTGTCAGCTTTCTGATAACAGCCTTTCTCTCACTCATCTTTGTAACACCGATGGAGAGAACTATGGTAACAACAGCCGCAAGTCCCTCGGGTATAGCAGCAACCGCAAGGGAAACAGCGATCATGAATGTATTGATTATGCTGTCTGTTGTGATCTTGTCAACTCTCAGAAGGTCTACTGCGAAGATGACAACGCAGATAGCAACAACGAGAACTGTAAGTATTTTTGACAGCTGATTGAGCTTTATCTGGAGAGGAGTCTCATTGTCCTCAGCCTGTGAAAGAGCATCCGCTATCTTACCCATCTCGGTATTCATTCCGGTTCCGGTAACAACGGCCATTCCGCGTCCGTAGTCTATGTCGGAGCCCATGTATACCATGTTCTTTCTGTCTCCCAGAGGAACATCCTTCTGCTCTCCGAGATTAAGTACATCTATAAATTTGCTTACTGAAGTGGATTCTCCTGTGAGGGCTGACTCTATGGCCTTCATGCTGACAGACTCCAAAACTCTCGCGTCGGCAGGAACCGCGTCTCCCGCCTCAAGGAGTATGATGTCTCCGGGTACCAGCCTGTCGCTCTCAATTGTCGACTGCTTTCCGTCACGGATGACCTTTGCAGTAGCCTTGGTCATCTGCTCAAGGGCATCGATAGCCTTCTCAGCCTTGTTTTCCTGATAAACTCCGAGAACCGCATTGATGATAACTACCACCATGATGATGATAACATCAGCAAAGCTCTCTCCCGAATATGCCGCCGTGATTCCGGAAATTACCGCAGCCACGATGAGCATGATGATCATGGGATCCTTGAGCTCGTCCAGGAACTTGACCCACAAAGGTGTCTTCTCCCCTTCTTTAAGCTTGTTCGGGCCGTATTCAGCAAGCCTCTTCTCGGCCTCCTGACTGCTGAGTCCCTGCAGAGTTGAATTTTCCTGCTTTAAGACCTCCTCCGAACTTTCGAGATATGGTTTCACTCTCTTATCCTCCTTAAAAACCTAGCATTATTGCTTTAAGCCGGAGCCTGAAGCTGCGCACTTACTAAAAAGAGACTTATCAGTCTTTGATTTAAACTGATAAGTCTCACCATTTCATACCGAACCGGAAATGCTCACTGCAGCATTTCAAGATGTCGATTTCAGTAACGCAAACTCTGGCGTTTACGCCGGCTACTCCCTTAACGTGATAAAAAGTATAACATCTAAATTAATTTCAGTCAACAAATTAGCAGGGGCTAACCGCCTTTTGATTTGTATTATTTCCGGTACTTTATATGTATTTTAATTATGTATATTATATCCTGAGGATCACCTGTCCTCCTTCTTTCCCTCGTAAATATCCCTGACAATATATATGGGCCTGTCCTTGAGCTCGGCAAAAAGTATGGCTATATACTCCCCTATTATGCCCAGTATGACAAAGAGCATGGCGAACATGAAGCAAAGCACTATTATTATAGTGGCATAGCCGCTTGGCGCCCCCTGCCTGGTAAGGAGGGTGTAGACTATGAGAAGAAGGCCTAAAAATCCTGAAAAAAGCCCTGCATATATGCCCAGCTTCAGAGGCATGTTTGAAAAGCAGAGTATAGTGTCTATGGAGAAGCGGAAAAGCTTTTTTATGCTGTAATGGCTCTTCCCCGCCACCCTCGGAGGCGCCTCAAACTCTATGGTCTCCTTTTTAAAGCCCACATTCTGCACATAGCCTCTTAAAAATCTCACCTTTTCCCTGTAGCTGTGTCTTAAGACCTCCGCCACCTCTTTTCTGAGGGCAAAAAAATCCGAGGCCGAGGGCTCAAGCTTTATGTCGGACATCAGATTTATGAGGGCGTAAAATCCCCCGGAGGTGATATTTTTAATAAGTCCCGCAGTGCTGTTTTTGGTGCGAACCATGTTTATTATATCAGCCCCCGCCTCCATCTTCTCCACTATCTCGGGTATGAGGCGAGGGGGATGCTGCAGGTCTGAATCAAGGAAAATGAGTATGTCTCCAAGAGCATAGTCAAGCCCCGCCGTCATTGCGGCCTCGTGGCCGAAGTTTTTGGAAAACTCAATGACTCTCACATGCTCCCTGTCCCTGTCCGCAAAATCCCGCAGTATCTCTCCGCTCTTATCCGAGCTTCCGTCATTTATAAAAATGATCTCATATTCATATGAAACAGAAAGAGAGGCCAGGACCCCGGCGCAAACCTCATAAAAGCGCCTTATCCCCGCCTCTTCATTGTATACTGATACTATTATGCTGAGCTTTTCCATCCGGTCTTCTCCTGTGAGCACGGTTTTAAGTAATTATACAACAAAAGCTCCGCTCTGCAAGTTTTTTATTGAAGTGAAAGTCCCTCAGCCAAGCCGTCGGCACCGCCTATTATCTCCTCATAGCCCTCTGTGGAGGGGAGGTTGAAATCCACGGGAGAGCCGGGATTGTTGTAAGTGACATCCGCCTTCACAACAACAGCCATGTTGTTTTCGATGCCCTGAGAGTTTCCTGAGATATTTATGGTCATATCCATGGTATCCCTCGTGATATAGCCTGCGGAGTTTACTGTTATATCTCCTTTAATGTCGGATATATTCATGTCAAATCCAAGCTCAGACATATCAAAGCCTATGGCAGCATATATCTCATTTACATACTTCATGATCTCCCTGCCGTCCATGGTGTAGGAAAGCACCGTGTTCCCATCAGGATTATCCGTGTTGTGGGAGGTGACTGTAAGGCTCTTGAAAAAGTCTGTATTGTAGGTGCTGCTGTTTAATATCTGCTGCATGGAATCTGTCATCTGCATGTCGCCGTATATGGCAGGGTCCATGTACTGCTTTGTCTTTACGCCTGATGTGTCGGAGTAGAGCCAGCCGTCTGCGTAAAACATCTTCATGTCAAGAGGCTCGTCAATGATACCGGGCATGGTCATCTTCATATCCATTATATACTTCATGGTCTGAGGAGACTCTATATCCTTCATCTTCATAGCCAGGTCAAGGCCTATTCCGAAGGCCATATCCTGAGCCTCTCCCGTAGCACTGTCCCTGAGGTTCATGTTCATATTTACGTCCATGTTCATCAGGGCATCAAGGCTGTTGGCCTCCACCTGTCTCTTCTGAGCGTCATTGATGAGCTGAAGCCCCGCCTCATCGATAAAGCCCTTCTCCGTATGTGTTTGGGATGATGACTCACCGGTAACGCTCGGGTCATAGATTATCCTCGGAGCTTCCCCCGCATAAGATGATATGCCCATGACAAAGCTCAGGGCCATGACCGCAATAAAAGTTTTCTTTAATTTCCCCATAAGATACCGCCTTTCCTGAAAATCGATAAAACTTCCTTTTTTTTGCAGCTCGTTTCCTTTTGTTTCCTGTAATTGAATTATAGCATATAATCCCCTGCGCTTCAGTAGGCAAAGCTTACATTTTACTTACATTTAGCTTCAAAAACCTCAATGTCATCCGAATGGGAGGGTATTCTCTCCTCCTCGGGGGGAAGCTTCATATAATCCCCGTAGATCTCCTTAAGGACCTTTTCAGGCTCCGCAGGTCCCAGGAGCATATGACCTTCAAACAAGAGCTCCTTTACATTTTCGCTCCACTGCCTTTCAAGTCTGACCTGCATAAAGTCAGGCTGGTAGTTGCTGTAGTAGAGCCGCCTTGTAGGCCTTTTACCGTATCTTCTCGAGAGCTTCTCCTGAAGCTTAAAGAGCTTCTTTTGAGGAAAGAGCGGAGAGAAGGCTCCCAGTACCATGACCTTAAGCCTGTCCCCTGTACCGTACTTTGAGTAGTCAAGGGCATATCTCCTCCTCATGGAAAGCCCGTAAATGCACTTTTGGAGGAAGCC
The DNA here is from genome assembly GCA_944381485.1 of uncultured Lachnospiraceae bacterium. Classification (GTDB taxonomy): domain Bacteria; phylum Bacillota; class Clostridia; order Lachnospirales; family Lachnospiraceae; genus Avilachnospira. Next base: position 8,476 of record CALWLI010000014.1, read on the forward strand.
TGTTATGGAGTCTGCCAAGGGGCTGTCGCTTATATTGTCCAGTATAAATATGTCCACCCAGAGATGGTTGAGCTTTCCCTCATAGTATTCCGTCTCTCCTCCCTCGGCATGTCTCCTTGAGCTCTTTAGGACTATCCTCGGGGTAAAGTCATAGAAGGCCTCTCCCCCTCTGTAGGAGTCGCAGTCTGTAAACTCCATATCCGGGGGAAGCTCCTTTTCTATGACAGCCTTAAGCCTGTCCAGATTATCCCTGGTCATGGCTATATCCACGTCGTCATCCCAGGGTATAAAGCCCTTGTGCCTTACAGCACCCAGAAGAGTTCCCCCGTCAAGAAGATAATTTATCCCGTATTTCCTGCATATCCTGTCCACCTCAAGGAGTATGCGCAGGGAGGCCTCCTGGGCCTTCTTCAATTTTTCCTTGTCATATCTGTTGTCTGACATTTTCTTATCCGACATTCTATTATCCGCCATTTTATTATCTGCCGCCTGAGCTTATTCGGCACTCTGTTGTCCGCCGCCTGAACTCATCTGCCATTCTGTTATCTGCCGGCTGAGCTTATCCGACGTTCTGTTTTCTGACGCCTGGGCTTATCCGACGTTCTGTTTTCTGACGCCGAATGCTTCCTCTGCTGTTTCCCAAATCCGTATCTCATCAAAGACCTGCCACCGCAGCTCCTATGGTCTCGGCCATGTAATCTATTCTGTCGTCTGTCATTCCGGGATATACACCAACCCAGAAGGTCCTCTCCATTATTATGTCTGTGTTCTTCAGCTCTCCCACTACCCTGTAGAAGCTGTCAAGCCCTCTCACGCTGTCAAAGCAGGGCTGCTTTACTATGTTTCCCGCAAAGAGCAGTCTTGTCTGTACTCCGTGCCCCTCTATGTAGTTGAGGACCTCACGCCTTGAGATCCCCTCTCTTAAGGTCATGCAGTATCCGAACCAGGATGGATCGGAGTTTTCGCAGGCCTCGGGAAGTATAAGTCTGTCCTTAAGTCTCGCATCAGCCCTCAGGGCCTCTGTAAGCCTCTTCCAGTTGTGTTTTCTCCTCTCTACGAAGGAGGGGAATTTTTCAAGCTGAGCACAGCCCACAGCCGCCTGCATATCCGTGGCCTGAAGGTTGTAGCCGAAGTGAGAATATACATACTTGTGGTCGTAGCCGAAGGGCAGTTCTCCGAATTGTCCGGAGAAGCGCTTTTTGCACCTGTTGTCCTGCCCGGACTCGCAGATGCAGTCCCTGCCCCAGTCTCTTATGCTCCTCATGATCTTGTTTAAGAGGGGGTCATTAGTGTAGGTGGCTCCTCCCTCTCCCATGGTCATGTGGTGAGGCGGGTAGAAGGAAGAGGTTCCTATATCTCCCACAGAGCCTGTAAGCCTCCACTTTCCGTCGATAAAGTATCTGCTTCCCAGGGCATCACAGTTGTCCTCAATGAGCCACAGATCATATTTTTTGCAGAAATCCGTCACCGCCTTTAAGTCAAAGGGATTGCCGAGAGTGTGAGCCAGCATCACCGCCTTCGTCTTGTCCGTAAGGGCATCCTCAAGCTTTGTAACGTCCACATTGTACTCAGGTATGGTCACGTCCACGAAAACCGGCACAGCACCGTAATTCACTATGGGAGTCACAGTGGTGGGGAAGCCCGCGGCAACGGTTATGACCTCGTCTCCCCGCTTTATCCTTCTATCCTCAAGAAGAGGTGAGGTGAGGGTCATAAAAGCCAAAAGGTTGGCTGAGGATCCGGAGTTCACAAGATTTGCAAACCTTACATCCTCATACTCAGCAAACTTCTTTTCAAACTTATCCGCATATCTTCCTGTTGTCAGCCAGAACTCAAGGGCCGAGTCCACAAGGTTCACCATCTCATCGTGGTCGTATACTCTTGAGGCATAGTTTATGCGGTCCCCCTTTCTGTAGGGCTTGTCCCTGTCAGTATTGTGATAGAGATCACAGTAGCGGGAAACCAGCTTCAATATCTCCTCGTGGGCCTTTTTTTCATCCATCCCGTCAAAAAAATCTTTTATCTCTCTGTCAGTCATTTTCTTTTCTCCAAATTTATTTTTCTCTGATTACTTATTTAATCCGTAATTATTCGATTTGTTTTGTCTGTAATTACGCATACCATCTCAAAACAATATAATATCACAGCATGAGACAATAAAAAAGGGAATGTTCCGGCCTTAGTCAAAACATTCCCTGTGCATTTCCTTTAAAGTCGGAGCTTACTCCGCCTCAAACTGATCCTTTCCTACTCCGCAGAGGGGACATACCCAGTCCTCGGGAACATCCTCCCACTTTGTTCCTGCTGCCACTCCGTTGTCGGGATCTCCTGCAGCCTCGTCATATACATATCCGCAAACAGTACAAACATACTTTTTCATTTTAGGGTTCCTCCTTAGAATTATGCGTGTGCTTTATTGTGTTTTTAATTATACCCCGGGCCCTGTATCAATTCAAGCTGTTCCTGCCTTTTGTAAGGCCCTTTTTCAAGCTGCCTCTGCCTCTTATAAAGCTCTTCTCTTAAAGCTTTCTCTTGGTAAAGGCCTTCTCTCATAAATCGCCTCTCTTATAAAGCTCTTCCGGATCTCTTGCGGAAATCTTACAGAGAGCAGCCGCAGCCCTCGTGCTCATCATGCTCCTCCACGAGGCATTCCTCGGGAACAGGCAGCCCCTGTCTCTCATAATAGTCCTTTAAGGCCGCCTTGACAGCCTCCTCCGCCAGAACAGAGCAGTGTATCTTTACAGGGGGCAGGCCTCCTAAAGCCTCCACAACAGCCTTGTTTGTCAGCTTAAGGGCATCCCCAACAGGCTGGCCCTTTATGAGCTCTGTGGCCATGGAGCTGGTGGCGATGGCAGAACCGCAACCGAAGGTGTTGAACTTTACGTCCTCAATGATGCCGTCCTTTACCTTGAGATACATTTTCATAATGTCACCGCAGACTGCGTTTCCGACTTCTCCCACTCCGTTGGCGTCCTCAAGCTTTCCCACGTTCCTGGGATTTCTGAAATGCTCCATAACCTTTTCACTGTATGTCATTGCCATAAAAGCTTACCTCACTTCCAAAAATTTTTATGATAAAAATTGAAAATTGTTTTATGTTCAAAGTTTTAAATCTTTTTATTACAGGTAATTTAAAATGTCTCTGCTCCTGCCCTGTTTCGGTCAAGCCGAGAGGCGGCTCTCCTCTTTGATGATCTCCTCCCACACAGGAGACATGTCTCTCAGTCTCTCAACTATGGGTGGAAGCTTTTCTATTATGTAGTCCACCTCCTCCTCAGAGTTTACATAGTCAAGGCTCAGTCTCAGCGAGCCGTGGGCAACCTCCTTCGGAACTCCTATGGCAAGAAGCACATGGCTGGGCTCCAGAGATCCCGATGTGCAGGCTGAACCTGAGGAAGCGCATATACCCTCCAGGTCAAGGCTCAGAAGCAGGGACTCTCCCTCTATGCCGTCAAAACAGAAGTTTACATTTCCGGGAAGTCTTTTTTCTCTGTCTCCGTTAAGTCTCACCTTGGGGATCTTTTCTATGGCTGCTATGAGCTTGTCTCTCATGGCGGTCACTTTTTTGCTGTGCTCCTCCATGCCCTCTACAGCCTCCTTCAAGGCCTCGGCCATACCCAGTATTCCGGGAAGGTTCTCGGTTCCCGCTCTTCTTGAGCTTTCCTGAGCACCACCCTCAATAAGGTTCGGCAGCCTGATGCCTCGCTTTACATAGAGGAAGCCTACTCCCTTAGGGCCATGGAACTTGTGGCCCGAGGCGGACATCATGTCAATGTTGTCGGCCTTTACGTCTATGGGAAGATGGCCTGTAGCCTGCACTGCATCCGTGTGGAACAGAACTCCCTTTTCCCTGCATATCTTTCCTATCTCTCTGATCGGCTGAATGCTTCCTATTTCATTGTTGGCAAACATTATGGTCACAAGGGCTGTGTCCTCTCTGATGGCGGCCTCTACCTCCTCCGGCTTAACAATTCCGTTTTCGTGGACGTCAAGGTAGGTGACCTCAAAGCCCTCCTTCTCAAGAGCTCTCATGGTGTGAAGCACAGCGTGATGCTCAAAGCGGGTGGTAATGAGATGGCGCTTTCCCTTTGCAGCTCCAAGCTTCGCGGCTCCCTTTATGGCCCAGTTGTCGGACTCGCTGCCTCCTGAGGTGAAGTATATCTCCGAGGGCTCGGCATTTACCAAAGCCGCCACCTCGGCTCTTGCCTCCTTCAGAACAGCCTCTGCCTCACGGCCCTTTGCGTGAAGGCTTGAGGGGTTTCCATACACCTCCTTAAGTCCTCTTGTCATTGCTTTTACAGCTCCCTCGCTCACAGAGGTCGTCGCCGCATTGTCAGCATATACAAACATATCCGTCTCCTTTTATATATCCGGCGCCCTGAAATCCTGCGCCTGTTAAAATTATTATTTTTGTTGCAGCTTCATATTAGCACTTAATTCCTATTAAGTCAATAGGAATTAAGATAAAAAGATGATATGAAGAAAAAGGCAAAATATGCCTGTCAGCATAGCCGGCGGGCTTAAAAATATCGCCATTGTGCATGCTGTCCGGTTTAAGCAAAGAAATTTACAAAACACAGAAAATCTTGGCCGTAACACTCGAAAGTGAGCAAAGATAATTGAAAAATATAAGAAAATCTTGGCCCAAGGTCCTGAAATAAGCCAAGAAAAATTCACAAATATAAAAATCTTGGCTCAAAGCCCGTAAAATAGGCCAAGAAAATACATAAATAAAAGAATTCTTCGCTCAAACAGGCCTGATCAAGCCAAGAAAATAACAAAAATCAAAAAATCTTGGCTCCATTGCTCGAAAGCGAGCAAAGATAATTGCAAAATATGAGAAAATCTTGGCCCAAGGTCCGTGAAATAAGCCAAGAAAAATTCACAAATATAAAAATCTTGGCTCAAAGCCCGTGAAATAGGCCAAGAAAATACATAAATAAAAGAATTCTTTGCTCAAACAGGCCTGATTAAGCCAAGAAAATAGCGAAAATCAAGAAATCTTGGCTCAAGGCCCATATAATAAGCCAAGAAATCAACGAAGATCAAAAATTCTTTGCTGTATGCCTTGAAAATAAGCAGTGAAAAATACAAATCATCAAAAATCCTGGCCTAAATTCTCGAAATCGAACATAGATAAATAAAAAAAATAAGGAAATCTTGGCTATATGCCCGGAAAGATATCAAATAGAATTGCAAAACTCTAAAATTTCTTGGCTGAAAGTATCCCGGCCAATTCAAAATCCTAAAAAACAAAAAAGGCATTACACATCCGCTCAAAGAAATGAATCCTGCGTTCCGGCCGGAGGCAGAGGAATGAACCCGGCGTCCCGGCCGAAGGCTGAGGGCTAGTGGCGAATGTGTAATGCCTCTATTTTCTATTTATTTTTTATACTTTTCCGTCTATGAGATCCTGCAGGCTTATACCCTCCAGGTAGCTGTCTATCATGTTGTCAAGTTTTATCCACATGGGAAGAGTGTAGCACATAGCTGCTCTCTTACATCCCACGCATCCGCTGTTTTCCATGCAGGTCACAGGAGCAAGACTTCCCTCGGTGAGCTTAAGTATCTCCCCGATATTGAATTTCTCAGGCTCTTTGGAGAGCATATACCCCCCTGCCTTTCCTCTCTTACTCTTAAGATAGCCGGCACGGTTTAAAATCGCTGCTATAAGCTCAAGGTATTTCATGGATATCTCCTGCCTATCGGCCACGTCCTTCAGAGAAACATATCCCTCATCCTTGTGCTGAGCTATGTCTATCATTACCCTAAGGGCATAGCGCCCCTTTGTCGACACCATCATAATATTTTACCTGTTTATACCTTTCTTGGCTGCGTTTGAACAAATTTCAGGAGGCTGTCAAAGCTCTCCACAGCATCATTATATCCCAATTTATACATTCTGTTCAATACTTTTACGTCACGCTCCACCCTGGAAACAGGAATAAATTCAGACGGCTTTATGATGAATACCTCTCCCCTCTCCTCAAGCTCCCTGAGCTCGTCAAGAGTCCTGTTGTATACTATATGCCTCTCCTCCACCGCCTTTGCAAGCTTCGGGTATCTTTTTCCGTAGACAAGTCTTATGAGACCTGAGAGCTTGTTTTTTCCCTTTCTGTAACCCTCCGGCTGAGTGAGGACGACTATGTTTTTCTCATAGCCCTTGCTCCTCATGAAATCTATGGGTATGCTGTCGGCGATTCCTCCGTCAAGAAGGCGTTTTCCCTTTATGCCCACTATCCTTGACATAAGCGGAAGTGAGGCGGAGGCTCTCACTATATCCACCTCTTTTTTCATGTCATCTATGCGGAAATACTCAGCCTTTCCGGTATCCACATTCGTTGTCACCGCATAAAAAGGCATCTTTTCCTTGAACCTGTCAAAAGTTTCAAAATCGTAGGGCTCCAGCTCATCAGGTATCCTGTGGTACGCAAAATCCGCCCCAAAGTAATCCCCTGTAAATAAGAGGGAGCGGAGACTCATGTACCTGGGATCCTGAGAGTAGCCTGTGTTAATCCTGTAGCTTCTCTTTAACTGCTTTGAAACATAGGAGCAGCCGTGGCAGGCTCCCGCCGAGACTCCCACCACACCGTCAGGGTAGAAATCTCTCTCCATAAAATAATCCAGCACTCCGGCGGTATATATGCCTCTCATGCCGCCGCCCTCAAGCACCATGCCTAAGCTCATCTTCTCACCTCGTACTTTTTTGCCCAAGAGCTCCTCATTAAGCTTTCCGAAGGGACTGTGATATTTGTCAGCCGGTTTTCCGGCTCAGCTGTAGAAAAAGCCTCTTGGCTGTCTTCACATCTCAGCTCCGGAAAAAGCCTCTTGGCTGTCTTTACATCTCAGCTATGAAAAAACTCTCTTATCTGTCTCTCCATCTCAGCATTGGCCATGTCTTTCCCTTTGATCAGGGCTTTGGACCAGGCCACGGTCTCCGAGACGGCCTTGTTGACGGGCCAGACGGGCCTCCATGAAAAGACCTTTTTTATCTTTGAATTGTCAAGCTTTAAAAAGTTGGCCTCGTGGGGTCCCTCCGGATTCTTTCCGCACTCCTTTGCGGCCCCCTCTCCCCAGGCCTTTATAAACATGTCCGCAAGCTCCCCTGTGGTGACGCAGTCCGCCTCATCAGGGCCCACATTGTACCAGCCCTCATAAGCTCTGTCCTTCCCCGAAAGAGCACATATCTCAAGATATACGGCCAAAGGCTCCAGCACATGCTGATAGGGCCTTATACTCAAAGGGTTCCTTATGAATATCTTTTCTCCCTTTGTGGCCGCCCTGACGCAGTCGGGGATTATCCTGTCGTTTGCCATATCCCCTCCGCCTATAACGTTTCCCGCTCTGGCTGTGGATACAGCCGGGCCGTCAGTTTCAAAGAAAGAAGACTTGTAGCCGTGAGTGACAAGCTCCGAGCAGGACTTGGAGTTTGAGTAGGGGTCAAAGCCGTCCAGCTTGTCCTCCTCCATGTAGGCGTAATCCGACCTCTCCTCATTCTTATACACCTTGTCCGTAGTCACGTTGAGAAGGGAGATCGGCTTGTGTCCCAGTCTCACGCACTCCAAAAGGTTTACTGTCCCCATCACATTTGTCTCATAGGTCTCCCTTGGTATCCTGTAGGAATCTCTTACTATGGGCTGAGCCGCAAGGTGAAAGACGTAGTGGGGCTTTACCTCTTCATAGAAAGCTTTGAGCTCATCAAAATTCCTGATGTCGCCTATGTGAGATCTCCTAAGTTTAAGCTCATCCCTTCCCATTCCCCTTCCGAAGAGCGGAAGATCCTCCCTGCTATCATCCCCTGCTCCGTCGCCGAAGACTATGTCAAAAAGCCCTCCCTCTACAGGGGGCTTTAAAGAATAACCGCTGACCTCGGCTCCCATGAGTATGAGTATGGCGCAAAGCCAGCTTCCCTTGAAGCCTGTGTGGCCTGTGATCAGGACTCTCTTGTCCTTGTAATATGCTTTAAGCTCATCAAAATTCATATATGCCTATCAATCCTTCCATATCTTCCAGGGGGCATTTCCGCTGTCCCAAAGCCTGTTGAGCTTCTCCATCTCCCTCTGTGTGTCCATGCACTGCCAAAAACCCTCATGGTAAAAGCTCATGAGCTGCCCGTCTCTTAAGAGTCCCGCCATGGGCTCCTTCTCAAAGGCTGTGTCGTCCCCCTCTATGTAAGAGAATACTCCAGGGTCAAGCATCATAAAGCCTCCGTTTATGAGGGAGCTGTCATCCTCGTCCTTCTCCCTGAAGGAGGTGACTTGGTTGTTCTCGTCCACCTCCAGCACACCCTTAAGCTGGGCCATGTTCACTGTGGTGATGGTGGCTATCTTTCCGTGGGAGCGGTGGAACTTCTCCAACTCTGCCAGATCCACCGTGGAAAGCCCGTCCCCGTAGGTGAGCATGAAGGGCTCATCCCCCACGTATTTTTGGATGCGCTTTACTCTTCCTCCGGTCATGGTCCTGAGACCGGTATCTATAAGAGTCACCTTCCAGGGCTCTGCATGCTTGTTGTGCACAGTCATCTCATTGTTTTTTATGTCGAAGGTCACATCGGAGGTGTAGAGAAAATAGTCGGCAAAAAATTCCTTCACCACATACTGCTTGTAGCCGAGACATATGATGAACTCATTGTAACCGAACTCACTGTAATACTTCATTATGTGCCAGAGTATGGGCATGCCGCCTATCTCTATCATGGGCTTGGGTTTGAGGTGGCTCTCCTCGCTTATCCTTGTGCCGAAGCCTCCGGCTAAAATAACTACCTTCATATACCTTTTCCTTTTCCTGTGAAATATTATTGACCCCTGAATACGTTGAGCCTGTTCTCCTTAAGTATCTCTATGGCATCTTTGAGGATACGGGGATCCTTGTGCCACTCCAGTATCTCGCACAGCTCATCGTCAGAATAGTTCTCATAATCCCGTACAGCCTCAGCCATCCTCTCATAGTTGGCCTCCCTGTAGGGCATCTTCCCTATTTCCTGATAGCAAGTATAGCAGTTTCCCGCCAAAAATAAAATAATTAATATGATTAAGCTTCCCTTAATAAAGCCTTTCGCCTCTCTTTTTTTGAGGTACAAAAAGTATATGAGGAAGACCCCCAGTATGCCTATGACAAACTGGGCCCCATACCTTGAACTTAAGGCATAGCCCTCATCCTCAAATATCCACCTTCCAGCCGTGACAAGTACATGGTTAAAGCCCCCGGAGAGAAGGAGTATCATAGGAAATACCGTCTCCTCATACATCCTCTCCGAGAAAAAGAGAAAAAGGGCCAAAATATAGGAGAGTATTACTGCCGCCCCAAGGATAAGTGTGAAGAGGTCAAGGCTTCCTGAAGATAAGTATTGAGACAGCGAGCTTATGGTCTCACCTCCCATGACTGTGCCGGCAAAGGACTTTACAAAAAATCTCGGTATAAACATGGGATCCCTCTTTATAAAATCAGAAAATCCCAGCTCCGTGCTTCCTGCATGCTCCCATACGGCAAATCTCCTGCTTATAAGGTAGAGAGAAAGTGTGACAAGGACAGAAAGAAATACAAATGCCATAGCCCTTCTCTTATCGCTTCTCTTAAGCTCCCCACTTTTAAGATTTTCTCTACTGTGCTCCGCTTCCTTCTGCTCGTCCGGTTTAAGCCCGGCTCCCTTAAGATCGACTCTCTCATTTCCGGGGAAGATGAAGAAAAGGGCGGAAAAGAGAAGCATTACCGCGCTGTAGGATGCAATATACTCTCCCGCAAATAGAAGTATCAAAAAGGGCATAAGACAGAGGGGGACAAAAAGCTTCCTCTCGCCCTTTAAGGCAAAGGCCTCAAACATATAATAATAGCTGAAAAACAGCCCAAAGGAAACGACATGGGCCCAGGCACTGCCGTTTATGAATATCTCCCACTTGTTTAAGGAATACAGAAGAAATATAAGAATAGCATAGGCTAAGGCTCCGAGATTTTTCCCTCTCACATAGATGAAAAGTATTAATGAGCATAAGAAAAAGCCCGATAGGGTGAGGAGCCTGTCGAAGGTGACGGAAAAGCCGAAGAGCTTGACATTTACAGCCCTTGCAAAAAAAGCTGCAGGTACCCTTGTGAGTATGTCAGGTACAAAAAACTTATCAGGATCGGTCACATCAGGAAGGTAGGACTCCACCAGCCTTATGTAGTCCGAGTACGCCACGTCACAGCAGGAATTTTTTATGTACCAGAGGCCGAAAACAAGTCCTATAGCCATGATAATAAGACAGGACAGATCTCTCCTTTTTATCCCTGTGCACTGAGCTCTAAAGTCTCCCTTCATCCCTTCACCTTTCTTCCATACGCAAACGCGCTTAGAGCAAAGACTCTACGCGCGTTCCTATTAAAAATCAATATAAATTATATCCCAAAGCAGGTCAATCCACAAGCTGTTAAATATATCCCAGCTCTCTCAAGGCACTTAAGGTGTTCTCAAAGCTTTCAGGCACAGGATAATCCTCGGTCACGTCATAGCCACCTACCTCTTTTAAGCTGCTGCCTGTATTTTTCATGGCAAGCTCAATATTTTTCACCGTGGCCTCGGGGACATAGACTATCCTTGCGGCCTCGTCGGACTCATCCATATAGTCAAAGCTTATTATATCCTTGAAGTCAGCCTCTCTAAGGTCCTTCTTTAGAGCATCAAATACCTTTATGGCATCATCCCTTCCCCTGCTCTCGTTTATGTTTTCGATCATTTCGCTGTTTCCGTAGGTATAAAGCTCAAAGGCGGGATCAAAGTCCGAGACATCCCTAATGTGTAAGCCCATTATACCCATATCCTCATCCCCAAGCTTTATTATGGGGAAGAGCTGCTCCCTGCACTCCTTCTTTTCAAGGGCAGGCGCCAAAAGCTCCTCTATAGCCTCCGGGGAACAGGTGTAATGCCTTCGGGACTCCCTGCCGTCCTTGTAATTTATCTGCAGATATATCCTGTGGTCATAGTCGTAAAAGCTTTCAGGTCCGGAGGTATAGCGGCTGTAATAATCCTCACTCTCGGCTATACCGTTAAGCTCATTTGAGCCCTCTATGAGAGAGATAATGTTTGCCATGTCCTCCCTGTCCCTTATTACTATGTTCTCATCATCATAATCATAGTCCGTAAATCCCTTGGCATAATACTCAGCTCTTCTCACCTGCTGCTTGTCGGGAAGGAAATCCGTCGAACTCAGCTCTATGCTCTCAAGGGACTCAAGCTCAGGCACATATAGGTCAAAGCCCACCAGATCATATTTGAACACGGCCACAGCAAAGCAGGCCAGGACTATGCACAGCAAAAGCTCGGCCCTGTCTTTCACAAGGGCTCTTATGTCGCTGTTATATATTATCTCTATGACAGCGTGGGAAATGGCAGCCCCTGTCACCAGAAAGAAGGCAGTCCAGAATATGTCCTCGGAGTTCATCTCATTTCCTATGTAGGAGCCGAAGATACAGAAGCCCAGAGAGACGGTCACTGTCAGCACTATCCTTACAGGAGTCTTTGTGAATCTGAAGGCAAGGGCCTTTCCCGCCGACTCAGACTGCCTCTTTTCAAACATAAGGAAGGCAAGGGCTGAGACGAGGATGACTGTCACTGTACTGACTGTAAGTGCCGTGTTGAGCCTTGCAAAGATCTCTGTGGCCGCTGCAGGGCTCTTTGGAGCCAAGATGTCTCTGTAGAAAAGTCTTGAGAGGCAGTCATAGAATTCATAAAGCCAGTATACAGGAGAAAACTGATATATTTTATTTATAAACTCTCCTTCAAGCTCTCCTGTCCTAAAGTAAATGCTTCCAAGGGCAGATATGATGAGCCCCGACACATAGGAGAAAATGCATATCCAGAAGAAGGCCATAAAAAAGGTCATCATGCTTCCTGTAAGCATTACCGCCCCAAGGGCTGCGGAATATATGAACATAAACATCAGTATATAGCCGGCATTTATGAGGAGCAGTTCTCTTATCATAAGGGGCTTTACCCCGTATGCGGCGGCAATAAAGAAAGCGCTCAAAAGGCCTGCCGCAAGGCAGGTGAGCATGATGATTAGCCCTGTGAGATACAGGGATAAAAATTTCTTTTTTCTTGTGATCGGCTGGCTGTTGTAAAAGTCCACCTTGTTTTTGTTAAAGACCCAGCCGAACAAGCCCAGGGCACAGAGCACCGCCGCCACAAAGACAATTATAAAGAGGAAGCTGTACTCACCTGTAAGCACACGGTTTGCGCTCTCCGCCATCTCCTTCGTGTAGCTTATGACTCTTTCGGAATTTCCCACAAGGCTGCTCTGAGCTATCCTTCCGGAATAGTAGCTCATCTGCATTCCCATATTTACAGGGTAGGCAAAGAGCATGACCACCATTCCCAAAAGAAGGAGCCAGATGTTCCTTCTCAGATTCTCCCCTATAAGTCCGGAAAGGCCTATGCCCTTTCCTGCGGTTTCAGTCTTTTTCATATCACTCTCCAAAGATAATTTTTTTGACGTCATAGCCTGCCACCTCCGTTTCCGATATGAATATTTCCTCCAGAGACAGAGGTATCAGCTCATAAAATACCGGATCCGCGGACTCCATGACTGACTTTATCTCCCCTTGATTTCCCCTTATGGTAAAGGTCATAAGCCTTCCTCTGCGCTCCCTCTTTATTATGTTTAAGGGGGAAAGCTTCTCCTCATCCTCATCCTTTTTGAGGACGAACTGAACCTTGTGGATATTAAGCTTAAGATCGATTATGTCCTTGCTGAGAAGTATACCTCCCCTGTGCAAAAGGCCCACATGGTCGCAGATGTCCTCCAGCTCCCTCAGGTTGTGGGAGGCTATCACAGGGGTGAGCTTTCTGTTTGCCATGTCCGCCGCAAAGAGGGACTTCACAGCCTGCCTCATGACAGGATCCAGACCGTCAAAGGTCTCGTCGCAGAATATGTACTCTGTGCCGGAGCACACGGCAAGAAGCACTGCCGTCTGCTTTTTCATGCCCTTGGAGAAGGTGTTTATCTTTCGCTTTTCGGAGAGTCCGAAATCCGAGAGAAGCTTTCTGTAGCGCCCCATGTCAAAGCTCGGATATATGCTCTTATAGTAGCTTCCCATCTCAAGGGAATTGGCATTTGAAAAAAAGTACTGCTCGTCGGAGATGAAAAAGAACTTCTGTTTTACGCTCCGGTTTTCGAATATCTCCTCCCCGTCTATCGATATGCTGCCCTCGTCAGGCCTGTATATGCCTGCCGCACATCTCAAAAATGTGGATTTTCCGGCGCCGTTCGTACCTATAAGCCCGAATACCTCCCCCTCCTTTATGGAGGCATCTATGTTGTCCAAAGCTGTTATATCATCAAATCTTTTTGTCAGTTTACTTGCCTCTATCAAACCTTTCACCTCTTTCAACGTCTGTTTTTGACCACTTTCATTATCTCCTCGTCGCTCATTCCTATCTTTTTGGCATTGTCCAGGGCCTCTATAAGCCTCTCCTTTATCTCGTCCACCTTAAGGTCCCTCAGCTTCTCGGTCTCCGCCACAAAGCTGCCCTTTCCTTTTATGGAATAGACATAGCCCTGCCTCTCAAGCTCGGCGTAGGCCCTCTGGATAGTGTTGGGATTTATGCTGAGATCGACTGCCAGGCTCCTCACACTTGGAAGCCTCGTATTCTCAGGGAAGGCTCCTATAACCATCAATTCCTTGAGCTTGTCGCTTATCTGCTCATATATGGGCCTCTTGTCCTTGTAGTCCAAATTGATCATACTTCTCCTTTCCGGTATCGGTTACCGAAGGCTTGGGCGCAAAGAAAAACGCCGCCCGCTGTATTAAGTATACTAATACAGCAGACAGCGCATTTATTCAACTTAATTCGCCTTAAGCTTACCTTAAGCCGATTTTACTCTGAGAGGCATCACACATATCTTCTGATGTCCACATAGAGCCTGCCCTTTTTGGTGTTTCCCGAGATCCCTCCGAATATGAACTTTCCGTGGCCTCTCACCGAAACTCTCGCTCCCTCCTTGAGAGAAGCCGATGGCTGTCTCAAGACTCTTCCGTCTGAGAACACGGATTCGGAGGCTATAAGTGTCTGTGATACATTTCTCGACAGCTTGAACACGGCAGCGATCACCGCGTCAGCCCTCTCCGATGCCACATTCACCGACATGTCCTTAAGCTCAGGCCTTATATCGCATTCGGAAAGTGCCACAGCTTCAGCCCTCACGCTCGTGTGCTTTACCCTAAGAAGCTCGGAGCATATGAGCTCCTCCACCTCCCTTAAGCAGAATATATAGGTCTTATCCTTTGCGGTTATTATGTCTCCTGTTTTTGACCTGTCTATGCCCAGATTCATAAGAGCCCCCAGAAAGTCCCTGTGGGTCAGCACATCGGAAAACTTCAGGTTTAAAGGCTCCACCTTTATGAGAGAGATCGCGTCTTCAGCCTCAGAGGCCGCATCCGCATATTCAGGAAGAAAGAAAACTATCCTTCGCTCCGCCTCCTCGTATCCTCCTTCAAGGACCGAATTTGAGGCTATGTCCCTTCTGTCCATGTCGTAAAACACCGACTGCTCGGAAAGGCTCAAGAAATCTGTGTGCCTCGGTATATCCCTCTCGTAGGATATTCGGGACAGCTCTCTCAGCCTTCCCTCAAGCAATTCTCTCTCATCCATAAATACACCTATTTAAAATCGTCTTTTATTATATCCCAGGCTGCCTCAAGGCTGTAATACTTCTTTATGAAGCTCTCAGTCTTTGCCGAGAGAGCCTCGCACTCCCTGTCGCTGTCATAGAGGCGCACACAGAGCTCGGCAAAGCTCTCGGCCACCTTCTCCGGCCTCTCCCCTATGTCGGAAGGATCGCTGTCGGATATGAGCATGACGCTTCCTGCCTCAGGTATACCCTCGGCACCCACGGAGGTGGTCACTATACAGCTTCCGTTGTAGAGGGCCTCCACTACCTTGCCCTTTACTCCGGCTCCGTATCTCAAGGGAACCACAGTTATCTTAGTCCTGTCATAGAGCTCAGAGAGCTCCTCGTCGCTGACAAAGCCAAGGACATTTATTCCCGTCTCCTCCGGGTCCTTTCCGAGAGCCTTTATCTCATCTCCCGCCTTAGAGCCTGCTATGTAGAAATTGATGTTGGGAAGCTTCTCCCTTATCTTGGGGAATATGTCCTTTGCAAACCACAGCACGCCGTCGCTGTTGGGCGGATGGGCGAAGCCTCCCACAAACAGAAGCCCCTCCCTCTTTGCGTAGTCCCTGTTCTTCCTCTCCTTAAAGTCCTCGAAAACATAGGCGGTGATGGCTTTTACCTTCACAGTCTCGTCTATGGCATGTATGGCGTCCACCTCAAGCTGCGAAGGGTAGTAGGACATATCCGCCTTGTACATTACAGTGAACTCTATGTTCTTCCAGTAATCTGCCTCCCGCTTTATCTTTATGTCGTCGGTGAGCTCGTACTCCCTCATGAGCCTCATAAAGTGCAGGTCATGTCCGTAATATATGCACTTTATATCCGTATTGTCCTTTATGAATTCAATGTACTTTATGGCGATATGGGGCCTGTTGAGATAGGCTATGTCTATCATATCCTTATTTTTCTTTATATAGTCCCAGATCTCCGTCTGATAGTAAGCTCCGTAGAGGACCTCGATGCCCATCTGCTCAAGCTCTGAGGTGTAGGGCTCCTCGTGAAGGAAGTTGTCCCCCAAAAACTTGACAGAATAGCCTTTTTTGAGGAACATCTTCAGGTACTGCAGTGTGGTCTTTGAGCCTGCATCCTTGTCCCAGGTGGGAACATAGTGGTCTATGACAAGTATACATTTCTTGCCCTGACTTCTGTCTCTCGCCTTAAAGGGATTGGGATTTCCCGTGTTCTCGCTCTGAGATTTCAGCTCCTCGGCCCACTTTGCTCTGAACTTTTCCTGATTTACCTTCTGATACTGCTTGAGGCCTGTTCCCTCCACGTCCGTGCCGTTGGAGACTCCCTCAAAATGTATGACCACAGACTGAGGCTGATATACTACCCTCTTTCCATGCTTTCTCACCTCAAAGGCAAGGTCCGAGTCCTCGCAGTAGGCGGGCGCGTATCTCTCGTCAAAGCCGCCTATCTCGTCCCAGAGGCTTCGGCTTATCATTATGGCCGCTCCGGAGATGTAGTCCACCTCCTTTACATAGTTGTAATCAGGCTTTTCGGGGTCATCAAGCCTTCCGTAATTCCAGCCTGAGCCGTCGGACCAGATGATGCCTCCGGCCTCCTGAAGCCTTCCGTCAGGGTATATGAGCTTTGAGCCCACAAGGCCTATGCTCTCATCCTCCTCTATGAGCTTTAGGAGAGGGCAAAGCCAGTTTTCAGTCACCTTTGTGTCGTTGTTTAAGAAGAAAAGGTATTTTCCTCTCGCCTTCTCCACTGCATGATTGCAGTTTTTGAGGAAGCCCTGATTCTCCGTGTTCCTGCTTATGACAAGCCCCTCTATGTACTTTCCTATCTCAGCCGTGGCATCCTGTGATACATCGTCAGCTATCACTATCTCATAGGGAGTCTTTGTCTCATCCGTGTTTTCAAGTATTGAGCGTATACAGGAGTAGGTATAGCCCACCTGATTGTAACAGGGTATGATTATGGAGACCAAGGGCTCCTCTGTCTGAGGCAGCTTGAGCTTCCCCGCCTCAGCGTACTCGCTTCCTATGTTGAAATCTCCCTCAATGAGGTTCCTGCCCTCACTTGAAAGATACATTTTTATGTACTTTACAGGGTGCTTTACCGTCTGAGAAATGTAGGTCAGCACCTTTCTCTTTCTCGTTCCCCTGGGGAATTTAGACTCCAGAAGCTCGGAAAACTTTCTGAAGAGCTTTGAGCTTATTCCCTCATGGGCCTTCAGATATTCAAGCTGAGCTGACATGTTGGCTATGTCTGTCTCATGTATCTTTATGACATTTTCAAGATTGTGGATGTGGTTGTCGCTTAAGCGCATCACCTCAATATCTTTTCTCAGGTTGGCGTTCTTCTCCTCCACCTCGTCCTGAAGCTCAAGTATCCTCTGCCTTGCCTTGGGAAGCTCGGCCTCGTGCTCAAGTATCTCAGACCTTCCCGTGATCTTCTTTCTGTAGGTCTCAAGATATCCCTGCTTTTCATCCCCGTGGACAAAGGTCTGGAAGGATCTCTCCATCTTGTCGTAATCCCTTATATCCTCTGCGGACATGCCGAAGCTCTCCAGGAATTCCTCCTCGTCGCGGTAGGCGTAGAGCTCGTTCCTGTAGGCCTCATACCAGTATTTGAGCATGCGGTACCTGAGGTAGCCCTTGTCCACAGCCTCCTCAAACACCCACTCATAGTCAAGAAGGAAGTACTCGTCTCCCCTCTTCATAACATTCTCCAAAAGGCAGTCCATGTTTCGGCACTCATGTATGCCCACTCCAAGCATGAACTCTATGGCGTCTCTGAGTCCTATGGCAGGGGCCTGCCCCTCATAGATCTCCTCCGCCAGAATATCCGCCACTGTGCGCCCCTCTATGTAGTCAAAGCGGGCCTCCAAAAGCCCTGCCTCATCCTCGGTTATGAAGGGCTCCGGTATGTGGAGCCTCGGGTCTCTTCCCTTGTCTCCCATAAGTATCTCGTACTTTCTGTAGAGAGACTCTATGTGGTCATTTCCCTCGGGAGAGAGGGCCTTCTTCACCACATATCTGCGACCGTGTCCGGAATTTTTCGCGCTCTCAGGCCTAAGCTCCTCTGTTATGGCAGTGGAGATCCTGTATTCAGGGCGCCTTGTCTTGTTGAACTTTATAAATACCTGCTTTGTATCCTTCCTCGGCCCGAAAAGCACCAGGTAGGAGGGAACAAGCCTTTTTACGGCATCCCCGGACTCCGAGATTATATTGTAGAGTCCCTCCTCATCCCCGAAGAGATACCTGTCCCTGAAAAATGCGTCGGAGACAGTCTTAAAGTCTCCCTTTCCGGGCATATACTCGTCAGAATATATGCTCTTGGGAAGGTCCTTGTCAGGCAGGGGATAATATATATCAGCTCTCTTGAAAAGTCCCTCTTCTATGAGCATGTCCCTGAGCTTTAAAAGCTCGGAGTACTCCATGCTGATATTGTCACTGTCATTTTCGGCCCCCAAAAATGTCCTAAGAGAAAAGGTGTTGTCAACGGCAAAGAACAGCCTTCCTCCGGGCTTTACAAAGGTGGCCAGAAAGCGGATAAAGCTCTCAGGGCTCTCCCCCCTATCCCCCATCATCTCCTTTTTCATCTCAGTACAGATCACAAGATCATAGGTTTTGGAAGGTATCTTTTTTAAGAGCTTGACGTTTCCCCTCTCATGATCCGTAAGCTCAGGATATCTTGTTCTTATGACCTCAGAGCGCTCATATCTCGGATCATAGACATCCACCGAGCTCACCCTGTCGGACAGTATCCTTGTAAAGCAGCCGTAGTCGGCGCCGTACTGCATCACCTCATCATCGGGCCCCAAGTCTATGCTCAAAATAAGGTCCTCCCTTATAGGCGTAAGGGCATAGAGGTATTCCCCTGCGGTATTATCATTCAACACCCTGTCTGAGGGGTCCGCCTCTTTCTCGTATCTCTTTAATTTATCAATTAGATCATAGCTGATATCTCTCATTATACTTCCTCTGAACCTCTGAACTCAGTCTTTACCTGCGATTCCATGTCATATACTCCCACTGTGTTCTTGTTGGATATGACAGTGATATTTAAAAGGTCGTAAAGCCTGTGGTATACCGTGTGCTCCCCCTGCTCAAAGCCGGTGCAGCTCATGCTTATGAGGTACTCTCCGCCCTGCAGAGTCATCCTCTGGCGAAACTCCACCTCGTAGCTGTCTCCTTTCTTTACAGAGCGAACATCCGCCCCCTCAAACATGGTGTTGGTCCCTGTCAGGTCATTTCCCTTCTTATCCCTTATGGTGTAGGTGAATATGGGGGCCTCTATATTATCATTGAATCTTATCCTCTCCCTTATGGTAAAGCTCTCTCCCTTTAAGACAAGGTTTGTCAGCTTTCCCTTCTCGTCAAGGATACCGAAGTCATATATCTCGGCCTTGCCGTTTCCGTACTCGTTGACATTGGGGTTTACCGTCATCTGCTCCCGCATAAGTCCTCTGTGGGTCTCCTCGGCCTTTTCCTTTGCCTCGGACCTTTTATTTGCGGAGGCCTTGCCTATGAGTCCGGTCTTATTTTTCGCCTCTTCAACCTGCTTTCCTATAGTCTCCTCAAGGGCCTCCTGAAGAAGGTCATATTGGCCTGCAAGTATCTTTTTGTAGAGGTCTACCATATCCCCGGGGGCGCCTTCAGCCACCTTCTTTCCCCTGTTTAAGAGTATGACCCTGTCACAGTACTTCATAACAGAGCCCATGTCATGGGTTACCATAAGTATGGTAGTGCCCTTTTCCCTAAGCTCGTCCATGCGGTGATAGCACTTAGCCTGGAAGAAAACGTCACCTACGGAGAGGGCCTCGTCAACTATGAGTATCTCCGGCTCCACATTTATGGCAAGGGCGAAGGCAAGGCGCACGAACATACCTGAGGAGTAGGATTTCACAGGCTGATAAACGAAGTCGCCTATATCCGCGAAGGCCAAAATTTCAGGGATCTTCTCATCCATCTCTTTCCTTGAAAATCCCATCATAGTTCCGTTCATGTATATGTTTTCTATGCCGGTGTAATCCATGTTGAAGCCTGCTCCCAGCTCCAAGAGGGCGGAGATCTTACCCTCCACCCTCACCTCTCCTGCGGAGGGGGTCAACACTCCTGTGATTATCTTTAAGATAGTGGATTTACCGGAACCGTTGGTGCCTATTATGCCCACAGACTCCCCCTTCTTTACATTGAAGGATATGTCAGACAGGGCGTAGAAGTCCTTGTGTCTTATCCTTCCTGAGGGGCTGAGTGTCTCCTTCAGGCGGTCAATGGGCTTGTCATAAAGCCTGTATATCTTTGTGACATCAGAAACTTTTATTATATCTTCAGACATTTAAAGCAATTCTCCGTAGCGTTTTATTTCTTGAATATGGCTTCCAGCTGTTTCTCCGGATCCCTGGCTCCGAGGTAATCGGACTTTCCGAAGCCCAGTATCATATCGCATATCCAGGGGAAGAAAAAGTAGAGCACGGCAAAGACATAGCCCTGGCCGAAGGACAGTGAAGTCTCAACGGCATATACGATGTTTGCCAGCCAGCCGAATACAGGTATGTATCCGAACAAGAAATAATAGCCGTGGCTCATAGTGATCCTGCACATCACATAGTCGCTGTAGAAGGGTATCCAGGCAGCCCAGGGAGCCTCACCGGCCTTTCTGAACATGGCCCCTCTCCCCAGACAGTGAATGACCACAAAAAGTATGGAGATTGTGCATACGGCCATGATAAAAAATGCCGCTATGCTGTATCCTATTATTTCAAACAAAAAATCAAACATTATCAGAACCTCCTTTTCAAGTCTTAACAAATCTGTTGTGTTCCTTATCGTAGCTGTAGCCTGCAGCCTCAAGCCTTGACAAAAGCTCGTCGCTGTCAATGTCTCTGTCCTCGCAGAGCTCATAAATATCAGAATAAAAATCTCTCAGCCAGGTGTTCACACAGCTTAAGAGTAGTTCTCCATCCTCAGGCAGTCTCATCTGTCCTCTCTCCCGTCTATATTATTGAAAGGCTCTTCATGGCATACTCTATGCCGTCATCCTCCAGCCTTTTAGTGACAAAGTCGGCATACTTCTCTATCTCCCTGTCATGCTCTCCCATGATCACGGCATTCACCGCCTTGAGCATGGGGATGTCATTTGCGCTGTCTCCGAAGGCATAAGCGTCCTCCCCGGGGATATCATAGCGCTCAAGCACGAAATCTATGGCAGTCGCCTTGCTGTGCCCTGCAGGCACGCACTCATAAAATTTGCCTGCCCTGTCTATTATTTCAAAGTCTCTTCCGTATTTTTCCACAAAGGCCCCCATGTCCGTGAGCTCATCTCCCTGGACACAGAACTTGTTTGCCCTAAAGCCCTTCTTAAGGCCCTCCTTTAGGAGAGCCCCCTCAAGCTCCGTGTAGCGGGCAAGCCTTATGGTGTCCTCAAGTCTAAGGTCCTCACTGAAGATATCTCCCTCGTGGCCCTCAAGGCACAGGTCAAACTTCATAATGCGGCTGTCACTCATAAGCTCCCTTGTCGTGGCCTCCGGAATGACATACTGATAGACGGAGTCTTTCCCTATAATTATCTCCGTTCCGCAGCCGCACAGAAGCCCGTCAGTCTCGAACCTTTCGGCTGCTGACATAGCCAGTCTGTAGGTCCTTCCGGTATTTATAAAAACCAAATGCCCCAGCTCTCTCGCCCTTGTAAGGGCCCTCTTCGTGCTGTCGGGCACAAAGTTCCTTCTGCCCATAAGCGTGCCGTCGATGTCAAAAAACAGGGCTTTTCTGTTTGTGTTTCTCATATATCTACTCAAGTGCCGCCTTTATGCTCTCGGCTGTCTTTTTCTGCTCTTCAGGATCTGATTTTCCGGGATTCCAGAGAACCATGGCACTGTCACCGTCATAGCGGGGAATGATGTGAAGATGGAAGTGCTTCACTGTCTGTCCGGCCGACTCGCCGTTATTCTGAACTATATTTATCCCGCTGCAGCAAAGGGCCTTTTTCATGGCTGCCGCCACCCTTGCGGCAACGGAGAGCACAGAGGCTCTGTCCTCTTCAGAAAGGTCAAATATGTCGTCCGCATGGTTTTTCGGAAGCACCAGGGCATGTCCCTTTGATGCCGGATTAAGATCCAGTATGACTCTGAAGCGCTCATCCTCATATACTGTGTTGGAGGGGATGTCCCCTGCCGCTATCTTACAAAAAATACAATCATCCTTACGCATAATAATCTCTCCTTTTTCTCGGTCTGTATAATATAAGGCACAGGATAAGGCCTACTATGAGTCCGCCTATATGTGCCGAGTTGTCAACTCCCGTGCTGCTCATCCCCATGTATACGGACAGGGCTATGTACAAGAACAGCTGCCTTGTATTGTAACCCCCTGCATATCCGTGGTTTTTTATCACCACGGTGAGGAGTCCTCCCACTATGCCGAATATGGCTCCGGAGGCCCCTGCGGATATGGAATAGCCAAGGTAATGCTCTCCCATAAAAAGGGATATGACATTGGCCCCGACTCCGCAGAGAAGATAAAATATAAGATACTTTATGTGCCCTAAAAACTCCTCAAGATCACAGCCCATTATAAAAAGTACCAGCATGTTGTTGGCAAGATGGGCCATGCCGAAATGCATGAAGCAGGAGGTAAGTAGCCTGTAATACTGGTGCTCCTCAAGTATAAGAGGCTCAAAGGAGGCACCGTATCTCAGCATCATCTCCATATCAGTCTCCGTGCTTCCGTGGAGCTCCAAAAACAGAAAATAAATTATATTTGCAGCTATGAGAGCCATGGTCACATAGCTCTTTTTATATTTTTCAGCATTCATACGCATATATTAGCACATCCCGGCTTTTAATACCATACCGAGGCTTAAAAGGGACTTTACGCTTTTATTAAAAATGCCCTCCCCGAAAAAGGGGAAGGCAAATTTCTTCTTGCTGTCTGTATATGTATACTAACCTTTGATGCCGCCTCTTGCGACTGCGGTTATAATGTATTTTCTTGCAAAAGCAAATAATATCATCATTGGTATGACTACTATAAAGGCTGCTGCCATCAATCTCTCATATCTGACTCCCGCCGCCTGTACGAAGGAGGTGAGTCCTACCGTCACCGTCCTCATCTCCGGCTCGTTGGTGACAAGCATGGGCCAAAGGAAAGAGTTCCAGCTGTCTATTCCGTTTAAGAGTACTATGGTTATTATGGCGGGCTTTGATATGGGTACCATTATCCTCCAAAGATATTTGAAGTTTGAGGCTCCGTCTATCCTTGCCGCCCAGTACAGCGAGTCAGGAATTCCAAGGAAAAAATTCCTGAGTATGTAAATATACAGCACATTCGCAATGTACGGTAATGTTAAAGCCCTGTATGTGTCTATCCACTCAAGCCTCACTATGGTCACATAGTTTGTTATAGCCAAAAGCTCAAAGGGGACCATCATAAATCCGAGGAAAAGCGAAAATATAATGTCTCTTCCCGGGAATTTAAGTCTTGAAAATGCGAAAGCCGTGAGTATGGTGACCAAAACCGTAAGGCTCACGGATATCACCGCAACTATTATGGAGTTTATTATATACCTTGCAAATTCCCCTGAGCTTAAGACGTACTCAAAATTTTCTGTCAGAAAGGAGGTGGGCCACCAAATAGGAGGCATCTGTGCCACCTGCTCAGGCGTCTTGAAGGCTGTTATTATCATCCAGTAAAAGGGAACTACCATCATCACAGCTCCTATTATGAGAGCCGCATATATGAGGACTTTCCCTGTTTTTCCGTTTTCTTTCATCGTCTCCTCCTATCTTGACACCCATCTTTTCTGCACAGCTGTCTGCAGCAAAGTCATCAGGAATACTATGGCAAAAAGTACTAAGGCCGCAGCGCATGCTATGGAAACATTCATCTCATGATAAAAGTTTTCATAGATATAATAAACCACTGTGTAAAGAGAGTATCCCGGCCCGGGTTTTCCGTTAAAGAGGGCAAATACTTCATTGAAGACCTTTGAGGTATTTATAATGTTTATAATGAGCACAAGTGCAATTGTAGGTGATAAAAGCGGTATAGTTATCCTGAAAAGTATCTTTTTGCTGCCTGCCCCATCCACCTTTGCGGCAGTATAATACTGCTCATCTATAGTCTGAAGCCCGGACAAAAACAGTATTACCGTAAAGGGCAGTTTGCCCCATATTCCGTATATGATAAGGGCGGCTTTTGCCATTATAGGGTCCTCCATCCAGTGCACAGGTTCTCCTCCAAGCACTTGAATAAAGTAGTTGATCAATCCGTAGTCATAGTGATACATCCATTTCCAAACTATTCCCACAGCGATGGTGGCTGTGACCATAGGCAGAAAATAGGCAAACTGAAATATAGAAGTACCCCTCAATTTTTTATTAAGGAGTATTGCTATGGCCAACGATAACACAGTTGATATGGGCACAACACAGCCTACATATATAAATGTATTCTGAAGGGCTCCCACAAATTCCTTATCAGAAAACAAAGCGGAGTAGTTTCCGAGGCCAAAGCCGGAGTAGGTGTTCGCCAGATAATTATAGTCTTCCAAGAAAGAATTCAAAAAAACCGTGATTATCGGATATACCATGAATACGGAAACCACCACTATAAATGGCAACAGATATATGAGTGGCTCTATAAAAGTTCGGGCGGTAATGCGCTCATCGCTTCTCGTCTTAGCCAATCTTTTCCCCTGTGTCAAAGTCATAGACATGTACACCTTTCTTTTTAAGAGCAATCTTAAGCTTGTCTCCCTGCCTGTAGATCTCATTGTTTGAAAATCCTGCTCTGATCTCCATGCTGCCTACAGACAGTGAGTAAAGCACATCTTTTCCGTTCATAAATACAGCCTTTACCTCGGCAGGAGTGGAGTTAATGTATCCCGGCTCGTCTTTCTTCAATACCTCAAAGGCCTCACTTCTTATTCCCAATATCAGCTTCCTGCCATCAGAAACATTGTTGAGTCCTTCGCTGAAGAAACTTACTCCGTCCTCTGTCACAGCCTTATTCCCTGATTTTACAGCAGTTATGAGATTGATGGGGGGATTTCCTAAAAAGTCAGCCACGAACACATTGCAGGGCTCATCGTACAGTTCCTGAGGAAGTCCGTGTTGCTGTATCTCACCTTTTTTCATCAGTACTATGTGGTCTGATATACTCATGGCCTCTTCCTGGTCATGAGTTACAAAGACAGTAGTTATTCCTGTCTCCAGTTGGATACGTCTTATCTCCTCTCTCATCTCAAGTCTGAGCCTGGCGTCGAGATTGGAAAGAGGCTCATCCAAAAGAAGTATCTCCGGCTCCTTTGCCAAGGCTCTTGCTATGGCCACTCTCTGCTGTTGTCCTCCTGAAAGCTGTGAAGGTTTTCTCTCAAAATACTCCTCTATCCTCAAAAGCTTGGCAAATTCATAGGCCCTTTCCTTGCGTTCATTTTTAGGCACCTTTTTTATCTCAAGTGGAAAGGCTATATTTTCCCAGACTTTCATATGAGGATACAGAGCGTAGTTCTGAAACACAAGGCCAATATTTCTTTTGTCAGGAGACAGGGAAGTGACATCCCTGTCTCCGAAATATATTTTGCCTGAAGTGACAGGCAGTATGCCTGATATGAGATTGAGCATGGTGCTCTTTCCGCAGCCTGAAGGCCCCAGAAGAGTGGTCAGCTTGCCGTCGTGGAACTCCAGCGATATGTCATCTATCGCCACAGTATCCCCGAATTGTTTTTTTACATTTTCAAGCTTAATATTCATGCTTTTCCCTTTCTTATTTTGCAACTGCCGCCTGAGCGGTCTCCTTTGCCTCTGCTAATGCGGTGTCCGCATCGCTCATTCCAAGCATTATCTCCTCAAGAGCCTTGTCAAGAGCTGTCCTTATCTCGTAGTATCCCGCAACTGTAGGCATATATCCGTAGGCATCCTTCTGCTCATAAACAGCCGCCGCAACAGGATTCTCCGCCATAAAGTCCTTAAATATCTGCTCGTTGGATGCCGATTCTGTAACAGGGATCATTCCGAATACAGTCGCACACTCGGCATTTACCTCAGGGCTTAAGATATACTTGAGGAAAAGCCAGCTTGCAAGCTCCTCCTCCGGTGTGGTCTTTGCTATTGCAAATACAGGCTCGGAGAGACTCACGAACTTTTCAGGTCCCTCCTGAGGAAGGGGTGCGCAGCCCAGCTCAAACTTATCTCCTACAGCTCCCACAAGGTAACCGTAGTTTCCTGAAAGTGCTACATAGCATCCCACATCACCGTTTGCAAAGGGGTTGGTAAAATGCTTGTCATCTCCCACAAGCCTTGCCACACCCTTGTCTATAAGGTCCTTATACCAAGCGATCTTTTCTTTTGCTATGTCAGAGTCAAATTCTATTTCATTTGTCTCAAGATTTATTACCTGACCTCCTGCCTGATTAAGCACCTCCATGTATCCGTCTACAAGGATCTGGAATCCGAATCCCGGCTTTCCGATCTTCTCACTTACCGCTGTTGCCACAGCCTCCACCTCGGACCAGGTCTTGGGAGGTACTATACCCAGCTCATCAAACATAGTCTTATTGTAGAAGAATACGTCTCCACCTAAGAAGAGCGGCATTGCATATCTCTTGTTGTCCCAAGGGACATACATCTGGTTAAGTCCCTCATTTATCTCCTCGTCAAAGTTCTCTATACCTACTGTCTCATCATAGATATAATCATCCATATTTACGAGGAAGTCCTCGTTTATGTAGCTGGTCATGTTTGCAGCTGCAGAGTGTACCATAGCAGGGAGCTCTCCCGCCTTTGCCGCCGCCATTACCTTTGCCTCATACTGATCTGCAGGCTGGTACTGAAGCTTAATGGTTATGTCGGGGTTTTCCGCCATAAACTCATCCGCAACTTTTTGGAACCACTCCTCATACTGGTCTGAATACTGATGCCATATCTCCACCTCTACAGGCTCTGTTATCTCTGTAAGTATCCCCTCCGCCTCGGCTGCTGCTTCAGTCTCGCTTCCTGATCCCTCGTCTGTCTCCTCCACAGCTTCTGAGGCATCCGCCTCACTGTCTACCTTCTCAGGCATACAGCCTGAAAGCAGCATTGCTGAAAGTATCCCCATTGACAGGGCTATCATTCTTTTTTTCATCTCTTTACCTCCCTTTTAATTTTATTCCTGACCTGCTTCTATATCTTCTCTTGTGTACTTTTTAAGCAGTTCCTTAAGTTCAGGATCATACTTGTCCATAAAGGGCACCACATCAGTATAGGTCTCAAGGAAATCCAGATAATTCCTTCCGGCCTCCTTACCCGCTTTTGTGTGCCAGTCATGAATATCGTAAGCCGTGGGTATCTTTGCGTACTCTCCTCTCTTGTACTCCTCAAGGATGATAGTCTTTAAGGTATCGCTGGATCTCTCCTTGCTGCACTTGCACAGATACCTGACCGCATGAATGGGAAAGAGAGCTCTGCTTCCTGTGAGTGTATAGGGGAAATCCAATCTCAGCTGTTTTAAAGAATTTATAAGTATCGGTGCTGTAGGTTCTCCGAAGCCTATATCCTCGACACAGATCACGGAAAGTCTTCTCCAGAGATAAATTTCCATCTCTTGACTGGTGCAGTACATCTCATAGGCGCATCTCACTGCGGTTGCCTCATCCGCATGTCTTATGCTCTTCTGCAGAGAGGAGATGACATCATCTGCAGGAAGCCCGTTTCTCGTTTTTACATTTTCAAAGGGGTCATAAGACGGTTTGTAGCTGTAAGTATTATCCAATTCCATGAAACTTTCTCCTTTTATATTAATTTTTAAACACTTCTGATTTGAGTGGACAGAATGATCTCCTTTATCTTCCCTCTTGAAGGATCATGTATCTTTTCCATGAGAAGTTCAAAGGCCATCTCTCCCATTATCTTCATAGGTCTCTCTATCACAGTCACATCAAAGCCTATGTCCGCAACTGTTCCTATATCATCAAAGCCTACAAGCTTTACATCCTTTCCTATCCTAAGTCCTGACTCGTTAAAGAATTTCATTGAGCCTATAAGTCCTGAGCTGGAAAAAGCTATCACTGCTGTAGGCCTCAGTTCCTCTTTCAGACCCATAAAATATTCACATGCCTCATATCCGCTTAAGGGTGTGAACTCACCTTCATATATCCATTCCTTTTTTATCTCTATACCGGCCTCATTCATACAGTCTTTATATCCGTCAAGCTTTGCAGTCCCCTTCCTGCTTCTGTCAGGACAAGCCACAACGGCTATCTTTCTGTGCCCCGAAGCTATTATGCTCTTTACAGCATTATAGACAGCGTCCCTGTTATTTATGAGTATGGCATCAAAGGCTCCGCCTTCTATGTTCCTGTCTATGAGAACTACCGGTATTCCCGAGTCCTCCAGACGTTTAAGGCTCTCCACTGTATGCTCCGTATAATAAAGCCCCGGGGTGATCAAAACGCCTCTTACCCTCTGAGATTTCAGATATTCCAGTATTTCTGTCTGTCTTTCTTCATCATCGGCTGTGGCAAAAAAAAGCACAGACATCTGCCTCTCATCAGCCTTTCCGGCCACACCGTCATATATCTTCATGAAAAAGGGGTTTACTCTCTCAGGCATAACAAGCCCTATAGTATCGGAGCTGTTATCTGTCAGATTTCTGGCTACAGCGCTGGGGCGATAGCCGGTCTCAGCTATTATTCTTTTTATAAGATCCTTTTTCTCTTCCTTGACATAGCCTGAATCATTTATGACTCTGGACACTGTAGAGACAGATACTCCTGCCATTTTGGCAATATCCTTTATCGTCAAGACTTCTTCCCTCTGCTTTCCTATTTTTTCTTTTCGCAATGTGGTAACGTTTTCATAAATCAATAAAAAAATATGGAAAATATGTTTTGAATTTAATTTGTATTTAAGAAAATATGTGAAACCGTTTTCATATTTAATATACCAAACTTGTGCAAATATGTAAATATATTTTAAAGGCCCTGATAATTTTTTGTAAAATAAATCTTTATCGGGCCTTTATCCTATCTATATAGGCTCAGCGTCGGGCTTTGCCTTGCCTCTCTTTTCTTCCCTGTAGGCCTCAGCCATACTCACTATGTTGAATATGATCAGAGCTATATCAACCACAGCAAGGACAGGTATAAATCTTATGAGGGCATGTTCGCCTCTGAGGAGGAAGATGAGAACAGGCGGAAGCAGTATGGCTCCCAGCGTGACTGCAAGCCTCCCGGTCACACCATAGCCTGAGCCTTTATAAGTCTCCTCTCTCTCAGGTATCTCCGTCTCCCCTAAGGGAAGCTTTTGCTCCTCATATGAGGGCTCATAGGGGGATCCCTCCGGCAAGGGATTCTCTGCTATCTTAAGGTCTTTTCCCGCCTCCGCTTCAAACACCCCTGCTTTCTCCTCCTGAGTATCTTCTTCCTCTTTCCTCCCTTTTCTTTCTCTCTCGCAGGCCGCTATAAGCTTATCAATATCAAAGCTTTCTCTTCTGCTTATCTCAAAAAGTTCAGCCAAAAGAGACAGAGTCCCCGGATCTCTCCTTCCGTGTATGAGCATGAAATCGATAAGCGCCCTTATTCCCTTTTTCGTATCCCTGTTTTCCCCGGGGACAACGCATAGCTTAAGGGACAGGCTGTCCTCAGCGGTATAGATGAGCTCAGGCTCAATACACACAGAGCTTTCAGCTATCATGTATCCCGAAAGCATATCAAGTATAGACTTTATGCGTATCAGAATAAGGCTTATGTCCTCAACCCCAAGCTGCTTTTCCCCGGAAAGTTCTGTCAGAGGGGAAAGATTGCTGACATCACAGTAAAGCTTTTTTACCTTGTCCTCGTATCTCAGCTCACAGCGGAGCACGCCCTCCGAATTTAATTCTCTAAGCATGTGATCCTCAAAGCTCTCCTCTTGGAGCCGGGGCTCTATTACGAGATAGTTTTTTCTCAGCTCCTCCCTATATTCCATTCGCAATTTTATCACCCGCCTTCTCTATCAGTGTTATCATCCTCATAAGCTTTTCAGGCTCAAAGCCCTTGTCTGTCATTATTTTTGTGTATTTTTCCGAGCTGAAGACCCCTGTTATCTTTTTTCCTTCCCCGCTTATCCTTATGTCAGGGTCCCGAATGTACATGGAGTACTCCATCCTTCCCTCTCCCCTTTCGGAGATCTCCGAATTATCCGGGTCTCTGCTGTGTCCTGAGAGCTCTATCCCCTCATTAAGGACAAAATCAGCCGTGGCCTCGTCATGTATCCTGAATCCGAATCTTATAAGGGCTCCTACGCTCATGAGAACTATTGCCATCACATAGGCGGCCTCCACGGTGAGTCCCGCCCTAAATTCGGTTTTCCCAAAGGCTCCTCTCTTTCTCCCCGATCTCATATCATGTTCCTTCCTGAGAGCACTGCCATGATGCCTTTAAGCCCAAGCTGCAGTGCTTTCGGAAATACAAAGGCCATAAATGGGAGACGTTTTTTTTCGGCTTTGCCGAAGGCAATCACAGAAAGCCCTGCAAGGGCCGCAAAGGCCGCGGCAAAAATAAACAGACAGAAGTTTTCCCCGGGGCTTAAATACAGGGCGGAGACAAGGAAGTACAGTCCGTCTCCTCTTCCTATGGCCTCCATGGTAAGGTAGGAAATTATAATAAGGAGTGCCGGCAGTATAAAGCATATAATCCCATTCTTTAAGGCCTCCTTATCGCCCTCTGTGTTCCACAGCAGGGAGAGCTCATACAGCCGAAGCAAGGCTCCGGGAAGCGCAAAGAGCCTGAAGGTCCTCTCGCTGATACTCTTCTTTTTCAGGTCCTGCAAAAGACAGCTTCCCGAGAAAAGAAGAAAAAGAAGGCTTTTTACTCCGTTTAAAACTATGCTTTTATCCAAATCCTTCCCTCCTTAATGCTTTTCCTTGCAGCAGTAGCTGCAGGGCCCAAGATGCTCCACATCCCTGAGCTTTGCCTCCTCCACATAAGCTATTATGGCTTTACAGTGCTCGCTGCTGTGATAGGCCGTTCCGGAGGACATTATGTAAACTGTGTTTCTGCCCTCCGGGTTGCAGCTCGGGCACGGGTGGTATTTCCCTCCGCTGTCATTTCTCAGATCGGGTATACGGGAGGCATCCACGGCCTTAAGCTTGTTTGAGAGGTAGTGGCAGTTTTTGTCCATATGGTATCTGGTGCTTGTCTTTCCCACATACACGGTTATATCTCCCCTGTCATCCTCATCAAAATCCTCATCCTCACTGAGCTTTTCTCCGTATATATCTCTGCCCCTTCCTCCGTCGGATCCGGTCCATGCCCTCCTTCGGGCCTTTGACTCCATGGATATGTGAGATATCCCAAGGACCTCAAAGGGCATCTTCATCTTATAGGAGAGTTCAAGGTCGATTATGTCATCATCTCCTATCTCCGCCTTCTCAAACAGAGGATCTGTGAGGGAACTGTTGTCCAAGGATGACAGTATACTTGTCTTTAAGTAGGCCGTCTCCAAGAGCTCCAAATTTTCAAACATATCTCCTGCTCCCCCATCCTCGCTGTCAAAGAAATCTCCCTCCTCCATGAGTCTCTGAACATAAGAAGCCACAGCCACATCCTTTGCAGAGGCCTCCATGGTGTTTTGTATCTGTCTTTTCATGTCCATCATCTTTACAGGAAGAGTGAGACTTACTCCCATAAACAGGATGAGAGGAAGTATAAGGGCCGCCTCAACTGTGAGAGATGCCTCAAAGCTTTTTGGTTTTCCCAAGGCAGGATATGCCCTTATAAACTTGTCCGAATGTATTCGCGCTTGGAGAGCCTTGAAAATAGAACGGGAAATTTCAGGGGTATATTTGAATTTGAGATTTGCGATATCTTTCATAATTATAAAAATTTCCATGTCATTTATAAGGACATATCCTGCCTTGGGAAAATATTTTTTGCTGCTGCCTGCTAATAGCTGTAGAAGGGCTCAGAGCTTATGCTGTAGGTCTTTCCCTTGGAGCCTGAGAACATTACTCTTCCGGCATCCGCCTTTACCTTAAGCTCAAGGTCAGAGGCACAGCGCTTAAGTAAGAAGTCCTTCTGTGAGAGTCTCAGGTTCATCTGTATCATATCCATGCTTCTGTAATCCGAGCGGGTACCCATATCCTTAAATATAAGCACTCTCATCCAGTCCTTGTAGGAAAGGCCTGTGCCGGTATCCTGCTTTCCAAAGCTCCCCGGGTCCCTCGTCCTTCCAAGCTCCAAAAGTCCGTCTTTGTCGAGCTTCCAGCTCTCCCTCGTATGCATTATAGGTACCTTTCCACCTGCCATGAGCACTCTCAGGTCATATATGGCCTGACCCAGAGCCCACATCCCCAGAATAAAGAAGGTCATAACCGATATGAGTGGGGGAAAGCCGGTGACTCCTGTTATGACTGCGGCCAGAGCCTTGGCCTCCTCCCTCATCTGTTGATCAGAAAAAAGGTATATAAGGTTCATGCCCTCCCTTATAAGAATAAGTGTCATCACCGTGTCTGAAAGGTTTTCATAATCGCTCTTTCCACCTGCAAAGATATATTCAAGTTCCGCCCTTCCGCTGCCCTTTTTCTCAGGATCGTCGCCGTACTTATCCCTGCCGTAATAATTGAATTCCTTGAGGGCATACTCGGTCACGGTAAGCCTTTCAATTATACCCAGCCTTGAGCCGTCATAGCCTGAAAAGCAGGTAGCCGAGGGGGCGCTCTCAAGATCAAGCTCCTCCTTTGATATTTCAGTTCCCTCAGGAAGCACAAGCTTAAGTATGTCTCCTCCTAAAAGGCTTCCCACGTTTTCAAGAAAGCCCTCCTTCTCCTTATCCGCAACTCCGAAGCTGACATTTAGAGAGAGAAGATCATATCTTGCAAGCAGCCTTCTCACAGGCCTCCAGAGAGCCTCCTCGTCAAGCTCGTCATCCTCATCCGAGGGCTCCCAAGACTCTATATACTCAAGGACCTCCTCAGCCACCTCAATGACTCTCTCCACAAAGGCGGCATTTTCCTCAGCCCTTTCCTTGAGGCTGCTTATCTCCCTTCTTCTCTCTCCGTCCTTTGCGACATAGGACTTGTACTCGGATGTCTCCGCCTCCATCCGGGCTCTGACCTTGTCTGAGAGAGCGGCCTTCCCTGCATCAAATTCTTTTTGGGATTCCTCAAGCTTCTCTGCGAGAGCATCAGCCTTCTTCTCATAGTCCTCCACCCTTTGGGGGACCTCCATAAGCCTTTTTTTAAGCTTCTTAAGCTCTCTTATGAGGCTTCGTCCATTGAGAGACCTGACTTTTTTGAGGGCCGAATCATAGCTCTCCTCCTGCTCCTTAAGCTTTTCATCAAGCCTCTCCAGAGACTCTTCAAGCCTTGAGGCCTCCTTCGAATGGCCCTCATATACAAGCTTCATCTTTTTAAGCTCCAAGGCCTCTCCCAGATCGGCAAGGAGGCTCTCTCCGAAGCTTATATCCCACAGTTCTTCAATAAGCCCGTATTTCATGTATTCAAGCACCTGCTTCTCATATATCTCTCCCTCGTTGTCCGTAAGCTTTGTAAGCTCCACAACAGAGGGGCTTTCAGACAGCCTTAGGGGATACCAATCTTTAACCTCAAAATATGGATCTATGAAGGCCTCAAACTCGTCTGTAAGCTGTCTCTCGCTGTAATGCTCCAGCCCCAAAAGGCGGTAGCTCTCCCAGAGGCCTCTGTGGTATTGGGAAAACAGGGACTCTATGGCAGAGTCTGCGGCCTGAGTAAAGTAGAGCCTTGCTCCCGCAGTCCTTGCCGATTCAAAGAGGGCCAGAAGAAGGGCAATTATACTTACGAGACATACGGCGAAAAATACCGTTATCTCTCCGGATCTCTCCCTCATATCCTTCACATTTTAGTAAACCTCCTCTGAGGCGGAATTTATCTGCTTGAATATCTTTGTGAGAAGGTCGTTGATCTGTTTTTTAAATACGATCACAAGGCCTATGAGGACTACAAGTATAAGCACTATCTCTATCACTCCCACTCCCTCCTCCTCTGCAAGGAAGGCTTTTATTTCATTCTTTATATTCTCTGACATGAGCTTTCTCCTTTATCTTGGTTTTTATCTCTTCTTTACTTTTTATCTCTTTTTACTCTTTGTCTTCTTTTATTTATTGTCTTATATTTATCTTGGTTTTTTCCTGACTTTGTACTTTTTCTTCTCAGTTCAGAGCGAGCATGGCCGGAAGTATGACTATGACCATGACTATCATCAGCATTATGAACAGTGGCACCAGAAGCTTTGTTCCTGCCTCCTCCCCCAGTCTTTTTGCTATGTTTTTTCTCTCCAAAAAGGCCTCGCTCATCTCAGTGCCCAGAAGGAACCTAATGTTCCTTCCCCCGTTTTTCCTGTTTTGCTCAAGTATGGAGCAAAGCTTTATATAGGGCCTGAGCCTGCATCTTCTCCCGAAGTCGGTGTACACCTTCCCCTCCGGCACTCCTCTCCTGAGTTCACCAAGGCTTATCTTCATCTCCTCTGAGAGGGCTCCTTTTGAGCCTGAGCGCTCGTAGCCCTCAACTATCTTTTCCCAGGCTCCCCTTATGCCGAATCCCGCTCCCAAAAACACCATAAGCTTTGACACAAGCTCCGAGTAGTCCATCAGGAGCTCTGCCTCCCTCCGCTTTAGCCTTGCACTCTCCTCCGTCTTCTCCTTGAAAGCAAGGCTTACGGCAGCAACTATACCCAGGGAAAAGATGACTGCAGGCGTAAGGTCAGGCTCCCTGCGGTACTTAAGCTTTCTCCCCTCAAACTCCTCCGGAAGGGTCAATTCTTCTCCTGTTATCTGCCTCTCGTCCTCCAGGGAAAGCATTTCCCCGAAGTCTGAGAGAAGCTTCTCCCTCTCGTCGTAGCTTGGAGGCACAACAGTCACAGGAAGGTCATAGGCCGTGGAGGTCTTTCCGTCGGTGAGGACCAGTTTTAAAAAGGTACTGCGCTCCTTTTCAAGCCTTTCATTCCTGACCTCCCCGTCATAGCTTATGAGCTCCGCATCCTCAGGATACCAGCTGAGCTTTATCCCCTTTTCAGGTATGCTCTTTATGAGCTTGAGGTCTCCTTCCACTTTTGTAAGGCTTTGGTTTTCCCCGCATATGAGAAGAGGTATCTCCTCCAATATCTCAGAAAAGACCGCCCTCGCCTCCTCCTCGGTATACTGTCTTGCCCCCACCTTTACCACCAGCTTTTCCGGAGTATCCGAAAGGCCCTCAACCAAAAGCTCATACTCTCTGTCAAGCTCACCATAGCCGGTCCTTGCTATCTTAAATCCGTCACCGAGAAAGCCGGTCTCCCCTGAGGAGATCATGCTCCCTATGGCAAACAGCCCTGCACAGGCCAGGCAAAAGATCTGCTCCCTGTGCACGTATCTCTTTATCAGATCCTTATATCCAGTATTTTTTTTGACATTATCACCGATACGCCGTAAAGCGCCAGGCATATGAGCATCACCGCCTTTCCTGTAAGTGTGTGGTACATGGCGTCAAAAAAGCCCTTTGAAGTGAAATCTATATACAAGATTATGAGGAAGGGCAGCATGTTCATTATCTTCTGCTGGTATCTCTGAGAGGCGGTGAGATTTTCTATCTCCGCAGCTATGTTTATCCTCTCCCTTATGACCTCGGTAGTGTGGGCTATTATTGAGCCCAGCTCGCCTCCGTTCCTCTTTGCCGCCGAAAATATCTCGGAAAAATTTCTTATATCGTCAAGTCCGCTTCTGTCGGCAAACTCAGTAA
Source organism: uncultured Lachnospiraceae bacterium (assembly GCA_944381485.1). Classification (GTDB taxonomy): domain Bacteria; phylum Bacillota; class Clostridia; order Lachnospirales; family Lachnospiraceae; genus Avilachnospira. Next base: position 43,790 of record CALWLI010000014.1, read on the forward strand.
GGAGCTTTTCCACAGGCTTGTTCATGGCTATGGAGTCGCTGATATATCTGAATTCTCTCACTATCATGGCATCCTTCCCCAGAAGAGTTGAAAGCTCCTCTACGGAGTTCTTAAAGGCGTTCTCCACAGAATAGCCTGCGCTCAAAAATGAGGAGAGTACTTCTATGGCCTCCTTAAACTGAAGGTTGAGCCCGGCCTTTCTCTTTTTCTTGAGCTCGGACTTCTTGTACTCCGGATACAGTATTCCCCCAACCGCCGCCATGATGAAAAAGGCATAGAGGCTTCTGAAAAATGTATATGAGATGAGGGCGCACATGCCAACGGCAAAGGCCCCGTAAACAAGTCTCTCCCTTATGCTTAAGACATAGACATCGTAATCACAGAGCCCTGTACTTCCCCCTAAGCCTGAGCTTTTCCCTGTTTTTAAGCTGCCCGCATTTTTTGAGCCTCCTCTCACCGGCATCAAATTTAAAAAGCTCCCTGATCTCGATCTCCCCATTCTCATAGCCTCCTATCTCCGATATCTCAAGCACCCTTCTGCTGCCGTCCTCAAGCCTTCCCAAGTGTATGAGTATGTCCAGGGCCGAGGCTATTTGGTTCCTTATGGCAGTGACAGGCATGTCCACTCCCATGAGCACCATGGTCTCAAGCCTTGAGAGCATGTCTCTGCTCGAATTGCTGTGGCCTGTTGAGAGGCTGCCGCTGTGGCCGGTGTTCATGGCCGACAGCATATCCACTGCCTCCCGGCCTCTCACCTCCCCCACGATTATCCTTGATGGGTTCATCCTGAGAGAGGCCTTTATCAGGTCAGACATACTTATCTCTCCCTCGCCCTCGCTGTTGGCGTTTCTTGTCTCCAGCCTCACAAGGTTCGGTATGTGTCTTATCTGCAGCTCTGCGGAATCCTCTATGGTTATGACCCGCTCAGATGGGGGTATGAAGGCTGAGAGAGCATTTAGAAATGTGGATTTCCCGGAGTTTGTCCCTCCTGATATGAATATGTTGTAGCCTGACTCCACGAGAAGCCTCAAAAATTCGGCAGTTTCCTTTTCCAGCGATTTAAGCTCTATAAGCTTCTCTATGGTTATGGGCTCGGGAAACTTTCTTATGGTCATGATGGGGCCGTCAAGGGCTATAGGGGGAAGGACTACATGTACTCTTGAGCCGTCCTCCAGCCTGGCGTCCACTATGGGAGAGCCGGTATTTACGCTCCTGTTTATCCTGCTGACTATCTGCTGTATTATGTTTTCCAGCTGCTCCCCGCTCTCAAAGCTCTTATTCCACTTTACGGTCCTGCCGTTTTTCTCTATAAAGATATCCCCGGGCCCATTCACCATTATCTCGCTCACAGACCTGTCATCCACCAGCTCCTGCAGAAGATCCAGCCTGCGGAAACTGTTGAACATGCTCTTTCTCAGATATATCCTGTCGGAAAGGCTTATGTGCTCCTTTTTTGTCTTAAGGGAAAGCTCAGAGTCTATCAAAGCGAGAAGTTCATCGTCGGAAACCGTCCCTCTTCCCTTTATGCTCTCAAGCACGCTCTCCCTCAGGCTCTGTACGAGCCTGGTATCCCTCAATCCCATATCCTAAGACACCAGCTTTCTCACATAATCTCCCGCAGAGCTGTAGATGAGCCTGTCCAGGCTGTCTGAGGAGGCGGCGTTTGAGGCTTCCTCCGGAAGCTTTATCCTTCTTATCCTTTCCATAAGCCTGAGTCTGTCGGACCTCTGCATATATTTCTCAAAATCTCTGAGCTTTTCCTTTGATACAAAGTCCTCCGCAACAGGCATATATATCTCGTCGCAGATCTCCATAAGCTCGGAGGCACAGCCTGAGAAAGACTGCATGTCCACAACTATGACGTCGTAATCTCCTATGTCGGATATGCATTCCATAAGCTCAACATAGTCACCTGACTCTGTGCCTCCCCTGTCCTCCGGAAACCTGACAGGTGGAATGTACTCGAAGTTTTTGAAGGGCCTGACCAGAGCTTTCAGCTTGGGAAAATCAAGGCTGTTCTCCTTCAAATAGTAGAGGACATCCGAGAGGTCCTCCGTCTCCTCAACACCTGTGAAGGCGAAAAATCCCGAAAACTCTTCCAGATTTATATAGAGCACTCTGCGGTCTCTGCCGTAGGCCTCGCTCAAAAGAAGGGCAAAGGTAGTCTTTTTGCACCTTGAGACAGGGGAATATACACCTGCTATCACGGTTTTCCCAAGCTTATCCACATACTTGAGCCTGCCTGTTGACCTGCTGTAGATATCCATGGCTTTTCTCAGTATCTCCGCGGCGGGTCTGTATTTGTAAATCCCCTTGGCAGAGTACTCTGCGATCCCCTCCTCGGTCTCATCCTCCAGAAGCCTTGACTTATATAAAAATACTGTCCTCTCGTTTATGAGCTTTTCCCTAAGTTCCCCCTCTTCCTCCTCGGAATGATTTTCTCTGCAGTAGTCCTCAAAGGTCTCCCCGTCAAAAATGTGGACAGCTATGTCATGGCTCCCGGAAAATTCCAGATAATCCTCCGTCTTTCCGAAACTTACCGTCACAAAGGGAAGGGTTCTCTTCTCACTTATGTAGGCGCACAGGCGTTTGGCGTAGTTAAGGTCTCTGTCTGTGACAGCCAAAAATCTTTCCATATCTTATCTCTCCTTCACAGAAAATTTTTTAAAAGTCCCCCTGAAAGCACAAAGAGGGCAAAGGGCAGAGTTATGTCCCTTCCGTCTCTCTCGGCCACATAGTAGGGTCCGGGAAACACACCGTTTACGCAGCTTCTAACATAGGAGAAAAAGTACATAAACCTCTCCACTGCTCTTTTCGATTGAAAAAGCCTTATGCATGAAAAAAGAGCCGCTCCAACAAGGGCAAAAATACATATTTTTATGCCTTTTTCGGCTCCCTGAGCCAAAAACACAAAGGCCACAAGCTTTATGTCCCCGGCCCCTGCCATGCGAAAAAGAAACAGGGGAAAAAGAAGAGCCATGGCAAAGACTGCCGGAAGCAGGCCTTCCTCGAGAAAAAAGCCTTCTCCTCCCGCCGCAAAAAGAAGCAGCGTTCCTGTCATAAGTATGATATTGGGGATCTTTCTCTTTGATATGTCGCAGACGGCGACGAGAAACAGGGTAAGGACAAAGACATAGTCTCTCACATGTTCCAAAGGTTCATCACCTTCCCTTCAAAAATGAATATAAGATTAGAAAAATAAACTTGGGATTTGTTACCGAAATAATTTAAAAAACGATTGTTCGAGATTTTAAAGAATAAGCCGAAGCTTAAGACTGAAACTTAAGACCGACGCTTTTTGTGTGTGTCTACTGTAGCACAGCCCTTTTTTTCTTGCAATAAAAAAGGCGAAAGTTTTGAGCTTTCTGCCTTTTCAACGAAAATAATATTTTTTTAGAACAGGTTTTTCTACATGCTCCCTCCTACAGACAAAGGATCTTGCTGCTCACATTCTCCACAAAGCTTGAGTCGTGCTCAATAAAGATCATGGTCATATCCGTCTCCTTAAGCATGTTTTCTATGGCGATCCTTGAGAAGATGTCAATATAGTTAAGGGGCTCGTCCCAAATATAGAGATGAGCCTTCTCCGCAAGGCTCTTTGCAAGCATCACCTTTTTCCTCTGCCCGCTGCTGAGCTCCCTCATATCCCTCATGAGATCCTCTCTTCCGAAATCAAGCTTTCTTAAGACAGAAAAAAACAGTGTCCTGTCAATGTCTGTCCCCTCGATCACAGACTCGGGGAGGCCCCTCAAGTGCTCCGTGTCCTGGGGCACATAGGAGATCTTTACTCCCGCTGCAATTTGAAAGCTTCCCGACAAAAGCAGGGGTCCCTCCTCTCCCAAAATAAGGCGTATGACTGAGGATTTGCCTGAGCCGTTTCGGCCCTTAATTGCCGCCTTCTCTCCCCTCATCAGGGAAAAACTCAGGTCTTTTACCACCGCTTTCGGCTTTTCTTCCCCTGCTCCCTGATTTATGCTGTAGCCTACGGCTGCATCCCTGAACTCCAGGAGCCTCTCCTTGTGAAATTTAAGGGGCATGAGCTTCAGCTCCTCGGAATTTTCTATGTTCTTAAGAAGGCCCCTCTTCTCCTCTATGGCTCTAAGCTTCCTTGACTCTATATTCTTTGCCCTTTTCATGGCCTCAGCCGCCATGTGTCCTATATGCCCCTTGTCCGCCTTCACTCCCGATATGCGGGTCCCGGACTTTGTCTTTTCCACCTTGTCGGACCAGGTCCCTGCCCTCCTTGCGCTCTCCGAAAGCCTCTTTATATCCTTTTTAAGGCGCAGATTTTCATCAAGCTCTGACTTGTCTCTGTCGGATTTGTTTTTATACCAGGAGTCAAAGTTCCCCTTAACCACCTCAATTTCAGAAGGATTTAAGCTTATAATGTGGTCTGTACACAGGTTTAAAAGGCTCCTGTCGTGGGATACCAGGATGAAGCCCCGCTTCTTTTGGAGATATTCTCCCAATATCCTTCTTCCCTCCATATCAAGGTGATTCGTGGGCTCATCTATAAGGAGGAAGCTGTCATCCACGGAAAAGAGGGCGGCAAGCATCACTCTTGTCTGCTCTCCCTTGCTGAGCTTGTCAAAGTCCCTCTCCAATAACCCTGCATCCATGGAAAGCTCTGAGAGCTCGACGCAAAGCTTCCAATACTCCAAATCCTCACAGTGCCTCTCCAAAAGCTCGAGAGTATTCGTTTTTATCTCATCCTCCCCTATCTCGAAGGGAAAATAGCCCCATGACTCAGGAGATATTATGCTGCCCTCATAGGACGATCCCTCCTTAAGTCTACCTGAAATAAGCCTTAAAAGGGTGGTCTTTCCCCTTCCGTTCCTTCCTATAAGCCCCGTCCTCCAATCGGTATCAAGACTCAGGTTTACATTTTCAAATATATTTTCATATCCGCCCTCGTAGGCGAAGGTCAAATTACTTATCTTTATCTCAGACATAGTTTCCTCCTCTGATCTTTACTCTCTGGTCTTTAATAATTTTAAGCACATAAAAAGGTGCGGAAATATCCGCACCCTTCGCTTAAAACATATCAAATGCCTATTTTCCGTAAATAAAAAGTATTCGGTTCATTAAAAGAAAACTACTGTCCTCAATTTTTTGTACCTCTGTGTAAATATTGCTTAAGCTGAAATGATTATACCGGAATACAGGATTTTTACAAGTGTTTTGTCGAACTTAGGCTCCCATCTCCGAATTGATGTCATCCTCCGAGGCCTGCATGGCGCAAAGAGTCCTCTCCAAGAGCTCGTCAAGGCTCCAATTAAGGCGCTCCGCTCCCTCCCTTATGGTATCTCTCGAGCAGCCTGCGGCAAATCTCTTGTCCTTGAACTTCTTCTTTAAGGAGGAGAGCTCCATGTCCTTCGTGCTCTTTGAGGGGCGCATCTTTGCGGCAGCCCAGATAAGTCCTGTCAGCTCGTCCGCGGCAAAAAGCACCTTCTCCATCTCAAGCTCAGGCTCCACATCAGAGCAGATCCCGTAGCCGTGGGAGCAGACAGCATGTATAAGCTCAGGCTCGGCCTGAACTTCATCAAGAAGCTCCGGAGCCTTTTTGCAGTGCTCCTCGGGGTAAAGCTCGAAATCTATGTCGTGGAGTATCCCCACTGTCTCCCAGAAATCCGCCTCGTCCCCGTGTCCCAGCTCCTTTGCATACCAATTCATCACCTTTCCCACAGTGATGCCGTGCTGAAGGTGAAAGGGCTCCTTATTATATTTTTTAAGAAGCTCTATGGCCTCTTCTCTCTTTATATGTGTCTGCATTTTCTTCTCCTCCCGGAATCCGTCAGTTTTAAAATATATTATACCGCATTTAAAATATTTTTGCAGGATCAGTCCTCAGCCCTTTTGTATAAGAGGGGCTCGTCGTAGCCGAAAGTGCGCTTTCCGTTCACCTCTATGATCTCGGAAACCTCAAGGACCTCCTTTGAGAACCTCTCAAAAAGCGTAAATCTCATCACAGGACTGAACATGCTGACGCTTCCTCCCTCCCATATGCCGTCCTTTAATTCATATAAAGCGGGAGTAAACTTCTCCGAAAGCTTGAGAGAGTTGAAGGAAAGTTCCCCCAGGTTCTCATAGGTGAAGCTCTTTTTGTCATAGCCCTCCGGCATTTCATAGGAGCTTAGTTTTACCTTTCCCTCCTCCTCGGTAAAGAGGAAGAGATGAGGCATGGCGTTTGTGTTTTCCCCCACAGTGTAATAGCTCTCCTCAAGGACAAATGCTCCTGAAAAGCCCGCAGGAAGATCCTTTATCCTGTCGTTTATGACTGTGTTTACGTGTCTTGCAAGGGGAAATTTCTCCACACCCTTCTTTTTCATCTCCTCATACTGCTCCCTGTTGTCAAAGCTTCCGCAAAGTATATCTGTAAATTCTCTGATCCTGTCTGTCATGATGTCTTTCCTTTCTTTTATATGTAGCTGACCTCAAAGGTCAGGATAAGGTAATTCTTCCTCTTGCCGTCCACATATCTGAATTTCTTCTCTACCGTAAGGCTGCACGATTCAACTCCGTCGCATCTCTCCACTCTCTGTATAGTGGATTCCTCGTTAATACCGCTTGCAAGGTCAAAGAGTATGACAAAGTTCTCTCTCCTCTCCTCACACATATCGGGGATGATATCGTGGGTATCGTATTCCCTTGTGGCGACTATGGCGCCGTCATCCACATAGCTCTGATAAATCTCGTCGTACTTTTCCACTTCCTCGTTGAAATCCGCATCCTCGGCCTCATCCACCTCGCTGCTCCTAAGTGTCTTTCCTGTGTTCAGATAATATCTCACAGAGTCGCTTCCGTATTTCCGACTGTTGCACTTTATGGAATCAGGGCTCCAGGTCTCATGAGACCTTTCCTTCCTTATCTCGCTGTCGGTGAGATTTATATATTTATTTCTCAGATTTCCGAAGCCGTAGCCATTGTTTCCCAGAGGGTCCTCGAAGGTCACGTCCACATGATACCAGTCTCCGTCTATCTTTACTATATTCCATGCATGAAAATTATTGTACACGTATCTCACGTCAAGGCCGCAGGCCTTTGCTGTCTGAAGGAATGCGTCCGCATATCCCGCGCACTGAGCCTCGCCGTTTACTATGCAGCTGTAGGCTGTGGCACATTCCCAGCCGTCCTCCGACCGGTATTTACAGTTTTCAACAAGCCACTCTATTATCTTTATCTCCTTGGCAAGATCGCTCATGTCATCCGTAATATACTCATCCATGAAATCCGAGATGGCGTCATCCACATCCGCCTTCTCATCAGCGCTCATCATGCCGTAGTTCCCCGTGCGGGCGTCATTTGCAGCATGGGAAACAGAGCGGTCCGAGGAGTAGGAGCTTTCGGAGCTGCCTGAGCCTCCCCCGCCCGAATTCGTGTCCTCATTGTCAACGTATACTTCGGTCCTATTATTCCCGTCAGGGCCTGCCCCGTTTTCAGTGCCTACAGGGTTCCCCTCCATGTCAAAGGTCTGCGTAGATGAGATGCCTCTCCCGGCCTCATAGTGCTGATTTCCGGATGCGTCCACCCATGCTCCCGAGGCGTCCACGGTATATCCGTCAGGTGTGGTTCCGGACACGGCCATAGCTCCGCCATCCGCGGGGTCAAGATAATAGCATTTTCCGTCTATCCACTGCCAGCCCGTGAGCATGGCCCCTCTTGGTCCTCCTACTCTGGTATCAAAGAAATACCACTTGCCGTCCTTAAGGAGCCAGCCTGTCTTCATGGAGCCTTGGGGCGCCCCCTCCTCAGGCTGCAGATAGTACCATCTGCCACCGTCGTTTACATCCTGAAACCACCCGGTAAGCATGAGTCCGTTTTCGTCGGTGCGGTAATAAGTCCCACCGTCGTCTATCCAGGTGGAGCAAGTATATCCTCCGTCATAGTTGAGATATTTCCAGCCTCCGCCTACGACTACCCAAAATCCCGAAGCCGCCAAAGCCTCCCCCGCCATGACGGCTGATATAAGAAGTGACGCTGCCACTGCGGTCATTCTCTTTTTCTTCATTATGCAGACCTCCTTCATAATTTATGTTTCGATCTCAAAAACATCCTTTATACCTTAGTCTTTTTCTCCACTGTTATGTCAAGCTCTATGTCTCCCTCCTGAAGCATTATAACCGTAAGTCCCGTATACTGAGCCTTTCCCTTAAGCACCTCGCAGTTATCTTCCGCAGGATATATCTGCCGGTATCCCTCAGGGATCTCTGCGGATATAGTCTCTCTGTTCTCCGCCTTCTCCTCCTGAGTCTCTATGATCTCTCCTGTCTCGCTGTCTATAAAATTAAAGCAGTAATCGTATTTTTTGCCTTTGCCCTCGGAATAGGAAAGTCTTCCGTCCCCCTGTCCGTACATCCGCTTTGACGCATCTGTTCCCTTTGTGAGGAGGAGCTTGAATTCCCATCTTAAAATGTCTTTATATTCAGAGTTTATCTTTTGGTTTACGATCGCCTCTATCTCATCGTTAAGGTCATATATCTTAAGAGAGTCCTTGGTCACCGACCCGTCATACTTGGCGGGGTACTTTACGATGACATTGTAGCTATTCTCCCTGTTATCTATACACTCCCTGAGATACTCGATGACCTCCTCAGCTGCCTCGGAAGAACCGGTATAAGCTATAACTTTGTCCGCACTTTCATATATGGCGTCTGACCTCTCCTCAAAGGAGCTGTCAAGACCTGTCTCCACCTCCCCTGTATCCATATAATTTGCCACAGCCTTGGGTCCGTATTTTACGCCGTCAGCCTTTGTGGATGTGGGGCTCCATTCGTGGTGAATTATCAGCGAAATCCGACATTGGATTTGCCCTCGATGGAGGTGAATTGTCAGCGAAATCCGACGTTGGATTTGCCTCCGATGGAGGTGAATTATCAGCGAAATCCGACATTGGATTTGCCCTCGATGGAGGAGCTTTGCAGAATAAGATACTTGCAAAGTAAGATATTTTGTAAATAGCCTGCCTCGGGATCCGGAAAATCAGGCTTGCTTATCTGATTTTCGAGTTTGCTGAATTTCGGGCTTATTTATCTGATTTGGGATTTTATTTTGATTATATATCGTCTTAATTATTTATGCCAGCTTGAATATTTATGTCGGCTTGATTATTTATGCCAGCTTGATTATTTATGTCGGCTTGCTCATTTATATGAGTAGGCCGATTTTTTCTGCTTTAATTTCAATGGCCTGCCAGCGGATACATCGGCGTATGTAGGCGTATGTAGTTGCAGATGGGATTAGCCATAGATGACATCTATAGCCATAGGAGGCATATATAGTAATAGATGAGAGCGATAGGCGCAGATGAGGTATGTATACATGGACAACGTCTGTTTCAAGGCCTTTGCAAAGAAAATTTGCCTTTTCACCTTTTTCTTTGCTTACTTCCGGGCGCTTGTGCAAAGAAATTTTATCTTTTTCGCATTTTCTTTGCTCGCATATGAGGTGCTTAGCCAAGATTTTTTTCTTTTTCACATTTTATTTGCTAACATACGAGACATTCAGCCAAGATTTTTGAGAATTTTGCATTTTTCTTTGCTCTCTTTCATGCCTTACAGCAAAGATTTTTCTGTTTTTTATTATTTCTTGGCTTAATTCCTCCTGTTTAAGCAAAGAAATTTTTAATTTCACTTATTTTCTTTGCTCATTTGGGAGTAAAGTCCAAAATTGTGTGTAAATTACCTTTAGGTACTTTTTAATTAGGCTGCAAGCAATTTTTGTTGTTCAAGGGCGATTCGAGAGAGCTCGGGGATCCTTTCTTCCACCTCCTTGCCGACCTT
>CALWLI010000015.1 GCA_944381485.1 uncultured Lachnospiraceae bacterium
CACGTCTGTGTACCACTGGGCAAAATCCACATCCATGGGAGTGATGTCTTCCACCATTTTTTTGTTCTTGTTTTCTTCCGCCATTTTTTCACCTTTCCGCCATTGAAAGCATGTGTATTTTTACCGACGCCAGTCAGTGTTTATTACTATACCTGAAAAGGGCGGGGTTTTCAATATAAAAGGCTTTGTATTTGACCCGTTTTTTCGCTTGTAGTACAATATAGCAGAATAAGCTTACAGTAAAGGCTCTCTGCAAAACACCGCAGACTATCTCCTGATGGGGAAGGGAAAGCCCGGCCTGATTGCGAAAGGAAATTTGCGAAAGGAAATACCCCAATGAGAAAAATAGTATTGTACGGCACAGGAACCTGAGGGGACTGCCCTCCTGTGAAAGAGGTTCTTTCAAAGAATGATATCAAATACCTGTACGTGGACATCTGTGAGAGTGTGGGAAAGCTCAAGCTCTTTCTTAAGATCAGGGACTCGGCAGAGGCCATGTCAGAGGTAAGGCGGGAACACAGAGCGGGCATCCCCTGCATGGTAATAGACGATGAGGTCATACTTATAGACGGCCCGGAGCATATGGAGAAGATAATAGAGGAGTATAAGCTTAAGGGATAAAGCTATGCCTATGGATATAGATATAAGAAAAGATTTTAATATATCGGACAGAGAGAGAGCCTGTTTTATTTTCGGGGCGGGAGAGTTCTACGGCCTTAAAACAGAGACCCGCCGGGACGACTTCATAATAGCTGCTGACGGAGGCCTTAGATACGCAAAAGGAGCGGGGCTGAGACCTGATCTCATAGTGGGAGACTTTGACTCCTCCAAGGCTCCGGAAAACGAGGGCTGCGATATTATGAGACTCTCTTCCATAAAAGATCTGAGCGATCTTTCGGAGGCTCTTTCAGAAGGCACAGACAGGGGCTACAGCCTGTTTTTTGTCTATGGCTGCACAGGAGGAAGGCCGGATCATACTTACTCGGCGATACAGGACGCGGCAAGGCTGTCAAAGTCAGGGATCAGGGTATATATGTTTTTTAAAGACTATGTCCTGACAGCGGTGACAGGGGGGAAAATAGAATTCCCAAAAAGCTTCAAGGGGATGGTGTCTGTTTTTGCCCACAGCGACATTTGCGAGGGAGTAAGGGAATCCGGGCTCAAGTACATCGTGGCGGATCACGTCCTTAAAAATGATACGCCTCTGGGGCTAAGCAACGAGTTTACCGGGCTTCCCGCCTCTGTTTCCGTGGGTTCAGGGACCCTTATAGTAATGTTTGAGATGCAGGGGGAGCAGGATGGAGGAGACAAGGTTGAGAGACTGTAAGACTGACATAAAAATAGCGCTTCCGGAGGATGTGAAGTTTATAATAAAAAAGCTCAGGGAGTCGGGCCACGAGGCCTACGCTGTAGGAGGCTGCGTCAGAGACAGTATAATAGGGCGAAAGCCTGATGACTGGGATATAACCACGGATGCTCTTCCCGGGGAGATAAAGTCCTGCTTTAAAAGGACTGTGGACACAGGCATTGAACACGGCACGGTAACGGTCATACTTAAGGACAGGGATAAGGGCAGCCTTTCAGGCTATGAGGTAACGACCTACAGGATAGACGGAGAGTACAAGGACGGAAGACATCCGAAGGAGGTGACCTTCACACCCTCCCTCTCTGAGGACCTTAAGCGCAGGGACTTTACGGTAAACGCCATGGCCTACAATGAAGATACGGGATTGGTGGATGAGTTTGGAGGGATAGAGGATCTCACCCACCGCATTATAAGATGTGTGGGAGATCCGGATGATCGCTTCAATGAGGATGCCTTAAGGATACTTAGAGCAGTGAGGTTTGCCGCACAGCTCGGTTTTTCCGTGGAAGCGGGGACAAAAGAAGCCATAAGCCGCCACAGCGAGAATCTTCGAAATGTGAGCAAGGAGAGGATACAGGTTGAACTTACAAAGCTTATATGCTCCGACAATCCCTATAGGCTTTCTGAAATAGGCGAGACAGGAATGGGCAGATATATCTGCGAGGGCTTTGAGGACATTGACCTTGCCCGCTTTGCAGAGCTGTCGGTAAGGCTTAAGCTCAGAGCCTGCGGAAATGAGAAGAAATATTTGAGATATGCCCTTCTTCTTATGGGCAGTGAAAAAAAGAGCTCCAAAGCCTTTTTAAAGAGCCTGAAGCTTGACAATGATACTGTTAAAAAGGCCTCGATACTTGCGGAGGAGCTGGAAAAGCCCTTGGAGGGGGACAGGTATCTTATAAAAAAGACCGTTCAGCGTATAGGGAGAGAGCTTTTTTATGACCTGATCGAACTGAAACAGGGCTTACATGCGAATATGCCGGAATTTTACAGGGAAAGCTGCGGCAGTGAGGACATAGAAAGGATCTCAGCTCTAATTAAAGACATAGATACAAAGAATGAGCCGATATTCTTAAAGGAGCTTGCGGTGACAGGATCTGACCTTATGGCTTGCGGGGTAAAAGCAGGGCCTGAGATAGGTCTTATCCTTAACTCCATGATGGAGGAGGTGCTTAAGCGGCCGGAGCATAATGACAGGGAATATCTTTTGAAAAGTTTCTGTGAGGAAAAGGAAAAACAGAGGTAAAACCTCACAAAAAAAATGATTTTTTGTGGTCATTTATATATAAATCAGATATAATAACATTATTACGAAAAAATATGCAGGGAGGGGCAAGATGCAGGATTACAGAGAGATATATCAGGAGTGGCTCTCAAATCCATACTTTGATGAGGATACAAAGAATGAACTCAGAGCCATAGCTGATGATGACAATGAGATAAAGGAAAGATTCTATAAAGATCTTGAATTCGGCACCGCAGGCCTGAGGGGAATAATAGGTGCCGGCACCAACAGGATGAACAAGTACGTTGTGCGCCGCGCCACTCAGGGACTGGCAAATTATATCAAAAAGCAGGGAAAGAAGGAGAACGCCGTCGCCATAGCCTATGATTCCAGGCACGGCTCCATAGAGTTTTCAAGAGAGGCTGCCCTCTGCCTTGCGGCAAACGGGATAAAGGCTTATCGCTTTGAATCCTTGAGGCCCACCCCGGAGCTTTCCTTTGCGGTGAGAGAGCTTAAGTGCATAGCGGGAATAAATGTGACCGCAAGCCACAATCCCGCAAATTATAACGGTTATAAGGTATACTGGGAGGACGGAGCCCAGTTTACCCCTCCCCATGACAAGGGAGTTACAGAGGAAGTCCTTGCCATTAAAAACATGGATGAGTGCCTTACCATGTCTGAGGATGAGGCCTGCAGTAAAGGCCTTTACATCACCATAGGCAAGGAGGTGGACGACAAATATATAGCAAATGTGGAGGCCGCTATCCTTGACAAGGCTGTCATAAGAGAGATGCAGGACAATATAAAGATAGTCTATACTCCTCTCCACGGAACAGGCCATGTACCTGTGATGAGAGTCATGAAGGACCTTGGCTTTACCCATGTATATGAGGTCCCCGAGCAGGCGGAGCCTGACGGAGATTTCCCCACAGTATCCTACCCCAACCCGGAGTCAAAGGCCGCCTTTGAACTTGCCTTAAAGCTGGGAAAGGAAAAGAATGCTGATATAGTCCTTGCCACGGATCCGGATGCGGACAGGCTTGGAGTTTATGTAAAGGATGAGAGGTCAGGAGAATATATTCCCCTTACAGGAAATATGTCAGCTTCCCTTCTCTGCGAGTATGTGCTGAGCCGCAGAAAGGAGAGGGGAGAGATACCCTCGGACGGACAGGTGGTAAAGTCCATAGTTTCCACCAACCTCATAGACGCTATAGCTAAGGCCTACGGCTGCAAGCTCATAGAGGTGCTCACAGGCTTCAAGTGGATAGGCAGAGTCATACTTGAGAACGAGACAAAGGGAGAGGGGACCTACCTCTTCGGTATGGAGGAGAGCTACGGTTGCCTCATAGGAACCTACTGCAGAGACAAGGATGCTGTCTCCGCTGTTGCCTCCCTCTGCGAGGCTGCAGCTTACTACAAAAAACAGGGCATGAGCCTTTGGGACGCAATGCTTTCCATATACGAAAAATACGGCTATTACAAGGAAGATATCATATCAATGGAGCTTTCAGGCATAGAGGGGCTTGAGAAGATACAGAAGATACTTACAGGGCTCAGGGAGAATGCCCCCTGTGAATTTGCAGGATTCAAGGTGGAAAAGGTAAGGGATTACCAGCTGAACTGCATAAGAGATGTGGAGACGGGAGCTGTGAGCTCCACAGGCCTTCCAAAGTCAAATGTGCTTTACTACGAGCTTTCGGATAATGCCTGGGTATGCGCAAGGCCCTCAGGCACCGAGCCCAAGATAAAGTTCTACTTCGGTGCAAAAGGAGGAAGCCTTGAGGAGGCGGACTCCGTGGTAAGCAGGCTGGGAGAGGCGGTAAAGGCTGCCGCTGAGAAGACCATCGCATAGGTGATCGCAAGATAAAATTGCGGATTTAAAATATAAGTATCCGGAAGGAACGGGATACTTCGGAAGGGGCTTCTTTAAGGAAGCCCCCTTCCAAGCTCAAAAAAGTACGGACAAGGCTTTGTGTATAAATGGCGGGGAGTGCGGCACACCCCCACAGAAGGGGGAGAAGAAGATACAACGTTAATATCGACTATGTGCCTCATGTCTACAAGGGAAGTCTTAAGAGAGACATGAGGGTCGACAATGTGAGAGGTGTCCTGATAATCCTGGTGGTTATCGGGCATTTTCTGTTACCCTTGTATCAGACCAGACTCATAAACAACATAACCTACCTTATATACAGCTTCCACATGCCCTGCTTTATAATGATCTCAGGCTTCTATGCAAAGAGCCTTTACAAAAACGGAAGCTTCCGCTGGGGAAAGGTGGTGCAGCTTCTTTGGCTTTACTTTGTGTTCAAGATGCTCGTAAACATAACTGAGGGTATGCTTGAGGGCTACATACCTCTCTTTCCCGACTTTATGAGAGAGAGCGGAGCTCCCTGGTATCTGATGGCCCTCACCTTCTGGTACGCCACGGTTCCCATAGTCAAAAATTTCAGAGTATACCCCATGAATGTTCTCTTTCTGGGACTTATCATACTTATAAGCACATTCATAAAATACTATGTAAGCCCGGGATCGTTTCTGTCCCTGGACAGGACCATATCATTTGCCCCGTTTTTCTATATAGGATATTTTTATTCTCAGGAAAACCTGGACGTATATCTCGCCTCAAAGGGAAGGAGAATAATAGATGCGGTGGGGATAATAAGCGCCGTCGCCGTATTTTTCCTCATGTACGACCTTCTTATGATCTATAATCTGGTGGTCTACGGAGCGGATTATATACGTTACCATGAATCGATATACACTCAGGCTTGGCTTATAAACATAGTCTGGTATATCATGGCTTTTTGTATGTCAATGACTCTCATAGGCCTTATGCTGAACAGAAAAATGCTTATACTTACCACCTTAGGCCAGAGAACGCTGCAGATATACATACTCCACAGGCCCATAAGAGATCTGTGCCAATATTTCGGCTTTTACGATCACATCAACCCTCACAGCAAGCTGAATGTGCTTTTTGTTTTGGCCTTTGCAACAGCCTTGACGGTGCTGTTGGGGACAAAGCCGGTAAACCTTCTGTTCAATTATGTGAGAACAGCGCCTGACAGGCTTCTCACAAAGCTCAAGGCGCTGTAACATACAATGCAAAAAGCCTGCGGGGCGTTCCGCAGGCTTCCTTTTTTGTAGGGGGCCGGGTCAGCTTACGCCGACCCGGTATGAGTATGAAAAAGCTTTGCTTAGTTATCCTCTCTGATAACTGTCTATAATATATCCGGAAAATGTGACAGCAATATGTCCTGTCCATAAAAAAAAGACAAAAATTATAAACAAAGTATAAACTCGGGATTAAAAAGAAAAAAACCTTTTAAAACTCGGAAATTGATGTTATATTGTATTAGTAAAATTTTGCAAAAATGGCTTATCGCAAAGAAATAAGGCGATGATTAAAGGTATATAAACAGTAATAGGACGGCGTTTTCAGTTTTTAGGAGGTAGGTAAAATATGGCGATGTTTTCACTTATGTCAAATGATATAGGTATTGATCTGGGAACAGCAAGCATACTTGTATATATAAAAGGAAGAGGAGTTGTGCTCAGAGAGCCCTCAGTCGTTGCTATAGACAGAGACAGCAACAATGTGGTGGCTTACGGCGAGGATGCCAGGCTTATGCTGGGAAGGACCCCCGGAAATCTTTTGGCGGTCAGACCCTTAAGACAGGGAGTAATATCCGACTATACTCTCACGGAAAAGATGCTTAAGCATTTCATCGACAAGGCTGTGGGAAGAAAAACTTTGAGGAAGCCCAGAGTGGCGGTCTGCATACCTTCAGGGGCTACAGAGGTCGAGAAGAAGGCTGTTGAGGACGCCACATATCAGGCGGGGGCAAGAGAAGTGACCATCATTGAGGAGCCTGTGGCAGCGGCCATAGGAGCGGGAATAGACATCAGCAAGGCCTGCGGAAATATAGTTGTGGACATCGGAGGAGGAACCTCAGACATAGCTGTAATATCCCTCGGGGGACCTGTGGTATCGGAATCCGTCAAGGTGGCGGGAGACGACTTCGATGAAGCTATCATAAGATTCATGAGAAAAAAGCATAATCTTCTCATAGGAGAGAGGACTGCCGAGGACATAAAGGTGAATGTGGGCTGTGTGTACAAGAGACCTGAGAACCTCACCATGGAGGTCAGGGGAAGGAACCTTGTCACAGGTCTTCCCAAGACTGTGCAGGTGACAAGCGATGAGACTCTGGAGGCTCTGGCTGAGCCTGCTGTGCAGATAGTAAATGCCGTACACAATGTATTGGAGAGGACACCGCCGGAGCTGGCTGCGGATATCTATGACAGAGGCATAGTAATGACGGGAGGCGGATCCCTCATATACGGCCTTGACAAGCTTATAGAGGAGAAGACCGGCATAAATACAGTTGTGGCTGACGATCCTCTGTCGGCTGTGGCAGTCGGAACAGGAAGGTTTATTGAGCTTGTAAGCGGAGACGATGAGGGCTCATATCAATAGGAAATGTCATCAGTAAAAGGATATATAGAACACATTGTATACAGGAATGAGAGCAATCAGTACACTGTGCTGGAGCTCAACTCCGACGGAGACGAGATAACTCTGGTGGGAATCTTTCCCACAGTCAGCGAGGGCGAATTGATAGAGGCGGAGGGAAAGTTCATCTCTCACCCTGTATATGGGGAGCAGCTTCAGGTGGCGGGCTATAAGATCCTGCCTCCTGAGGACAGTGACTCCATAAAAAGATATCTGGGCTCGGGAGCCATCAAGGGCATAGGGCCGTCTTTAGCGGACAGGATAGTCAAGAAATTCAAGCGCGATACATTTCGTATCATCGAGGAAGAACCCGAAAGATTAGCGGAAATAAAGGGAATAAGTGAGAGAATGGCCATGAGCATCTCCTCTCAGCTTGAGGAGAAGCGGGACATGAGAGATGCCATGATCTTTTTGCAGGACTACGGAATATCCAACACGATCTCGGTAAGGATATATCAAAAATACGGCCCTGCTCTTTACAGTATAATAAGAAACAATCCCTATCAGCTTGCTGACGACATCGACGGCGTAGGCTTTAAGCTGGCGGATGAGATAGCCCTGAGATCCGGCCTTTCTTCCGACGATGATTTCAGGGTAAAGAGCGGCATAATATATGCTCTCTCAAAAGCCCTTGCTGCGGGACATACCTATCTTCCCTTAAATGAGCTTTTGCCCTTCGCCTGTGAGCTTTTGGGCCTGGACTCCGTCAAGGAAGTGAGAGACCTTCTCACAGACCTTCAGATAGAGGGGAAGGCAGTGGTGAGAGGGGATGCGGTATACTTAAGCAGATATTATTACATGGAGCTTTCCACAGCGGCCATGCTTAAGGAACTGAATGTAAAGGGCAATACCCCTTCGGATGAGATAGAAAAAAGGCTTGAGAGGATAAGGGACGAGGAGAAGGCGGAGGCAGATGAAAAGCAGATAGAGGCGGTGAAGGAGGCGGTAAACTCAGGAGTGCTTATAATTACCGGAGGTCCCGGCACCGGAAAGACCACCACCATAAACATGATAATCAGATATTTTGAGGAGGAGGGAAGGTGCATATTCTGCTGTGCCCCCACAGGAAGAGCCGCAAAAAGAATGTCCGAGGCCACAGGACATGAGGCAAAGACCATACACAGGATGCTGGAGTACACAGGGGCGCCGGAGGCTGAGGGAGAGAGAAAGCTCAACTTTTTGAGAAACGAGGAAAATCCTCTTGAGGCGGATGTGATAATCGTGGATGAGGCATCTATGGTGGATCTGTCCCTTATGAACGCTCTCCTTAAGGCCACGTCTCCGGGAACAAGAATCATATTCGTCGGAGATGCGGATCAGCTTCCGAGCGTGGGAGCGGGGAACGTTCTTAAGGACATGATCACTTCGGGAAAATTCAACACGGTATTTCTCACAAAGATATTCAGACAGGCGGCAATGTCGGACATAGTAGTAAACGCTCACAAGATCAACAGGGGAGAGCCTGTGGACCTCACAAAAAAGAGCAGAGACTTCCTTTTCATAAGGGGACGGGAGCCTGCCGACATATTCGAGTCTGTAAAAAAATTGATAACAGAGAAGCTTCCACCCTATGTAAATGCGGGACCTATGGACATACAGGTGCTCACCCCCACAAAAAAAGGGGCTTTGGGAGTGGAGCAGCTCAATCAAAGACTTCAGGATCACATGAACCCTCCCTCTAAGGAGAAGCGGGAGAAGAAGGTGGGGAGCTATACCTTCCGTACAGGGGACAAGGTCATGCAGATAAAAAATGACTATGAGCTGGAGTGGGAGAAGAGAGAGAGACATGGCATATGCTATGAGAGGGGCACAGGCATATTTAACGGTGACACAGGCATCATCACTGAGATAAACAACTTTGCCGACACAATAACAGTGCTCTTTGACGAGGAGAGGTATGTGGAGTACGACGACAAGCACTTTGAGGAGCTGGAGCCTGCTTACGCTGTCACGGTACACAAGTCCCAGGGAAGCGAGTACCCGGCTGTGATAATGCCCATGTATCCTGGGCCTCACATGCTCATGAACAGAAACCTTCTCTATACAGCGGTCACCAGGGCGAAAAGCTGCGTCTGC
This sequence comes from uncultured Lachnospiraceae bacterium, assembly GCA_944381485.1. Classification (GTDB taxonomy): domain Bacteria; phylum Bacillota; class Clostridia; order Lachnospirales; family Lachnospiraceae; genus Avilachnospira. The sequence continues at coordinate 9,184 of CALWLI010000015.1, forward strand.
CTTGTGGGTATACCGAGGGTCTTTGAGGAGATGGAGAAAAATGAGAGGGAAAACAAGAGATACTCAGGTCTTTCGGAGCGCATACTCGAGGTTTACGGATCTGATGTTTCCGAGGTGCTGCCCGATATGCGGGAAGCCGCTCTTGAAGAATTACAGCAGGATATGCCCTGACTGCAGGGAGCTGATATCCTATGTGTCTGAGCCTGTATGTATGTGCTGCGGGAAGGAGCTTCCGAGGGAGGAAGAGGATGAGGCTTTCTGCAGAGACTGCAGGGGAAGAGAGCGGAGCTTTAAATACGGCTATGCCCTTATAAATTATGACAAGCTTATGACAAGATCCATGTCGGCTGTAAAAAACAGGCACAGAAGAGAGTATCTGGACTTTTACGGAGAGGAGCTCTTTGAGAAGCTGGGGGACAGGATAGGGCATATGGCCCCCGACATCTTCGTGCCTGTGCCCATACACAGAAGCAGGCTGAGGATAAGGGGCTACAATCAGGCGGAGGAGCTGTCGAAGATCCTCAGTGCAAAAACAGGCATACCTACAGCCTCCGATATATTAATAAGAAGAAAAAAGACTGCAGCCCTTAAAAACCTCGGGGAGGGGGAGAGGAGAAAGAGCCTTAATGGGGCCTTTGATACCTTGAGAAAGCTTGAAAAGGGAGAGAGGGTATGTATAGTGGATGACATCTACACTACAGGCTCTACAGTGGAAGCCTGCGCCAAGGAGCTCCTTGCTGCGGGGGCCTCGGAGGTGTTCTTCATATGTGTATGCATAGGATGCGGAAGAAAGTGAGGCTTTGAGCCTATAAATAAGGAAAATTGCTGTGAAATATGTTGACGGAGCTTTTTACTTGTGCTATGCTATCAAAGCACAAGAGACAAAAGCTCTTTTTTTTGTGTTAAAAATTTGGGAGGTGGATAACCGTGGCTTCAAAGCGTACCAAAATCACTCT
>CALWLI010000016.1 GCA_944381485.1 uncultured Lachnospiraceae bacterium
TCTTCTTCTGCGGAATCCCATTCTCTTGGGCTTTACGCTTCCCTCAGCCTTTTCAGTCTTCTGAAATGCCATTGGTATTTCCTCCTAATTATTCTTAGTTGAACGGAAGTCCCTCATCCTCAACGCCATCGGGGATATTCATGAATCCGTCTCCCACGGGGCTCTCTACAGGCCTCTCCTGATGATAGGAAGAGTTGCCCTCATAGCCTCCCTGAGACTGAGCATTCTTGCTCTCCGCAAACTCCTGATCCTCGACCACAACATCTGTGGTGTAGACTTTCTGTCCGTCCTTGTTGGTGTAGCTTCCTGTCTGGATCCTGCCCGTGACAACAAGCTTAGTGCCCTGGTGAAGGTATCTCTCAGCAAACTCCGCGCTCTTTCCGAATGCCACACATCCGATGAAATCAGCTGTCTGCTGTCCGTCCGCGCTGTCTCTTCTCATGCGTCTGTCGACTGCAAGTGTGTATCTCGCAACCGCCATGCTGTTCTCTCCCTGAGTATATCTGATATCCGGATCTCTTGTGAGTCTGCCCATTAAAATAACTTTGTTCATACTTTCACTCTTTCTCTTAAATACTTAAATTAGTTCTCTTTCTTAACTACCAAGTATCTGAGAACAGGCTCCATAATGCGAACACGTGACTCGAGCTCGTTAGGTGTGTCCTGAGTTCCCTCAAAGTTGATGAGATAATAGAATCCCTCAGACTGGTGCTGGATGTCGTAAGCAAGCTTCTTCTTGCCCCAATCCTCAACCTCACCTACGGTTCCTCCGAAACGAGTGATGTAACCCTTGATCTTCTCAAGAGCCTCGTTTCTCTGCTCTTCCTCGAGTTTCGCACTAAGAATAACTGTGATCTCATACTTATTCATATTGCGTTACCTCCTTTTGGTCGTCCGGCCCCCGACTTATTTCGGGAGCAAGGAATTTATTTGCTGCAAGATATAATACTAACAAAAAAAGCCCTTTTTAGCAAGGGCTTTTTAAGGTTATTTTTTCAGGTTTTTCAAAGCTTTCCCCGCATATGAGCTTGGCACAGCATTTATCAAGGCCCTCATCGGCGTAGAGCAGCTCTCTCTCCTCCTCGTTGAACTTCCAGTCATACAAAAATCCCAGATGTCTGTATATCCTCTCATCCACCGGCACAAGGAAGGTAAGCTCTCTCTTTTCCTTTCTCATTTGCTCAAACACGAACTCCATGACCTCGTCCATATTTCCCTTGTGTCTCTCCTCGGGGCGGGTGGCCACATACAATATATAAATAGCATCTGTGCTCCTTCCGCCTGAAAAGTGAAGGCATCTCTCGGAAAGATGTACCATGCTGAGTATGACCCCGTCCCTCTCCTTTACGGCTACCCGGTTTGAAAGGATGTCCCTGCCAAAGTACTCTCCGTCAAAATCCTCATCTCCAAAGCACAGCTTTGCCAATTCGACAGTGCGGGAAAACTCTTCTTTTTCAAGAAATCTTATGCTCTCTCCCATTACTCCTCCATGTGATTTTGGATGACCATATACTTTCTCTCATAGCCTATGGGAAAGTAGGAAAGCTTGGCCTTTCTGAGGCCCGGAAGGCCCACATCGTCCTCCCTGTTTATGATCTCTGCCTCAGGGAATTCATGAACCAGAAACTCCCTGTTTATGATCTGATAGAGTCCCACTATCTCAGGGTCAGCCTTCTCTATATCTATTATGGCCATCTTCTCCCTGGGATTGTAATTTCCTATGGAGAAGGCCTTGAGCTTTCCGTCTATGAATATGCCTCCCGCTCTCACGCTGTCAAAGACCTTGTCGTGGTTCAATATGTCATGGATCCCCACTATCTCGGCGTCCAGGGACTCCATGGCGTCAAAGCTCTCCTCGTCCATGGCCACACCGCTCTCTTCTCCCACGGCATCCTTGTTGAGCTTCCACTCCGACAGGCAGGATAAGATCTCAAGCTTATCCTCCTTTGTGAGTCTCCTGTAGCTCCATCTGCCCTCATAGCTCTTAAGAAAACTGTTTATGTGATTTCTCTTTTTGGCAAATTTTCTGCCCTTGAGCTCCCTCAGGTCATCTCCGCTGTAGAGATAGTCCTTCAGGTCCTCCTCCTCTGTCACTGTGTAGTTTTCCAGAAGGCCTGCTCTCCTTACAGCCTCAACGCCCTCCTCATCCGCAAGATAGATTATGAAGGGAAGTTTTAATACCTCGTTGAAGTATCTCTCAAGAAGCTTAAAATATTTTCCCACATTCTCCTCGGCGCAAAGGGGTATTATTCCCGCTGTCTTTCCGCCTCCGGACTCTGTCATAAGCAGAGCCTCATCGTTTACTACACAATACTTTACATCGTAATAATCTCTCCAAATAAAGCTGTCCACAGGACCGCTGTCGCAGCTCTTATTTGGTCTCATATAGAAGAATTCCTTGTATTTTACAAGGGCTTCCCCGTCAAATCTCTTAAATTTTAAGTCCTCAGGTTTAAGTAAGTCTGATTCTGCCATAATGTACCTGATCCTATCCTTTCTTTTTAGTTTATGTTTACGGCCTTATCTTTCCCTGCTTGTAATGCTTTCTGCAGAGAGAGGTGTAGCTGTCGTTGTCGCCCATTACCACCTGCTCCCCTGAGCGGAGTATATTGCCTTCCGAGTCAAATCTCGCATTGAAGTTGGCTCTCTTTCCGCACCAGCACACAGTGGGCACCTCCTCTATGACCTCCGCCACCTCGAAGAGCCGTCTGCTTCCGTCAAACAAATGTCCGGTAAAATCTGTTCTGAGGCCGTAACAGAGAACAGGTACAGAGAGCTCGTCTACTATATCTGTCAAAAAGTCCACATCCTCCGGCTTCAAAAACTGGGCCTCATCCACAAGCACCGCATCGTAGGCCTTTATTTCCTCAGGGCTCATTTCCCTGAGGCGGTCAAAGTGCTCGCACTCCGCCTCAAGCCCCATCCTTGATCTCACCAGCTTCTCGCCGTATCTGGTGTCCAAACTCGGCTTTAAAAGCAGGGGTTTAAGTCCCTTCTCCAGGTAGTTGTATCTTACCATCAATATATTTGCCGTCTTTGAGGAGCCCATAGCTCCGTATCTGAAATATAGCTTAGCCATAAATCTCACTCTCTGAAAATCATAAATAAAGGAAATAGAAGGCATACTCCAGAGCGAGAGCCGCTATGCCTGCGAGAAGGCCTGCCACAGCCCCTCTCAAGTAGAGAAGTCCGTAGCTCTTTCTCCTCAGCTCTCCTCTCATATCTTCTGCAAGCGCATCTGCAACTCCGTTTTCCACAGCCTCCCCGTAAAGCTTTTCCACAAGTCCTGTGAGCTTTTCCTTATCAGGCTCTGCAGTCTCCGAAAGCTCCTTTAAAGTCCTTTTCCCGTAGGACTCGGATTCTGCAAGTATCTCATTTTTTATAAGCTCATCGCTGTGCTCGCAGAGATATTTTTGTATGCCTGTCCCCACAGGCTTTACCATTCCCGCGATTATCTTGTCGCTTACTATGCTGCCGAAAAAGCTGTTTTTAAGCTTTTCCTTTATGGCAGATGCGGCCTGCTCGGACAAAAGCTCAGCAAAGTCCTCTCCCATAAGTCCTTTTCTTATCCTCTCAGACACATTGCCGCAGAAGTCCTCTCTCATGGCGGAGAGCTTGTCCTCCGGTATGAATTTATTCAAAAGCTCTTCCGGGCTCGCGCTTTCATTCTCAAGCAGTTCATTTATGCTTCCCTCCACCTTGGAGTTCAGCTCTTTTACGGTTTTTTCAGACAGCAGTGCCGCCTTTATGTCCGCTTTGCACAGTCCCCTTCCCTCAGGTTTTCCTTCCACAAACATCCTGACAGCAGCACTGCAGGCCAAGAGGCCTGAAACAATTCCCACAGCGGGTAAAACAAATATATCAGCTAACATAATAATATTTTAGGGCCTTCCTTAATCCTTTTTTCTCACTGAGTATCCGAAGCTTCCAAGGAGCTTTCCCAGAGCATAGTACTCTCCATGAGAGTAAGCCGTAAGCTTACATTTGTCAAGGGAGAGCCGGCCTCTCTCGTCTATGAAGCGGGCCTCCACATCCACTGCAAGGACCCTTCCTATAAACATGTCATGGCTTCCCAGCTTTATCACTTTTTCCACAGCACACTCTATGTTTACCGGGCTCTCCTCTATCAAGGGAGCCTTGAGCTTTGAGGCCCTGCCCCTTGTAAGCCCGCAGGCCTCCCACTTGTCAATGTCTCTTCCTGACCTTACACCGCAAAAATCCGTGCTTTTTACAAGCGCCTCTGAGCTGAGATTGATCACAAACTCTCCGCTCTCCTCTATCATCTTATAGCTGAATCTCTCCGGCCTTACAGATATATAGACCATGGCAGGGTCAGAGCATACTATTCCTGTCCAGGCCACGGTTATTATATTGTCCCTGCCGGACAAGTCGGCACAGCTTACCATGACGGCAGGCACCGGGTACAGCATTGTACCCGGCTTCCAAACTTCCTTTTTATGCTTTTCCCTCAGTCTCTCGGCACGCTCCCGCTTTTTTGCCTTCACTGTTTTTGCCATCTCTTGAAATCTCCTTGAATTCAAGCCTTATCAGCACTTCTCAGGTTCCGGATAGTCTTCTCCGAAGGTGTCTACTGTCATCCTTGCTATCTTCTGCTCTTCCCTCGGTCTGTCGCTGTAATCTGTCTTTGCGGAGGCTATCTTATCCACAGCCTCTATGCCCTCAACCACCTTTCCGAAGGCCGCATACTGTCCGTCCAGATGGGGAGCCTTCTCATGCATGATAAAAAACTGAGAGCCTGCGCTGTCAGGAGCCATGGCCCTTGCCATTGAGAGGACTCCCCTGTCATGCCTCAGCTCATTTTTCACGCCGTTTGCGGCAAATTCTCCCTTTATGGAGTATCCGGGGCCTCCCATTCCTGTGCCGGTGGGATCTCCTCCCTGTATCATGAAGCCCTTTATGACTCTGTGGAATATTATTCCGTCATAAAAGCCCTTTTTAACAAGGCTTATAAAGTTGTTTACAGTGTTTGGAGCTGTCTCAGGATAAAGCTCAGCCTTTATCACATCTCCGTTTGCCATCTCGATAGTAACTACAGGGTTCTTATTTTCCATTTCTGATTCTCCTTGTTTTTGTATGCTGTTTATATATGTCAGCTAAAAGGAAGCTCCTGTGTAGTTTCTCACCAGTTCCTTTATATAGCTGTTGTTGTCTGTGTCTATATCTTTAAATACCTGCCAGAGATATTTCTTGCTCACGGCTTTTTCGTTCTCTGCCGCATTCATGTCCGTGTTCCATATTCCGAAGGAATGTCCCTGAAGCACCTCGGTCTTTGCGTCCACCTGGCGGTTCAGCATAAAGGCTTTAATGTAGGGATTATTCTCCGCTATAAAATATCCGTAGGCGTAGGCCGCTGCCTGCAGGTTCTCATCGGTGACTCCGTTTACCGAGGAAGTGAAGCCCTGCTCCGAGAGGATTATATTCCTCACCTCTCCTGAGGGGGACAGCATCTCGGCTCTCTGCATATAATCTGTCAAAATATGGAGATTTTTGAGATTTACTATGTAGGAGTCGGGTGAATCCGTGGCAAGTCCGTCATCCCAGAACACAGGGCTTGTCAGAGGGTCGGGATAGGCGTGCCAGGCAACTCCCCAGTCTATGTCTCCTCCCTCCTTGAATATTCGGGAAAACAGGTCAAGACAATTCCTTCCACTGTACTTGGTGCTTCCGTTCTCCTCGTTTCTCCATCCGTAGTCAAAGGGTATATATACCTCGGCGAGAGAGTTGTGTGATTTTATAAGGTCATAGCAGGTCCTGAAGACCTCCGCATACTTTCTGCAATAGCTCTCTATATCCATGGGCCCTATATAGTTCCATATCTGATCCTGGATCTCGTTTCCTATTATCCAGTTGGACACCTTGTTCTGCCACCTTGATGCAAGAGAGCCCACAAGCTCTGTCACCGCGGCCTTCCCCTCATCGGTAAAGACATTGAACATAAAGTAATTGCAGGCCGCGTTTTGATCTCCGTATATGAGCTCCGGCCTTATGCTCTGTCTGTCGTTTAAGAGCACTACCGTAATGCTGACTCCGTTTGCATCCAGATTGTTTATGAAAGAGTCATAGGCCCTGAGGGTACCCTCATTCAGGGCCGCGCTCATGGGTACATTGAATATCACCTGATCCGTTCCCAGCTCGATACAGTCCGAGAGCATGGCCTCAGTCTGACACAAAAGTCCCTTCTTGGATGCCGGCTCTCTGTAAAACGCCGAGGCTCCAAAGGCGCTTATCCCCTGAGAAAAAGCCATCAAAACTACTGAAAAGAGCGTCACTGCTCTCTTAAGTGATCGCATTGAAAAATCCCCCTTTTTTCTCCTGTTCATCCTTCCCCACTTCCCGAGGCAACTTCCGTTTTCTGTTTGCATTTTATAAATTTAATAATATAATTTTATCATAACCATGTTTATCTTTCCACAACATAACGGTGAGTCAAATGAAAAAAGATGAGTATATGATAAAGCATAATATTTACGGTGATGAGCTGAGGCTTCCGAAGAGAAGCCTTCTGCAAAGGTTTAAGGGCCATCTCTCCACAATAACAAAGCATAAGATCTATGTGGCCTCAGGCTGCTTTAAGATAGGCCTCTACCGTCAGGGCATACTCCACGATCTTTCAAAATATTCTCCTTCAGAGTTTATCACAGGGGTTGTAAACTATGTGGGTGACCGTTCCCCCAATGCTGTGGAGAGGGAACTCTACGGCATGTCCAAGGCTTGGCTTCACCATAAAGGCAGGAACAAGCACCACTTTGAATACTGGACCGACTTCTCCTCAAAATCCCCCACAGGTGTCATAGGCTGCAAGATGCCTCTCAGATACGTGGCAGAGATGGTCTGTGACCGCCGCGCGGCCTGCATGGCCTACAACGGTCCGAAGTACAGCTCCCGGGATCCCTGGGATTACTATGTCAGGACCAGAGACAGGGTCATAATGCATCCTGACACCAGGGCTGTCCTTGAAAAGGCTCTGGTCATAATGAGAGATCAGGGGGAGGATGCGTCCTTTGCCTTCATCAGGGATCTTCTCAAAAAAGAAAAGGGATCCGACTATACCGCCGAATCCCTGGGCTTAAGTCACACTCCGCTCAATTAAGAAGGCCTTGTTTTTCCGAGGCCTCCACTACCATTTCGGCCTCCTCTGTAAGCTCCTTATCTGCCCCTGCTGTTCCCTCGACCCAAAGGCTGTAGTTTGTCCCATTCCTTGTCCAGGTCAGGAGGGCTCCCCTTAAGTCTTCCTTTGAGTCGTCTTTTTCTTTCTGCTGACTTTCAGAGGTGAACTCCACAGATATCTGCTGACTTTCCCCGTCAGGGAGTTCAAGCTTTACCTCTTTTTTTTCTTCAAATTCAAAGTAGACACCTGCAAGCTCCTCTCCCTCGATTCCGGCACTCTCAGCCGCAGCTCTAAGGCGCACATCCGAGCCCAAGGCTTCGCTGTAGTAACAGATCTGTGCTGTAATATCGGAGATTATGGAGTAGCTTGGAACCTGAGCTCTTTCCTCATCCACAAAAAGATCTATCCCCAGCTGCTCTTTAAAAGCCTCGGACCCCTCTACCTCTCTCAAAGGATTTCCTATAGAGGCCTTATCCTCCTTAGTATCAGATGAAAAGGCCCGTGCGGAAGCGGGACTTGGAGCCGCAAAGCCTCCCGCTTCAGTATCTGCGGCAGCTTCAAAAGCTTCAGACTCCGAAATCCCTGCTCCTTTCTCATAAGCCCCTGTCTCCGATCTCATCACGGAAGTCCCTCCGCTGTCTGCGGCGGCTTCCATAAGTTCTGTTGCCGCAGCGACAGTGACCTCGTTATCAGCCGAAGCCCCGGAAGCCCCGGAAAAGGGCATGACCCTGGTAAGGGCAAACGCTCCCCCCGCAACGACTGCAACAGAGGCCACGGCAGCAAGGCTCCTTCTCAGAGGAAGCCTTATTATCTTTCTTTTTTCAGAGCCCCTCTCTTCTGAAGTATCAGCTGTCCTCTCCTCGTCCCGGCAGGCCTCATCCGTAAGCTCTGCTATATTTTTCATGAATGAATCTGAAAACTCTATGTTCTCCTCGGAGACCTCTCTCTCCAAAAGCTCCATTTCTTCCTTGAGCTCCTCATACAAGGCGGTCTTCAGCAACTTGTCCGCAATATTCTTTTCCGTATTATTTCCTGCCATTCCCCGTCGCCTCCGTCCTTTCCTCTTTTTCTCCGCCCAAAAGCTCTCTCAGAGCCTTTCTTGCTCTGGATAATCTTATATTCACTGAATTGGCGTTTATCCCAAGTATCTCAGCTGTCTTTTCCGCCGAAAATTCGTAAAAGCATCTGAGCTCTATGACCTCTCTGTAGGATTCAGGCAGCTTTTCAAGGGCCAGCTTTATGCTCTCTATGCCCTCTGCCGACTCCGCCAGCTCCTCCGGTGTGCCCGAGCCCTCATGCTCGTTCTCCAAGTCAAGGTAGACGTCCTCTGTAGGCTTCATCCTTCCGTTTTTTCTCATCATATCTATAGCCGTATTTTTCGCTATGATACAGCAGAGAGCCTTTGCTCTCAGTTCAGTTACATCCTCTATCTCGTCCGCCAGCCTTATGATCTTTATAAAGGCCTCCTGGCAGGCGTCCTCCGAGGTGTGTGCGTCCGAGGTCACCTGATAGGCCTTATGCCACATAAGCCTCATATAGTTTTCCGCTATGTAATTAAGCTTTTCTCGCTTGGTCATTGCCATAACGCAGTTTTCCTTTTTGATTTATTTTATGACAACAGCTTTGTCTGAAGCATATCATATACTATACCTCAGATTATGGCAACAGCAGACCAAAGTGCTTCCGGCTTCATGCTCCCGGTCTCCTCGGTATATATACGCCTCTGCTGCGGCATTTCTTTCACCTTTAATTTGATTATTTCCTTGAAAAAGGAGCCTCTGTATTTTGAGGCTCCTCATTTTTCTTAAATCTGATCATACTGTATTGATGCCTTGACCTCGGCTGCCCTCTCCTCGGAATAGAGAAGCCTTACAAGCTCCAGTCCCAGGTCAAGAGCATAGCCCAGCCCTCTGGCTGTCGTTATATTTCCGTCTGTCACTACCCCTGTCTTGGTGTAGACAGCTCCCTTTAACTTATCCTCAAAGCCGGGATAGCAGGTTGCCTTTCTCCCCTCCAAAAAGCCCATCATGCCGAGTACCGAGGGTGCGGCACATATGGCGGCTATCCTCTTTCCCTTTTCGTATTGGCTCTTAAGAGCCTTTTTAAGCTCAGTGCAGTTCATGAGATTTGCGGTTCCCGGCATGCCTCCGGGAAGGAACAGAACGTCTCCGTCCTCAAAATCCTCCTTTTCTCCCATACTGCTGTCACATATTATCCTGACCCTGTGGGAGCTTACCACCTCTCTCCCGTCATTTACGGATACCATCTCCACCTTAGCACCTGCTCTCTTTAAAACGTCACAGGCGGCGAGGCACTCAACCTCCTCAAGTCCGTCCGCAAGGAACGCATATACCTTAGCCATGTCAACTCCTCCTTTTTCCCTGATAGCTTTCTTTATCTTTAAGCCTTTTTGTAAAGGCATTCAAAACTCTCTTTTTATCTCCACTCCAAAGTGGAGCAAGCAGCAGGCTTTTGGGGGCATCCCCTGTTATCCTGTGTATGACCATGCTCTCCGGAAGTATCTCCAAAATGTCTGTTATAAGCTCCAAATACTCCTCCATGGAAAAGATATGCCATCTGAGTTTTTTCTCTCCCCAAGGGATGAGCATATCCTCCCCTGTGCCGTCTCCGCATCCCTCTGAGTACTTCTCATAAAGCCTTCCCAGCTCTGTGCCCTTAAGCACATACAAAAGATGTATCTTTATGCCGTCGGTGAGAGGCCTCCCTTCCGGATCCTTCGCCTCCGCCAGGTACCTTGCTGTCTCCATTATCCTGTCTCTGTCCTCCCCGGGGAGGCCTGCTATCATGTGGGTGATGACAGTCACTCCCTCAGCCTTAAGTCTCAGGGCCGCCTCCTCGTAAACCTCAAGGCTGTAGCCTCTCCTTATGAATTCCGCCGTGTCCTCGTGAACCGTCTGGAGCCCCAGTTCTATCCACACAGGCTTTATTTTGTTCAGCTCACCCAGCAGGCCGTACATCTCATTACTTATGCAGTCAGGTCTCGTGGCTATGGAAAGTATGAGTATGTCGGGATTTGATATGGCCTCGCTGAACATGGACCTGAGCTTATCGAAGTCCCCATAAGTATTTGTAAATGACTGAAAATAGGCTATGTACCCTGCAGGGGACTTGCCCATTTTGGCCTCCACCTTAGCCTTTGCAAGGCGTATCTGTTCTGTAACGGGAAGTACCGGGCTCTCCGCAAACTCCCCTGCTCCCGACTCACCGCAGAATATGCAGCCCCCTCGGCCTTTGCTTCCGTCCCTCACAGGGCAGCTGCAGCCGGTCTGCAGAGAAAGCTTGTACACCTTTCCACCATAGCTCTCCTTGAGCTCGTCGCCGACGCTTCGCATTCTTTTTTCCTGTGTGTACGGATGGTACGGATGCATCAATAAAACTCCTTTATCTCTGTCAATATATCATTATTATAGCAGAGCTTTATTGAAAATACATCATCGCCTCTCATGAGACGCTTAAGCATAGGTATGTCTCCCTCCCACAGATTAAGTCCGAGTACGTCCTCCTTCCTAACCCATCTGAGTTCTCCCTCATCACAGGAACCGGGCTCGCCCTCAAAGCTTTCGGAGGTGTAGGTAAATATGTATTCCGGCTCCTTGTCGTCATAGACAAAGGTTATTATTCCTCTGAACTTATAGCTTATAAGCCTGCAGCCGGTCTCCTCAAAGACCTCTCTCACAAGCCCCTCTTCAGGGGCTTCCTCCTTCTCAAGCTTTCCTCCTACTCCTATCCATTTTCCCCGATTCACATCGTTTTCCTTTTTGTTTCTGTAGAGCATCAGATATTTTCCCTCCCTCTCCATATAGCAGAGCGTAGATATCTTCATTCCTTCTCCCTGTCCTTTCTCACTCGATAAAATTATGCTCCCCTTAAAGGCTGATCCGTCTTAAGGGGAGCATATAAAGATCTGTTATGTATCCTTAAATAAGCTACATCTCTGTTCCGTCGTTTTCCGGGATCTCTTTGTATCCCTTGTCCTCTCCCTCATTGGGATCAAAGGGTCTGGGCACACCGTAGGCATTTTCTCCGGGCTTTCCGGGAAGCACTAAAAATACAAAATTGAGTATTGAGAGCACAAGAGCCAAGATGGCAAATATGCCTGCAGACGACAAGAGAGCAAGGAGCATTCCTCCGTCATCCCCTGTGGCAAAGTAGGCCGCAAACAGGGAACCGAGAAACAGTGCCAGGCTGAGGACAACCAATATATTCCCCAGTGCGCAGAAGAGTATAGCCAGCCATCCCGGTTTTCCTGAATCGTGGTATCTCCTCATGGTCGCAAACAGCAGGGGCAAAAATGTGGCAACGCCCCACACCCATAATACGGTGCTGAATATGTCATTTACAAACTCTCCAAGAAACTGGAGTATTATGGATATGATAGTTATTCCCAGCCATCCCCACCAGTATCCTGCCCTGGAGAGCCTTCCGTGCCAGTTGAGATAATGCTTGAACATATCTTTCACAGCAAAAACAATGCTTTTCATACTTTTTCCTCTCTTTTTGTTAAAAATATGGTTTACGCGCTTTATTATATTATAATTTTCCTATAATTAACAGATAAATTTCAGTTTGTGTTCCTTTGTGCTATAATGTTCTCACTTTAAATAATCTTAGAGAGGTACATTTTATGGAAAAAAATTATGATGCCTACACAGACTATATATTGGAGGAGGCGAAGCTCCTTCTGGCCTGCGACAGCCCCTCCGGCTACAACAGAGAGGTCACGGATCTCCTCCTCTCAGAGCTTAAAAAGGCAGGTGTCAAGGCATGGCGCACCGTAAAGGGCGGCGTGATAGCGGACCTTGAATCAGGGGATCTCTGTGACGCCATACTTCTGGAGGCCCACTGTGACACTCTGGGTGCCATGGTTCACGAGATAAAGCCTGACGGCAGATTAAAGCTCACCAACATAGGTGGAATGCAGCCCAACAATGCGGAAGCCGAAAACCTTCATATAATCACAAGGGACGGCCGCAGATACGAGGGCACCTGTCAGCTCACTGACGCATCTGTCCATGTAAATGGGGAGTACGCCTCAACTCAGAGGAACTGGGATACTATAGAGGCTGTCATAGATGAGGATGTAAAGACTGCAGAGGATGTAAAGAAGCTGGGAATAAGGCCCGGTGACTATGTATGCTTTGAGCCCCGCACAAGGATCACCTCCTCAGGCTACATAAAAAGCCGCTTCCTTGACGACAAGCTGTCAGCGGCCATACTCATGGGATATGCGAAATATGTAAAGGACGAGGGGATAGAACTCAAAAGGCGGGTATATCTGCACTTTACAGTATATGAGGAGGTAGGACACGGAGGCTCGGCAAGCTGCCCCGATGGAGTGACTGAAGCCTGGTCCGTGGATATGGGCTGCGTCGGAAATGGACTTTGCTGCACCGAGCACGAGGTATCCATAGCCGCAAAGGACAGGGGAGGCCCCTATAATTACGAGCTGGTGACAAAGCTTATTGAGCTTGCGGAGAAAAACAGTCTGGGCTACGCTGTGGATATATATCCCCACTACGGTTCGGACGTGGAGGCCACCTTGAGAGCAGGCTATGATATACGCCATGCCCTTATAGGCCCCGGAGTCTATGCCTCCCACGGCTATGAGAGGAGCCACAGGGATGCGGTTAAAAACACCTTCCTGCTTATAAAGGCTTATATGGAGGATTAGCCTCCCTCTCTCTGTCGGAGAACATCATCAGAAAGGCCGCAAAAAGGAAGGCCGCACATACAAGTATGGCTTTTTCCGAAAAGGCCTTTATACACATATTTCCTATTACCGCTCCCGCTATGAACAGGGCTATGACTCCATAGTAAAACAGGCCTGAAAAAAGGCTGTCACGGTTTCTCGTCTTTATCCAGTCGCAGAGATTTTCCGTGGCACTCCTCAAATTTCCTATGCACATGGTAGTCGCCGCGCTTCTTCCGTGTATCTTCCTGAAGCTCTCCACCTGCAGTCCGCAGGCAAAGGAGGTCAGGCTGTTGGCAAAAAGATTCATGTCAAGGGGCATAAAGGCCACTGCGGAGAAGATCACTATCTCCGCCAGAACTGTGAGCTGACGCCAGTGAAGGGTCCGCTTTTCCGGGTCTCTCAGAAGCCTTGCCAGGGCTATGCCCCCTGTGAAAAATATTATGGGAAACATATATCGAGGGATGTTGGCGAAATCGCCCTCGGAGATCCTTACTCCCAAAAGGAGTATATTTCCGGTCTGAGCGTTCGCAAACACCCCTCCTCTCATTATATAAGAATATGCATCCATAAAGCCTCCCGCCAGGGAAAGCAGGATCCCCAGCTCTATGGATTCCGAACTCTGAATCGCTCTTTTCATAGGCCTAAAGTCTCTCCTTAAGCATTACCTCTCTCAAAGTGCCTCCGTATTTTTCTCCCTTCCACACAGGCCTGTACCCCAGATCCATGATGTTTTTTCTGCTGTATACATTGTCAGGATGTACCGTGCACATAAAATATCTGAAGCCCTCATCGGAGAACTCCTCCTCCGCTTTTTCCATAAGCCTTCTCTGTAACTTGAGGCCTCTGAATTCCGGGCTTACCGCCGCAGTGTCTATGTGGACCACCTTCTTCATCTCCTCCTCGGAAAGGTTTACATATTCCCCCATGTTCTCTCCCCCGGTCTTTGAAGGCACCTCAACGATCAGTACTGCACACAGCTCTCCCGTATCCGAAGTCACGGCCTTATAGGCGATGTCTGTGCCCTCATCTATCCTTCGCATCTCCATCTCCGAATTGTTGAGAAAAAGCCACTCGGTCTCCTGTCCCATGGCGGCCTTTACTTTTTTCACGAAGTCTGTAACGAGCTTACCCTCGCCCTTCTTTGCTCTGACTATGTCTATATCTCTCATGTCCCCTGTCTCCTGTCAATTTTTCTGTAATAAAAGATCCGCAAACTCCGCTCCCACATATTCGGAAAGCGCCAAGGGAGACAGGAGGACCTGAACGCCTCTCTGTCCCCCGCTTATGCTTACGGCTTCCTTTTCTTTCCCGCTTATGTCTATATAGGTCTTAAATCTTTTCTTCATGCCTATGGGAGAGCAGCCCCCTCTCACATAGCCTGTGAGGGGGAGAAGCTCCTTTACATGTATAAGTTCAGCACTCTTATTTCCCGATACCTTTGCCGCCTTCTTAAGATCTATCTCTCTGTCCACCGGTATGCAGCACACAAAATATCCGGTTTTATCCCCTCTCAGTACGAGAGTCTTAAAAACCATGTCATAGGGAAAGCCCAGAAAGTCCGCGGCATGGACTCCTGATAGGTCTTCCTCGCTGTACTCATACTCTCTTGTGTCGTAGGCTATCTTTGCCTTGTCAAGAAGCCTCATGACATTGGTCTTTGTCTTTTCTTTGTCCTTCATGTCTGTCTTATTTCCTCAGAAGGCTCCCTTCTTATACCCGAAAGCTCTCCCGTCAGTCTCCGATCACGTTAATATAATTTGTAAAGCTGTGTACTCTGGAGTACATGGCTATGGTATCCGATATAACTCCTGTGGATGTCTCCGAAGCATGCACGAATTTGTCATTTCCTATGTACACTCCCACATGTCCCGGCCTTCCCACTATGTCTCCCGGCTTAAGCTCCTCGTAGCTGACATTTTTTCCCATGCCAAGCATTGCGTCCGAGGAGGTTCTGGGTATGGCCACGCCCGAGGCGTTCATGACATAGTATACATAGCCCGAGCAGTCAAAGCTGTCAGGGCCTGAGGCTCCCGCCTGATAGGGTAGTCCCAGAGTTGAAAGAGCGGTCTCCACTATCTTGAGCCTTGTGGGGTCATCCGTATTCACTGTCACAGAGGAGGTCTCTGTGCAGTCCGCCTTCTTAAGCCAAAGCTCATTGTAGAAGGAGCCGTCGTCAGTGAAATAATCTCCCGCCTTTGTGGCGTGAGCGGCACATACATACCACTCGACTCCGGTGCTGTCCGTCTCTTCCCTTATTACCCTGTAGTAGGGATTCATTATGGCATAGTCGTAGGATACATCAGCCCAGGAGCCGTCGGCTCTCTGAACACTTCCCCAGGCCACATTGTAGTCCCCTCTGAAATGGGAGGGTGTCACCAGCTTAAAGGGAAGCTCTATAACTGTTCCTCCCTCTGAAATAGGCGCCCCCGAGACGCCGGGGCCTCCGCCTGCAGGTATGATTATGGCTTCTCCTGCAGCCTGTGCCATAAGGCTCATGCCTGATGACATCATCATTGCCGAGAGCAAAACAGCAAAAAGTTTGTGTCTTCTTTTCATAATTATTCCCCCGAATATTTTTTTAAGAACGCTATGCCCATAAGATAAGGGCCATTGTGGGCTCCCACCATAGTCCCTATGTGCACAAGCTCCGGATCTCTGTCATACCCTGCCTTCTTAAGCTCGTTTACAAACATAGTCTTCAGCTCTGTTCCGTCCGCCTCGCTGAGTCCGTAGCCCACCTGCAGATAATATTCATTTATGTCAGCCTTGAGCTTCACGAAATAGGCTGCCGCCTGTTTTGCCAGCTCCATAAGAGACTTCTTTCTGCTCCTTGTTATGGCTGCAAGAGAGATGATGCCCTCCTTAAAATATATTACAGGCTTCAAACCCAGGCCTATGGCCGCCAGCTTTACAAGCCCTCCTATCCTTCCTCCCTTGTTTAAGTAGGTAAGGTCTCCTATGGTGAAGTAGGCACCTCCGTCCGCCTTTATCTTTCTTATTATATCCGCTGTCTCACTGAGGCTTTTCCCCATGTCTCTGAGCCTTACAGCCTCCGCTGCAAGCATGCCCTGAAATATGGTCAGAGCCTTGGTGTCAACCACCTCTATCTCGGCCTCGGGATACTCGTCTTTTATCTCATCGACTGCAGCCCTTGCGGAGTTGTAGGAGCCGCTCATGGTAGTAGTCATGCACAGGCAGAGGACCTTCTTCCCCTCCTTTGCAAAGGGCTCAAAAACCTTTATATAGTCCTCCACTCCGGGAAGGGAGGTCTTGGGAAAATTCCCGGGATTATCCAGCATTTTTTGATAAAACTCATGGTAGCTGAAGTCTAAGTAGTCCCTCATGTAAACGCCGTCATCAAAGGCAACGTACAGCGGCACTATGCCTATGTCATTTTCCTCGCAGTATGCCTTCGGAAGATCACAGCAGCTGTCACTTATTATCTTAAAACCGGTCTCTGTCATATAGTTTCCCCTTCTGTCACCTTTCATCATCCGGTATCAAAAACCGGCACATCAGGTTGTCTTGTTTTGACCTTATTATACACTCCGAATTATTATTTTTAAACCCCTTGACAGAAGATAGTTGTTACTATATAATGAAAAAGCTTTGAATTTGATATGGCGACGTAGCCAAGTGGTAAGGCGTGGGTCTGCAACACCCTGATCACCGGTTCAAATCCGGTCGTCGCCTTTTAAAAAAGGATCGGTTTTTACCGGTCCTTTTTTTCGTTTTGAAAATCATTCTTTGCTGTCTGTATATCTTCTGTCTGACATCCTTTTTATCGGGGTCCGAAAAAGCTTAAAGCTATATGGGAAGCTTCGGGAATATCCTGCTTCCGTAATGCGCTCCGAAGACCTTTCCATCCTCATCCCTCACTGCCGTAAGATATATATCCGTATACTTTTTCCTCACCATTCCCTGCCAAGGGTATACCGGTGTCAGATCCATAGGCTTTCCGTTTAGGTTCATGGAAAGACTTCCGTCAGCCTCTCTCTTAAGGATGAAGCTGTCTCCCTCTCCCGATACATAGCTTCCCTCAAGCTCGGAAAGCTCTTCCCGGCTCCAATGATAAGGCTTATGATTCGGGCGCTCTTCCTGAATAGAAAGTCCGCAGAATGCGCGAAGAAAAGCATCTCCTATGGCATATACCGGCACATCCATGGTATTGCAGAGCACTATAACTCCCACTCCTGCCTGAGGACAGAAGGAAAGGTTTGAGGACACTCCGGGGAGGCTTCCGCCGTGCTCTATGACGGTCATATCTCCCATCTGCCTTGTCTCAAGGCCATATCCGTAATATACTCCCGGCTTCATGAACTGTCTCGGCTTCCACATCTCCCCTATGGAATAGCGGTCTATAATGCGTTTTCCGTTTGCACCGCAGCCCTCGTTCAAATACATTGCCGCGTACTTAAGCATATCTCCCAATGTGGATTTCAAAGCTCCGCCGCCGTGCAGCACAAAGGCGTCGTTTTCGTAATCTTTGTCAATACGCCACGAGCCGTCAGGCTCCCGAGAATATAATACAGCGGCATTTTCATCCAGAGAGTTTCTCAGAAAGCCTATATTGCTTCTGTTCATTTCCAAAGGCTTTAAAATATGCTTATCAAGGTATTCGGCAAAGGAGCCGCAGTCCGAATGGCGCCTTATTATATCCGACAAAAGTCCGAAGCCGTCATTGCAGTAGCTTAATCTCTGTCCGGGCCTTCCTGTAAACCGGGTCTGATCGTCAAGCCTCTCGGCTACACGCCTTATTCCCTCCCTTGCAAAGTCATCTCTGTAGATAAGCTCATTATCAAGGGAATCCTTGATGCCCATCTCCTCGGCAGTCTTGTCCACCACTATGCGGGGAAGCGGAAAGTATCCGCCGCTGTGGCACAAAAGATGCCATATGCGCACAGGCTCCGGGCTGTTTTTTCCTGTAAACTCGGGAATATAGTCCTTTACCTCATCGTAAACCGAGAGGCGGCCTTCCATCTGCAGCTGCATTATGGCCAAGGCCGTAAAGGATTTTGTCACAGAGGCCATGCCGAAAAGACTGTCTCTGTCAACAGGCAATCTCCTTTCCGCATCCCTGAAGCCGAAATAACCCTCATAAAGGATATTCCCTTCCCCATCGGTAACGCCTACGGCTATCCCTCTTGCGCTGCTTTCCTCCATGATTTGCTTCACAAGCTCTTCCGCTTCTTTTCGTAAGCCTTCCGTTATAAGCTTCATCCGAGCATCTCCTCCTTAAGCCCGCTGATCCCAAGTCCTGCAGCGTCAGGAAGTACAAGCTTTCTTGTATCCGCTACAGTAAAGCCGCCCTCATAGGGAAGCTCTGAAAGGCCAAATGACGCGTCAAGGTCCGCCCTTGTGATGTTTTTAAGAGCCGCTCCCAAGGCGGCCGCAGCGTTTACGGCGATTCCGCTTTCCTCCGCCATGCAGCCAAGCATACACTCGACTCCTGCAGCCTCGGCAATGTTTACTATCTTCTTTGCCTCATAGAGGCCTCCGCACTTCATAAGCTTGATGTTTATAAAATCCACAGCTCTCTCTGACACAAGCTTTAAGGCATCCCTTGAGTCCCAACAGCTCTCATCAGCCATAACAGGCACAGAGCTGTGAGCAGTCACGTATTTCAGGCCTTCAAAGTCATATCGGGGCACAGGCTGCTCCACAAGCTCTATATCATACTCGTTCAAGCGTTTCAAAAGCTCTACCGCCTCTTTTCCGTGCCATCCCTGGTTGGCGTCAAGTCTTATCTTAACATCGTCTCCCACAGCCTCTCGGATAGCCTTTACACGGGCAAGATCACTTTCGATATCAGTGCCGACCTTCGTCTTTATCACATTAAAGCCCGCCTTCACATGCTCCCTTGCTCTTTCAGCCATAGACTCGGGGGCAGCTATACCCACTGTTATATCAGTCTCAATGGTATTTGTAAGTCCCCCCAGCAGCTTATAAAGGGGCATTCCCGAGGACTTCCCCAAAATATCATGGCAGGCTATATCAAGAGCAGCCTTTGCCGTTGCCGCATATGCAACGGCCCTGTTCATCACTGTGTACACAGCTTCAATATCACGAGGGTCTGTTCCCATAAGCTTTTCCCTAAGCACTCGGACAGTCTCAACGGTCCCCTCAAGGTTTTCTCCTGTAATAAGAGGTCCCGGAGATCCCTCTCCGTATCCTATAATTCCCTCGTCCGTCTCCACCTCAACAAGGCAGCTTACCGCATGAGTAATTACACCCAGCGAGATATGAAGAGGCCTTGTAAGGGGCACTCTCATCATATGTGTCTTAATATCCGTAATCTTCATCTCACACAGTCTCCTTTATCCCTGCAGCTTTTCGCCGCATATTCCCTTTTCCATTTTACCGCAAAAATGACAGGCGCACATATGTCCGTTTCCCATATCCCTAAGCTCCGGCTTTTCCTTGGAGCATATGTCCTGAGCCATAAAGCATCTTGTGTGGAAAATACAGCCTGAGGGCTGATTTACAGGGCTCGGAAGGTCTCCCTGAAGTATGATCTTCTTCCTCTTTGAATGCCTCTCGGGAAGAGGTATGGCAGACATCAAAGCCTGAGTATAGGGATGTAAAGGATCTTTAAACAGTTCGTCCTTATCCGCCATCTCAACCACATGTCCAAGGTACATTACCATTACCCTGTCGGAAATATGGCGGATAACGCTAAGGTTGTGGGAAATGAAGATATATGCCATTCCCATGGACTCCTGAAGATCCCTCAAAAGGTTCAGTACCTGAGACTGTATCGATACATCCAATGCGGATACCGGCTCATCACATACTATAAGGGAGGGATGAAGGACTATTGATCTGGCAATACCTATCCTCTGCCTCTGTCCCCCTGAAAACTCATGAGGATAGCGGTTATAGTATTTGGGATTTATACCCACCACCTTCATAGCTTCCAATACATGCTCTCTTGTCTCCTCCTTTGAGGAGTAGGTCTTTTGAATATTTAAGGGCTCCGCTATGACCTCGCCCACCGTCATTCTCGGATTAAGCGAGGCATAGGGATCCTGGAAGATTATCTGCATGTCGGAGCGCATCTTTCTCAGCTCCGCTCCTGAGGCCTTCATAAAATCTTTTCCTTTATATAGGATCTCTCCCTCTGTAGGCTGAATAAGGCGGAGAACGGAGCGGCCCATGGTAGATTTACCACAGCCTGACTCTCCCACCACTCCCAGGGTCTCCTTGGGCATGAGCTTGAAGGATACGTCATCCACCGCTCTTATGAATTTTTTTTCACGGGACAAAAGTCCTGACTTTACAGGAAACAGCTTTTTTAAATGATTGACCTCCAATAAGGGGTCCTTGCTCATTGTATCATTCATTCCCGGTCTCCTCCCATTCCTGCGTATATTTGAAGCAGCGGACATATCTTCCCTCCGCCTCAGCAAGCTTCGGCATCTTCTGTCTGCATATATCCTTTGCCTCCGGGCATCTGGGACAAAAAGCACAGCCCTTTGGCATCTCGTCAAAGCTCGGAACCATTCCCTCTATTACGCTTAAACGCTTTGTGTCATCGCCGTCAAGCTTGGGAATACAACTCATAAGTCCGTGAGTATAGGGATGCATGGGCTTTTCAAAGATCTGATCTCCGGTGGCATACTCCACCACCTTCCCCGCATACATTACCATGACGTCATCCGCAACCTCGGCAATGACGCCAAGATCGTGAGTGATCATCATGACAGAGGTTCCCGTCTCCTCCTTTAGCTCGTTTATAAGCTCAAGGATCTGAGCCTGTATGGTGACGTCCAACGCTGTTGTTGGCTCATCGCAGATAAGAAGGTCAGGGTTACAGCAAAGTGCCATAGCTATCATGACTCTCTGGCGCATGCCTCCTGAAAGCTGGTGGGGATATTCGTCAAAGCGCTTTTCAGCTAAAGGTATCTTTACCTTTTTAAGCATCTCTATACCCTTTTTTCTCGCCTCGCTCTTTGTGAGCTTTTCGTGGAGCATGAGAGCTTCCGTGATCTGCTGTCCCACGGTAAATACCGGGTTTAGAGAGGTCATGGGCTCCTGGAAGATCATGGCGATCTTTTTTCCCCGGATCTCGCTCATTTCCTTTTCGCTCTTCTTTAAGAGATCCTCTCCCTCAAAGATTATCTCTCCGCCTGCGATCTGTCCCGGCGGTATCTCCACAAGTCCCATTATTGACAGAGAGGTGATACTCTTTCCGCATCCCGACTCTCCCACGATTCCGAGGGTCTTTTTCTTCTCCACAGAAAAGGATACGTCATTTACCGCCTTTGAAAGGCCGGCATCCGTATGGAAATATGTCTTCAAATGCTTTACTTCTAATATTTTTTCTCCCATATTAAATGCCTCCCTTTTTAGCTTTTCAGCTTCGGATCCAGAGCGTCTCTAAGGCCGTCTCCGAAGATATTAAATGCGATAACTGTTATCATTATAGCCACCCCCGGCATAATGCTGTAGAGTGGGCGGTAGCTGATAAAGGTCTGGGCCGCACTGATCATGTTCCCCCAGGAGGGCGTCGGCGGCTGAATACCTATTCCCAAAAAGCTAAGAGACGCCTCGTACATTATGGCATTGGGGATCCCGAGAGTCACAAGTACTATAATGGTGGAAAGGCAGTTGGGTATAAGCCCCTTTGTAATTATCCAAAAGGTAGTGGCGCCGTTTGCACGGCTGGCCTCGATGTACTCCTTCTCCTTAAGCTGCATTACAGAACCACGTATCATCCTTGCGGTCCTTACCCAGGTGAGGAGTCCGAGAGCGATAAACAGGTTTAAAACTCCCTTTCCCATAAAGGTCATGATAGCCATGGCGAAGATAAGGTCAGGGAAGGCCTGAAATATCTCCATGATACGGGAGATAATGCTGTCTGTCTTTCCACCGTAATATCCCGCCACAGCCCCGAGGGTCACTCCCACAAGGGATGCCACCACCTGAGCCACGATACCTATACTTATAGATACTCTTGATCCGTAAATGATCCTTGAAAGTATGTCTCTGCCGTACTCGTCTGTTCCGAAGGGATGTGCGGGGCCGGGGCTTGCCAGAACCGCCGAATAGTCCTGATATGTGGGGTCATAGGGTGCAAGCACCGGTGCGAAGACAGCCACCAGTATTATCAATATAAGAAGCATGGCGCAGAACATGGCCATCCGGTTTTTCTTAAGTCGTTTAAAGCTGTCTCCGTAAAAGCCTGAATATCCCATGCCGTTTTTCAGTATGTCCTGCTCAAACTCCTTCTGCTTATTAAAAAATCTGAATATATTCTTGCTCATGCTATGCCGCTCCTTTCCCATATCTGATTCTCGGGTCCAGGAATGCATAGGACAAGTCTACTATCAGGTTCACAATAACAAATACGAATGCAATATACATGACCGTTCCCTCCAAAAGGGGAAGATCACGGTTTGACATGGCGTCTACCGCCAGCTTTCCGATGCCCGGAATGGAGAAGACCTTCTCAATGAGCATGGAGCCTGTAAGCATATATCCGAAATCCGTGCCCACAAGGGTGACGATGGGGATAAGCGCATTCTTAAGCGCATGCTTCATTATAACTCCCCATCGCCTTACTCCCTTTGCCCTTGCAGTGCGTATATAATCCTGTCCCATCACCTCCAGCATGCTTGTGCGGGTGATTCTTGCCATGCTTCCCGCATATCTGGCCCCTAAGGCAATGCCCGGAAGTATATAGGCGGCAACCGAGTCAAAGCCTGATATGGGAAGGACGGCCAACTTCAGACCGAAGATGATCTGAAGTATTATAGCCACCCAGAATGCCGGGGCTGACACGCCTATAATGGAAAGCACCATAACAAATGTGTCTATGCCCCTTCCTCTCTTTACGGCAGAAAAAATACCGCTGGGGATGCCGATGAGGGCCGCAAATATGAAGGACATGCATGCAAGCTTTACCGTTACCTTGAAGCAGCGGAAAAGAGCGGCTGACACCACTTCTTTTGTAAAATAGGATGTTCCGAAATCCAAATGAAGGGCACCTTTAATAAAGTTAAGGTACTGAACATAAATCGGAAGATCCAATCCCAGTTCATGCCTCACCTTTGCTATCGTCTCGGGATCAGCCCTCTTTTCAAGCATGAGGGCCACAGGATCTCCGGGAACGACCTGCAGTAGAATAAAGGTGATCAGACTTATTCCGAACAGGACGAATACAGTCTGAACCAAGCGTTTTGCCGTATATGAAAGCATCACTTTCCTCCTTGCTGTCTCGTATTAACCGTCTCTTCATCAGAAAAGCGCGCTTACTGAATATCCGCATCCTTCCAGAACATGCGGAATGTGGAGTCGATCTCAAATCCTGTGATATCGGGATTTAAGAGATAATATTTAGTCTCGTTGTAAAGAGGAGTTGTAGCCCAATCCTCTCTTGTCATAATATGCTCTGCCTTCGCATAGATCTCCTGACGCTCTGCTGTATCTGTTGTCGCGATACCATCCTCAAGAAGCTGATCAAACTCAGCATTATGCCAGAAGCTTGAGTTTGTATCTGTCTTTGTCATAGGATAAAGCATGCTCTCCGGGTCGGAGTAGTCCACATACCAGTTTGATATACCGCAGTCCACACCTCCAGAATGCTTCATATCAGACCAGGCCGCTGAATCCACCTGCTCCACCTCTACATTGATTCCTGCAGCCTTTGCCTGCTCCTGGAAAGCGGTGGCTATGGCGACATTTCCCTGATACTTTGTATTTACAGTTACCCTGAGATCGATGCCGTCAGGATATCCTGCCTCGGCCAAAAGCTCCTTTGCTCTCTCCGGATCGTACTCGAACTCGGGGAGGCTGTCGTCATGTCCGATTATGCCTGCAGGGATGTAAGATGTGGGAACTGTTGCTGTGCCGTGAAGTATGCTCTCACATATAGCTTTGCGGTCTATGGAAAGAGCAACCGCCTCTCTTACCTTGGCATCGGGGAAGGTCTTTACATTGAGAGTCATGCTGTAGCACCCTGTGGGCTGGAAGCCGTGCATCTCAGAGCTAAGCTGAGGATTTCCTGAATAGATAGGGTAAACTGAAGGATCCACATCCACATAGTCCACATTTCCGGCCTGATATTCCAGAACCTGAGTGTTTACGTCCTCGATAAACTTGTAGTCGACGCCGTCAAGCTTTACCGGTCCTCCGTGATAATCGTCAAAGCGTGAAAGCACAGCGCCTACGCCGGTCTGATAGCTGTCAAGCTTGAAGGGGCCTGTTCCATAGAGTGTCTGCATGCCCCATGTGTCTCCTGCCTCCTCACATGCAGCCTCAGGATATATGGCTGTATATGCTGTGGAGAGCACTGAAAGGAAGGGAGCATAGGGCTTCTTTAAGGTGATTGTAAAGTGGGTATCATCCTTAAGCTCAAAGCCCGAAAGCTCATCTGCCGTTCCCGCGCTGAGCTCATCATAGCCTACCACGTTTTCAAGAAGAGTAGCCATCTTTGCCATCTTTATAAGACGTTCATAGGAATACTTTACATCTGAAGATTTGAGTGTTTCTCCGTTGTGGAATTTAACATCGGGAAGAAGCTCGAAGCTGTAGGTAAGCTGATCCTCCGAGATCTCCGGCATTCCTGTAAGGAGTACCGGCTCAAGGCTTCCGTCTCCCTTTGTTTTAAGAAGGGATTCGGTGATATTGTCCGTGATCTTCATAACTATGCTGTAGGTGTACTGTTGAGGGTCCAATGCCACCTGAGGGTCAACTGCTGCAACCCGTACTGTCTTTTCTCCTCCTGCTGTGGTCTGAGCTTTAGCAGCATCTGTCACTGCCGCTCCTTTGTCACTTCCGCTTTCAGCTGCGGGTTTCGATGAACCTGTGGAGCTTCCGCATGCCGCCAGAGAAAGTACCATGGCGCCAAGAAGGAATGCCCCTGCAAACTTCTTTTTCATTCTGTCTCATCCTTTCTGTCAGTCATTTTGTCTGTTGATTTTGTCACTTCGTCACATCATCGCTTTGCTTTGACAAGCTTTTTTATGCGAAAAAATTCAGCTGCACATCCCCTCTCGAATGTACATCTGAATGACCTCATTACAAAATCTTCATGTAATTCCTATGATAATACTATGCTTTGTTGTTGTCAATAAACTTAATTCCTCAGAAAACCCTGATCGTGGTTTACTTTCGGTTTTTATCAGAGCTCAATAAGATACCGAAAAGAGAGCCTGCCTTCTTTTCGACAGTAAGATGTGATAAGCCACAGAACAGTATGAGCAGAAGCAGATACGATATAAAGCCTGCTTGGCAGGGGAGGCTGTATATGCCCAAAATGCCGGATATTTTAAGAAAGGGAGAATGCCAGCAGAAAACAGACATGCTGATCTTTCCAAGACTTTGTAAAGGCCTGAAAGACAATAGCTTTTTGACCGGAGAAACCGTGAGTGCGCAAAAGATCACAGTAGGGCAGATTATGGCGGTGATCATTATCCTGATATCTCCTGAAACGGCAGAAAAGCCTTTATAATAAGATAAGATGGCAAGAGCAAAAAGCGCTGTGAGCCCCACAGCGGAAAGCCTCTTTTTTTGTATGGTGTCCAAGCCGGAGTATATTTCAAAAAGAAGACATCCTGTAAAGAAATTTAATAAGCCCTCTCCGTCACAGGCATAGCAAAATGGGAAATCCCAATTTTTGATCTCCAATATATAGCCCCAAAGCATAAATGCAAGGAGCATAAATATATATTTTTTGTTCCCGGTCTTTGTAAGTCTGCAGACAGCAAAGTACAGTATATAGCAGAGCATCAGCACGCACACAAACCACAGAGGAAGGTTCAAGGGATAGGTATCCTCTATCCAACCGCAGGCCATCATAAATGCGTTTAAAAGAAGAGTCTTTGCTGTTATTCCGTAAGTTCCACTAAGAAGGATCATGAGGCAGAGTTGAACTATGGTACTGAGGATATAGAGAGGATAGATCTTAATAAGCCTTCTCGCTAAAAAACCGGAGAAGGATATCCTGCCTTCCCGGACGATTTGTTTATAGGAGAAGGCGATCAGAAATCCGCTAAGCATAAAAAAGAAATAGTTTCCGAAATATCCTCCGTATTTATATATAGGATCCAATATTTCCGAAAATACTCCGTTGAAGGCATCTCTGATGTGGTATATAACGATCCCCATGATAAATATTCCCCTGAGGCTGTCAAGCTCATCGAAATATCTCTTCTCCATAACAAACCCTTCCTTTTAAAAATCCCCTGTGGATTTCTTACTCCACAGGGGATTTTACCTTATTCCCAAAGATACCGGAAGACACTATATATGATTTTTACCGTTTTTTTATCAGCCATGCGATCTTTGCGCTCTCCTCCAGCTCCTCAATACAGTAGAAGGCGTCCCAAAGGTCCTTTCCCGGCACGACAGCTCCGTGCTGCTTTAAGAGATAGCCGTCGCTTTTTTCCACCCTCTCGGAGAATGAGTCAAAAAGCTCCTTTGAGCCTGGCTTCTCATAGGGCACTGTTCCCACAGTTCCAAGCTTCATTTTAAGGTAGGGTGTAAGGGGCGGTATTACGTCCGTCTCATCAGAAAAGCACTCAAAGCTCCAGAGGATAGCATAGCAGCCGTGAGTATGTATCACAGCCCCCTTCTCAGGCTTTTTTCTGTAAATATTAAGGTGCAGAGGCCACTCCTTGCCGGGCTTGTTTGCAGAGCTGCTCGGCATAGACAGAAGCACTCTCTGGAGAAAAATGAAGCAATACAGGATAAGCTAAGGCTCCTTCCTCTCAAAGCTCTTCTTTATCCCTGACTCCTCCCTATATTTTGCCACTGTCCTTCTGGATATGGCTATACCGGTTTCATTTATAAGCTCAGACAGCCTCTGATCACTCAGGGGCTTCTTTTTATCTTCCTTTTCCACAAGCTCTGCTATCATCTTTTTTACCTGCTCGGCAGTGACCGAAGTCTCCGAGTCCCCTGCAGGAGCTGCGGAGCCCACAAAGAGACTTCTCGCCTCTGTAATGCCCGCCGGATGCTCTATATACTTTCCCTTTACAGCTCTGCTCACTGTGGATGTGCTTATATTGAGCCTCTCAGCCACATCCTGCATGGACAGAGGTCTTAAAGGACCCGAGGATTCAAAAAATGCTTTTTGCCCCTCCAATATCTCTCCCGAGACCGCAAGCAAAGTCTTCCTTCTCTGCTTTATATTTGCAATTATAAGCCTTGCCCTCTCCAGCTTCTTCTCAAAATATGCTCTCAGCTCCGGATCCTCGGTATCTCTCAGTATTGAAACATAATAGTCATTCAGGCTGTAGTCCTCCGTCCACTTGTCATTAAGCTCTATCGTCCACTGCCCGTTTTCTCTGCTGAATATAATATCAGGAATTATATACGAGGTATCGTTTGCGCCAAAACCTGCCGCAGGCTTAGGTTCCAGCTTTACCAGCTCCTCTATGGCCTTCCTCACCTCCGCCGTGGACACCTTAAGTCCTCTTGATATCTTGCCTATGTTCCCCTCCGCAACTTCCTGAAGATATCTGTCTGTGATGTCCCATAAAACTCCCTTGTCTCTCCGGCTTTTTTTAAGCTGCATCAGAAGGCAACTTCTGAGGTCCTCTGCGAATATTCCGTAGGGCTCCAGTTCTCTCAGAAAAGAAAGGGCCTTCCTCACCTCCTCCTCGCTGACACAGGCAAGCTTTGCCGCCTCTTTCACGCTCATGGTAAAGTAACCTGTATCCTCAAGGCAGTCTGTAAGATAGCGAAAGAGCTCCACCTGCCTGTCGTCAAGGGCGTCCAAGGGCAGCTGCTCCAGTATAAACTCCCTAAGCTGCCGAGATTTTTTCTCAGGTATATCTCTGTTTAGCTCATCATCAAAAATATCCTTGAGGCCGGTCTCATATGTCACAGGTTTTCCGTAGCTCCGGTCCCGAGTATCATACCTTCTCTCAGGGTGGTGGAGCTCAGAGCAATCCAAGAGGGGGTTCTCCAGGTATTCACTTTTAAGCAGTTCATTGAGCTCGCTTCCGTCCATAGCAAGCATCTCAAGGGATCTGAGCTGGTTAAGGGATATCTTTTGTTTCAGCTCGGCTCTCTGGGAGATACCTACGTCCATAATCTTTCCTCCGATTTATTCCTTCAAAAAGGCGCCGGCTTGGAACCGGCGCCACTGTTGTTTTTCTATGTTATACTGAAGTCTTTTCAATCATTGAGAACTTTCGAGAGTTCCTTTACCTTAGGTTTTACCTCTCCCTCAATATAGCTCTCCAAAAAGCTCTTCATACTGTTTCTGCTGTATCTGTTGCCATGTACTATCTGGGCAAATCTGTTTACGGCCTTGTCCACATCATCGTTTATTATAACATAGTCATAGAGATTTGCACACTCTATCTCTTCCCCGGCTATCTCAAGGAGGGTGTTGACAGTCTTCTCATCATAATATCCCGTCTTTACAAGTCTTGCCTCAAGCTCGTCCCAGGAGGGAGGAAGTATAAAGATTAGGGTGGCATCAGGACAGAGGGTCTTCACCTTCATGGCTCCCACGACATCTATGTCCAGTATGACATTCTTTCCCGCCTTTCTGGCATCCTCCACCGCCTTCTTCGGCGTTCCGTAGGCATTGTTGTTGAAATATCCGTATTCCAACATCTGCCCCGTCCTTATCATCCTCTCAAACTCGGTAAGAGAAAGGAAATAATAATCCTTTCCGTCCTCCTCATCCGCCCTCTTCTCTCTGGTTGTGGCAGAGACACATATCATGGCATTGGGATGAGCTCCCAAGTATCTCTTTATTACCGTGCTCTTTCCTGCCCCCTCGGGCCCTGATATCACTATAAGCTGACCGTTTTCCGCAATCTTGTCTGAATATTCCTTCTTCATATGCCGTCTCCTTCTGTATCTCTGAGCTTGTTTTTGAGTGTCAAAATTGTACTAAAATAAATACAATTTGATTGTATATGAAGCTTCAGGCAATGTCAACAAATTTTATTCAATTTTAAGAAAATTTTTTGTATAAAATAGATAAGTTTTTAACAGGATTGTCTATTCATAATCAGACTTTTGTGTTTACATCATTTATCTTGATAAATTCACTTACAGGAACCAGGAGGAATTTTCTCCCGTCTATCATCCTCTCCTCTATGCTCTCTGCAATATCTGTGTCCGCCTTTATCTCAACTCCCGAGGTCTTTATCACCACAGCTTTCTTATTGATCAGGTTTTCTGCAGGTATCTTTTTGTTTCCCTCAAGCCTCTCTTCATAGCCCTTGTCGAATTCCGAAATTCCCTCCTCGGCCACACCGCTGTCTCTCAGAATATTTTTCAGCTCGTCCTTATCAAGGATTTTGTTGTACTCCTCCTCAGACTCGGATCTCCTAAAGAGCTCCCCGTATATCTCATTCACCGTAGCCGAGTCATATTTTCCCGACAGGGTGTCGTCAAAGAGCTCAGTTACTATACTTCTCTGCTTCTTCGCCGAGAAGGGCATATTGCAGCCCAGCATGTCCCAAAGAAGCTCTGAGACCGCATCGTTGTCCTTCCTGAGGTATAACAGGAGCTCGTGGTCATCTGTATACCTCTCATTAAATGAAGGGAACATTATGGCTGTGAGAGGATCCCCTACCAGCCAATCCGTCATCCTCGTCTCGATATTGTTTTTGTCCTCGTTGTAGAAAAGTCCCTCCTTCGAGAGCTTTACAGGACATATGAAGGCATTTATAAAGCGGTGCATATAGTCGGAGGCATCCTCCATTACGCTTCCGTCCTCCGCCTTTCCGGGGACATCGTAGCTGCTGTTAATAATAAGTATGAGGTAGTTCTCCCCGTAGGGAAAATTCGCTATCACGGTGTCGTAAAACTCATCTATAAGCTCATCATCCTCCAGACCGCTGTCATTCAGCCTCTTAAGAAGCTCATACTCCGGCCGCTTGCCCCTTGCGGCAGGCACAAGATCTATATTAAAAAGTGTTCCGTCTATTTGTCCTGACAGAGCCTTCTTTATTATGGCCGTATATCTGTTTTCCTCCCGTTCCTCCAGAGCGGCAAACAGATTTTTATATACAAGAAGCTTTTTCTTCTCGTGGTTTACATAGCAGCCGCAGAGCTTCGATATTATGCCGTAGCTCGTGACAGCCTTTCTTATCTCTGATACCTCTTTTTTATCCATTTTAGAACCTTCTCCCTATCTTTCTCGTGTCAAATTTCATCATGCAAAGCTTCAGACTATACCTCCTCATAGTCCTCCCTCACATCACAGTATACAAGGTCGTCAAAGCTCTGCCTTCTGACCACCTGCCTTGCCTTGCCCTTATAGGTAAATACTATGGCAGGCTTCGGAAGCTGGTTGTAATTGCTGGACATGGTGTAGTGATATGCCCCTGTGGAAAAGACAGCCAAAATATCTCCGTAATTTACCTTGGGAAGTTTTATCTCGTCTATAAGCACATCCCCGGACTCGCATATCTTTCCTGTTACTCTGACTGTCTCCTCAGGTTCCTCCTCGGCTCTGTTTGCAAGGAGGCCTTCATACCTGGCTCCGTAGAGAGCTGTCCTTATATTATCCGACATTCCTCCGTCAACGCTGACATATTTTCTGATTCCCGGAATATCCTTTATTGCTCCCACAGTGTAGAGGGTGATCCCCGCATTGCCCACAACGTAGCGTCCGGGCTCTATCAGCACCATAGGGCGCTTCCACCCTCTCTTCTCAAAGCCCTCCGTAATAACCTTCATTATCCTCTCGGTAATGCTGACAAAATCCATGGGACAGTCATCGTGAGTATATGCGATCCCGTAGCCCCCTCCGGCGTTGAGCTTTGAGATCACCACACCGAACCTGTCATATATCTCATAGGATATCTCCACAAACTTCTCCATGGCCTCCTCATACTTTTCAAGCTCAAACACCTGGGAGCCTATATGGGCGTGTATGCCCTCAAAAACTATATTCTTGGAGTGGAGGATAAGCTCTATGGCCTTGAAATGAGATCCGTCATGGGTCGAAAAGCCGAATTTCGTATCTGTGGCCGCAGTCATTATGTACCTGTGGCCTCCTGCCTCTATTCCCGGAGTGACTCTCACAGTGGCATATACCGGCTTTGAGGCAAGCTTTTCTATCAGTTCTATCTCATAAAAATTGTCCACGACAAAGTGAGTCACATTGTGTTCCACCGCATATTTTATCTCTGAGGGAAGCTTGTTGTTACCGTGAAAATATATCTTTTGAGGATCAAAGCCTGCTTTAAGAGCCATGGATATCTCCCCTGCGCTCACGCAGTCTATGCCGATTCCGTACTCCGAGGCCAGCCTGTAAATCTCAAGGCAGCTGAAGGCCTTTGAGGCAAAAAGAGGCAGCACATTGTCAAATTTATCCATAAATTCAGTCTTAAGCTCATTCATCTGATGTCTTATATGTCCCTCACTCATGACATAGAGAGGTGTGCCGTACTTTTCGGCGAGAGCGGTCGCTCTGACACCGTCAATATATAGCTCATTATTTTTAACAGTTGCAAAAGGTGTCTGTATTATCATTGTGTCCTCCTTATACTGAATGCAAAAAAA
This sequence comes from uncultured Lachnospiraceae bacterium, assembly GCA_944381485.1. GTDB lineage: Bacteria > Bacillota > Clostridia > Lachnospirales > Lachnospiraceae > Avilachnospira. Next base: position 31,326 of record CALWLI010000016.1, read on the forward strand.
CGCATATCTCATAATACAATAAAATAAAAAACTCTGAAATCCCTTTTTTTGAATTTCAGAGTTTTTATGACGCCAACAGGCTTTCGATCCCCCGCGACAGGCGGATAATACAGCTGAGTTATAGCTGTTCAAAAAAACTTGTATAATACCCTTATAAATAATATTATAATATTATAATCGAATCGTAGATTGTGGGGGTTCTCATCATGAAAAACCAATATATACAACTTATGCCGTCAGACCTGTCTCTTGCGGAGCAGGTTCTTGATTACTATAAGAAAAACAGAGCTTTTTTAGAAGCCTTTGAACCCGTACGAAGCAAGGATTTTTTTTCATTAGAGTATCAGCGAGAGATAATAAAAAGCGAAATGGCTGAGTTTAAGGAAAGAACAGCATTTCATTTTTATATTGAGCCAATTGAACAGCCCTCAAAAATTATCGGTAGCATCGGATTGAACAATGTGGTATGGGGTCCTTTTTGCTCTGCTTTTCTCGGATACAAATTAGACCGGGATTTTGTCAACAAAGGATATATGTCAGCTGCAGTGGGAATGCTGACAAAATACGCATTTGAAGAATTGGGCTTACATCGAATAGAGGCGAATGTCATGCCCAAAAACAAAGCATCCTTAAGAGTTTTAGAGAAAAACCATTTTATAAATGAAGGGCTTTCAAAATATTACCTTAATATCAACGGAGTTTGGGAAGATCATATTCACATGGTTAAAATAAATTATGCGATGCATCAAAGATAAGCTCAGGAAACAGTCCTTTCAGACTTGATAAAAGGCACATCCTTTATACAGTCGGAGGAAAGAATATCAAGAAGACGGCAAGCCGAGCCTGTGGGATGGTTAGTTCCTTTTTCCCACGCTTCCACCGTTTTGGAGGATACTCCCATATAATCGGCAAATACTGCCTGTGTCATACCTGCATGAGTTCGTATAGCTTTGATCTCACTTTTGTTATAGCGCTTCACAGGTTCAATTATAAAAGTATGTGTCCTTGCTTTGCCCTTCCCTTTTTCAAACTCTATCGCCTCATTTAATCCGGTAACAAGATCATTGAAAAGCTCCCTCATTATCCTTTTCTCCTTTCCGCAGCCTCTTCCTTCAGTTGTTTTACCAAGACTTTCAAGACTGCCTTTTCTTTGTCAGTCAGGTTGTCCTTTTCTTTTTTGGCATACGCCGTGATCAGATAGATGACTGTATATTCTTCAAAATCCACATAGCAGACTCTGACGCTGCCGCTTTTTCCTCGTCCTTCAAAGGCAAATCTCACTTTCCTTAGGCCGCCTGTTCCTTGCATGATGTCTCCTGCTTCAGGGTTTTTAAGGAGCATCTTTTGCAGCTCCATAAGATCATCATCATCAAAGCCCAAATCAGACCAACGCTTTGTAAACGAAGGGACTTCTACAAATTTTCGTATCATGATGTAATTTATAAAGGGTGGATTACACCACCGAAAATTACATCATGACTGCGGCTCATTTGTGGCGAATGAAAAGACAGTTGTGATGAAGGAGGGATGCTCCTGACCTTGACCGTAACTGTCACCCCCTACACATTTCCACAAAGGAGGCCATTATGGAACTGAAACTGACCTACACACAATGCGGGGATTATTTGATCCCCAACCTTGTATTGGCTGACACGCAGGAGTACCACATCGGTAAATATGGACGGATACGACGCGCCTATCTGAAGGAGCATCGTCCAGCCATTTACAGTACCCTGCTGCTCACGGAAAAGCTCTTTCCCCATTTGGCGGAGATCGACGCTGCCTGCAAAA
>CALWLI010000017.1 GCA_944381485.1 uncultured Lachnospiraceae bacterium
CCTTAAGTGCAGGTATTAGATTTTGATCGGGCCCGTCCTCAATCTCTACCTCCAGTAGGTCGAAAAAAATAGGACTAAGTCTGAAAAGCCTTGATTTAAGCGGCTTTCTGACTTAGACCTATTATGCCATAATCATCTATGATGAATACGCACCTCTGTTCAGCCAGAGAGTCCATTACCTCCTTATATCTGTCCCTCTTAAGGGCTATCGCCATCTTCTGTATTGTTGTGATGATAAGTTTCTTGCCTGAATCCTTAAGGGCCTTTACAAGACTGTAAGTATTGTCGGTATTATCCACACAGTCCTTCTCGAATGAATTGTACTCGTCAACGGTCTGGTCATCCAGATCCTTCCGGTCTATGAGGAAAAAAACTCTGTCTATACGTCTGTCATCACGAAGGAGTGTCGCAAGCTTAAAGCTTGTAAGTTTCTTTCCGGATCCTGTGGTATGGAATACATAGCCGTCCATGTTGCTCATGATGATACGGTCATATGCTCTCTGAACTGCATAGATCTGATAAGGCCTCATGACCATGAGCACAGGTTCAGTCTCCTTCACTACCATGTACTTTGCGATCATAGGCGTGATATTCTGTCTTGCAAGGAAGTTATTGGTAAACTCATGGAGCTCATTGATACGCTTATTGTTGGCATCCGTCCAATAGAACACAAGCGATTTAAGGATATCCTGTCTTTCTCCGCTTGGAGTGCGTTCATTGGCGTTAGCAAAATACTTTGTCTGCACTGAATTGGACACCACAAAAATCTGGATATACCTGAACAGTCCCCTGAATGAGAACGCTCTGTAACGGTTTATCTGGTTTACAGCCTCGTTTATCTCAACTCCGGGCCTTTTAAGCTCTACCTGAACAAGGGGAAGTCCGTTAATGAACAGAGTTACATCATACCTGTTCTTATACTCAACATCGTCCTTATGCTCCTGATCCATGGTGATTTGATGAGACACCTGATAAATATTATGCTCGTAATCATTCTTAAAGAATGATATATAGACTGTCTTTCCATTATCAAGCTCAAGGACCCACTGTTCCCTGAGTATCTTTGCGGAATCATATACGGAATGATTGTCAAGGCGAAGCATGACCTTCTCAAACTCTCGATCACTGAGTTCTGCCACACCTTTTGCCTCTATAAGAGCCTTACTGTTAGCCTTGCAGAGCTGCGTCCTGAAGTTTTTTACTACATCATCATAATTTTTGAGCGAAATATACTCATACTGAAGTCCCTGAAGTCTGTCAATAAATAGTGTTTCAACTTCATATTCAGATTTAACACTTGCCATTATCTTCTTCTCCTATACTTGAGGATCATTTTTTAAATAAATGTCATAACCTATATTACAATTTTCTGTATAGTTGCAATATTATTATGGTCGTCAAAATTTAAAAATAGGTTTTTTGTCAGAAAAAAGCAGAAATTCCATGCTGCCATAATCTGAAATGCTGTATGTTAAACTTTCCTTAATCGATAAGACGTATTTTATTAGAACAACATATGATTATTATATACCCATCAGGCCTTCCCGAAAAGCATAAAAAAGAGACGGCAAGAAACCGTCTCTTAAATGATTCACATCAGATCTTTTCCAACTTTGCTTTGAACGATATCCTTCTTGGAGTTCCGATCCCATCAAACACTACAATGTGCGCGCCTTTATCCATATCCACGCAGGTAACGGTACCCTCTCCGAAGATAGAGTGCCTTACCCTCTGACCTTCCTCAAAGAACATCCAGCTGTCATCCTCAGGCATACGGCTTGTTACGATGTCGATATACTCCCTTGCTGACTTTATAAGTCCCTCCCTGGGCTCTTTGGTAAACCTGAGCAGCTTCGGGTCTATGTTAAGAATGAACCTTGAAGGGTACCTCGGTGAACCGTCAAGGTTCCTTCCGTCAGCCTCGGAAAGATATAGCTCCTTCTCCGCTCGTGTCACTGCCACGAACGCAAGCCTTCGCTCTTCCTCCATCCCCTGCTTAGTCATGACCTTTCTTGAAGGAAATATGCCCTCGTTCATGCCGCAGAGGAACACATAGGGAAACTCCAGACCCTTGGATGCATGTACCGTCATGAGCTTTACCCGGTCGCTTCCGTCCTCGGCGTCGGCATTGGTAAACAGGGCGATGTGCCTTAAGTAGCTCTCAAGATCTATCTCCTCCCCGCAGGTGGTCTCGTATTCACAGACAGACTGCTTGAGTTCCGCCAGGTTGTCAAGTCTCTCCTGACTGCCCTCGGTTCGAAGCATCTCCTCGTATCCGCTGTCGTTAAGGATCTTTGACAGCACCTCCGATACAGGCCTTCCTTCATACTCCATGGAATAAGAATCTATCAGGGATATGAATGCCTTCGCCTTCGTTCCCTTGAATATCGGATCGTCTATGGTCTCTTTGAGTGAGTCATAAAGAGACTTTCCGTGTTCTTCCGCATAGGCCTTGAGGAAATCCATCCTCCTTTTGCCCATGTTCCGCTTCGGGGTATTCACGATCCTTGCAAAGGACAGGTCATCCCGGTAGACGATCATCCTCAGATAGCTCAGGGCGTCCTTGATCTCCATACGGTTAAAGAACTGCACGCCGCTGTAGATCGTATAGGGGATCTTCGCCTCTATAAAGGCCTGTTCGATGGCCCTTGACACATAGTGGGCACGGTAAAGTACCGTCATGTCCCTGTAGCTTATACCCTTCTGCTTAAGGAACCGTACCTGCCCCGCGATCCACTTGGCTTCCTCCTCCTGAGTCTCCGCAAAGTGGCATACCACAGGTTCCCCTGAAGGCAGTTTCGGGATAAGTTCCTTTTTGATACGATTCTCGTTTTTATCGATAAGAGAGTTGGCTGCGGCTATGATCTCCGGGGTAGACCGATAGTTCTCCATCATCATGATGGTCTTTGTCCCCGGAAAGTTCTTATCAAAGTCCATAAGATACTTTACGTTGGCCCCTCTCCAGGTATAGATGGTCTGGTCCGGATCCCCGACTATGAAAAGATTTTTATGATACCCGCAGAGCACTTCCATCAGCTCGTACTGTAGGGAGTCGATGTCCTGAAACTCATCTATCATGATGTACTCAAGACGCTGCTGCCACTTTAGCCTGATATCCTCATGCTCCTTAAAGATATAAAGAGAAAACTTGATCAGATCATTATAATCAAGTCCAAAACACTTCTTCTCCTGATAGAGATACCCGTAAAAGATGATATCGTCAGTCGCCGTTGCCTGATCGTACTTTTCCTTGAGCTTATCAAGGGACATGGCAATCATGTCCTCATAATAGTCAGGCCTCTTAAAGAGCTTCTGCATCTCTATCATATCCCTTGCCGCGGAAAAGGTCCTGTCCCTTAAGGTAAGGCCTCTCTCGTCATATATGATCTGCAGCATGGCATCGATATCGGAATTATCAAGGACAAGGAAACTCTTCGGGTACTGCACCGCATGGCTGTCCTCCTGAAGCACCGACACGCAGAACCCGTGGAAGGTATTGATGTATCCGGTATCATTGTCCCCTGTAAGGTTATGGATCCTCTGCCGCATCTCGTTTGCCGCCTTATTGGTAAAGGTCACGCAGAGGATGTTCCCCGGAAGTATCCCCGCTTCATTTACAAGGTACGCAAAGCGGCGGGTAAGGGCCCTGGTCTTACCGGAGCCCGCACCCGCTATCACCCTTATATAGCCTTCGGTAGAGGTGACCGCCTCCGACTGTGCTTTATTCAGTCCTTCCAAAAGATCCATCCGTACTTATCTCCTTATGTCGTATCCGTCCCGTGATTATCTGTTACTATTATACCGATATTTGAAACCATTTCCAAATAGAAACCTAAAACTCAATGCGTATGATAGATCGAATCTTAACTTGAAAATGCGAACAGCTGCCGCACCGCAGCCATGACCGTACTCCAACTGAGGCTTGCCGCATAGGAAAACTTTTTTTGATAGGACAACCACAGATTCTGCATAACCCGGCTGTTTTCCACTTCATCAAAGACTTCTACAGCTTCGGCCAGATGATGCTCGGTGCTACGCTTGTAGGCTGTCGCCAACAGCGCATCATAGAGCGTCTGTGAGTTCAGAGTGCTGCCATATAGTTGCAGTAAGATGGTGATGTCGTAAAAATCCCTCATGCGGGTATTGGTCGTAGTCCGGGTAATAACGGTCTCAAGCTTTTCTGCCAACAGAGTCTCCAAATTATATGCCCATATGTCAATAGAACGCTCCTCCAACATGAGTTTAAAACTGTACCTCACCTCTTTCGGAGTGATAGCATCTCCGGTGGAAATGTCTATTTTCAGAGGGGTGCGCACCCCATCAAAGAGCGTTGACATCGTGACTCGAATGCTGGGATACTCCGCTTCATCCATGATCTCCAAAATGCTTTTTACCCGGAAGATGACACCATCATCGAGGGGGACCGCGATAATCTCGCCTATCATATTTTCTACATCCGCCACACTGACAGTGGCTCCTTTAACTGTCGCATCAATATCCATCGTGGAGCGAGAATGCAGGCCTACCATCGCAGCCACCAACATTCCGCCCTTGAGAATAAAATTATCACGGTAGGATGAGAGAAATGCGTTCCAAAAAACGCTCCATCATATAGTTACGCATCAAGACCTGTGCATCTGCATCATTTTTCTTTGACAGATTTCGAATCAGATCTTTCAGTTGTACAGCTGTCTTTATCATAAAAGTACCTCCAAGTAGCGGCGTAAAACCGTATCGACCCGAAACAAAGCGGCATAGCTCACCAGTTTCCGAAGGTCCTTATCTTTACTGCGAGCATATGCTTTCAGCGCTTCTCGGAACGTCTGCATCTCAATGTGGCTTCTACTGCGTAGCACATCACAAATCGTTCTCTCCTTATCATAGACCGGCACATCATGTCCGAAAGGGGTCTGCGCAGTCGTCAGCCCGATTTCGTGCAGCTTCGCTTTGATGGTATAGACCTGAATGCCCTCGTCTTTGAGTCGTGTTGGATTGTAGCCGGTCTTGACCGTAATAGAATAAGCAGACGGTTCCCTGTCGCTCAGGTCATGAAGAAACAGCGCTGTTTCATGAGAAAAAATCGCCTGCGGGCAACGAAGATGTAACAGATACATAGTGTCTACCCAGGCATCCTTGGAGAGATAAATCCCGTGTGCAACCCGTTCCAGCCCTCGAGACTGCACAAATTTGTAAAAAACAGATTTTGAAATACCGGCAGCTAAAATTTGCCCGGTACGCAGCATCCCGTCCTGATTCATCAGCATATGGTCCAACTGTTGAAATTGATTCATATCTCATGTCTTCCTTTCATGCTAATATTATATTTTAAATTAGCACGAAAGTAAAGTCTGGAGTTACCTGACAATAGCTCCCGACAATTTAGCGTACTTGGATCCGAAAATCCGGTAGAAAATTTAATGATCAGTGACTATTGATTCTAAAATATACTTCCCCGCTTTTCCTACGGTTTTTTCCATCTGAATTTAAAATAAGAAGATACAAATCGAAAATTATTTTTTCCAATTCAATCCGCAATATAGCTTCCTGAACGATCTTCGATTCTTAGATTTATCTGCAATATAGGATTCCAATCTCAGGATACACCGCGCAGTAGTCATCATTTACCTTAAGGTCATGCCTCACATTTTTATATCCTCTGCACATTAAGTCCTGTTTTTTGCATTATGAAATACCTGAAATCCGCCCCGCTTCCACAGGCCATTTTTCTTTTATCATAAGCCTGTGTATGGCTCTCGCTGAAAAGAAATATAAAGTAGTCCTTATCCTCTGCTATAGCTTTTATCTTATCATAGTGCCATTCTGTAGTACCGATATCCGTGGCGGACACATATCTATCCTCATAGAAATCTGACCTGGCCTTTTCCATGCCTTTAAGCATGCGTTTTATCGCAATCCGGGCATTTAATCTGTCCTCAAAGATAAGCACCAATATGATAACTGCAATTGCAGCTATAGTCAGCAGCTTCGGTCCCCATAATATTATAGAAGCCGCGCCAAGAAAGGCTACTATCAAGCCAAGGATATGACTTCTTTTACTGTGCTTTTTCCTAACGGTCATCCTGAGTGCACGAGCCATGGATATAAATGTATTCATATCGTAGTCAGTCTCAAATGAAAATAATGGTTCCATACATTGGCCTCTTTTTAAATATTGCAAACGATCATATATTGACAGGTGGAAGAAGAGGATTATTTACAAGATACCAATTTCCTCTCCTTACTTTGTAATAAAAGCACTGCTGCAGCAATGAAAATACTAATTATTTTCCTTTTCATTGTTCCGTACTTTCTCCCTGATTATAAGCTTAATAACCAGCGCCACCAGGATAATTGCCAAAGTTATGATGCCAAACAGCAGAATAGCCGTGTACCAGGGGGCCGATGTCACCTCATAGATCTCCGGGTGCGTCTTATAGTCCCAATACGTAAAGATGCTTTCTGCTATAAACACACCTGTAAAAGCTCCGATCACGCAGTTTAAGAAAGTATTGAGTTTGTTCCACATTCACATCGCCTCCTCTCAATAGATCAGAAGGTTCCTTGTCAACTGATTCTGTTATAATCATATCATTTATCCTGATTGTGTCACAGCCTAAGTTTACTTTACTTATATTACTTATTTCTTACAATATTTTTTAATACTTTGATCTATATGTTTTTTTCGTCCTTTTCATAAAAAAACCTCCCTGATAGGGAGGAATAAAGGTTAATAATTCTTTAGGGTATATTATTTGTATTTTTAAGTAAAGTTAGCAATCAGTTTCAACGATTGTGAACTTAAAGGGACAAGCAGAAATCGTTATATAGTCATTCCATGTAACAGTGTATGTCCCTATGAGTGTTATAGGCTTCTCTCTGAGTTTTTTTGTTCCGCTACCTGTGCCCGATTTCCAATTTGTTTCTCCATGTATAACTGTACCTTCATGGAGTCGAAACTCATCATCATTCGTTTTCCGTCTGTTAGAGTCCGGTATCTTCCAATAATTTCGATCATTTGTCAATAAAATTGAGTATGCTTTTTGAATGGGAAAAATCTTTTTTCCAAAGTCCGCATAAAATAAGGGTTTCAGGCATATTTCAATTTGAATTGGCAAAAAAATCAGGCGTTTTTGCACTCTATATTTCGATTTAATTGGCTATATTTCAGATTGAATTGGAAATTTACAACCGCCTCAACATCCTCTACCTGCTGCAAATCCTGTCGAAAATGCAAGCTGTAAATTGTAGCCCCCTGTGACAGCATCGATATCAAGGACCTCTCCCGCAAAGTATAGTCCCTTCACCTTTTTGCTCTCCATGGTCTTGGGATTGATGTCCTTTACGGATATTCCGCCCTGAGTGATTATAGCCTCGTTGAAATCTCTTGTGCCTGTAATGGTAAAGGAAAGGTCTTTGGTGACAGAAATAAGTTTTTCCCTCTCCCTCTTACTTATTGAGTTTACCTTCTTATGAGGATCTATGCCGCTTCTTTTTATTATTACCGGCAAAAGCTTCAGAGGAAAGAGCTTTGATATAGCGTTTTCAAAGTTTTTGTTTATGTTCTCCGAAAAATCTCTCAGTATCCTCTCGTCAAGCTTCTCCTTAGTAAGGGCAGGCTTTAAGTCTATGTGAAGCACGAATCTCTCACCTTCACGCAATGCTCTTGTAATGTAAGATGAGGCGCTCAATATGACAGGGCCGCTTGCTCCGAAATGAGTAAAAAGCATCTCTCCGAAGTCAGAGTAAACCGTCTTACTGTCATTTCTCACAGGGCTTATCCTTATCTCTATGTTTCTTAAACTCAGACCCTGCATGGCCTTGGCATCGTTTTCAAGAAGCTCCAGTGGAACAAGGGCAGGTGTGGGAGCATTGAGCTCATGCCCAAAGCTCTCGGCAAACCTGTAGCCGTCCCCTGTGCTTCCTGTGGTCTGATATGAAAATCCCCCTGTGCAGACTATGACCTTCCTTGAAAGTATTATCTCAGGCTTTCCCCTTTTGTCTGTACATCTAAGCTCAAAGTCTCCCTCATCCGTATCCTTAAAGGCTGAGTCTCCGGAGGCATCATCTGCCTTGGGGGCTTCGGGAACAATGTTTTCTGTATTCCTTTTTGTGATCTCTTTGACCTCTGTGTTAAGCTTTATCTTTACGTTCAGCTCCCTCAATATCTTCTCCAGAGCTCTTGTTATATCACTTGCCTTGTCGGAGACCGGAAATACACGCTCTCCCCTCTCAGTCTTAAGAGGGCAGCCCGCCTCCTCTATCATCTCCATGAGATCCCTGTTGAAAAAACCTCTTAAAGAGGAGAACATAAATCTGCTGTTTGTGACTATAGCTCTCAGAAAATCATCAAAATCACAGGCATTGGTCACGTTGCAGCGGCCCTTGCCTGTGATGTATATCTTTTTCCCGAGCTTTTCATTTTTTTCTATGAGAAGTACGCTGTGTCCCTCCCTCGCTGCGGATATTGCTGCCATCATTCCTGCAGCTCCGCCTCCTATGACTGCGATTTCTTCCATTATCCCTTGACTTGGCAACAGGGATACTGCTGCCCCTTCCTGTGTTTTTGCTTATATTCAGCTTCTAATTTTACATTACAGAAAACTACATGTCAAAGATAAATAAATTTAAGCGCAAAAATGCCGGCAGCTCTTCCTGCCGGCATTAAAACACAAATTTACATTAAGCCTTTATATCCCAACTCTGTCTTCAAGATTACGAAAGGCACATCTTTACCTCTGAGTTATCGCCGTAACCGTCGGGATTCTTGGACTGCCAGTTGTAGGAGTCACGGCACATATCCTCAATGTTCTTCTCGGCCTTCCAGCCCATCTCCTTCTCAGCTCTCTCCGGATTGCAATAGCAGGTTGCCACGTCTCCGGGGCGTCTCGGATCTATGACATAGGGTATCTTCTTTCCGCAGGCCTTCTCATAGGCATGAATTACGTCGAGGACAGAATATCCGTGGCCTGTTCCAAGATTGCATACAAATACTCCGGGGTTCTCTTCCAGCTTTCTTATGGCTGCCACATGTCCCTTTGCAAGGTCAACTACGTGGATATAGTCTCTCACTCCTGTTCCGTCGGGAGTGTCATAGTCGTCTCCGAATACGTGAAGCTCGGATCTCTTTCCTACAGCTACCTGAGCTATGTAAGGCACCAGATTGTTGGGTATTCCCTTGGGATCCTCACCCAAAAGTCCGCTCTCGTGGGCTCCTATGGGATTGAAGTATCTGAGAAGTATTACATTCCAGTCCTTGTCGGCTCTGTTTACATCTGTCAGTATCTGCTCTATCATGCCCTTGGTCTGACCGTAAGGGTTTGTGATCTCCCCCTTGGGGCAGTTCTCACTTATGGGTATCTCCTTGGGATCGCCGTATACCGTGGCTGAGGATGAAAAGATGATGTTCTTGCAGCCGTGCTTCCTCATCACATCGCAGAGGAGAAGAAGGCCTGTCAAATTGTTATAATAGTACTCCAGAGGTTTTGCCACAGACTCTCCGACAGCCTTATAGCCTGCAAACATTATAGCCGCCTCGGGCTTTTCAGCATCAAATATCTCGGATATCTTTTTCTCATCAAGGAGATCAGCCTCATAAAACTTGACTTTTTTCCCTGTGATAGTCTCTATCCTCTCAATAGCCTTTCTGCTGGAATTGTAGAGGTTATCAACCACTATTGGCTCATATCCCTCGTTAAGAAGCTCTACACAAGTATGGCTTCCTATATACCCGGCGCCGCCTGCAACTAAAATCTTTTTCATAAAACACCTCCGGAGCTTATTTGTTTTCTTATCGAAAATGATTATAACATGAAAGAGGGCCTTCGTTTAGCCCTCTTTGTTATGAATTTCAAAGATATTTTGATAAATCATCCTGTTAAATCAAACATTCACTGTCTACTCGTTTCGTATAGCAGAGAGAGGTGAAAGCTTCATGGCCCTCCTTGAGGGGAAGAAGCCCGCCAGCATTCCTATTATGACTGCAAAGACAAGTGCCGTAAGTATGAGCCAGAGAGGTATCCTCGATATATTTCCGGGGCCGTCCATTCCCGGCATGATATATCCGTTCATCATCTGATTTCTTATATAGAGTTTATTTATTATGAAGGATACCCCATAGCTTATTCCTATACCTGCTGTTCCTCCCATAAGTCCTATGCATCCTGACTCTATGAGGAACATATCTCTGATATTTCCCATATCACAGCCCAACACCTTCATGACGCCTATCTCCTTTGTCCTCTCATATATGGACATCATCATGGTATTGGCTATGCCTATGGCTGCCACCAAGAGGGATACCGCTCCTATTCCTCCCAACACTGCCTGCTGTATCTGCATGGTCTTTTTGTTCTGCTCTACCCACTCCATGTTGGAATTTGCCTGATAGCCCATAGCAGCAATTGCATCCTGAACAGACTTCACATTGTCCATATCGTCCACATAGACTGCCGCATTGTCATATACGAAATAGTTTAGGGCTTTGCCCTTCTTGTCTGTGGGCTGTCCGGGAATAGGCTCCTTCCTGTATATGGATTTGAGCTTTGATTTTAAAGCCTCCACATTGCAATATGTGCTGTAGCTGTACTGTCCCCAGTCGTCAGGGCTTCCCTTTACAAGCCCTGCTGTGGGCACGATATATTTTTTTGGGGGCTTAACCTTAGGCTGCCCCGAATCCTGACTCATATCCTGAGACTGAGGAGCCTGGCTCTGATAATATGCCGAGGTGTCGAATATGATAAATACAGGCTTTCCCATAAGATCCACATCCGGATCCTCATAGTTAGTATAATATCCCTCTCCTGTTTTTGAATTACTGAAGTCTCTTATGACCGAGTTTCCGTACAGGAATTCCAGATTTTTCTCGTCAAGGGGTATGCTTCCCTCCCCCACATCTATCTGCTCCAGGTACTCCCTGCTGACTCCCATAAGCTGAAGATTTGCCTCGTAAACTCCCTGCTTCGCTATGACATTGGTCCTTAAAACAGGGCTTGTTCCTGTCACATGGGGGATATGTTCAAAGCTCTCCAGCACCTCGTCAGTAATATATTTCTGTTCTTCCGAGGATCCGTCCCCGAACATGCCTCCCTGCCAAACATCTATGGTGGTAAGGCTTGCGTAGGACTCTATGCTTTCCGTCTGAAGCTCAGCCTGGCCTATACCTAGAGAGACCATGACAACGATGGAAGCTGTGCCGATTATAACACCCAGCACTGTGAGAAATGTTCTCAGCTTCCTTCGCTTCAGATTATTTATGCTAAGTCTCAGAAGATCACTAAATTTCATCGTCGCTTTCCGTTATGTCTTCCTCTTCCTTTTTCTTCTTTCTCTTCTTGATGATCACTGCCGCCGCCACTGCTGCTGCAGCTGCAAGGGCAGCAGGCACAGCTACCTTTATGATACCTCCGCTCTCCTCCGGCTCCGCCATATCGTTCATGTCAGGCATATATATGTCGTCAGGCATCTCCGGAGTTACCATGAGTTCAAATTCCTTTTCCATGCTGCTCTCGCTGCCGTTTTCATCCTCATATTTTATGACAGCCTTTACCATGCCCTCATCCATGGTCTCCGCAACAGCCGTGAGCATTACGTCAACATTTCCTGTCTCTCCGGGCTTTATATTTCCTATATAGGAATTATTTGCCTTTATGCTGTCTCCCTCAAAGTTTACGGAGACATTGTAGAGAGTTACCTTTCCTGTATTGTTTATTCCGAACATGACGTTTGTCTCCGAGCCGACTTCTATGCTTGAAGGAGATACCTCAAAGGAAGAGGTGGAAAGCTTGGCATATTGATATACAGGTACATCTACGGATACAGTCTCCTCCGCGTTCTTGAATTCAGGAGAGTCGTACTGCTCCTTTATGTTTATCTTATATGAGCCCTGGGCTATACCTGCCCTTGATGTATAGCTCATCCTCACCTCAGAGGTGGCCCCTGCAGGCAGGGAGTTTATTACGACAGAGTTTGCCCCGTTTTCCGTGGAGAACACAGCACTCTTATCCTCGGAGCTCTCCTCGGATGAGAAGGTGAGAAGTATATTGTCCGCAGGTATATCCTTGGAGGCATTCTTTATGTTCACTATGAGATTAAAGCTTTCCCCCGCGTATACCTTCTCAGGCTCAAGTCTGTAGCTGTCCACTATAAGCCTTGCCTTTGTGGAGGTGTTGGCGTTCCACTCTGCGGTCTCGTCCTCCTTCGCCTTATTGTTGACATGGACGTAGAAGGTCTGAGTCTCCTTGTAAAGTGTGCCCTCCGGCACCTTCCTGAACTCTATGGTATAGGTCAGCGGATAGTCTCCCGTGTAGGTCTCCTCATTTATGGCCATACTGTAAGGTACGGGAACTATCTCTCCCATCTTTATCGTGTCATAATGTCTGTCATAGTTGCCCTCGTTTATGTTGAAGGGGAAGGAGGAGGCCTTTTCGCCCTCTCCTGAAAGGTTCATGTGCATGGTGACATCGTAGACATCGCTGTCCCCCACGTTTTTGAGGTTTACATTGTAGTTCATGACCTGAGGATAGGTGCCCTGAGGAGTGAGCTGGCCTTCACCCAGTGAGAAGTAATCCTCGGTGCCCAGCTTGTTTGCATCGGTCTCTGTCCCCTCTATATAGACGTTTATATACTCCGTCTTTGCATTTCCCTTGAAATCCGCAGCCTTCTGAGGTGGAATATTATAATATATGGTCACCGGGATGGCATAGTAGCCCTCCTTTATGTCATGCCTTACTGTAACGGTAAAGGACACCTCCTTGTACTCATTTCTGTTTATACTCGGAAAATACACATCCTGGGTAAAAAGGTTCTGCGTCACCTCAAAGGGATAATCGCCGGTATCCATAGGCATAGCGTAGTATACCCTTCCGTAGCTCTCATGCATGTCATTTTGGCCCTGAGCTCGTCCCGCCTCCCATATCCTCTTAAGATATTCCTTATCTTTTCCGCTTGAGCTTCCGCCCTTATTCTCGTTTAAATAGTCGGAATACCATTCCTGAAACTCCGGATCATCCACAGTATCATCTATTATGGTGTCTGAGCTTGGATTTTTTATGAGAAGATAGGACTCATCATTTGAGAGCCTGACATGAACGTCAGTTATCCTCTCCGAGTGGGGATTGTTAAGCCCCGCTGTCTCTGTATACCCCACATTCATCTTTATTACCATAGTAGTCCCCGCCTCCGCCTTGGGAGTGGTATTGTAGGGATGAATGAAGGTATTCATATTTGTATCGTGATAATCGGCGTAGGCTGTCTTTATGTCTCCTTGAAGCAGGGATCCGGATATGCCTGCAAATGCCAAAAGAAATGCTGCAGCCCTACACATTATTTTTGATTTTCCCTTTTTCCTGTCTTTTATCATCATGCTTCCGTACCTTCGGAGAGTCCGAGGCTTAGCTCAAGCTCCTCTTTCTCAGTCTCCGCCCCCTCTATCTCCGTTCCTCTCTCTCCATATTCGATGCTTACTATCTTTCCGTCCACTATCCTTATCCGTTTGTCCGCGTAGGCTGCAATGGTATTGTCGTGAGTGACCATTACTAAGGTTTTTCCCTGTTCTCTGACTACTCTCTGCATCAGCCTGAGCACATCCATAGTAGTCTTCGAATCAAGATTTCCTGTGGGCTCGTCGGCAAATATGATCTTCGGATCCACCACCATGGCCCTCGCTATGCCTATCCTCTGCTGCTGTCCTCCCGACATCTGGTTCGGCATATGCCTCGCCTGATCCGCAACCCCCATGAGTTCAAGGTACTTAGCGGCTTTCTTCTCCCTGACAGACCTTGAGACCCCTTTAAACATCAAGGGCATAGCCACGTTTTCAAGGCCGTTCATAGTGTTCAAAAGGTTGTAGGACTGAAATATGAATCCCACGTTATCTCGTCTGAAGGCCACAAGCTGCTTCTCGTTCATCTTGTCCACCCGCTTCGAGCCTATAGTTATCTCCCCCTTTGTAGGAGGCTCAAGCCCCGCAAGCATATTTAAAAGGGTGGACTTTCCTGAGCCGGATGTGCCTACTATGGCCACAAATTCCCCTTTGTAAATGTCAAAGCTGACACCGTTTAAGGCATAGACCTTGTTTGTCCCAACCCTGTATATCTTGTACAGATTTCTGACCTTTATGATGGGTCTGTTATCCATTATATGTTCCTCTTATATTTCTTATACCGCCCAAAACAAGCGATTCCTGACCGTAATATTTTCCTGATGTTAAAGTAAGGAGCACTATCTTTTTGTCATCGATCTGACGTATGTTGACTTCCGCCCTAAGGCTTATGTCATCCTCCAAAAGCGGGGATTCCTTTCCCGGATTCTTCTGCCTGTAGTCCTCCTTTACGGCATTTCCATAGTCAAATATATAGGAGTCATATACATATCCTCCTATGTTCTTCTCAGACTTTGCCACATAAGCTTCATAGCCCTTAGCCCCCACAGAAGCCATGGACAGTGAGGTCCCCACCGAGTCATTGTCAACGGCGGTTCCGTCAGCTCTTACAGCAGGCATGTAGAACAGTGCAAAAACAAGGCTGTCATTTAAGTCATAGAGCTTGTCGTTTCTGTAAGCCTCCATGTACTCAGGGCAAACCAAAAGAATATCTGTGGCCTCCCCGCCGTCATACACGGAATCCTCCGGCTCATAGTATATCTCGCTGTACATTTCCTTTCCGGTCTGTACCGTAAAGCCGTGGGGGATGCTTATACTCATATTGGCCCAGCCATTTGTAAATGTATAGCCTGAGACTGTGCCGAAATCAAAATTCGTGTTTGAATATACCTCATCTGCTCCGTAGGATGTAAATATTCTTCCTTCCTGTGAGCTAAATATAAGGACCGCTGCCGTAAGTACTGCCGCCTTCCTCATTAAAAAACTTTTTTTATGTGTAAATTTCATTTTTATCCTCATAGGGCCGAGTCTGTTTCTGTCAATTATATCACAGATTTTTATAGGGGCCTCTTAAATTAACCTTAACTGAGATCCTTGCTTTCCTTATGTCAGTATAGCATATATAAACTTTTCGTTTGTTACTTTTTTCTTTCAAAGCTTAACTGTGGCATAAAAAAGAGACCTGACCCTTAAATTATGGGACCGGCCTCTTATTTTATCTTCATTTTAAGAGCTTATATCGTTCTCTTTTTCTCTTTTATTTCTTCTTTGCTGTTATAGAGTTGTACTTGGGAACAAGGACTTCCTTTCCTCCCATGTAGGGGCGCAGCACCTCAGGTATCTTTACGGAGCCGTCAGCCTGAAGATTGTTCTCAAGGAAGGCAATAAGCATACGGGGCGGAGCCACGCAGGTATTGTTGAGAGTATGGGCGAGATGATTGCCCTTCTCCTTTGACTTTATCCTTATCTTGAGTCTTCTGGCCTGAGCATCTCCCAGATTTGAGCATGAGCCAACCTCGAAATACTTTTTCTGTCTGGGCGACCAAGCCTCCACATCGCAGGACTTGACCTTGAGATCGGCCAGATCTCCGGAGCAGCACTCCAGCTGTCTTACAGGTATGTCAAGAGTCCTGAAAAAGTCTACCGTGTTCTTCCAGAGGACATCGTACCACTTCATGGACTCCTCAGGCTCACATACGACTATCATCTCCTGCTTCTCGAACTGATGGATCCTGTATACGCCTCTCTCCTCTATTCCGTGAGCACCCTTCTCCTTTCTGAAGCAGGGAGAATATGAGGTCATGGTAATGGGGAGCTTGTCCTCATCTATGGTCTGATCTATAAACTTTCCTATCATTGAATGCTCTGAGGTTCCGATAAGGTAGAGATCCTCTCCCTCTATCTTGTACATCATGGCATCCATCTCGGCAAAGGACATTACTCCTGTAACTACCTTTGACCTGATCATGTAGGGAGGTATGCAGTAGGTAAAGCCTCTGTCTATCATGAAGTCTCTGGCATAGGCGATGACTGCCTCGTGAAGTCTGGCGATATCGCCCATGAGATAATAAAATCCGTTTCCTGCGACTCTTCCCGCCGAATCCATGTCTATTCCGTCAAAGGACTCCATTATATCTGTATGGTAGGGCACCTCAAAATCAGGCACCACCGGCTCTCCGAATTTTTGGAGCTCCACATTCTCCGAGTCATCCTTTCCAATGGGTACTGAGGGGTCAATCATCTGAGGGATGACCATCATCTTTTGATTAAGCTTCTCCGTAAGCTCTGTCTGCTTTGCGGAAAGCTCATTGAGAAGATCTCCGTCCTTTGCTACCTCCGCCTTTGCCGCCTCGGCCTCCTCGAATTTCTTCTGAGCCATGAGCCCACCGATCTCCTTTGAGATCCTGTTTCTCTTTGCTCTGAGCTCGTCAGCCTCCTGCTGGACCTTTCTCAGCTGTGCATCAAGCTCTATGCACTCATCTACAAGAGGAAGCTTCGCATCCTGAAATTTCTTTTTGATATTCTCTTTTACGAGTTCCGGATTCTCGCGGACAAATTTAATGTCTAACATGATATTCTCCTGATAATAGTTTATTTTTGCAACAATTATTATTTACTATAAGACGTGCAAGCCAACTTATCAAGTATTTTTTCAAATATGACCCCCTCATTTACGGGGACCTTAGCCTCCTCTGATATAGCTATGCAGGAGGATATGAACTCTGAAGCCTTCTTCACCGAGCGTTCAAGGCTCATGCCCTGGAGGACTGAGGAGGCAAGCACTGCGGAGAATATATCCCCTGTTCCCGGCCTGTTTTCTCCTGCCTTCTTAGTGTTTAAAAAGCTTATATTGTCTCCGTCCGCAATGACGTTTATTATCCTGCCGTTTCTCTCTATGCCCGTTATGACCACCTTCTTGGGCCCATAGCTTTTAAGTATGTTCACCATGTCTATGAGCTTTGCCTTAAGCCGTCTCATGGTATGCTCTCTCATAAGATCTGTGATGGTCTCATACTCCACTCCTGTGAGTATGCAGGCCTCGGTGAGGTTGGGCTTTATTATGGTGGCCTGGCTTATGAGCCTCTCTTTTATGTAGCCTGCGTATTCGAGAGTAAAGCCTCTGTAGAGCCTGCCATGGTCGGCCATTGCAGGATCCACGAATACCAGCGTTCCGCTTTTTTTGAATTTCTCAATAAAATGAGCCGCTGTCTTCACCTGCTCATCATAGTTCATGTACCCTGTCATTATACCGTCAAAGTTAAGCTTAAGCTGCTCCCAGGCCTCAATATACGGCTTCATATGGTCTGTGAAGTCATACTTATACTCTCCCGGAAAGCCGGTGTGGTTTGACAGTATGGCTGTCGGAATGGGGCAGGCTTGTACTCCCAATGCCGATATAACAGGAAGGGATACGGAAAGCGCACACCTTCCGTATCCTGATAAGTCATTAATTACCGCAAGTTTTTTAGGTTTTGTCATCATGTCGTCTTTCCTATTTCTGTGTTGTTATGCCCTGTCCTTGCCTATCTTCATAAAGAGCCCTGATTTTACAAGTGCAGGCCTCAGTGCCATATATATAATACCGGAAACGATGGAATTTGTCACTGAATTGAAAAGACTTACTCCCGCATTCCAGGCTATCATCAGGTCAGCCGCAGGCTTTCCCAATATAAGTATCTTGTAATAATAACCCAGAAGAGGATCGGCTACCGCATTAAAGAGGAGCCCTGCTATTGCCGCCCCGAAGGCGAACCTTGCAATGTGTTTTCTGTCGTCAGTGAAGCTTATCCTGCCTATATTATGTGCCACAAATCCTGTTATCAGTCCTATGAGAAGCTTGAGTATAAAGGTCTTGGGAGCGTAGATGACATAGACAGGATCAAAGAGATCCCCTATGCTCATGCCTATGGCTCCTCCAAGGCCTCCCACAAGTCCTCCGCCCAAAAGTGCTCCGAGAACGCATACCGCATTCCCGAAATGTATGCTTACCGCATCCCCTGCGCCTAAGGGTATTTTTATCTGCAGAAAGGTAAATACCACATAGGACAGTGCAGCTATCAGTCCCGTCAGTGCCAGCTTATATATCTTGTTATCGATCTTCATAGTCTAATCCCCCCGAAAGCTTGTTTTGTGGAGATTATATATGAACAGATTCATCAGTTACAATAGCCGGAAAACACTTGTAAAAAATGTTTAATATTTTCCTCAATATCCCCTGTGAATACTGAAGAACCGGCCACAATTATGTTGGCCCCCGCCTCTAAAATGTCATCTATATTTTCCCTGTTTACTCCTCCGTCAACCTCAATGTCCACAAAGAGTCCGCTCTCATCTATGCTGTCTCTGAGCTCGGAAATCTTGTCAAGAGTATAATCTATGAACTTCTGTCCTCCAAATCCGGGGTTCACTGTCATCAGAAGGACCATATCTGTCTTTTCTATTATATTGTCAAGAGCCCATATTGGTGTGGCAGGGTTAAGGGCAACTCCGGCTTTAAGTCCCGCCTCCTTTATGGCTGTGACTGTCCTGTCAAGGTGCTTGCAGGCCTCAGCATGCACTGTGATTATATCGGCTCCCGCCGCCTTGAAGTCATCAATAAACCTTCCCGGCTCCTCCACCATAAGATGCACGTCAAAGATCTTATCTGTACACTTTCTTATGCTCTTTATCACAGGGGCTCCGAAGGTGATATTAGGCACAAAGCTACCATCCATCACATCTATATGGATGTATTCCGCACCTGCCCTGTCGCAGGCAGCAACTTCCTCTCCCAGCCTGCTGAAATCCGCCGAAAGTATCGACGGCGACAATATCATTCCCATAATTATTCCTCCGTTTTAATATTATCCGGTAAGCTCTACCTGCGCTTTCCGCTTTTAAGTTCCTCGTATATCTGCAGATAGTCCTCATATCTCTCCCAGGCTATCTCACCTTCCTTTACGGCTCTCTTTACCGCGCAGAGCTCCTCCCTCTCTCCCACATGGACGCAGCCTGTGTATCTGCAGTCTTGTTCAAAGCGCAGAAACTCAGGGAAATAGTTCTTTAGCTCTGTGGGCTCAAGGCCTGTCACATAGAGGGAGGTAAAGCCGGGAGTGTCCAATATATAGGTGTCATCAAAAAGATTGAAAAGCTCCGTATGTCTTGTAGTATGCTTTCCCCTTTTTATCTTTTCGCTTATGCTGCCCACCTCCATGACCTCATCTCTGTGCAGGAGGTTTGTGACAGAGGATTTTCCCACTCCCGAGGGCCCCGCAAGTATGGTAGTCTTTCCTCTCAGTATTTCTCTGAGTTCTTCCTCCACCACATTACTCCCATCAGGAGCTGCCTTTGGGTCATCTACCGAGCCTGAAAGGACTCTGTAACCCGCTCTCTCGTATATCTCGCAGTATCTTTTGCAGGAACCGTCCCTGTCCAGGTCAGTCTTGTTGAAAAAGACAGTTACAGGAATATCCTGCATTTCCATGTATACAAGAAATCTGTCCAAAAGATTGAGGTTCGGCTCCGGGTCCTTCACGGCAAAAACTATGAGGGCTCCGTCCACATTCGATGCCGCAGGCCTTATGAGCTCATTTTTTCTCTCAAGGAGACGGTCGATATTTCCCTCCTTTTTCTCCTCGCTGAGAACTGTTATCTCCACATTATCGCCGGGTAGGGGCTTTATCTTTTCCTTTCGGAATATACCCTTGGCCTTGCATTCATATACCGTTCCGCCTGAGGTATGCACATAATAAAATCCGCCTATCCCCTTTATTATCTTACCAAGCATCTTATCTCCGTCCGAAAAGCTTTATTGAGCTGCAGGCGCAAAGCTTAAGGTATAGCTCTGAAGCACCTCGTTCGTAGCCGCATCCACCACCTGTACCTCTCCTGTATCAACACCCTCGGCTCCGGGTATGTTG
The DNA here is from genome assembly GCA_944381485.1 of uncultured Lachnospiraceae bacterium. Lineage (GTDB taxonomy): Bacteria > Bacillota > Clostridia > Lachnospirales > Lachnospiraceae > Avilachnospira. The sequence goes on from CALWLI010000017.1 coordinate 19,777, forward strand.
GTAAAGGATATGGGTATCTGTGAGCCTGCGGGAACAGGCATTGCATCCACAAGAGTGGTGTAGCTGACTCTGCCGTCTATCCTCTGCACCAGCCTTATGGTAACGCTTATGAGCTCCCCATTTGTCACCCCGGGGCCCGCCGAGGTACCCACATTACATACCTCGTTTATGGAGGCATAGTAATGGTTTGGCGTGATTGTCTCTCCCAAAGGAGATATGTTGTTTCCCTGATCGTCAGGCTGGCTTACCACAAGGCTTACAGCCGTACCTCTGGCAACTATAAGTCCCGGCTCTATACCCTGTTCTATGATAAGCCCCGCCGCTGTATCTGAAGGCCTGTGACTCACCTCACCTATGGCAAGGCCCTGTGAGGCGAGAGACGACTCCGCCTGAGCCAAAGTCATGTTGAGCAGTGAGGGGACACTGACATTTTCCGACTCCTTGCCGTTGCTGATTATGAGGTTTACCACCGAGCCTGCACCTATGTCAGTTCCTGTTCCGCCTGAGGCGTCCTCCCAGTCTATCACATTGCCCTTGGGCACCGTGTCCGAAAATCTTCCTCTTGTGGAGTTTACGCTTATTCCCAGCCTGTCGAGCTCCTCCCTTGCCTGAGCTTCTGTATAGCTCTGAAGGTTCTTAAGAGTATATCCGATCTCAGTTCCCTTGGAGACGGTAACATGTACAGTGATGCCGGGGGCCACAGCCTCGTCGACCTCTATATCCTGGTCCATGATTATGCCCTCATTATAGCTGTCGCTGAAGGCTGTCTGAGATGAATCCATGGATATGCCCATCTCCGCAAGCTCGGCTCTGGCACTGTCCTCCGTCTTTCCCACAAGATTAGGCATAAGCTCCTCACCGGAAAGGGTCAGTGTCACCTCAACTGTGCCGGAGACGTTCTCCTCTTCTGTCTCCTCATTCTCTGAAACGGCCTCCGTGCTTATGGAAGGAGCGCTGAATATTCCAAAGCCCTTTGTCACAAGTATGACTGCAAGGACTGCGATTATTCCGGCAGCCCCCAGTCCTCCCAGTTTTAAAAGCCTGTTTATATCGTTGGCGCTCTCTGTAGCGTTATTTTTTATTATGTGACCCGGCTTTCCCGCCTTATTGTTTTCTCTGTCCTCAGTATCCTTCTCATTGAGGCTTTCCTTTGAGGCTTTGGAAGCTGAGGCCTCAGCTGATACATTCTTATCTCCCAAGGAGGCTCGATCCTTTATTTTCTGTATCTCATCCTCGGAGATCATCCTTGTCTCATCAAGAGGTGACTCCTCCGCTTTGATCTGCACGAAGTCCCCGTCGGGATACTTTATGGAAAGCTTGAGGTCTTTTATCAGCTCATGGGCATTTCCGTATCTCTCAGAAGGCTTTTTCCTTGTAAGCTTCATTATAATATCTTGGAGAGACGGATATATGTCCTTATTGTACTTATCAGGAGGCACAAGCGGCTCCTCAAGATGAGACATTATCACAGAAACTGTGTTTTCTCCCTCAAAAGGAACTTTCCCTGTGATCATCTCATACATGGTTATTCCGAGAGAATAGAGATCGGAGCGCACATCCGCAATTCCGCTTCTGGCCTGCTCCGGAGATATGTAATGTACCGAGCCTATTACAGCCGCATTAACCGTCTCCGAGCTGACCGCCTTTGCTATGCCGAAGTCCGCAACCTTTACCTTTCCATCCTTGGATATTATCATGTTCTGGGGCTTTATGTCCCTGTGGATTATACCGTTTTTGTGGGCGGCCTCTATTCCCTCCGCCGCCTGGATGGCTATGCCTATGGTCTCACGGTTTGAGAGCCTGCCCTTCCTTGCGATATAATTCTTTAAGGTTATGCCCTCCACCAGCTCCATCACTATGCAGTGGAGTTCGCCCTCCTCTATTACATCGTAGGCGGCCACTATGTTGGGATGGGCAAGCTTTGCCGCAGACATGGCCTCGTTTTTAAATTTCTTTATGAAATCCTCATCCTGACAGAACTCCTCCTTAAGTACCTTTAAGGCAACAGTCCTTCCCAGCTTATTGTCATGGGCCTTGTATACATAGGACATTCCGCCTTGGCCTATCTTGTCCTCGACCACATATCTGTCCTGTAAAATATCTCCGGGTTTAAGCATGTTCCATACCCTCCTTTTGATATTTTATAAGCACTACAGCTATGTTGTCATTTCCACCGTTCTCATTGGCTGTCCGTATAAGTGTGTTTGATTTATATCCGAGACTTCCGTTTCCCAATATGACCGTGAGTATGGTATCATCGTCCACCATATTTGTAAGGCCGTCGGAACACAGAAGTATATAGTCGTTGTCCTCCAGCTCCACCTCAAAGAAGTCCGGCTCCACCTTTTGGCTTATGCCCACGGCTCTTGTGATTATATTTTTGTGCATCATATAATCCTCGGAATCCCTGGTCATCTGACCCTTTTTGACCATTTCCTCCACGTAGGAATGGTCTCTTGTGACCTGAGTTATTCCGTCTCTGACTATGTAAAGCCTGCTGTCGCCCACATTTGCCACATAGAGCACTCCTGAGGATATGACCGCAGCCACAAGAGTCGAGCCCATTCCGGAAAGCTCAGGGATCTCTTGGGATTTCCTGTATATCATGGTGTTTGAGAGGCTGATGGCATTGTTGAGGGTCTTTACTATCTCCCCGTTATCCGACTTTCGGATATGATCCACCATGCTGTCCACAAGATATTTGGAGGCGTAATCCCCCGCCTTGTGTCCGCCCATGCCGTCAGCAAGGATAAACAGGTTGGGAAAAACACCTATATTCTCAGTAGTCTCGTATATATAATCCTGATTAACCTTTCTCTTTTTACCGATGTCAGTCAGTGCATATGCCTGCATTCTCTATATATCTCCTTCTCAACTGGCCGCAGGCTCCGTCAATATCGCGGCCCATTTCTCTTCTTACAGTGGCATTTATGCCGTTCTTTTCAAGTACAGCCTGAAATTCATAAACGTCCTTCTTGTCAGGGCTCTCATAGCTTCTCTCCTTGACAGGATTTACCGGTATCAGATTAACATGTCCGTGCATTCCCCCTATGAGCCGTGACAGGAGCTTGGCCTCCCCGGGATTATCATTTACTCCCTTTACCACCGCATATTCAAAGGTAAGCCTTCTCTTTGTCTTTTCGTAATAGTATTCGCAGGCCGAAAGCACATCCTCAAGCCTGTAGGCCTTTGCTATGGGCATCAGCCTCTCCCTGACTTCCTGATTGGGTGCATGTAGCGAGAGAGCAAGAGTTATCTGCAGGCCCTCATCCGCAAGCTGCCTTATCTTTGACGCCAGGCCGCAGGTGGAGACCGTAATGTTTCTCTGAGATATGTTCAGCCCCCTCTCATCTGATATCATCCTGACAAATCTTATAAGCTCGTCGTAATTGTCAAGAGGCTCACCGCTTCCCATAACAACTATGTTTGACACCCTCTCTCCGGTATCTCTCTCAATCGCATATATCTGGCCCAGCATCTCGGCGGCTGTAAGGTTTCTTACCAGGCCGTCTATTGTGGAAGCACAGAAGCTGCAGCCCATGCGGCAGCCCACCTGTGAGGATATGCATACGGAGTTTCCGTGCTTATATCTCATAAATACGCTCTCGATAACATTGTTGTCGAAAAGCCGCATTATGTATTTTTTTGTGCCGTCCCTCTTGGAGGTAAGTATCTCCACAGGCTCCATGACAGTGATCCTGAATTCCCGTGAAAGCTTTTCCCTGAGGGCTTTTGATATGTCTGTCATCTCTGAAAATGACGCTGCCTTCCTCTTGTGAAGCCAGTCATATATCTGGGAGGCTCTGAATCTCTTTTCTCCGAATTCTCCGGTCAAAAGCTCTTCCAGCTCTCCGTAATTGAATTCACATATGTCTCTCAATGAAGTATCAGTTTCCATCCTTTTGCCTCTCAAATACTGATATGAAAAATCCGTCGTGCTTGTCTGAGGGAAGGAGCTTTGTCATGTATAAAAGCTTTAATCCGCTTCTCTTTGCAAACTCCGAAGCGTTTTTCTCGTCTTCCTCTTCTGTTATGGTGCAGGTGCTGTACACAAGCCTTCCACCGGGCTTAAGATAGGAGCCCGCCACATCAAGCATCCTTGCCTGAAGCCGAGACAGCTCCTCTATGCTCTTTTCCGTAATATTCCACTTGATGTCAGGCTTTTTGCCTGCTATCCCCAGTCCGGAGCAGGGAAGATCCGCCAGGACCTTGTCGGCCTTACCCTTATATTTTTCATCAGGAACGAGGGCATCCCACTGCTGCACCTTGACATTTTTGAAGCCGCATCTTGTGACATTTTCCCTGATAAGCTTAAGCTTGTCAGCTGTAAGGTCTCGTGCTGTTATCTCTCCCCGAGAATCGCCATCACCATTCATGGCGCTCATAAGATCCGCAAGCTCTATGGTCTTGCCTCCCGGGGCGGAGCAGATGTCCAAAACCGTATCCCCCGGCTCAGGCTCCAAGGAAGCAGCGGCAAGAGCACTGCTCACATCCTGGACCTGGATATAGCCCTTCCTGAAGGCCACGGATCTCTCTATACCCTTAAGTCCCGAGAGCTCATACATGACAGGAAGCTTTCGGATCTCAGGTACCTGATAAAGCAGTAAGCCTGAGGCATATGAGTCCTCAAGCATCTTCTTTATGTCTATCTTTTTAAAGCCGATTCCGTCTCTCTCAAGACAGGAGGCTATCTCCTCCTCCGAGGCAAGTGACAGATTAAGTCTCACCTGCACAGCCCTCTCAAGAAGGTAATTCTCGGCTGTAAGCAGGGCCTTCTTCGGTCCCAATTCTCTTTTCAGCCTCTTATAAAGCCATTCAGGGAGAGAATATCTCTCCCAGGGAAGTTCAAATTCAAAAAATCTTTTTGCCCCCGACTCCTTGTCTCTGACCATATTTCTGAGTATGCCGTTCACATAGCCTGTAAGCCTGCCGAGCCCGTGGAGCCTTGTGAGCTTCACAGCCTCATTGCAAACGGCACTGTCAGGGACCTTGTCCATAAATTTAAGCTGGTAGACAGACATCCTGAGTATACCTCTGATGTAGGGTTCAAGCTTACTTAACTTCAGCTTTGAGTATCTGTTTATAAGAGCGTCCTCGTGCAGAAGATAGTCAAGGCAACCGTCTACGCATCTCTTTGCAAAGGCCCTGTCTCTGTCAGAGAGCCGGGAAGCTCCCAGAGCCTCTCTTAGGGCAATGTGGCTCTTTCTGCCCTCCTCGCTTATCCTCAAAATCACAATAAGGGCGACCTCCCTTGCATTGGAGGCGTCCTTTATTGTAAAAGTCTCTTTTTTCTTTAAAGTTTCATTTGCCAAGGTTTATCTTTTCCTCATCATAGAATAATCAGTCTCTGTTCCTGTTGGCAATGAGCACAAGTCTTAAGAGTGAGAGCAGTGAAGCGGCCAAAGCAGCCACATAGGTAAGACCTGCGGCTCTAAGCACCTTCTTTGTTCCCACAAGCTCCTCCTCATTGAGCATCCCTGATTCTCCCAGGGTCGCCAAAGCCCTGTTGGAAGCGTTGTACTCAACAGGCAGAGTTATCACCTGAAAGATGACTGCAAAGAGGAACAAAAGTATGCCGAGCTCCACCAAAAAGGGCATGCTTAAAAGTATACCTATTATGAGTATGGGCATGGCAAGGTTTGATCCTATTGCGCATGCCGGATGTATCATGTTTGACAGTGTAAGAGGGGCATAGCCTACAGCATGCTGTATGGCATGTCCGCACTCATGAGCGGCAACGCCTATGGCTGCTATGGATGTGGAATTGTATGTGCTGTCTGAAAGGTTCAGCACCTTTTTTGAGGGCACATAGCAGTCTGTGAGCTGCCCGTTTATATGCTTTACCTCCACATCGTATATACCGTGGTTTCTGAGTATCATCTCGGCAGCCCTCGCTCCTGTAAGCTCGGAACGGGCCCTGACCTTGTCATATTTTGCAAAGGTGGATTTCACCCTTGAGGAAGCTATCATGCTGAGTATAGCTCCTATTATTACCAAAACATAAGTTGAATCCCAAAACGGATAGTAACCGAACATATATCCTCCTTAATAAAAATATCAGCTGAGCACAGCTCCCTCAGTGATCCTGTTTCCTCTTAAGAAATCCTCAGCCTTCATTCTCTTCTTACCCTCAGGCTGAAGCTCATTTATCTTTAAAAATCCTCTTCCTGTCTTTATGACAAAGCCCTTTTGGTCTGCAATTACAACTGTGCCGGGTTCAGCGCTCTCGCTTTCAACAGAGATCGATGAAAAAGCTTCATCATTTTCATAAAGCACATCCGCGTCCCACAGCTTAAGCATTTTTTTATCCCAAAAGCTGTAGGCTCCGGGCCAGGGATCAAGGCCTCTTATCAGCCTCTCTATCTCATCCGCGCCCCGCTTCCAGTTGATCCTGCCCATATGCTTGTCAAGCATGGAAGCATAGGTCATAAGGCTTTCATCCTGCTTCTGTCTTGTGAGCTCTCCACTCTCAAGCTTTCTCACAGTCTCTACTATGAGTTCTCCCCCTGCCTTTGCAAGCTTCTCAAAAAGGCTTCCTCCGGTCTCCTTTTCATCTATGGGGACCTCCTTTTTAAGGAGCATATCGCCGGTGTCAAGGCCCTCATCCATGTACATGGTGGTGACTCCTGTCAAACTGTCTCCGTCTATTATGGCCCACTGTATAGGAGCTGCCCCTCTCCACCTGGGAAGCAGTGAGGCGTGCACATTTATACAGCCGTACTCGGGTATTTCAAGGAGCTCTTTTTTCAGTATCTGGCCGTAAGCTGTAACCACTATAAGATCAGGAGCGAGCTCTCTTATCTTGTTGATAAAGCTCTCATCCCTTGCCTTCTCAGGCTGAAGCACCGGTATTCCCAGCTCAAGAGCCTTCTCCTTTACAGGGGTAGGGCTCAGCACCCCATGTCTTCCCTTGGGCTTGTCAGGCTGAGAAACTGCGGCTATGACCTCAAAGCCCGCATCATACAGGGCTTCAAGAGTAGCGACAGCAAAGTCCGGAGTTCCCATAAAAATTATCCTCATCAGAAATCCTCCTTAAAAGCTTTACCTGTCGTCCTCATCCTGATAGTCAGGGTCATTCACATTGTGCAGATCTCCCTCCACAAGCTCTGTGTAAAGCTTTCCCTTAAGGTGATCACATTCATGGCATATGGCTCTTGCCAGGAGTCCCTCCCCTGTGAGCTCATACTCCTTCATGTTTTCATCATAGGCTCTCACCTTCACCTTCTCAGGCCTTGTGACAGTGCCTGACATATCAGGCACGGAAAGGCAGCCCTCCTGTCCGGTCTGGCTTCCTTCCGTCTCAATGATCTCCGGATTTATCAGTACATATCTGTTGCCGTCATCCACATCAATTACAACTATCTGCTTGAGTATGCCCACCTGATTTGCGGCAAGTCCTACGCCGTTTCCGTCGTACATAGTCTCGAACATATCTTCTATAAGCTCAGCAGTCCTTTGAGTCATCTCTTTCACCGGCTTGCAGACTTTATAAAGTACCGGATCTCCCTCAGTTCTTATGGTTCTAAGTGCCATTTTTTGTCTTCCTCTTTTCCGAAATAATATTTATTCCCAATTATATTGAAGCTTTATCCTGTCGTTTTTATCTATGCCCCTTATAAAGGCTTTCACAGACTCACGAATTCTAATTATTATATCATGATTCGGGTGCTTAATATATAAAATTTTTCTATATATATCATTAACTTTATAGATTCCCGCATTCAGAGGTCCTATGACCTCAGTGCCCTCGGGAAGCTTTGAATCCCTCAGAGAAACGCCTACAGCAGACTCGAGTCTTGTTGAAACACTGTCGAGAAGCTCCTCATCCTCTGAGGACATTGTGATCTTCAGCATATTTACAAAGGGAGGGTATCCGAGCATTTTCCTGAACTGTGCCTCCTGCCTGTAAAAGCTCTCATAGTCCTGCTTGGAGGCGTTTATGATGGCATAGTGTCCGGGATCATAAGTCTGGACTACCACATCTCCCTCCTTCACGGCTCTTCCCGCTCTTCCCTCGGCCTGCACCAAAAGCTCAAAGGTCCTCTCGGCACAATTATATTCCGGGGCATAAAGGCTCATATCAGCGGCTATGATCCCCACTAAGGTCACATTGGGAAAGTCATGCCCCTTTACTATCATCTGGGTCCCGATAAGTATATCCGCCTTTCCCTTGGCAAAATCCGACAGTATCCTCTCATGTGCTCCCTTTTTAGAAGTGGAGTCAGCGTCCATCCTCAATATCCTTGCCTCAGGAAAGCTTTCGGCTGTCATGGCCTGAAGCTTCTGAGTGCCGACTCCGAAGGCTGCAATGTACTTTGAGCCGCAATCCGGGCATTTTTTCGGCATGTAAGTCTTGTATCCACAGTAGTGGCAGCTCAGAAGGGCTCCCTCTTTTTTTCCTGTGTTTTTGTCAAAATACCAACTGTTGTGGGCGGTAAGAGACACATCGCAGTGAGGACACTTCATAACTTTTCCGCAGGATCTGCAGGACACGAACCCCGCATAGCCTCTCCTGTTAAGAAAAAGTATGGTCTGTTCTCCCTTTTTAAGCCTGTCGGATATGAGCTCATGGAGCTTGTCCGAGAACACAGTCCTGTTTCCCTTCTCCATCTCCGCTCTCATATCCGCCACATGTATCCTTGGTAGCACAGAGCCTTCCACCGCCCGCTCCTTAAGTCTGTAGAGCACATACTCGCCCTCGAGAGCTCTCTTATAAGATGAGAGTGATGGTGTGGCCGAGCCCATTACAAGCATGGCATCCTCAAGCTCCGCTCTTTTTACAGCCACTTCCCTTGCATCATACCCGGGAGACATGTCCGACTTGTAGGATGACTCGTGCTCCTCATCAATTATTATCAGTCCGAGATCCTGAAAGGGTGTGAAAAGGGCTGATCTCGGTCCCACCATAATATCTGTCTCTCCTCCCACGGCTTTCATGTACTGCTCATACTTTTCTCCCTCAGAGAGCCTTGAGTGAAGTACCGAGACCTTGTCTTTAAAATATGAGGAGAGCACAGTAACTGTCTGATACGCAAGAGATATCTCAGGGATAAGGACTATGCTTTTCTTTCCCTGAGACTGCATATACTCTATAAGCTTTATATATATGAGGGTTTTTCCACTTCCTGTAACCCCGTGAATAAGGGATGGTTTTACTCTGCGTTCCTCCTCTTTTCTTCCCTCATATCTGCGGATAAGGTCTGCAATTATACTCTGCTGCTCTTCATTCGGTCTTATATCTCTCAAAGAAGGGCTGTCCTTAAGGGACAGCTCCTCCAGCTTTATTACAGGGTCCTCTCTTCTGCTGTTTTTTCTCACCTTCCTCTTTACGGGAAGCACAGCCTTCAAGGCTTGGCTGTAGGTGGAGCCGTATTCTTCAGCCATAAATCCGGCAAGCTCAAAGAGCTTTGACTCAACAGTTAGGGCGTCCTCCTTGAGGGAAAGTATATCCTTAAGCTTTTCAGGGGGAAATTCAGGGCTGTCGGTAATATATACGATATATCCTGTGCGCTCTGTATTTCCTTTGCCGAAGGGAATGTTTACGGCAGAGCCCGGATGCAAGCTTTCTCTCAGCTCGTCAGGGATCTTGTACTCAAAGCACCGGTCCACAGCGTCAGCGGAAATGTCCACTATGACTCCTGCAAATAAGCTGCAGCCTGTATTAAGTTTTCCGAATTCCTGCCTGCTCGTATGTTTTCCCTCCATAAATGTCTATATAAATTCCTTTACCACCTTTGAAAGGCCCATGCTGTTGGAGCCCTTAAAAAGCACGGTATCCCCCGGCTTAAGATAAGACTTCAAGAAGGCTGAAAGCTCTGAAAGCTCTGAAAAGTGCTTTATATTTGTTGAGGTTTTCTCAATTCCTCCCTCAGACAGTCCTTCTTTAAAGCCCTTCTCTATATTTTCAGACAGGGGCCCCAAGAGTATGAGCCCGTCAGGAAGTATACCCCTTTCAGCCATATACTCTCCCACCTGTCTGTGGTATTGTGCCTCGTTTTCTCCAAGCTCCAGCATATCCGCAAGAACAGCTATCTTTCTTCCCTCAAGAGGCATGTCGTCAAGCACCTTAAGCCCTGCCTTCATGGACGCAGGGGCCGCATTATAGCTGTCATCTATTATTTTTATCCCTGAAGCCTCATATATCTCTCCTCTTCCCTTCACACCTGTAAATGAGGCGAGGGATGCGAAGGAATCTTTTATGCTTATGCCGTAGATTCGGGCCACACATACTGCTGCAACAGCATTTAATATCATGTGGTCTCCCATCACAGAAAGCCTTTCCCTTGAGCTCTCTCCGGTCTCTGTGTCCGTAATGCTGAACTCGGGAAATCCATCCTTAAGCTCTGTGTCGTGGGCTCTGAAGCGGCAGTTTTCTCCCCTCCCGTAAAAAATGATATTGATTTCCTTTCCGACGCTTATGCCGTAGGCGTGGAGCTTATCCTGATCAAGATCCCTCAAGTACTCATCGTCACCGTTTAATATGAGAGTTCCTCCGGAAGGCATCCCGTCAGTGATCTTCAGCTTTTCAAGCATTATGTTTTCTCTTGTCTTAAGCTGATTTATATGTGAGACACCTATATTAGTTATTACAGCTGTATCCGGCTTTGCCACCTTGCTGATTCGAGTCATTTCTCCGAACTCAGACATTCCCAGCTCAATGACCCCTATGCCTGCATCCCCATCTGTCTCCGTTACAGTAATGGGAACTCCCACCTGGGAGTTTGAGTTTCCCTTTGTGGCATAGACCTCAAAGCCTGCGGAAAGGGCCTTTGCAACCATCTCTCTGGTCGTAGTCTTTCCCACAGAGCCTGTCACACCCACATAGGGTATCTTCACATAATTATCCCTATAATATGATCCCAAGGTCTGAAGCGCCGTGACCGTATCTTCAACACAGATCAAAGCCTTGCCTTCTTTAAGCAGTTTCTCCGATCCCTCCCGGCTTTTGTGCCTTGATGTCAGAGAGCATACAGCTCCGTTCTCAAATGCCTGTTCTATAAAATTATGGGCATCCACCCTCTCTCCTATCACAGGTACAAAAAGGTCTCTTCCCTTCATAAGCCTTGAATTGAGGCTGATATTTTCTATGGTAAGATTCTCATCTCCGAATATGATCTTTCCACCGACAGCCTTGGCTGCCTCCGCTACAGTAAGCTTCATATGTATTCTCCGTACTCAGTAATATTTTCACGCTTCAGTATATCACCCCGCAGTCAAATTTCCAATAAATAAAAATACTTAAGCCCTGTAATGTGGCTTAAGTATTTCAGTTTCATATTACTCCTGCTTCGGTATTCCGTATGCATGAGAATAATAATTATTTTTTAAATCAAATTCCGGGGTATTAAGCCCTGCTTTTTTCATCCTATCCTCGATTTGAAGCTTTGAGGCTTTGTTCTCCATAGGATCGACTGTATTTAATATTCCGTCTGTAAGACTTTCCGCAAGACTTCCGGGGATACCTATTCCCATCTCATCTTCAGCCCATGATCCCACACATCTTGTTCCTGAGCATAGCATGGAGATGTTTATCTGACCTTTCACAAATGGATATGATGTACACTCTTGACAGATGGCACACATACCTGCCATTTTTATATTTTTAAGCTGTCCGTTGTGATATGCATACCCCTGAAGTATCCTCATCGCCTGTTTGGGTTTCCCTATTATGATGACTATATCCGGCTCCGAATCAGATTCGCCAAGAGGTTCTACAGCGACTCCATAGTTTTTTTCACTACAGTAGACCATATCTTCTGCCACTTGCCTGCTGACCTCCACGCTGTCATATACCTTAAGGTCCGCGTGCATCTTCCCAGAGCTTCTGTATTCATTTAAAGGTATCATGCCAAAGGCGATCGAAGACGCCCCACATCTGTTGTGTTTTGCGTCAAGCTTAAATGATTTTCCTTTTCTCGCCATTGACACAGCTGTGCAGTAAGGAAGTCCTGTCTTCGGCTCATGTAGATCCAAAGCTTTGTACTCTTCTTCGGTTTTTATAAATCTCACTGCCACCGGACGCCCATCAAGCCCGAGCAAGGCGGTAAGCATTTTTTCATGCTCACGATTTCTCCCGGCTTTGTTTTCTTTATTCAAAGTACTCATATAATCCGCCATAGTATTCTTCTGCAAAAGCCTTAACCTCGTCGTCAAGGAATGCGTTATTTAAATCTTTTGCCCACTTTGCATCTTTATTTTCAGCTTTCACAACAAGGCTTGTAGGATAGGCTGTGGGATCTGCATCCCTCAAAAGATATGAATTAAAGTCCTTTCCGGCATTCCTCATGTGGCTGAAGAATGAAACCGATCCGTCTGTGTCTTCAAGTGAACGGACAGTCTGTGTCTGATCCATATCTATTAATTGGATGTTTTTAGGGTTCTCCGTTATGTCGGTAATTGAATATTGATCCACTCCGTCAGCCAGTGTAATGAGTCCTCCACCCGCAAGTATCCTCAGGGCTCTGTCCATGTTCATCACGTCATTAGGTATGGCAATAGTTGCGCCATCCGGAAGGTCCTCCACACTGTCATACTTTTCTGAGAAGAGTCCCATGCCGCTTGTGTATATATAGGGCTCTACCATTACAAGGTCTCCGTTATTGGCCTCGTTAAAGCTCTCCATAAAGGGTCTGTGTACAACAAAAACTCCGTCAACACTTCCGTCATTGCATGCCACAAGAGTGTTCATGTTATTGTCAAACACCTGATATGTCATGTTATATCCCATTTCTTCCATGAGAGGTACTACCTTGTCAACAAGTGCCTGTGTTGTTTCAACACAGGCGATATTTATATCCTTCTTGTCATTTTCTACAGTCTGTGTCTCCTCAGCTTCCTGCTCTGCTTCGGCCTTATTCTCCTCAGCTGATGTCTCCTCCTTTAAAGCTGCAGTTGTCTCCTCGGCAGTTGTTCCCTGACAAGCTGACAAGACTCCCGTCATAATAAGCATAGCAATTGCCACAGGTAATTTTTTCTTCATGTTTCTCATCTTTTTATTTCGCCTTTCTTTTATTTTATTATCTCGTTTTTACTCTTTTATAGAGCAGCTCTCCCAGTCCCTGTATTATAAGAACCATAACAAACAGTATGGCTACAATGCAGTACATCATCACATCATCAAACCTCTGATATCCGTATGTCAGAGCCACAGCTCCAAGGCCTCCTGCTCCAACCGCTCCGGCAAGAGCTGTGCTTGCCAAAAAGAGTATTACTGTTGTAGTCATGCCTGAGATTATTGAAGGCAGTGCCTCAGGAAACAGTACCTTGAACATTATTTGCATGTCTGAAGCCCCAAAAGCCCTCGCTGCCATAACTATATTCTTATCCACTTCCAAAAGAGAAGCTTCCATATACCTTGCTATAACGGGAAATGCCGCAAGTGTAAGCGGAAAAATCGCAGCCTTCTCCCCGACAGATGTTCCCACCAGAATTCTTGTAAGAGGTGAAACAGCTACTATCAATATGATTACGGGAAATGACCTTATCATATTTACCCAAAAGCTTATAAATTTATAGACAGAAGGCTTAGGCTTAAGTCCATAAGGCGATGTCATAACAAGAAGGATAGCTACTAAAGTGCCTATGATAAATCCGAACAGCATTGAAAAAACCAGCATCCTTATGGTGGAAAATATTGCCGGAATGATTATCATATTGAAATTCTTAAAAAAAGCCGTTTCAAAAAGGGCAGAACTCATAGATAAAACTCCTTTCCTGATGAAGCATCTATACCGTATTCTATGAATTTTCTTGCAAGTGTTTCCGCCTTTTCAGGATCCACTGTCAAGTACATATGCCCCATATATTCTCCGCTGTGAAAAGGCTCTATTTCCGCACTGATAATTCCGAAAGCTATTCCCGAGTTTCGCGCAAGCTCGCATACAGCCTCAGGATGTTCTTCTTTTCCTCTGATCACAAGCTTTATTAAATCCTTGCCCACAGGTGCTGTAATTTTTCTTTCCCCGATCAGCTTCCTCACAGGTTCCGCATCAGACAAGAGCACATCCTCAACCTTGCCCTCAGCCACTATATGCCCTGCTTCTATAATTGCCATATCATCGCAGACAGACTTTATAACAGACATTTCATGGGTAACCATGACTACCGTAAGATTAAGTTCCTTATTTATATCCGCAATAAGCTCCAATATAGATAGAGTTATTGCAGGGTCAAGAGCTGATGTTGCTTCATCGCAAAGCAGTATTTTCGGGTCCAAGGAAAGGGCCCTGGCAATCGCCACCCTTTGCTTTTGACCTCCCGAAAGTTCTGAAGGCATAGAATTAAGTTTCTCTCCAAGTCCCACTCTCTCCAGTAAAGCCTTGGCCTTTTTTTCCATGTGAGCTCTGTCATACTTCCAAAATTCCATTGGAAGCATTACATTTTCGAGAACAGATTTCCTTTCAAGCAATGCGAAATTTTGGAAGATCATTCCAATGCTTCTTCTAAATTCTCTCATCTCCGCTTCATTTAGGGAATTAAGTTCCGTAGCGTCTATGCATATGCTTCCGGAGTCGAAGCTTTCCAAACCGTTAATGCACCTGAGCAAGGTTGATTTTCCTACTCCACTTTGTCCGGCAAGGCCATATATCCTTCCGTCAGGAATCTTTATGTTTATATTTTCCAGAACAGCCTTATTGTCATATTTCTTTGTAAGGTCTTTTATTTCTATCATTTACGATTACCTTTGATACAGCTTCTCTTTATAGTTGCCTTTTTCATTATATTGAATAAATTTGTACTGTCAATCCTGATAATTTTGTATATTTTTCATAAATTAAATCCGATTTTAACAAAAAAATACAGTTTTTGTGTTTAAAACCTAATTTTTATTGAATATGCGAATAAGTACAGAGCACAAAGAATTAACAAAATTTATCATATTGTTTTTTTATCCCAAAGAAAGTTTTTTTTATGAGCTCCACAAGACTTCTGAACTCGTCAGTAAAAAAATAAGCCCCAAAGATAAAGGCATTTATGAAAAATACTCCTGCAGTCAGTCTTGCGGCAAAAAAGCTTATGGCACCATAGTCGGAAAAAGGGCGGCATAAATAAAGGGTGGCCACACCTGAAGCTATTATCAGAGCTGTATACTTTAAAAACTCAAAGAAGTATTCTCTCATGCTCACATTCATTCTTTTATATAACAGATAGGGCTCATACCAAAAGTTTGTACAGAGATTGCTCAGTGTAGTTCCCAAAAGCACTCCGAAAAGTCCCATTTTAAGAGGGATCACAAATATCAATGATGCCACAAGGTTTATCACCGCCTCGGCGATGCACTTTATCCTCAGTTTTTTAAAGTGTCCGTAAGCCTCGTTGAATATCAAAAAGGTGATCCTTATAAGACGCATAAAAAGGTTTAAGCATATTAAAAATACAACCTTGTTTCCCAGTATGTATTCTTTCCCTATCCAGAGCTCTATGAAGGGGTCCACAGTCACGTAGAGTGTCAAGGACGCAAAAGCGGCAAGCCAATAATTAATGAACCACACTCTTTTCATGACGGTATATGCCCTTTCTCCGTCATCGGAAGCAGCCAGATTTCCCACACTTCCCACTATGCCCTCAAAGATCTTTGAAAGCATCTGCTGAATCGCACTGACAAAAAGCATGTAGTTGGAGTAAAGTCCCAACACCGCAGTGCTTACAAAGGCTGAGATGATAAGATTATCAGTGGACGATACAGCAGCTGAGCTCAGCTTTCCCACAAATGTGGCTCTTATGTTTCCCGATATGTCTCTCCTTACAGCCTCGTCAGCAGCTTCGGCTCTGTATTTTTTCAGATAAGGATATTTTATGTCCACATATTCAGATACGGCGTAATTTTTCAAAAAAGAAAATATAAGCTGTATGATGAGGTATATGATAAAGCTTCCTGTACCATAGAGAACTGCTATCTGAAATATCTTCTGCAGTACCTCGCTTACAATAAATATCCGAGACAATACATAGCTTTTTTGGAAGGCTATCAAAATATACTTTTTGTATACAAAAAAATATCCTGCCGAGGCATTCATAAGATATAATATGTAGATGATAGGGAGTTCTTTGCCGTAATCTGCCCCGGATACAAAGAATCCGAGGAAAGGGATCAGGCAGGCTCCCGATAAGGTCACTGTTATGCCTATCTTAAAATATGCCCTTCTGTACAGATTCATAAGGGCTGATATTCCCTTTTCATCGCCTTTTGACACCCGATCGTACATAGAATAAAGTACTGCCGGGCCTATGCCCCCTTCAGCCAGAGCCAAAAGTGACATTATGTTTCCGAAAAGTCCGCTGAAGCCCAGATAGGTTTTTCCGAGTATGGCGATAAATACGGTCCTGCATATGAAAGACATCAGGACATATATTACCTGTCCGAAAAGAGCCGAAACAGAATTTTTTATTGAATTGTCAGTCCTTGATGAAGACATATGACCTATACTAAATTAAATATCTCCTTTTCCCATTTTTGCACTGTTTTCTTAAGATCAAATTCCTCTGCCTTTAATATGACATTCCTGTGCATTTTCACCCTCAGCTCCGTATCCTCTGATAGCCTTGACATAGCCTTTGCAAGGCCCACTGCTCCCTCGCTTCTTTTTACGATGAGTCCGTCCTTTTCGTCTCTTAAAAGAGGCCTCACAGCGTCTATGTCAAAAGCTATTACAGGGCAGCCCAACTCAAAGGCTTCAAGTATAGTCATAGGCATACCTTCTTCTCTTGATGGCATGACAAGCACCGAGGCCTTAAGGAAATACTTTTTTATGTCGTCTGTGTATCCGGTCATGATAATTCTGTCGGCAATTTTCTTTTTTCTTATAAGCCTTTCTATCTTCGGACGCTCTATCCCATCGCCTACCAGTATGCAGTCCCAATCTCTGTTCTTCCTTGCAAACAGACTTAAGGCCTCAATAAGCAGGTCAAAGCCCTTTGAATATACGAATCTTCCTGAAGCAATAAAACTCTTTTTATAAGGATCGCATTTTTCTTCCGATGTGAAGCTTCGGGGATTATGAATGACTGTAGAGTTGATCTCAAATTCCCTGTCCACATCTGCCTTGTCATCGTCATTTAAGACCACATATCCGTCCAGTCGCCTAAGATATTTTTTAAAAAGCTCATCCTGATTCCAAAAGTATCTGTTTCGGCTTCTGAAATATCCTGAAAAGCATTTATGCTGCCATCCCACGGTCTTTGCAGACAGCCTGTCGCTGACAGATGCCAAAAACAGGCTGTTAAAGCCCTGCACTCCGACTATACAGTCAAAATCAAATGAGTTGAAAAAAGTAACAAGGGCTGCCTTTATGCTCTCCGGCACATATAATGCTTCCAGGGCTTTGAGTCTGCTTTCCTTATTAAAAATCCCTGTCAGCTTGTTTATCCTTCTAAATATCCTTTTTGCTGTAGGAATTCGGGTAAGGCCTTTCGGTTCTTTTAGGATCCTTACATTCTCGGGGAGCTTATATATATTCTTTTTTATATCGTCATCACTGTCATTTGATATGACAGTTATCTCGTGCCTTTCTGAGAGCTCCCTTGAAATGACAGCTGTAACTCTCTGTACACCTCCCACTGTAGCCACATGGGAGACCCAAAAGCATATCTTCAATTATTTTTTCCTCCGGACAAACTCTCTTTCCTTTGATTTTCTTTTTAAATGCCAAATTATTCTGTAAAAAAGTTCTTTTCTGTCCCAAAGCAGGGCAATTATAAAAAACGATGCGCTGCTGATGCCCCACTTCATCATCTGCCCGAATTTACCCATTAAAAAAAGCTCTTTTGCTGTCATCATGCTTATATGAAGCTTTGCTGTTGGGCCCATATCATCCCCATATATCTCAAATATGCGGCAAAGTCCTGCTGTGACTTTTCCTCTGTCTTTACCAAGCTGTTCTCCCTCGTGAATGCAATGGTCAAAGAGATACTCGGGAACCCCTCTGCAGCTGTATTTTCTGCTTATCCTTATCCACATCTCATAGTCCTGCCTTGCAGGCTGGCCCTCATCAAACATTCCACAGGTCTCAAACACCTCTCTCCTTATTACCGCCTGAGATGTGCTGCCGATATAGTCCCCATACAAGAGATCCTTAAAATTCGCCTTCTCATTAAAGCACAGAGCCATGTTGTAGGGCTTTGCAGATATTATTTCCTCTCCTCTCAGCCTAAGCTCTCTGCCCTTTGAGTAGACCAGTCCAACATTTTTATCATTAAAAAGCTTCATTTGAAGCCTAAGCTTGTCCTTACTCCACCTGTCATCGTCGTCAAGAAAGGCAATGTATTCTCCCCTGCTCTCTCTTATGCCAAGGTTCCTTGAATATTGGGCACCCATGTTTTTCTTATTTTTAAGATAGCGAAGCTCTGTTCCCTTTGATTTTGCATAGGCTTTAAGTCCATCTGCAAAAAGCTCTGTCTCCCTTTGAATCAGGCTTCCCTCTCCGTTGTCGTCTATTATCAAAAGCTCAGCAGGAGGAAATGTCTGGGAAAGCACTGAAAGTATCCCCGGAAGTATCCTGTATTTTCTCCGCCCATGAGTCGTTATGACAGCAGAAACCAAGGGCTTTTCAGTATCCATTTTTATCCCTGCTCCTTTCCGGCTTTCCCCCGGTAGAGTGATGCAAAATCATCTGCCAAGGCATCCCAGGTAAAGCCTTTGAGCACAGTCTGATGTGCCTTCTCTCCCATATGGGATCGGGTTTTTCGGTCCCTTAAAAGTTCAATTATCTTAAAGCTCCACAGCTCTTTGCTTTTATCTCTTAAAATAAGCCCGTTTTCTCCGTCTATCAGCGTTGATGAGCCTCCGTTAAAGGTGGTGATCACAGGAAGTCCGAAGTACATGGCCTCAAGCATTACCATTCCGAATATCTCATAGTCTGTGGGGAAAATAAACATATCGCAGGATCTATAGACAGAAGGAAGGTATTTTTGCCCGATTTTTTCCCTATATATTATCTTTTCCCTTATGCCGAGCTTACAGGCCTCCTTAAAGCAGTCGGACACATAGGCTTTCTCACCTTTTCCCACAAGTACAAGCCTCACTCCGGGCATGGTCTCTGTTACAAGCTTAAATGTATTTAAAAGAAAGATTATGTCCCTTCTTTCCTCCATGGCACCTATATAGAGAAGATAGCCTTCTTCAGATCTCTTATTTTTAAGCTCGCTTATTAGCGGACATTTCTCTTCAGCAGTGCTGTCCTCATTGAAGTTGTCCGTGTCAAGTCCCACTCCCAAAGTCCTTACATCTGCTATACCTTTTTTTCTCAAATATGCCTCCGCAAGCTTGCTCTTTGCGGCTGCCGTCATACCTTTCTTAAGCATAAAAGGCAGCAAAAGCCTGTCAAAGAAAAAGGCCTTGATTATGTCTCCCCTGTTTTTTTTGCAGTAATAGGGCCCCTGATAATATACAATCCTATCAGGAAATTTAAGGCTCAGATAAAATGAGGTGATACCGATATACTCGCTTATCTGTATTATGTCATAATCCTCTACAATTCTGAGTATGCCGGGAAAAAATCCCTCCCTTAAAAGTCCGAAACCGGGAAGCCACAGTAGGTCAAAATGTCTTCCTTCGTCAAACTCTATCCTTTCCCTGCGGAACTTTTCCCTTCCGCCGTAATAGGCCACATCACAGCTCATCCCCTTTCTCACAAGTGCCTTTGCAAGCCCTAACTCCTGCAGATTATAATTTTCAGGATCAGGCTTATCGGGAGCTGTGCGCAGTATCAATATCTTCATAGGGAACTCCTCGATTAAATTCAAATATCATCAAATATGCTATGATCCAGTACATAGTCCTTCCTGCTCCGAACATGTGGTTTACGCAGGACTCCAAAAATATATAAGTTACAAAGGCCAAGGCGATCTTGCTTCGGGCGCTTTTGATATAGGCGTAAAGCAGAGAAAAAAGTCCTATCAGTGAGCATTCAAGGTAAAAGCGCATGATGTCGCAGTGGAGATCATATATGCTTACATTCGTATGATAATAGCCCCTCATATATTCAGACAGGAAGCTCCTCACGGAGCCGAGTCCTCCGAAAAAGGGGTACTCCTCAAGAACTGTCCTCATAAAAAGAGATCTGCTCATGACAAAGCTGTCAAGGTCCAAGCCGGTGACAGCTGAAAAAAGCTCTGAAAAGGAGTCTGAAAGCAAAATATGTATCCCCACAGGAAAAAGCAAAAACGCCGCCAAAATAAAGGTTCTTATGCCTGCTTTCGGTTTTTCCCCTCCCCTCAGCCTGTTCATAGAGAGAGAAAAAATAAGGACCGCCAAGATACTTAATCTCTTAAAGCTCAAAAGGCATATTACAAGGGACAGGAGGTATTTAAGCCTGTCCCTTTTCCATGCGTAGAGTATGACAAAGAGCACAGACTGAAAGGCAAGCTCTCCCTCAAAGGGTGAATATGATTCGGCAAAGCTTATGGAGCTTAGGGATGAGGGGCTGAACACATGGCGAAATTTAAAGAAAAAGCCTGCTGCGGTCATCCAAAAGGCTATATTTAAAAGACTGTCTGTAGCTCCTTTTTTTGCATTAATGGCACTGTAGCTGAAAAAAAGAGGTACTGAAAAATACATCCCCTCGTTAATAAGGTCTCCTCTGTACCTTCCTGTAATAATCGATATCAGTGAGAGTCCTATGACAAAAAGGATCATTTTTAAGTATAGACTGAATTCTTCCCTGAAAAGTCTCTCTCCGGACTCAAGAGACAGCATAAAATATGCGCAGCCAATAAGGCTTACAGCATACTTCAGCTTGTAATGCTCTATCACAGTGAAGGCGTTGTCAAGGAAGGGCAGGTCCATCCTGTTCTCGGAAAAAAAGAACAGGACAAACACTATAAAAAAAATTAAGTCGTACTTATTTACAAGTATTGCTTCCCTCTGCAAGCTCTCACATCCTCTCACAGGTGCTAAGACGGTCAAGCTCATCCTTCTTTATCTTTCCGTCCCTGTAATCCCTCACTAAACTGTTCTCGTACATGCTGTAGGGATGCTCTGAAAAAAGTGACCTTAGCTTGTGAACAGCCACCCAGGCTCCTGACTTTAAAATATGTTTTTTTATGGCGGGGGAGGCGGAGCCTATCATCCAGCAGTTTCTGTTGCAGCAAAGTACCCTTTCCCGAACTTTTCTCGCCTCGGGGCTTTCCCAAATATCCTCCCAGCTGCTCTCATTCAAGTTTCCCATAACAGCCTTTTCTCTCATTCCGTTGCAGGGAAGCACATCACCGTAGGGATCGATAAAAAAAGTGTCAAAGCCCATACGGCAGGGCAATAATCTTTTTCCGCTGTATATATAATTGATCAGGCCATGGTTAAAATACGCCCTGAACCATTTTTTCGGACTGTTGCTTTTCAAGAGCTCATTGATAAGAGCCTCAAAATTTTCTGCCGCCCGCGGGCGATCCTCTATCCTGTTTCCCGACTCCACAAAGTAAAAGCTGTTGTGGACTGCAGCAGTGGCAAACTCCATATTTTCTCTTTTTGCTATGTCATAGAGAGGAAGGAGATCATCCGCATTTTCGTCCTGCACAGTCATTCCGAAGCCTACGTCCTTAAGACCCATCTCCCTGAGCTTCCTTAAGGTCTCATACCCCCTCCTGTAGCCGTCCTTAAGGCCCCTTATCCTGTCGTTTGTCTCCTGCCTGCCCTCAATGGATATGCGTATTCCAAGCTTGGGAAATTCCCTGCAAAGCTCCACTATCCTGTCGGTAAAATATCCGTTGGTGGATATTACTATCCTGTCACTTTTTTTGTAGAGCTCTCTGACTATATCCGAAAGGTCTGTGCGTATGAAGGGCTCTCCGCCGGTAATATTTGTAAAATACATTTTCGGGAGCTTCTTTATAATATCCGGGGAGAGCTCCTCCTCAGGCTTTGAGGGCTCCATATATCTCTTGCACATGCTGCAGTGGGCATTGCAGCGGTAGGTGACTATTACTGTCCCGTTCAGCTTTTCTCTGCTCCCTGTAATCTTATCCATCCTTTTCTCCCTTATATATCCTCATGAGCTTTCTGCTGTAGCTTGCCACCGTGTCAAACAGATCAGGCCTGCAGTTTTTGCTGTAGCTTTCCACCCTGCTTCTGTCCTCCCACAGCCTTTTCACTGTCTCTGTCAATTCATCCGCATTTCCGCTCTCAAAAAGCTCTCCGGTGACAAACTCGTCTATAAGCTCAGGTATGCCTCCTATGCGTGCTCCCAGGGCGGGAGTTCCAAGAGATATGCTCTCCATAACTGAGAAGGGGCAGTTTTCATACCATTCCGAGGGGAAGACAGAAAACCTTGCCGAGGCTATGGTCTTTTCCAATTTTCTCCCCTGAAGAAAACCCAGGTCAGTAACGTTTCCCGGGAAAATAATTTTTTTTAGGCCCGTCCCCGCAAAGAAAAACCTTACCTGAGGCAGCCTCCTGCATACTTCAAGGAGAGTTTTTATTCCCTTTTCCTCATCGTATCTCCCGAAGTACAGGACATAGTCCTTCTTTTCTTCTCCGCCGGGGTAACAAGAGCCTGCAAAATTGTGAAGCCTCACAGTCTTTTCCCTGAAAAGCGGGCTCCTGTCAAATAAGCCTTTTTGGAAGTCAGAGCAGCATATTATTTTGTCTATGTGTCTGTATATCCCGGCAGTTCTCCAAAATCCCGCCTCAAAGGCTCCCAGCCCGCTTTTCAGAAGGCTTCCGTGAATGCATTTGTATCTCATACAGTTAAAATAATTTCCGGAAAGACACTTTTCGCAGTTTTCCCCGAGAGCAGGATTCCTGCACATATGGTTCGGGCAGAGAAGCTGGTAGTCATGGGCTGTCATTATTATGGGGCATATATTTCCTCTGTTCCTGTATCGCATAATGGCGAGGATGACCGAGGGGGTAAGCTGAAAATTAATATTGTTAAGGTGACACACATCAGGCCTGAAGACCCAAAGAAGCTTCGATAGCTTTTCCTCCGCCTCCCGAGAATACACAAGCTTAAGAGGATTCACTGCTCCCGCCCTCTTATATAGAGGAAGATCCTGACTCTCTCCTCTCAGATCCACAGCTTCCGTATAGAGGCCTGCCCTGTTTCCCACAGTACGCTCAGCGCTGTCCATACCGAAGTACTCCACCTCATGGCTTATGGACTCCAGATATTCTCCAAGCCTCAGCATATAGGTCTCAGACCCGCCCTTGGGATAGAGAAACTTGTTTATCATTAAAATCTTCATACATTAATCTCTGAGAAAGCAGCTTTTAATCTCTGGAATAAATATCTCTGGTATATACCTTTTCTCTGACATCATCCAGACAGCTGTCATATCTGTTTGCGATGATCAGATCCGACATCTTTTTAAAGCTTTCAAGGTCGTCTGTGACCCTTCCCTCCATAAATGTTTCTCCGTTTCCCAGCAAGGGTTCATAGATTATAAAGGGCACGCCCCTTGCCTTCAGTCTGCTTATCACATCAGGGACAGAGCTGTTTCTCATATTGTCCGAGGAAGTCTTCATATTAAGTCTGTAGACTCCGACAATTCCCCCGGCTTTTTTCAGTTTTTCCTCCACTCTCCCTGCAACGAAATCCTTCCTTATGCTGTTGCTCTTTACAATAGAGCTTATGATATCCTCCGGTATTCCATCGCAGCTTTTTAGGAGCTGAGCTGTATCCTTGGGAAGGCAGTAGCCTCCGTACCCGAAGGAAGGATTATTGTAGAAGTCTCCTATGCGTGGATCAAGACAGACTCCCTCTATGACATTTTTTGAGTCAAGTCCCTTAAGCTCCGCATATGTATCAAGCTCATTGAAAAAGGCCACTCGCATTGCAAGGTAGGAGTTTGAAAAAAGTTTTACAGCCTCCGCCTCACTGTAGCTCATAATAAGTTCGTCTGTATCGGACTTTTTTGCGGCGAACTTCAAAATCTTCGCAAATTCCACAGCATAGGCTCTGAGTTCCTCATCCTTTTCGTCTGTTCCGATTATTATCCTTGAGGGGTAAAGGTTGTCATAGAGAGCCTTGGTCTCCCTTAGAAACTCAGGGCTGAATAATAGCTTCCTGAACCCTGAAGCATTCCTTATATGTTCCGTAAAACCCACAGGCACTGTGGATTTTATCACCGCCACAGCGTCGGGAGCATACTTTTTTACAAGCCTTATTACACTCTCCACAGAGGAAGTGTCAAAGCTCCCTGTGTTTTTGTCAAGGTCCGTGGGAGTGGCTATAATTACATAATCCGCATCCCTTAATGCCTCCTCGGCATCAGTTGTGGCTTTTAATTGCAAATCCTTTCCTGTCAGGTATTCTTTTATATAATCATCTTCCACAGGGCTCAATCTGTGATTTATCATTGAAACCTTTTTCTCGCATATGTCCAAAGCCGTAACCATGTTTTTTTGTGACAACAGTACACTCAGGGACATTCCCACGTAGCCTGTTCCCACTACGGCTATTCTTTTTTTATCTGTCATTTGACTCTTTTTGCTCCTGACTCCGCCCTCTTGTATAGTTCAAGAGTGCTCCTCACTACCTCATCCCACTTATATTTTTCACATATGAAAGAGGAGGAGGCATCCTTTAATCTGTGTACCCTGTCTCTGTCCCGGATAAGCTCACAAAGCTTAAGCTTAAGGTCCTCCACATCCTTATTTCTGAAGGATATGCCCTTATCCTCCACCACATCCAGACATTCAGGTATGTCACTGACAAGGCAGCAGTTTCCGTAACTCATAGCCTCCAAAAGGCTCATGGGCATACCCTCAAGCTCGCTGGGGAGGCAGTAGATATAGGCATTAGTGTAAAGCTCAAAAAGCTCCTCTCCCTGTACAAAGCCTGTGAATATGACCCTCTCGTCAGCCATATCCCTGAGCTTTTTGACATATTGTCTTGTATCTGAGCCCGCGCCTGCTATTACAAGCTTTTTCTTCGTGTCTGTGTCCATAAAAGCTCTGATCAGAAGATGTATTCCTTTTTCCGGAACCAGTCTTCCCAAAAACAGGATATATCCCTCCTTGTCAAGCCCCCATTTTTCTTTTATTATGTCGGGAGCTCTCAGTGAAGGCAGAGACACTCCGTTCGGTATGTATACAGTATCTCTGTTATACCTTCTCTCGAAATATAGCTTTGTATCCCTATTGAGAACTATTATGCCGTCGGAAAATTTAGCAGCTGCCCACTCTCCCAGCTTGATATATGCCCGCGAAAGTCTACCCCACTTTGCCCTCTTCCAATCCAAGCCGTGGATGGTAACCACTACTTTTTTGCCGAATATTTTGGGGATAAAGCACATCAGAGCAGGGCCCTCGGCGTGGAAATGTACTATGTCATAGGGCCCGATGGCCGCTATAAAAGCTGCTGATATGGAGGAGCTTACTGCAGCAAGCCCTCTTCTGTTTATGGTGGGGACGTCCCTTATAAAAACTCCCCTGTATTTCCCTGTCTTATCCGAGTCATAATGCTTTCCCGCAATATGGTGTCCTCTGCGGTCGAGGCAGGTCAGGCTGTGCCCAAGAGCAGCCATGCGTGTCGCCAGCTCCTCCACAACCACCTCAATGCCCCCCTCTCCGGAGGGGATATGCTTTTGTCCAAGCATTGCTATCCTCATTTCATTTACTCCATGCTCCAATGACAGCCAAGAGTGTCCTTATAATTATCCTGTTGTCAACAGAGAGGCTCCTCTCGGATATATATTTAAGATCCATCGCGACCCATTCTTCAAAGCTTATGTCCTCAGAGCACTGTCTTATCTGCCAGTAACAGCTGAGCCCCGGTTTTACCGTCAGCCTCAGTCTCTGGCGATCCGTATATTTTTCCACCTCTGAGGGAAGTGGCGGCCTTGGCCCTACTATACTCATATCTCCTTTTATTATGTTTAAAAGCTGTGGCAGCTCGTCGATATTTGTCTTTCTTATAAATCTTCCCACCCGGGTCACTCTGGGGTCATTTTTTATCTTAAAGGCGGGGCCGTCCCTCTCATTAAGCCCGGAAAGCTCAAAAAGTCTTTCCTCCGCATCAGGCTCCATTGAGCGAAACTTGTACATCCTGAAAAGCCTGCCGTCCTTCCCGCATCTGAGCTGGGTAAAAAACGGTCCTGCTGAGGGGTCATCTATGACTATGGCAAGAGCTGTAATGAGAAAGACAGGCAGTAAAAGTATCAAAGCCAATGCGCTCAAGGTCACGTCTCTCAGCCTGCTTATAACAGGATAAAGACCTGAGCTTGAAGTCTTTATATTTTGTGCTTGAATTATTCTATATGAACTCAATTAATAATATCCTCCGCCGTATGAGCGGCCTTTGCTCTTTATGTCGTTAAGTATAAGGCCCAATATGTTGGCGTTTACATCCGTAAGGCTCTTCTTTGCGAAATAGAGAGCCTGCTTTGTGGTCATGTCAGCTCTTGCCGTCAATATACATCCGTCCACATACCTGCTGAGTATGGCCGCATCTGTGACTACAGACACGGGAGGCGTGTCAATTATCACATAATCATACATATCCGAAAGCCTGCCTATAAGCTCTACCATGGGCTCGCTGCCTATAAGCTCCGCAGGGTTTTGCGGAAGGACCCCTGAGAGAAGCACATCAGCCTTTATCCTTTCAGAATAGGTAATGACCTCCTCCGCCTTCCTGCGCTTTGCAATGACATCCGTTATGCCGGGGCTGCTCCTGCTTTTCCTCAGGTAGGCCGCCATTGTACCCTTTCTCAGATCACAATCCGCAAGGAGCACTTTCTTTCCGTTTTCCGCCAGGGAGTAGGCAAGGTTTATGCATATGGTGGTCTTCCCCTCTCCGGGACCTGTTCCTGTCACAAGTATGGTCTTGCAGTTGCCTGTAGTGTGCAAAAACTCAATGTTTGTGCGCAGGGCCTTGTAGCTCTCAGAATATGAAAACGGAACGTCCTTCCTGTACAAAAGCTTTGCCGAGGAGGCAGTCCTCCTGTTCTTTTCTTTTCTCAGTATTCCCATAGCTATCTCTCCTCCCTTTCATAGGAGGGTATGGCTCCCAGTATCACAAGGTCAGCCTGAAGTATGTCCTTTTCATCTCTTACTTTATTGTTCATAAGCTTTATGAGTATTATGACAGCCGCCGCCAAAAATCCTCCCGCCACAGCTGAGTAAAGCGTGTATTTTTTGACATCAGGCCAAATGCTGAGTCCTGTGCCTGATGCCCGGGATATAAGCTCCACAGAGCCCGCCTTCACTGCATTTACTATGACAGGCGGCGAAAGCTCCGTTATCTTTTCGCATACTCTAAGGGCTGTCTCCTGATCCGTAGCTGTCACGGCTATCCTCATTATCTGAGTGTGGTTCACGTCAGAGACTGTTACCTCCCTGACTCGTTCGTCAAAATCCTCCTGCATATCAAGCTCAGTTTTGACACTGTCCATAACCGTGTCGCTCGTTATTATGACACTGTAGGTATCCACCAGCTTTGCCGCCGAGTTGATCTGGTCAGAGGTGACATATTCCCTCTTCCCGGGATTTACTATCATCATGGCGTCAGCCTCGTAGAGAGGAGTCGCAGCAAAAGAAAAATATAAGTATCCTATAAGGGCAAAGATAAAAAATGCTCCCAATATCCAAGCCCAATGAGAAATAAGCGCCTCCGCTGTCTCCCTGAGGTCAATATAATCGCTGCTCTGCACCATGGGACTCAACTCACTCATACCCCCTGTTCCCTCCTTAAAGTTTCGGATCACTTGGCCTTGCATAAAAAAATAGGAGCCCTGACTGCTTTCTGCTCTGTCAGGGCTCCCGGCACGTCATAACCGGTATTCATTCTACTCCAATAGGATTTACTTGACAATTAATTTTCTATAAAATCGATAGGAATTAAAATACTGATTATGACATTATGTTTTTTTATGAACGTAATCTTTTATTTTGTTGATTTTAAATATAGTTTTTTAATTAACTGACAATTAATGCTAATTATCAGCAATTTTCTCCAGGAAAGCTTCAAGCCCCCTCTTTATATCATCATAGGTCTTATTAAAGTCCCCTGTGTACCAGGGATCAGCCACATCTCTCTCCTCACCTGCAAACGAGAGCAGGAGGCTGATCTTTCCCTCCGGATCTCCACCGCATATCCTGTTCATATTGCGAATGTTATAATGGTCCATACCTATAAGAAAGTCAAATCTGTCATAGTCCACTCGACTCATAAGCCTGGCTCTCTTTTTGCTGCAGGATATTCCCAGTCGGGAAAGTATTCCTACAGTGCCGTGATGCACAGGATTTCCAATCTCCTCTGTGCTTGTGGCCGCAGACTCTATATAAAACCTGTCGGAAAGGCCTCTTTTTCCCACCATATCCTTCATTAAAAATTCCGCCATGGGCGAGCGGCATATATTGCCGTGGCAAATGAATAGTACTTTAATCATCTTCTTATATCTCCATTTAAGTCTTGTATTTCTTCTCAAACGCTTGATATTTCAGGGTTTTCCGACTTTTGAGTTTTCCTTTCTTTTCAAGG
>CALWLI010000018.1 GCA_944381485.1 uncultured Lachnospiraceae bacterium
CAGAGGGCCTTATGCTCTTGACACCTTTCTCTGCAGATGCTGAGGATGAGCTTACACAGAACTTTGTAGCTAAGTATCAGGAGGACTACAGTGAGATTCCCAACCAGTTTGCGGCAGACGCTTATGACTGTCTCTATGTTATAAAAGCTGCAGCTGAGAAGGCAGGAATCACACCTGACATGAGCGTATCTGATATCTGCGAGGCTCTCAAGCCTGTTATGACAGAGATCGAGATCGACGGACTTACAGGCCAGGGCATAAAGTTCACCGAGGACGGCGAGCCCAACAAGGCACCTAAGGCAGTTGTTATCGAGAACGGCGCTTACAAGTCAATGGAGTAGTATTTACATTATATCCTTAATATGATCGGTTATTAAAACTGAAACAAAAGAGGGATGCCTCTTAGAAGGGGCATCCCTCTAAACTTATGAAAGGAATGATATCATATGTCGAGCTTTATATCTTACTTTATAAACGGAATAAGCTTGGGGTCGGTATATGCCATAATAGCCTTGGGCTATACTATGGTGTACGGAATTGCAAAAATGCTCAACTTTGCTCACGGTGACATAATAATGGTGGGAGGCTTTACAACCTATGTGATAACATCTTCCATGGGAATGTCTCCTGCGGTGGGCATACTAAGCGCTGTGGTGGTCTGCACAGTTCTGGGCGTCGCCATAGAGAGGATAGCTTACAAGCCCCTGAGAGGAGCTTCTTCGCTTAGCGTCCTGATCACAGCTATAGGCGTGAGCTATTTTCTGCAGAATGCCGCTCTAATTATTTTCGGAGCAGACACAAAATCATTCCAATCTGTGATAAATGTACCCGCCCTCACCTTTGGTGACGGGGCTGTAACCGTATCAGGAGTGACGATAGTCACTGTCCTGAGCTGTATAGTTATACTTATACTTCTCACTACCTTTATAAACAGGACCAAGACCGGACAGGCCATGCTTGCCGTATCCGAGGACAAGGGCGCAGCGACTTTAATGGGAATAAATGTAAACAGGACCATAGCTGTGACCTTTGCGATAGGCTCCGCTCTGGCCGCAATAGCAGGAGTATTGCTCTGCTCGGCTTACCCTACGCTTTCATCCACTACAGGAGCCATGCCCGGAATAAAGGCCTTTGTAGCCGCCGTATTCGGTGGAATAGGCTCTATCCCGGGAGCAATGATCGGAGGTATAGTTTTGGGAGTTATAGAGAACCTGTCCAAGGCATATATCTCATCACAGCTTTCTGACGCTATTGTATTTTCGGTACTTATAATCGTTCTTCTTGTAAAGCCTACAGGACTGATGGGCAAGCAGATACAGGAAAAGGTTTGATGCGGAGGTCGGATAAAAATGAAGGAAATATCAAAAAAGACTAAACAGAGCTTAACCACCTACGCTTTGGTCATTGCCTTTTACGCCGTATGTGAGATCTGGCTTAAGACGGGAAATATGAGTTCTCTTATGGAAGGCCTTTTGGTTCCCCTCTGCTATTATATGATACTTGCCGTGTCATTGAACATAGTTGTAGGAATATCCGGTGAGCTTTCTCTCGGGCATGCAGGCTTTATGTGTGTGGGAGCGTTCACAGGAGCTATATTTGCTGTGACAGCAGGTTCCGGTCTTCCGGAGCTGCTGGAGCTTGTTATAGCCATCATACTTGGAGCTGCGGTCTCCGGAGCCTTCGGATTTCTTATAGGAATTCCGGTCTTGAGACTCAGAGGTGACTATCTTGCCATAGTCACACTCGCCTTCGGTGAGATCATTAAAAATGTCATAAATGCCATATATTTAGGCGTGGACTCAAACGGAATACATATATCAATTAAGGATGCTATGAGCATGGGGCTTGCAGCGGATGGAGTTACCATAATAAAAGGAGCCCAGGGAATAACAAGGCTTCCCAGAAATGCCAATTTCACTATCGGTATAATCCTGCTTCTCATAAGCCTCTTTATCATACAGAACCTTATAAATTCACGCCAGGGAAGAGCAATAATGGCCATAAGAGACAACAGGATAGCCGCAGAGTCCATAGGCCTTTCAGTTTCAAAATATAAGATGATGGCTTTTGTGATCTCGGCTGCACTGGCAGGAGTGGCGGGAGTCCTCTATGCCCACAATCTTTCCACACTGCAGGCCACTCCCAAAAACTTCGGCTACAATATGTCCATAATGATACTTGTGTTTGTGGTTTTGGGCGGCATAGGAAATATAAAGGGATCGATGATAGCTGCGGTCATACTTACAATACTTCCGGAGAAACTGAGATTTTTGAGCGATTACCGTATGCTCATATATGCGGTTGTGCTTATTGTAATGATGCTTTTCAACTCCGCTCCTAAGGCTATTGCCTTCAGAGAGAGGCTTGTGGAGAGCATAAATATGAAAAGAAATAAAAATGCCAAGGAGGAAGCCTGATCATGAGCGAAGTAATAAAGTCGGATACTCAAAACGATAAGCTGCTCCTTGACGTTGATACCTTAGGTATCTCTTTCGGAGGTCTTAAGGCGGTAGACAATTTTAATCTTAAGATAAATAGAGGAGAGCTGTACGGTCTGATAGGGCCTAACGGTGCAGGAAAGACCACCATCTTCAACCTTCTCACAGGTGTGTATAAGCCTGACACAGGAAAGATCCTGCTTGACGGGGAAGATATTACGGGAAAGCCTACCATAGAGATCAACAAAGCGGGCATAGCTCGTACTTTCCAGAATATACGTCTGTTTTCCGATCTCCCTGTTATAGACAATGTAAAGGCGGCTCTCCACAATCACTATAAGTACGGCCTTATGGATGCCATATTCCGCACACCCAAGTACTTTAAAACAGAAAAGGCTATGGATGAAAAGGCTATGGAGATACTTAAGGTATTTGAGCTTGATAATGCCGCATCCTACAAGGCTTCTCAGCTTCCCTACGGAAGACAGAGAAAGCTTGAGATCGCAAGAGCCATAGCGACAGAGCCTAAGCTCCTTCTTCTCGATGAGCCTGCTGCAGGAATGAATCCCCAGGAGACTCATGAGCTTATGGACACGATCAAGTTTGTCAGAGATAATTTTGACACTACGATACTCCTTATAGAGCATGATATGAAGCTTGTCAGCGGAATATGCGAAAAGCTCACTGTCCTTAACTTCGGAAGGATACTTAAGCAGGGAGAGACTTATGAGGTCCTTCATGATCCTGAGGTCATAAAGGCCTACCTCGGAGACTAGGAGGAGATATGGGTAAAATACTTGATGTAAAGAATTTGAATGTATATTATGGCGTTATTCATGCCATAAAGAATGTTTCCTTCGACGTGGAGGAGGGAGAGATAGTTACTCTCATAGGCGCAAATGGAGCCGGCAAGACCACGACCCTTCAGACTGTAACAGGACTTATTCAGGCAAAGAGCGGAGAGGTAATATACGGTGGAAACGATATAACTAAGGTTCCCGGGTATAAGCTGGTAAGTATGGGTATAGCCCATGTACCTGAGGGAAGAAGAGTCTTTTCGGATCTGTCGGTATATCAAAATCTTATGCTTGGAGCCTTTACAAGAAAGGACAAGGCCGAGATAGAAAAAACTCTCTCTGTGGTATACAAGAGATTTCCCAGACTTGAGGAGAGGAAGGAGCAGAGGGCAGGGACTCTCTCAGGTGGAGAGCAGCAGATGCTTGCCATGGGAAGGGCACTTATGTCACACCCCAAGATGATGCTTCTTGATGAGCCCTCTATGGGACTGTCACCCATATATGTTAATGAGATATTTGATATAATCAAAAAAATTAACGAGGATGGAGTTACAGTTCTCCTTGTGGAGCAGAATGCGAACAAGGCTCTTGCCATAGCAAACAGGGCATATGTTCTTGAGACAGGAAATATAGTCCTCTCAGGAGATGCTCACAAGCTTATGGAGGATCCCCAGGTAAAGGCGGCATACCTTTCCGAATAGTTTACAGGAATATGCCGGATATAAGGCTAATATGCTCAATAATCGATCAATCAGGCGGAAGTGTAGAATATATGCTTCCGCTTTTTCTTCCGTCGGAAGCTAAACTATGATAAGATATAATACAAGTATAGCTTTTAAACCGCTTACAAAAAAGGAGAAAAATATGAGAGTTACATTCTTAGGGGCAGACCACGAGGTTACAGGTAGCATGCACTATGTAGAGGCCCCGGACATCAAGTTTCTTGTGGACTGCGGGATGGAGCAGGGGAGAGATATGTATGAGAATATGCCTCTGCCTGTGGCCTTCGGAGAGATAGACTATATCCTTCTCACTCATGCGCATATTGACCATTCGGGAATGATACCCTGGGCATATAAAAACGGCTTTAAGGGAAGCGTCATAACCACTGAGGCAAGCATGGATCTGGACAGCATAATGCTTCTTGATTCCGCTCACATCCAGGAGTCGGAGGCCGAGTGGAAAAACAGAAAGGCTATGAGAGCGGGAGGAGAGATGATAGAGCCTCCCTACACAGTAGAGGATGCGAGGGCCGCTCTGAAAAATTTTAAGGCTGTGGATTACGACCGTCAGATAGAGCTCAGTGATTCTGTCAAAGTCAGGTTCACAGACGCAGGACACCTTCTGGGCTCCGCCAGTATAGAGATATGGATAACGGAAAAGGGAGAAACAAAGAAGTTTGTCTTCTCAGGGGACATAGGAAATAAGGGCAAGCCCCTCATAAGGGATCCCAAGTATATAAAGGATGCGGACTATGTGATAATGGAGAGCACCTACGGTGACAGGCTGCACGATAAGGAGCTGAATCATGTGGAGGATCTTACCCGCATAATACAGTCCACCCTTGACAGAGGTGGCAATGTGGTCATCCCGGCCTTTGCTGTGGGACGTACCCAGGAGCTTTTGTATCTCATTCGCCTGATAAAGGATAACGGCTATGTCAAGGGACATGACAACTTCCCTGTGTATGTGGACAGCCCTCTGGCCATAGAGGCAACTCAGGTCTTTAAAGAAAACCTGAGAGATTGCTATGACGCTGAGACAAAAGCTCTTGTTGAAAAGGGCATCAACCCTATAGGCTTTCCCAATCTTCATCTCTCAGTCACGGCGGATGACTCCAAGGCCATCAACTTCGATACTGAACCGAAGGTCATTATTGCCGCATCAGGTATGTGTGATGCCGGAAGGATAAGGCATCATTTAAAGCATAATCTCTGGAGGCCTGAGTGTTCTGTTGTCTTTGCGGGCTATCAATCCGAGGGGACCTTGGGACGAATATTGGAGGACGGAGCCGATCACGTCAAGATATTCGGAGAGGAGATACAGGTGAGGGCACATATTGAGACCATGGGGGGAATGAGCTCCCATGCCGATCAGAAGGGACTTCTGGAATGGATATGTGCCTTTGAAAAAAAACCACGCAAGATCTTTCTTGTCCATGGCGACGATGATGCCATGCATACTCTGGGGAATCTCATTGAAAAGAATACAGGCATAGCTCCTGAGATGCCCTATTCGGGAAGCATATATGACTTCACGGAGGAGAGATACATAGTTAAGGCGGAACCTGAGTTCATAAGGAAGAAGGATAAGCCTGCCACAAATATGAAGCTTGCCCAGAGAGAGCTTAATGATGCTTTGAATGAGCTCAAGGAGCTGGTGCTTGACTCACGAGAGGGAGCAAATGCGGATGTGAAGAAGCTTGCAAGAGCTATAAAGGATCTTGTAAAGAAATTTAAGTATTAACTGTATCATCGCAGTCTGAAAGGAAAACTAATGGGAATAGTAAAGATCTTTACTGACGGCGCCGCCAGGGGGAACCCTGACGGCCCCGGAGGTTATGGAGTGATTCTTCAGTACACGGATAGCAAGGGCATACTCCATGAAAAGGAGCTGTCACAGGGATATGTAAGGACTACCAACAACAGAATGGAGCTGATGGCCGCCATCGTGGGGCTTGAAGCCTTAAACAGGCCCTGCATGGTTGAGCTCTACAGCGACTCCAAGTATCTGGTGGATGCCTTCAATCAGGGATGGATAGATAACTGGATAGCAAATGACTGGAAGAGAAAGGCTACAGGTCCCGTAAAAAATGTGGATCTGTGGAAGCGGCTTCTGAAGGCCATGGACATCCACAAGGTGGATTTCATATGGGTCAAGGGTCACGACGGACATCCGGAAAACGAGAGATGCGACAAGCTTGCTGTAAAAGCAGCTATGAGCGGCAATCTTAAAGAGGACGAAGGTCTTTACTTGACGTCCTGATTATGATAAATTAATAACTTGACAGTTATTTTTAAAATATATGTATGTACAGTCGGAGGAGAGACAGGATGCAGGTAAGAGGCGTCAATGAACTTAGGAGATTGTTTCTCGACTATTTTGAGAGAAACGGACATCTCAAAATGAAGAGCTTTTCGCTCGTTCCGCATAATGATGATTCATTATTGCTTATAAATTCGGGTATGGCACCCTTAAAGCCCTATTTTACAGGACAGGAGATACCTCCCAGAAGGAGAGTGACCACCTGCCAGAAGTGTATAAGAACAGGAGATATAGAGAACGTAGGAAAGACAGCCCGCCACGGCACTTTTTTTGAGATGCTTGGAAACTTCTCCTTCGGAGATTATTTTAAGCATGAGGCTATTCCCTACGCATGGAATTTCCTTACTCAGGAGGTGGGACTTGATCCTGAGAGACTCTACCCCTCAGTATATGTGGATGATGATGAGTCCTACAATATCTGGCTCAATGAGATGCATATCCCTGCAGAGAGGATATTCAAATTCGGCAAGGAGGACAATTTCTGGGAGCACGGTGAAGGTCCCTGCGGCCCCTGCAGTGAGATCTACTATGACAGGGGAGAAAAGTACGGCTGCGGTAAGCCTACCTGCACTGTAGGCTGCGACTGTGATCGCTATGTTGAGGTCTGGAACGTGGTGTTCTCACAGTTTGACAATGACGGCCACGGCAATTACACCGAGCTTATTCAGAAGAATATAGACACAGGCATGGGCCTTGAAAGGCTTGCCATGGTGGTTCAGGATGAGGAGTCGATATACACTGTCGATACCAACAGAGCGCTTCTTGAAGACGTCTGCAAGCTGGCGGGAATCAATTACCATGATGACCACGACAAGGATATATCTCTGAGGATAATAACAGATCATACCAAGTCCTGCACCTTCATGATCTCGGACGGCATCATGCCTTCCAACGAGGGAAGAGGATACGTTTTAAGGCGTCTTATAAGACGTGCTGTGCGTCACGGAAGAAAGCTGGGCATTACCCACAACTTTATGACTTCCATGGCAAAGAATGTCATTGAGAACAACAAGGACGGATACCCTGAGCTTCACGAGAAGGAGGCCATGATACTTAAGGTCCTCAATGAGGAGGAGGAGAAGTTCAACAAGACTATAGACGCGGGAATGAACATCCTCAACGAGATGGCTGCCTCAGCCAAGGCTGAGAACAAAAAGGAGTTTGCAGGTGCGGATGCCTTCAAGCTCTATGACACCTACGGCTTCCCCTATGATCTCACAGAGGAGATACTGACAGAGATGGGCATGACCGTGGATAAGGCAGCCTTTGACGCTTGCATGCAGGAACAGAAGGAGAAGGCCAGAAAAGCGAGGAAGCACTCCAACTATATGGGGGCTGATGCTACGGTCTATGACGAGATAGATCCCCATATCACCTCGGAGTTTACAGGCTATGACAAGCTCAAAGACAACTCCTCCATCACAGTCCTTACAACAGAGGATGAGCTCTCGGAGGCTCTCACAGACGGGCAGAGGGGAACGATAATAGTTGACAAGACACCCTTCTACGGAACTATGGGAGGCCAGTTCGGAGACGGCGGAGTTATCAGAAATGATTCCGGAGAGTTTGAGGTTGAAGAGACCATACATTTAAAGGGCGGACGCATCGGACACGTTGGAAGGATGACCCGTGGAATGCTTAAGCTCGGAGACGGAGTTGAGCTTCTGGTAGACGGTTCAAGAAGAAGAGCGACAGCAAGAAACCACTCGGCTACACATCTTTTGCAGAAGGCCTTGAGGAATGTCCTCGGAGACCATGTGGAGCAGGCGGGTTCTTACGTTGATAAGGACAGACTTCGCTTTGACTTTACTCATTTTCAGGCCATGACTCCTGAGGAGATAAAGACCGTTGAGGACATGGTAAACAGAGAGATAAATGAGGATCTCAAGGTAGTTACAGATATAATGAGCCTTGAGGAGGCAAAAAAGACCGGGGCTATGGCCCTCTTCGGAGAAAAGTACGGAGAGAAGGTCCGCGTCGTGAGGATGGGAGACTTCTCCACAGAGCTGTGCGGCGGAACTCATGTAAGTGAGACAGGAGACATAAAGGCATTTAAGATAATCTCAGAGTCAGGAATAGCTGCGGGAGTAAGACGTATAGAGGCACTCACAGCCGAGGGACTTCTCGCATACTACAAAGATGAGGAGAATATGCTCAGTGAAGCCGCAAAGGCTGCAAAGGCAAAGCCCTCAGAGCTTGTGAGCAAGATAGACTCCATGCTTGATGAGATAAAGAAGCTGAAGGCTGAAAATGAAAAGCTGAAGGCTAAGGAGGCCAAGGGAGCACTCTCTGATGTGGAGAGCACCGCTGTTGATGTAAATGGCATAAAGGTACTCTGCGGAAAGGTCGAGGCGGAGGATGCCAATGTGTTGAGGACTATGGGAGACAGCCTTAAGGATAAGTTTAAGGATGCGGTCATAGTTCTTGCCTCCGTAAAGGACGGAAAGGTCAGCCTTATGGCTACAGCTACTGACAGTGCTGTAAAACGTGGTGCCATGGCAGGAAATATAATAAAGGAAGCTGCACCACTTGCAGGCGGAAAGGGCGGCGGAAGGCCCAACATGGCTCAGGCCGGCGGAACGGATCCTGAAGGCGTTGAGAAAGCTCTTGAGAAAGCTCTTGAGATAATTCGCTCACAGATAAAATAAATTTACTTACTACTTGCACATACGGGTTTTTTATGGTATCATTTTTGTCAGTGCATTAAACCCCGCACATTGTTGCACGTAAATTATTTTACAGATACCTTGCAACAGGAGGGAGGTCAGGGGTCTTTGTCAAACGTAATCGTAAAAGAGAACGAGAGCTTGGACAGCGCTCTTCGCAGATTCAAGAGAAACTGCGCTAAGGCAGGTATCCAGCAGGAGATTCGCAAGAGAGAGCATTACGAGAAGCCCAGCGTAAGACGTAAGAAAAAGTCTGAAGCTGCGAGAAAGCGTAAGTACAACTAATAACAGATAGCCCGGGTTCAAAAGAATCAGGGCTATTTTTAATTTATATTTGATCTGTAACGATAAATATACTTCACAAGCGTTAATTCATTATATATAATTAATCGGGATATTAATTCATTTTGAGAGGAAATAAATGGCAAATACATCTATATTACTTGACATACCTGCGGAGCATGAGAGGAATATCTGCGGAAGCTGCGATATCTACTTAAAAAAGATAGAGAGTTCCCTCCATGTAGTTATAATCGAGAGGGACGGAACACTTAAAATAATGGGGGAGGAGAGCGCCGCAAAAAAGGCGGAGGCCATAATCACAAGCCTTACTGAGCTCAGCAAGGCGGGAAACATCATTGACGAGCAAAAGGTAGATTACGCCCTTGAGCTTTCCGGCTCCCATGATGAGAATATGCTCGTGGAGATAGATAAGGATATAATATGCCGCACTGTTATGGGCAAGCCGGTGAAACCCAAGACCATAGGTCAAAAAAAATATGTGGATCTTATAAGAGATAAGATGATCACCTTCGGAATAGGACCTGCCGGAACGGGAAAGACCTACCTTGGCATGGCTATGGCCATAAAGGCATTTAAAAATAATGAGGTTCAGCGCATTATACTTACAAGGCCCGCAATAGAAGCAGGAGAGAAGCTGGGCTTTCTTCCGGGAGATCTTCAGCAAAAGATCGACCCCTATCTGAGGCCTCTCTATGATGCCCTGTACAATATCATGGGAGCTGACGCCTACATTGCAAATTCGGAAAAGGGATTGATAGAGGTGGCTCCTCTGGCTTATATGAGAGGCAGGACACTGGACAACGCATACATTATCCTTGATGAGGCTCAAAATACCACTCCCGCACAGATGAAGATGTTCCTCACGAGAATAGGTTTCGGCTCAAAGGTTATAGTTACAGGCGACCTCACTCAGAAGGATCTGGAAAAGGGCCAGTCCTCGGGACTTGAAGTTGCTGTAAAGGTCCTTTCAAAAATAGATGATATAGGCTTTTGTGAACTCACAAGTGCGGATGTTGTGAGACACCCCCTGGTACAGAAGATAGTTAAGGCCTATGACGACTACGAGCAGCGTGCAAAAAAGAATTCGGATAAGAGGCCTTAGGCCCATAAGGAGCAGATATGTCCGTCAATATTGAAAATGAATACGAAAAAGAGCTAAGCCTTGATTTTAAGGACATAATTCCCAAGGTCACAACTGAAGCTCTGAGATATGAGGGCTGTCCCTTTGACTGCGAGATAAATGTTCTTCTCACTGACGACAGTGAGATCGAAAAGATGAATGAGGAATACAGGGACATTAAAAAGAGCACAGATGTGCTCAGCTTCCCCATGATAGAATACAGTGAGCCCGCGGATTTTACGGGCTTTGAGGATGAGATAGAACTTTTCGACCCTGATACGGGAGAACTGGTACTGGGAGACATTGTTGTCTCCATGGATCACGTTTTCGCTCAGGCTGAGGAATACGGCCACGGACCGGAGAGAGAGCTGGCCTTTCTGGTGGCTCACAGCATGCTCCACTTGATGGGATACGATCATATGGAGGATGAGGAGCGGGAAGTGATGGAAAAAAAGCAGGAGGAGATTTTAACAAACTGCGGATATGAGAGATAGGACAGATTCCGAAAACAATTATTTGAGAGAGAGCATGATCCCGGCTGCTGCGGGAATAATATGCAGTATTATTATCATGCTTTACAGGATTCCCCTTGCAAAAATACTGGGTACAGAGGGGATCTCATATTATACCTTTACTTACGCTGTCTACAGCATAATGCTGATAATAAGCTCCTACGCACTGCCCGGGGCGATTTCAAGACTCATGTCGGTTCGCCTTATGTCAGGCAGGGCCGGAGACGCACACAGAGTTTTCGGTCCGGCAATGACCTATGCCTGCTTTTCAGGTGGAGCATTCTTTATAATATTCTATTTTATTGCGCCCTTTATCTCAGCGCTGACAGGAAGAGAATTTTTAAGTAACACACTTAAAGCCCTGGCTCCTGCTGTGTGGATAATGGCTTGCTCAGGAGTGCTCAGAGGCTACTTTCAGGGGATAGGTGCATTCAGACTTACAGCCGTATCCCAGATCGCAGAGCAGGTGATAAACGGCATAGCTTCCGTATTTCTTGCTGCCAATATGTTTAACTACGGCTATAAGGCGGATCTCATATATGACGATACAGGCTTTGCCCCTTCCTACGGGGCTGCAGGGGCCACCTACGGTTTGTCCTGCGGTGCACTCTTCGCTCTTTTATTTCTCACAGCTCTGTACTTTTCTCAGAGAGGTCGTTTGTACTCTCTTGAGAGGGGGCATAGAGGGAAAAAGACTGAGTCTCTGTCTCATATAAGACTTGCATTTTCAAGAACGGCCTTTCCGGTCATAATTTGGGCTATACTCTTTAATATAACCGTGCCGGCTGATGATATTATATTTAACCTGACAGCGTCTTTTTCAGGGAGTGATATATCCGCCTTAAGTTTATGGGGATCATTCGGAAAATTCCTTACATTTTTCTATATAGCTCAGCTTGCGGCAAACTCTCCGGGGGCGATCCTTATACCTGTCATATCCGACGGGGCTGCAAGAAGAGATAAGAGGACTATAGTCAGCGCCATAATTTCAGGCTTTAAGACTGGTTTCAATTCAGCCGTACCTCTGTGCGTTGCAATAGCTGCTTTGGCAGATCCCCTTTGCAGACTTTTGTTCGGGCCTGAAGATATAGAACTTGTAAGAGTTCTCACTTCATCGGGTTCCGTATTTATACTGCTTTTTGTTCTTGCCACAGTAAGTACAAATATACTGCAGGGATTCGGGCATGTCTCGGAACCGCTTATGAATACTGTGACCGGGCTTATAATTCATGTAGTACTTCTCTTAGCTCTTATACTTGGCTTTAAGCTGGGAATATATGCTGTAATATGGGCGAACGCTATATTCTATGCTGTTATATTTTTGCTCAATATAATGTGCATAAGAAGACATGTGAAATTCCGTTACAGGCTGTACAGAGGATTTTTGAGTCCTTTCCTGCGCTCTTTTCTTGCAGGAGCCGTGGTATACGGACTTAATCTTCTCCTGAAGCTTGTATTTCCTGAGCTTTTTTATGAGAGCAGACCCGGACTTTTCATAGTGACAGCAGTTTGTGTTTTCCTGTTTGGGACTATATATGCTTCACTGGGGACGTTTTTTCCTTCACGAAGAATGAGGTAAAGATATGAAAAAGAAGAAAGTCATCATTATAGGAGGCGGGGCATCAGGGCTCATGGCTGCAGTTTCGGCGGCGGAAAACGGGGCAGAGGTCACTGTGCTTGAACACACAGCTGCCATAGGCAAGAAGCTTTTGTCTACCGGAAACGGCAGATGTAATTTCACAAACTCCGAGCTTAAAGATCCTAAAAAGGCTTTGAGACACTATCACAGTCTCTCAGATAGAAGCCTTGCGAAGAAGGTCCTTGATAACTTCGGCTATGATGATACTTTGAAATTTTTCAGGAGGATAGGTGTTGAACCTAAGTTCAGAAGCTATGCCTACGACGACAGCCGCTATGTATACCCCATGAGTGATCAGGCCTCATCAGTGCTTAGAGCTCTCAAGCTGCAGGCGGATATGAATAATGTCAGATTTATAACCTCCTGCAACATTTACAACGTCACCCATATAAATACTTCACCCTCAACCTCACTTTTTGTAGTAAATGCTGAGAATGCCGCCTACAGGTCTGATGCCTTGATAATATGCACCGGAGGAAACGCGGCTCCAAAGACCGGCTCTGACGGAAGCGGCTTCAATTTTCCCTGTGCCTTCGGGCATACCATGTGGGGATTTTTGCCTTCTCTGTGCGGTCTGAAGTGCCATGGCAGCTTCTTTAAGGCAATAAAGGGAGTAAGACATGATTGCCGCATAAAGCTTTGCATGTCATCCTCGGGAAATGAGGAGTTTGAGGAGAAAAACAGGCTTCAAAGACATATGGAGGGGCCTGCGGACAATTTCGGTTTTATCGGTGACAATAAGCTCACAGAGTCCTATGAGAGCTTTGGGGAGCTGCAGTTTACGGAGTACGGCATATCCGGCATACCTGTATTTCAGGTCAGCAGATACGCTTCTATAGCCTTAAAGATAGGGAAGACTGTGAGAGTCATTATAGATATGATGCCTGATACCTCTGAAGAGGAGC
Source organism: uncultured Lachnospiraceae bacterium (assembly GCA_944381485.1). Classification (GTDB taxonomy): domain Bacteria; phylum Bacillota; class Clostridia; order Lachnospirales; family Lachnospiraceae; genus Avilachnospira. Next base: position 13,426 of record CALWLI010000018.1, read on the forward strand.
TTAAGCTAAAGCTTGATGAGAGAAGAGAGCTGCTCGCTGACAGGACCATGGAGTACTTCTTCAACGGAATGCTCAATGACAAGCTTTCAGCCCTTGTAACGGATATGGCACATTTAAAGCCACAGCTTGGAATTTACTGTCTGACCGACGAGGATATTGACAGGATGTGCAGACTCATAAAGTCTTTTTCCGTAAATGTTGAGGATACTACAGGCTTCGACAACGCCCAGTGCACTGTCGGAGGAATAGACGCAGGGGAGATAGATCCCGACACCATGGAATCCGAGATCATACCTGATCTCTTCTTTGCAGGTGAGCTCATAGATGTGGACGGAGACTGTGGAGGCTATAATCTGCAGTGGGCCTGGTCCACAGGAGCGATTGCGGGAAAGAGTGCCGCGTGCAGGCAAAAGAGGAAGATATACCCTGAAATTTTTGAGAACAATGTGATGGAATAAATATGATAAGAATAAATCAGTTAAAGATCCCGATTTTTGAGTACAGTGAAGACAAGCTTAGAAAGAGGTGCGCCAAAGTTTTAAAGGTCGCACCTGAAAACATAAGAAAGCTCAGGGTGATAAGGCGCTCCACGGATGCAAGGAAAAAGAATGATATTCTCTTCTCCTTTACAGTGGATGTGAAGCTCTCAGACTCCGTGACGGGACCTAACTCCGATACAGAAAAAGAATATATCAAAAAACTCAAAAACAGAGACATAGTTTATGAGGATGCCTTTCCTCTTGTTATAGATTATACTTCCGTGAAACCTTTTGAGGACACTCCTGTTGTTGTCGGGGCCGGGCCCTGTGGTCTGTTTTGTGCCCTTATACTTTCAAGAGCCGGACTTTGTCCCGTTTTAATTGAGAGAGGAGAGAGTGTTGATGACAGGGTTTTGACAGTAAATGATTTTTTTGACACCGGCTCCTTAAACAAGGACTCTAATGTCCAGTTCGGAGAGGGCGGTGCAGGAACCTTTTCTGACGGAAAACTCAATACATCCATAAAGGGGCAGGGAAGCTACATAAGATTTGTGCTGCAGACCTTCCATGAGTTCGGAGCAGATGAAGAGATACTGTATGACGCAAAGCCACATATAGGCACTGACCGCCTTATTGAGATAGTAAGGAATATACGGGAGGAGATCATAAAAAACGGCGGAAAGGTACTTTTTAACACAAAGCTCACAGGATTTGAGCTTTCTGAGGACGGAAGCGGACTCGCAACTGTCAGAGCACAGGGAGAAAAGGGAGAGATAAGGATAGAGACAAAGCATTGTGTCCTTGCCATAGGTCACAGTGCAAGAGATACCTTTGAGCTTCTTTATAGAGAATACGGGCTTAACATGGAAAGAAAGCCTTTCGCAATGGGACTGCGCATACAGCATACTCAGAAAATGATCAATGAGGCTCTCTACGGCAGGGAAAGACTTGAGGACAAGGTGAAAATACTGGGACCTGCCTCCTACAAGCTTACCCATAAGTGCGTTGACGGAAGAAGTGTATATTCCTTCTGCATGTGCCCGGGAGGCTATGTGGTAAATTCCTCCTCGGAGGAGGGAAGGCTTTGTGTAAACGGCATGAGCTACAGCGACCGAAGCTCCGAAAATGCAAACTCGGCAATAGTTGTAAACATAAGGCCTGAGGATTTTAAGACTGAGGGACCGCTTGCGGGACTGGAGTTTCAGAGAGAGCTTGAGGAGGCTTTCTATATAGCGGGAAACGGAAATATTCCCATGGAAAGATACGGGGATTTCAAGGAGGCTCTTCCCTGTCCTTCGGCCACAGGAAGGATCAAACCTGTGATAAAAGGGTACGCAAATATCGCAGACATAAGAAGTATTTTGCCCGTATTTATGGCAGATGCCATAGAGGAGGGAATAGAGGCTTTCTCAAAGACAATAGAAGGCTTTAATGACGGTGATGCTCTTTTGTGTGGGGTGGAATCAAGGACTTCCTCACCTGTGCGCATTTTAAGAGACGACAATTTTGAGGCCTCTGTAAGGGGTATATACCCTGCAGGAGAGGGCGCAGGATATGCAGGAGGCATAACAAGCGCCGCAGTTGACGGGATAAAAACGGCACAAAAGCTGCTTTTAAATAAATATAACAGACAGGCGGAGTAAAACAAAAATGGACAGTTTGGAAATTGAATTTAGAGAGAAGCTGAAGGGCAAAAAGAGGATAGTTTTGAAGGTGGGGTCATCCACCATTACTCACAGGGAGACAGGGGACATAAATCTTTATGTCATAGAGAAGCTTGTAAGGCTTATATCCGATCTCATGGGAGAGGGCAAGGAGGTAGTCCTGGTCAGCTCAGGAGCCATAGCAGCAGGCAGAAAGACACTTAACTACAATGAGAGACCTGACAGCATTACCGTAAAGCAGGCCCTGGCCGCAGTTGGGCAGGCCAGACTTATGATGGTCTATCAGAGATTGTTTGCGGAGTACAGCCATCCTGCGGCCCAGATCCTTTTGACAAAGAATGTTGTGCTCAACGAGGAGTCCCTTGTAAACGTCAAAAATACTTTCAAGGAGCTTCTTGATCTCAAGGTTGTGCCTATAGTCAATGAAAATGATACCATATCCACCAGCGAGATATCTTTCTCGGAGAATGACAGACTGGCAGCCCTTGTGGCAACCATCATAGGCGCGGATCTCGTTATTCTGCTCAGCGATATAGACGGGCTTTATACAGATGACCCCTCGGCAAATCCCGAGGCCAAGTTTATACCTTTTGTTCCCCGGATCACTGATGAGCTTTTAGGTATGGCTAAGAGGACATCAAAGAGCAATGTGGGAACAGGCGGAATGAGGTCAAAGATAGATTCCGCAAGAATAGCAGGGGATGCCGGAGCCGACATGATCATTATGAACGGAAAAGATGTCTCAAAGGTCATAGATGTACTTGACGGAGAGGAGATAGGGACATTGTTTGCGGCACACAAGCATCACGAATTTGATCTCATGCATTTCATCCGTCATGAGTACGACTAAGCTATACGCTTTTCAGGCTTCTCGGAGGAGGACAGAAAAAATGAGTGGTACATTCAATTCTACAGATGAGATATGCAGAAAAGCCAAGGAGGCATCGAGAAGCCTTGCACTTTTTACTGCAGATAGGAAAAACAGAGCTCTCCTGTGCGCTGCCGAGGCAATTAAAGAGCACACAGAGGACATCTTAAAGGCTAATGAGGATGATATGGTAAAGGCCAAGGCCTCAGGAATGAATAAGGGACTTTTGGACAGACTGTATCTCGATAAAAAGAGAGTTATGTCAATGGCTGAGGGCATACTTCAGGTCGCCGAGCTTAAGGACCCTGTGGGAGAGATAATTGAGAGCTTTGTTAGGCCTAACGGACTGATGATCTCAAAAAAGAAAGTCCCTATGGGGGTCTGCGGCATAATCTATGAGGCAAGACCCAATGTAACAGCTGACGCCTTTGCCATTTGCTTTAAATCGGGAAATGCCTGTGTACTTAAGGGTGGATCCGCTGCTGTAAATTCAAATGCAGCCATAGCCTCTGCAATAAAAGAAGGCCTGTCAAAGGCCGAGGCGGACCCGAATTCACTCGGCTTTATAGAGGATACGGACAGGGAAAGCACAGTAGAGCTCATGAAAAAAAAGGAGTATATAGATGTGCTTATACCCAGGGGAAGCGCCTCACTTATTGAGACTGTGGTAAACAATTCCGTTATTCCTGTAATAGAGACAGGCACGGGAAATTGCCATATATTTGTGGACAGCTCCGCCGACCTTGACGAGGCGAGAGAAATAATCGTAAATGCAAAGACTCAGAGGGTAGGTGTATGCAATGCCTGCGAATCCCTGCTTATACACAGAGATATAGCAGAGAAGGCCATACCTTCCATATATAAAGCTCTTTCAGAGCGTGGAGTGGAGATATTTGCGGATAAAGAAGCACTTTCAATATGCCCTGACATGTCGGAGGCCGGACCTGAGGACTGGGGAAGAGAATATCTTGACTACAAGATATCTCTTAAAATCGTCAGCGGCATAGACGAAGCCATAGCTCATATAAACAAATACAGCACCGGACATTCAGAGAGCATCATAACTGAAAATGAAGAAAACGGGGAAAGATTTTTAAATGAGGTGGATTCCGCCTGCGTCTATGTAAACGCCTCCACCAGATTTACAGACGGAGGAGAGTTCGGCTTTGGAGCGGAGATAGGCATATCCACCCAAAAACTCCATGCGAGAGGTCCCATGGGACTCAAGGAGCTTACATCCTACAAGTACATAATAAGAGGCAACGGCCAGATAAGGCCATAGCAGGGAGAACAGATCATGATAAGTAAAAATGAAATAGACAGGATCAATGTCCTTTATCGCAAATCACAGACTGAAGAAGGGCTCAGCGTTGAGGAAAAGGAGGAGCAGCAGATCCTCAGGAGAAAATATATAGATTCAGTCAAGGCAAATCTCAGAAGCAGTCTCAACAATATAGATATTTTGGAAAGTGACGGAACTGTCACAAAGCTCAACACAAAAGAGAATAAACATTAAAGGGGGATCCCCTCTCAAGCATTCCTTAAGAGCTTGGGAGGGGATCTTCAGGATTCATTTTATAATTTGAATTAAAAGCTACTCTTTAAATACCGTCTGTCCTTCAACATCTGTGGTGAGGGCTTCCAGGGCCTGCATCACCAGATGCTTTCTGAGTTTGAATTCATCCTCCTTTGAAAGCTCAGGGTTTCCGAGAGGATAGGGTATAGCTGTGGCGGGAACGATCCTGTTTGCGCCTACAGCAAGTGAAATGGGAACTATTGAGCACACATGAACTACAGGTATGCCGAAGCTCTCTATGGTCTTTGCCATCGTTGCACCGCAACGAGTACAGGTTCCTCAGTTTGAGGTGAGAATTGCAGCCTGAACATTGTTCTTTATCATGTCCTGAGCAATCTCTTCAGCATATTTTTTTGCGTTACTTACAGCTGTAGTATTTCCCACGGTAGCATAGTAGTGGTCGTAAAGCTCTCCTATAACGCCTTCGTGCTCTATCTCCCTCATAGCATCAAGGGGAACGACACGGTCAGGATCATCCATGGCATATACAGGATCATAGCCGCCGTGAACAGAGGTGAACTTGTCCGCAGGCAGATAGCTCAGATCTGAAATATCATATATTCCGTATCTTGAAGCGTTTGCTGATTCTATGTGATCAGGATTACCCTGAGGAACTATTCCTCCTGAAGTGATAAGAGCTATCCTTGCATGCTTTAAGTCTTTGAGGGCAGGAGCCGGGTCAACTCTGTCAAACACAGGCATGGGAAGCTCGGTAGTGAAGGGCTCTCCCTTAAGCTTCTTTATGAGCATATCCACGCCTCTCTCAGCTCCGTTTTGAACAGTATGGAAGTTGACTCTGAAGCCCTGGGGTATGTATCCTTCCTCCTCGGGGAAGCCTATTTCCTCTCCCGACAAGAGTTTTTTTGCGAGGGATGCCATCTTTGGAATCACATCCTTCATTCCCGCAGCAGTCATTGGAGCTTCTATAATGTAAACAGTTTTCTTGAACATCTCAGCTCCCGGATTCTCGGGGTAGAGGGCTGTCAATACGGGTATGGAAAGCTTTGTCTTTACCGCATCGCATATGGTTCCACAGGCAAGGCCGTAGCGTCCGGCGTTAAATCCCGGGCCTGCTATGAACATATCAGGCTTTTCTTCCTCTATCATTGCCAGTATAGTCTCCAAGGCCTCATCACCGTTATCCGCGAAGTAATTGTCTCCGCATATGACAGTTGAAACGATCTCGGCCTCGCCGGAGAGGGCGGCATTGAGGGCTGCTCCCGGGCCTACAGGGCCTTCCTTTTTCAAGGGCTTCAGATCGGCAGCTTCTTCGCCGCCTATCTGACCGTAAAACTGATTTATATAATGAACTATCCTTTTCATAATATCCACCTTTCCACTTAGCGAAGTCGTGTTGTCATGTGCTCATAGCCCATCTCACAGCAAGAGCCCATGATGGCAGCGATCTCAACAGACAGAGTCCCGTCATCGCCTATACTGTTGGCATTTCCTCCGGTGATGACTCTTGCAGCCTCAATATCACCTATTATCTTGTCCATCTTAGGCAATACAACGAACTGATTTCCGTTTCCGTTTGTGACTACAGCGTCAGCTTCAGGGGTGACATCCGCAAGTCCCTGGGATGCTCCGTCTCTTCCACAGTACTCATCTGTTACAAGAACTGTCTTTATTCCCTTCTGCTCATGGAATTTACAGTTGAGCATGAGATCGGTCTCCGGATTTCCTCCTCCCTCCTCGCTGGCTATTATACCGTCAACACCTATTATGCGGGAAAGGTTTGAGGTGTAGTAGGCAGCTCTCATTTTCTCCTTTAGCATAGCGCTTTCATTGCTGAGTAAAACTCCCACAAAGCATATATCCTTGCCGTGATGCTTTAAAAGATCAAGTATGATAGGATTGTTCTCATGGTGTATGGTAGCATTTTTATGTCCGGGCGCCGCACAGTTTCCGCTTACTATGGCGCCGTCAAACACCTCCAGAGGGCTTATTAGTGTGGAGAGTATTCCCTTTACATTGAGACCGTAAACATAGGTGTCGTGCATAAGACCCTGACACTGCACCATATCCACATATATTACCTTGGGAAGATCGGGATACTTTACTCCCATCTCAAGTATGGTCTCATGCTCGAAGCTCTGAGTTTCTTCAGGCTCCAGCTCCAAGGTCTGCTTTGCCATGTAGGCGGCAGTTTTAAGACCGGCTATCCTTACGGTTGCCTCATGAGTATGCTTATCAAGACCCTCTATGGGCTGAATGAGAGGAACCAGTATGTTCATTTTTGAGAAGCTGTTAAACTCCGCTCCGGGGCCTGACATGTCTATGATGCCCTCCTGGAAGGCTACTATCTTTCCCGAAGTTGCAACGCAGCAGTCCTCCAATACATTGGTCTCTCCATTACCTACTGTCTCCACATCTCCGACGAAGCCCGGGAATATTTGGCCTGTACCGCTTTTTTTGTACCTGGGCTGAATAACGTCTTTTATGGGGATTATTCTTGTTGACTCTCCGGGACGAGCTATGTCAAAGTCCACAGAGCTTATGTTTGAGTCCTTGAGAAGATACTCTGCAAGCTCTGCCTTGTCAATATACAATACTCCTCCCTCAAAGCTGCTTTTCTCTGCAAACTGAATGTCTTTTACATGAAATTTATTTAATGTCAGTTTCATTTTTTCCTCCTTGCTGATAAAATCAATCGGTTCTGCTATGCGCTTACCTCAAGGGCCTGCTTTATTATGGAGTAGTCGATCATTTGAAAATCGGCTTTCGCCGCCTCCCCCCATCTTTCATAGAGGGGCACCTCCCTTAATTTATACAGATCTTCCGTATATCTTATGGCCTTTTCCATGAGCAGAACTGATGTGCAGTCAGGTTCGCCTTTCTCACAGGAAATAAGAACAGTCTTGTAGGGAGTTATATCAGGCCTGATACTTCCTGTAAGAGGATGAGACAGAAGCTTTGAGCCGGAAGCCACCTCTGAGCTTATAAGCCGGAAAAGGCTTAATATATCAGTCTCGTGATACTCAAGGCCGGGAAAAGACTTTTCCCTGAAAAGGGGATTATTTGATATACATCTGTATTTGATCGACATAACATACTCCTTTAAGATCAGATGAACATAAACAGGAAACCTATGAAAGCAAGCATAGCTGCTATGGGCAGAAGATACATCATAGTCTTTATGGGATCTACCTTTATCTCCAGCTTACTGCTTACAAGAGAAGCACATATCATTGCAGTAAAGTTTGCAGGGGGCATCATCTGGCCTGCGCTGGCAAGGTGAGAGCCGACTATGGCGGTATGAGCTCCTGAAACACCCATGCTCATAAGAAGCGGACCGAAAAAGGTAAATATAACGTTCTGGGCGCTGGTCTGAGAACCCGTCAGCATTCCTACGAGAACAAGGGAGGTTCCTCCTCCTATCTTTACAAGATGATCGCTTAGTCCCTCCATGGCGTGAAGGATGACGTCAATCTGTCCGCCTGCCAGTATTGCTCCTACAAAGAAAGCGGCACTTGCCTGAATACTTAAGCTGGGTATTACATTTCTGAATCCGTTTTTGAGTATCTCCGCAGAGTTCTGTCTGACGCTCTTAAATATGAAGGTTATGAGGGTGGCGGCAATAAGTATCATTACGATACTGTTGGTAAGTCCCTTTACAACCACCACATTGCTCAGCACGTCGTATACAGGACCTAAGATAGTGGCCATAACATTGAGCCCGAAGATAGAGTTGAGTATTATAAGTATTACAACAAGTATGAGGGGCAGGAGACTTCCGAAGCCCTTTCTGAGTATAGTGATTGGTCCGTCTTCGGGTATGAGCTCGGCAGGCAGAGGCTCATTTTTCTTTACAAAGAAAAACATGGCATAGAGCATGCTTATTAACATTATTATTCCTGCCGTTATAAATGTGATGTTGATGGTCTCATCAACGACCTCCTGAGGAAGGTTAAGTATTGAGGTGGAGAGCATTACCGCCTGGGAGATGGGAGGAAGTATACTTCCCATCATACAGCCGAGGGCGATGGTCGCAGCCACCTTTTCTCCTGACATTCCGAGTCCTGCAAGGGCCGGGATGACAAGAAGTCCGATAACAGCAGCAGCGCCGTTACAGTCACCGAAGGCCTCACCACCGACAGCAATGGCTATTATTACAGCACATATCATTCCGCGGGAGGATTTGCCAAAGAGGGAGCGGAACAGGTCCACGACCGTGTCCAGAGTTCCTATAACACCTTGGGTTTCGCCGTAATAGCTTCCTACCAAGGCGAGAGCCATTACCCAGGAAAGCCTATCAAGACCGCTTATCCATGCCTTTGCCCAGTCAATGGGATTGTATATGTGACCGCATATTAGTGTCACAACAGCGGCAATAATAAGGGCATAGGGTACTTTCCCGCCTACATAAGGTATCTTCTTTACCATTATGAGGATAAACAACAAGCCAACCGGTATAATTACGCTATACATACTCATTTCTCCTTATTATATTTTTATGCCTTCCTCAGCTCACAGCGGCCGCCGATTTCTGTGGACCGAGGCAGCAGCATATACATATTGTCTGGTTTTATCTGTAAAGTCAGTAACCTGTTGTTAACTTTGTACAAATTCTATCGCGATAAAAATTGTTTTTCAACATAAACATTGTCTCTGAATATTGGTTCCGCAAAGTGACAAAATTTTCACGAAAATTGACCGAAACAAGCCATTTCGTATTTTTACGGCTTTATTTACAACTTTTTTTAATTAATGCCTGCAAAGGATAGATTCATATCAATTTAAATACAAATCTCGACAGCAGAGTCCTATATTATTGAAAGGAATATGTTCCATATGATAGTATTCCGTGTATAGGGAAGCTTTTTGTTAATTGCTTTTTTGAGGTCAAAGGCATCATTCGGGAGGTGATAATATTGATCCTTTATTCAAATGATGAGAGTGGTATTGCTTTATATAAGCAGGTGGAAAATTCAATCAGAGAGAAGATAGAGCAGGGACAGTGGTCTCTGGGTTCACGCCTGCCCACTGAGGAGGAATTGTCACGGTATTTCAATGTTTCCAGAACTACCGTGAGAAAGGCTGTGGACGGAATGATAGAGGCGGGGCTTCTTAAGCGAAAGCAGGGCTCGGGAACTTACGTGGTAAAGGCCACCTACTCAAGGAGCAGCTTCAACGCACAGCCCTCGGATACTGTATGCAAGTACATCTATACCCCATTTATAAAGCAGGACCTCAAATACTCTTACACAAACATTCTTCGCACCTTCGCGGCCCACATTTTAATGCTTAAAAGACAGAAATTGATAAAAGCCTCTGATGCAAAGAAGATTCTCAGGTTTCTCCTTTCCCTCAGAGACAAGCACTCTGATATAATAGGCACCAACCCTCTAAATGAGGATTGCTTTTTGAATCTTGAGCAGCTTCTCACCTCCAATTTGGGGATGGAGCTGACAAGTAAGGCGCTTATCGGAAGAAGCAGAAATGATATGACTCCGACTATGATAAGGATGAGCATAAGAGACGGCCTCATTACAGTACTAAAAAAGCTTGAAAAGCTGATAAGCATATTCCTCGATAAGGCGGAGTCCAACAGGGGCTACATCATGACAGGCTACACCCACCAGAGACCGGGACAGCCTATAACACTTGAATATTGGTTCCTGGCCGGAGCCGAGGCCCTTGAGAGGGACATGGAAAGGCTCCTGGACGCTTTTAAACGCCTCAATCTCTCCCCGCTGGGAGCCTGTGCCCTTGCGGGAACCTCCTACAATATTGACAGAAGATACACTGCAAAGCTTCTGGGCTTTGACGGAATAATCACAAATGCTCTAGATGCAGTGAGCTCAAGGGATTTTATTCCTGAGATAGGAGCCTGCTTTTCAGGACTGGGCTCAACGATAGGGAGGCTTAATCAGGATCTTCTTTTATGGTCAATGGATGAGGTGTCATACGTCAGGTTCTCCGACTCCACCTCCTGCTGCAGCACGATTATGCCTCAAAAAAAGAATCCCCTGTCTGCGGAACATATAAGAAGCAGAACAGCTCACTTGAGTGCCCTCTACATCGATATAGTTATGGTCCTAAAGGGCACAGGCTTTTCTCACTCAAGAGATCTGTTTGAGTGCATGCCTCCTTTTTATTCACAGATGGAGCAGATGATAAGCATCCTTGATCTTGCCACAGACATGATACCGGGCATTCGTTTTAACTACAGTAAAATGGAGACGGATGCGACATTAAACAATTCGATACTAACGGATATATCCGAGGCCATAGAAAAAAGAGAAAATATACCTTTACGCATAATCCACAATATACTTGCTTTAGCTGTTGAGGAGTGCAGGAAGAGGAAAAAAGCTGAGCCTGAGCTTGAGGATATACTCCGCATAAGCCGAAAGGTATGCGACAGGGAGTTAAATATCACTGAGAGCGAATTTGAAAAGTTCAAGGATGTGAAGAATTCTGTAATGCTCAAAAAGAGCGAGGGCTCACCCTCACCTTGGGCCTGTGAAAAAATGGAGAAAAGTCTAAGGGAGACGCTTTCATCCTACAGCTTCAGGCTTAAAACTGTTAATGATCAGCAGAAGAGGAGCCTTGATCTTATGAATGCTGAGGCTGAAGCTGTAATGAGGGAATAAAGGAACTTATAAGGTTGACATTTACATTGTTAAAAGGTTATTATTTACCGGTCTGCAGATAATTGCTGCAGCTTCTAATCAGTAAGTATCGAAGAGGTAAAAGAATGAAAATGTCAGTCTTTCAAATAGCGTTAAGAGTTGTTCAGGGAGCCATAATAGGGCTGGGAGCTGTGCTTCCCGGAATATCCGGAGGAGTGCTCAGTGTGGTATTCGGGATATATAAGCCTGTGATGGAGCTTCTTTCAGATCCCTTCAAAAAATGGCGCACACATCTTCCCATGCTTTTGCCCGCCTTTATAGGAGGCGGGATAGGCTTTCTTGGAGTTGCAAATATATTGTCCTTTTTCCTTGAGAAGTATCCGGCTCCTTCAGTATGCTTTTTTATAGGTTTGATAACAGGAATGCTGCCTTCTCTCTTCAGGGAGGCAGGAGAGCAGGGACGCAGCAGGGCATCATTTGTCTCTCTCATATTATGCATGCTTGCGATATTTGCTCTTTTGATAGGGCTTGGCATGACCTCCATAGTCATAGAACCCAATTTTGCATGGTATCTCTTTTGCGGGTTCTGCCTTGCTCTCAGCGTAATCGCTCCGGGAATGAGCTTTTCGACGCTGCTGATGCCCCTTGGACTCTACACCCCCTTTGTGGACGGTATAGGTCATTTTGACCTCTCAGTACTTATACCCGGAGGCATAGGGGCGGTTGTGACAGTAATTTGCCTTGCCAGGACTGTGAATTCGCTTTTTGAGCATCATTACTCCATAGCTTTTCACGGGATAATAGGAGTTGTGATCGCCGCCACGATCATGATCATCCCTGTCTCTGATTTTAAGACAGCAGATCAGTGCATTGTAAACACAGTATGTATTGTGGCAGGTATAATCATTGCGCTCCTTCTTGATAAATTCAACAGTAAGGTGGAGGTGGGATAAAAGCCTTCATCGAAGGAGGTAAAAATGGGAATGAGCATTTTTGAGATCATCGGGCCGGTGATGACAGGGCCATCCAGCTCTCACACGGCCGGGATGGTCAGAATAGGCATGATGGCAAACCGCATAATACAGGAAAAGCCTAAGCATATAGGTCTTAGGCTAAGCCCTAAAATGAGGTCTATATATTCGGGGCACAGGTCTGATGCGGGGCTTTTCGGAGGAACGGTGGGGATGTCTGAGGACTCTCCCGGGCTTAAGGATGCCATTTCCATAATACATGAGCAGGGTATAGAAACCTCTGTGGATTTTTTTGAACAGGGAGTATATCCTGAAAATACTGCAGAGATAAGACTTACCACCGAGGATGGGAAGATCTTTTCTGTAACAGGGACCTCCATAGGAGGCGGCAGTATAGAAATACTTTGTGTGGATGAAGTTCCCATGAAGCTTAAGCCCGACGCTTTTCATTTTATAGTTTGGAGTCTGCATGAAGCTGATATAAAAAAGCTTTTTACTGATGCAGAGCTTGGTAAAATCAAGATACAATCAGGACTGAGCCCTAAGGGCTGCAGTATCACGGCACTCAGCTCAGAGGAAGCGATCCCCGAGAAAATCATATCTTATTTTGAAAAGTCCGAGGGTAGCTTAAAGCTTAGTCTTGTTAAGCCTGTGCTCTGTTACGGGGCGACAAAGGATGGAGCAAAGGAGTACGGCTCTCTCAGGGAAGCCTGCCATGAGGCTGAGCTTGAGTGCATAAGTCTTTCGGAACTGTCTCTGAGATATGAGATGCAGCGCTCCGGCCGCAGCAGGGAAGAGATAATTTCGCAGATGCACAGACATTGGTGTTGCATGAAGGAGTCTGTGGAGAAGGGCAGAGGTGAGAATAAACTTCTCTATGACCTTACAGGCGGTCGGGACGGAAAAAAGCTCAGGACATATATTTCCGAAAAAGGAAGCATTTCAGGAGGTATTATCCCTGTGGCGACAGCTGACGCCATAGGAGTTATGGAATATAACGGATCAATGGGGTGCATTGTGGCAGCTCCCACAGCAGGATCATCAGGTATAGTTCCCGGAAGCATGTATGCACTTAAAGAGAAATTCGGGTTTTCTGATGAAGAGATAGAGTCGGCTCTTTTTGTGAGTGCTCTTATTGGGGTTATTATGGACAAGAGGGGTATATCTTTCTCAGGTTCCGTAGGCGGATGCCAGGCGGAGGTCGGGGTCTCCTCAGCAATTACAGCGGCGGCAATAGCTTCTCTTTTTACAGATGACTGTAAGATACCTGCTCACGCAATGGCTCTTTGTCTTAAAAACCTTTTGGGCCTTGTATGTGACCCTATAGCAGGACCTATAGAGGTCCCATGCATAAAGAGAAACGCTGTCGGTGTTGCCAATGCCTTCATATCGGCGGATATGGCGGTTGCGGGAATAAGGAGTTATATTCCACCCGACGAGGTTATGGACGCACTGCTTGATGTGGAGAGGCGCCTGCCTCCTGAACTTAAATCAGGGACAGTCGGAGGACTTGCCTCCACATGCACGGCGAAATGTCTCAGGAAGAAATTAGGCCAGATGACAAAACAGGATATAGAGGAAGAGGACAGCTTGAAATAAGCTGTCTTTTTTTTGTTTTAAAGCCATAGTATTTGTGAAAAACAGCTGATTCTGATCGATAAAACATCATAAAGAAAGAATTCTCATATGCAAAATATACTATAATTTTGATTTAAGGTTCAGAATTTTGGATAATTATACTTTTTTCCGGATATTATCCTTCCCGCAAATAAGCTATAATTCAATCAGCAATAAAAAGTAACGTAAAAAAGAATGGGAGGAAGGATATTATGAGAAAGAAATTGCTTTCAGTTTTATGTGTTTCTGCTATGGCCCTCAGTCTTGCAGCCTGCGGAGGACAAACAGGAAGTGAATCCGAGGCGGCTGCCGATCAGAAAGATGCAGCTGCAGCCGAGGAGGGAAGCAACAAGGTGATTATCTACAGCCCTCTTACCGAGTCCATGATCGATTCCATGCTCTCAAAGTTTGAGGAGGAGACAGGTATCGAGGCCGAGTGCCTTGCAATGGGAACAGGAGATGCCTTAAAGAGGATACAGACAGAGGCTGGAAGCCCTCAGGCTGACATTCTTTGGTCAGGAACCATAGGCACGGTGAAGGACTCAGGCGAGTATTTCGCTGACTATACCTGCGCTAACGAGGATGCCTTCTACGACGAGTACAAGAATACAGAGGGAAACCTTACAAGATTTGACACAGTGCCTTCAGTAATAATGGTCAACACAGACCTGATAGGAGATATAGAGATAAACGGATATGAGGATCTCTTAAATCCAGAGCTTAAAGGCAAAATTGCGTTTGCCGATCCTGCAGCCTCATCATCAAGCTTTGAGCATCTTGTAAATATGCTCTATGCCATGGGCAATGGAAATCCCGATGACGGTTGGGACTATGTGCAGAAATTCTGTGAACAGCTTGACGGAAAGCTCCTCGGAGGTTCATCAGCAGTATATAAGGGCGTAGCTGACGGAGAGTACACAGTCGGACTAACCTTTGAGCAGGGCTCAGCCCAGTATGTGGGTGCCGGGGCTCCTGTAAAGACTGTTTACATGGAAGAGGGAGTTATATTCAGAGGAGACGGCGTATATATAATCAAAGATTGCCCCAATGAAGAGAATGCTCAGAAGTTTGTTGACTGGCTCACCAGCAAGGATGTACAGGAATATATGAACAATACTCAGTACAGAAGGACTATAAGAAAGGATGTTCCCGCAGGAGACGCAATGGCTGCCATGGAATCCATAAATGTGATCACTGACGATGAGACCTTCTCAGCTGAGCATAAAACAGAGTGGCTTGATCACTTCAAGGACATTTTTACAGAATAGGTTTTTAACGTAGGATATAAGATTAATTATTCTGAGTGAGTATTCGGAAATAAATTAAGAGCCATGCTGAAATACAGCTTTCGGCACGGCTCTTTTTATAAGCGGAGGTTAACATGAGTGTATCTATCGGAATTGATAATGTTGTAAAAAAATACGGAGATATGACCATTATCCCGGATCTGTCGGTCCACATAAAAAACGGCGAGTTTTTTACTCTCCTGGGCCCTTCAGGATGCGGAAAGACTACACTTTTAAGGATGATAGCCGGGTTTAACAGTATAGAGGGAGGAACCATAAAATTTGACGACACGGTGATAAATGATATCCCTGCCCAGAAAAGGAATATAGGAATGGTCTTCCAGAGCTATGCCATATTCCCTCATCTTACCGTAAGGCAGAATGTGGAGTACGGACTTAAAATAAGAAAAACACCAAAGAATGAGATGAAGGAGAAGGTGGATGACATTCTTAAGGTGGTAAAGATAGATGAATATCAGGACAGACTGCCGGAGCGCCTGTCAGGCGGCCAGCAGCAAAGAGTAGCTTTAGCCAGAGCCATAGTAATACACCCTCAGGTACTTCTGATGGATGAGCCCCTGTCAAACCTTGATGCAAAGCTCAGAATAGAGATGAGAAGTGCCATAAGGGACGTGCAGAAGCAGGTTGGTATAACTACAGTATATGTGACTCACGATCAGGAGGAAGCCCTTGCGATCTCGGACAGGATAGCTGTTATGAAGCTGGGAGTGATCCAGCAAATAGGAACTCCTCAGGATATATACGCTCGTCCGTACAACGCTTTCGTCTCCACATTTATAGGCCACTCGAATCTGTTTTATGCGAATGTAAGGCTTGAGTCAGGGGTAAAGAAGGTTGTGTTTAGAGACGGATATACAGTAGATATGCCCAATCTTTCTGATGAGGCAGCGGACGGAGAGGAAGTAGTCGTGTCTGTAAGACCGGAGGAGTTCTCACTTGGCTCTGAGGGACTTAAGTGTGAGATAACAGACCGGACCTTTTTGGGTAAATATACAAATTATTTCCTGAAATTTGATGATAACATGGTGATCCCTGATCAGCCGGGTATAGAATTTTCTCAGGATCTTGGACATGTAGACAGGATCTTGGAGGCCGGAGAGAAGATAAGCCTGCGCCCCAATCCGAACAAGATAAATGTATTTACGAAAGACATGGAAAAGAGTCTTATAAAGGATGTGAAGAGATATGAGTAGGAAAAAGATCAAATGGGACTTTTGGAGCATAGTAACGCTTATAATAATCGCCCTCTTTGTAATCTGCCTTATTTATCCCCTTTTAAACCTTTTTTTGAGCGGATTTCAGGAGACATCAAGGGTGGATGGCGTTGACATATCCGTATGGTCTCTTTCAAACTATGTAAAATTTTTCTCCAAAAAATATTATACCGAGGCTCTTTTAAATTCTTTTAAGCTTACCTTCTCTGTTACGGCCTTGGCTATAGTTATAGGTGTTCCTCTGGCTTACTTTATGTCCTTTTATAAGATAAAAGGAAGAGGAATATTGGAGATACTTTTTATCATTTCCATGATGAGCCCCAACTTTATAGGAGCCTATTCTTGGATACTGCTTCTCGGAAGAAGCGGAAGTGTAACTAAGTTTTTCAGCAGCATGGGCATAGACATGCCTTCCATCTACGGCTTCGGAGGAATGCTTCTGGTATTTACCTTGAAACTATATCCTTTTATATACATGTATGTCTCAGGAGCCCTCAAAAAGATAGATGTCGCCCTGTCTGAGGCGGCGGAAAGCCTGGGATGCGGAGGCCTTAAAAAGGTATTTACCGTCATTATGCCTCTTGTGACCCCGACCCTTGTGGCAGCTGCACTTCTGGTGTTTATGAACTGTATGGCAGACTTCGGTACCCCGGCTCTTATAGGTGAGGGCTACCGCGTAATGCCAACCCTCGTATATTCGGAGTTTGTGGGAGAGACCGGAGGCTCTGCGAATTTTGCAGCCTGCATGGCTACCATAATGGTAACTGTAACCACTGTTATCTTTCTTCTTCAGAAATGGTATGTAAATACAAAGTCCTTCGCCATGAGCTCCATAAGACCCATACAACCCAAGAAGGCTGAAGGTATAAAGGGTATACTCATCCACCTTTATATTTACCTTTTGGCAGCCCTCTCCATAATACCTCAGTGTATGGTCATCTATACCTCCTTCAAGGCCACAAAAATGCAGGTTTTCGTGGAGGGATATTCCTTGGAAAGCTACAGAAAGATATTAGAGACAGCTGTATCCTCAATTAAAAATACCTATCTCTACTGCTTTATAGCAATACTTGCCATCATTGTATTGGGTATGCTTATAGCTTATCTGTCAGTGAGAAGAAAGAGCCGTATAACAAATCTTATTGATACTATTGCCATGTTCCCCTACATAGTTCCCGGCTCCGTGCTCGGTATTACACTTATGATAGCCTTCAACAAGCCTCCTGTAATGCTGGCGGGAACAGCCGTCATAATGATAATCTCACTGGTGATCAGAAGAATGGCCTATACCTTGAGATCAAGCTCGGCCATACTGTACCAGATAAGTCCCAGCATGGAAGAAGCTGCAATAAGCTTGGGTGATCCTCCGGCAAACGCCTTTGTAAAGGTCACAGCAAAAATGATGCTGCCGGGAGTACTGTCAGGTGCCATACTCAGCTGGATAACACTCATCAATGAGTTGAGCTCCTCAGTAATGCTCTACACAGCCAACACAAGAACTATGTCCGTGGCCATATATAATGAGGTCATAAGGGCAAGCTACGGCACTGCGGCTGCCCTTGCCACGATATTGACTGCAACGACTGTAGTATCCCTGCTTATCTTCTTTAAGGTATCAGGCAGCAAGGATGTCACTATGTAGCAACAGATATTTAAAACTTAAAAAAGCTGAAGTGTACTTTATTTGAGAGCGGTCGTCTCGGCGAAATACTTATTTTTAAAAGCCTGAAAACCGCTCTCTTTTTCTGTGACAGCACTAAAACTGTGTGGTATAACATAAATATGAAAAAACATAAGAGCTTTAAAGATGAACTGAGAAAGAGCCTTATAAGCCATGCTGTGCTTCCCTGCCTGCTCTCAATAATATTGCTTATAGCGGCAGTAGGCTTTATAAGCTTGAATCTTATAGTAAGAAGGTGTAATGAAACAGGAAAGAGCTTTTCTCAGGAGATAGAGAGAAATATTTCCATATACAGCAGAAAAGCATCGGATATATCTGATATGCTGTCGGTGGACAGATTTGTGTTTGATACAGGATACAGAGTATCCGGAATATCGGAGATCTACCGTTTTCTCAACAGGCAGGATATAAGAGGGTCCTTTTGGCTTTTCGGCCCTGAGCTTGAGTTCATTTTTTCAACCAACAGTGACGACGCCGAGAGAGACTACATACTGAATTATCTCAGCGCTCAGAGATCAAATCCTGAATTCTGGGATAAGGCCGTATTTATGTATGACAATTGGCGGCTTGACAGCGGAACTCCCTATTCGTGTATAATCTTTAAGGAGATATCTGACGGTAAGGATATTACAGGCTACTGTGGCTTTTCTTTGCCTGCAGACAGATTTAAGACTGATACGGCAAGGGATATATCTCTTATAGTGACTAACAGATTTGACAGAGTATTTTTGGAAAATAACGAGAGCTTTTCCGACGAGAGGGGAAAACTTTATAATCAGGTAAAGAGAGAGGGGGGCTTCTTTAAGATAGGAGGGCGAAGCTTTTATACGGAGAGCTTTTCACTCTATGAAGGAGATATAAAGGTCTATGCCGTGGCATCCTGCAATACTTACATCTTTCTCATCCTTATATCTTCGGCTACAGCTATATTTATAGCCCTTCTCATGTGCTACTCAATATACATAAGTGCGGGCAGAATAGCAAAAAAGAAAACTGATATCATGTATGAACTTACGTCAGCCCTATCTGAGGTGGAAAAAGGTAATTTGGATGTGAAGCTTGATATAAACTCGGGAGATGAGTTTGAGATGATGGGAAACTCCTTTAATGTCATGCTTGGGAGTATCAGACATCTCATAAAAAGACATGAGTATCTTGCAAGAGAAAATACACTGGCTGCGGTACAGGTGCTGGAAACACAGTTTAATCCCCATTTTCTTTTTAACACCCTTGAATCCATAAGGTATATGATAAAATTGGATCCCAAGGCTTCGGAGAAGATGATAGTCGATCTCTCAAGGCTCCTTCGGTACAGCATAAGCAGGGACGAACAGAAGTCGTCTCTTCGTGAGGAGATTGAATTTGCGGAAAAATATCTCAATATAATGCTTTTCCGATTTTCAGACAAAATCAGATATACGATGGAGACGGATGAGGAGCTCCTGTCAAATGAAGTGCCCAGGATGATATTGCAGCCTGTGGTTGAGAATGCAATAAAGTACGGTCAGAAGGATGGCAGCATACTTAACATAAGCATAAAAGTCTACAGCCTGCGAGACAGGGTATATATCAATATTTCCGACGACGGATGTGGTATAGATGAGACACTTTTATCCGAACTTAAAGAGAATATGTCACACAGGCACAATCACTCCGAACACATAGGCCTTTACAATGTTCACAAAAGAATATCTCTTATATACGGAGATGATTACGGAGCTGACATAGTAAGCCTTAAGGGGAAAGGCACATCGGTAATACTGACTGTTCCACGTAAAAACTATATTAAAGCTGCTTACAACAGCGGGCAGGAGGTTTTTTAGTATTGCTTAAGGTTTTGATAGTTGAAGATGAGGCCATAATAAGAAGAGGACTGGAGCTTGCCATAGATTGGACAGGAATGGGCTGTGTCGTGACAGCGGTGGCGGCTGACGGTGAAGAGGGTCTCAAGCTTATTTCCGAGAAAAAGCCTGACATAGTCCTTGCGGATATACGTATGCCAAAACTCTCGGGCCTTGAGATGATAGAAAAAGCTCTTCAAAAAGACTCTTTTTACAGTATAGTGCTTACAAGCTACTCTGAATTTGATCTTGCGAAGGAGGCCATTCACATCGGCGTGACGGACTACCTCTTAAAGCCTGTGGATGAGGATGAACTTAAAGGCACTATAGATAAAATTAGGGAAAGAATATCCGAAAAGGATGAGATGAAAAAAATAGAAGAGTTTGCCGGAGACAAAGTACTCAGTGCCGACTCGGACTGGAAGATAATTAAGACAGCAGAGAGCAGTGAAGATACATATGTAAATATGGTCTATAAAATTATAAAGGAAAATTACTCTGATGAGCTCAGTATAAGAGATGTGGCTGAGGAGCTTAAAGTGAGCCCAAGCTTCTTAAGCAGAAGATTAAAACAGAACTTGGATACCACCTTTGTGGATATACTTAATCAATACAGGATAAAATCTGCGTTAAAGCTCCTTTCCGAGGGGAAGATGCGTATATACGAAGTATCTGATGCGGTAGGCTTTAATGAATATAAGCATTTCAGCTCTGTGTTTAAAAAATACTTGGGAGTCAGTCCGGGAGAGTTTATGAGGACAGGAATGGGTATAGTCTCATCATTGCAAAGGGAAAACAAAAGTCTTAAAGAAGGGAGAAAGTAATAAAATGCAAATCAAAAAACTGGGGTTCATAGGTACAGGTATAATGGGAAGCCATATGGCAGTGCATCTTATAGAGCATGGCTATGAGGTAAAGGTTTTCAACAGAACAAGAGAGAAGGCCGAGGCAATAGTGAAAAAGGGTGCGGTTATGGCGGAATCTGTCCGCGACTGTGTTCAGGACGCAGATGCGGTGATAAGCATAATAGGCTATCCCAAGGACGTGGAGGAGGTATGGCTGGGAAATGAAGGCATCATAAACTCTGCAAAGAAAGGTGCGCTTATTATTGACATGACCACCTCATCCCCTTATCTGGCGGTCCGCCTCTACAACGAAGCTAAGGAAAAAGGGCTTTCGGCAATAGATGCTCCCGTCACAGGCGGCGATACAGGAGCAAAGGCGGGAACATTGACTATACTTGCCGGAGGCGACAAGGAGGCTTTTGAGAGAGCCCTGCCCTTGTTTGAGGCAATGGGAAAAACTGTAGTCTATACAGGAAAAGCAGGCACTGGCCAGCACACAAAGATGTGCAATCAGATAGCTATAGCAGGGGCTCTTTCAGGGGCGGCTGAGGCCATAAGCTATGCAAAAGCCGCAGGCCTTGACGCGGAAGCTGTAGTCTCGGCAATTTCGACAGGAGCAGCCGGAAGCTTCCAGCTGACAAATGTTGCTAAAAAAGGAATGGACGGAGATTTTGCGCCCGGTTTTATGATGAAGCATTTTGTAAAGGATATGGGGCTTGCCGATGAAGAAGCAATAAGAAACGGTTTAAAGCTGCCCATACTTGAAAACGTGCTTGACATATGCAGGCGCCTCGAAGGGTCAGGCATGGGAGAAGAAGGTACCCAGAGTATATTAAAATTCTACGAATAAAAATCATTAATCAGCTCTTATAATCAATTAAAAGAGTGAAGTCAGCACAGAATAAAGCTTAAAAATATGAGAGCCGGCAGGTAAGGATCTGTTCAGATCTTTTTCCGCCGGCTTTCGGTCTTATCTTAACTTTTTATGACAACATCTCAAGGAAGGCCTCTATCCTTGTGATAAACTGTCCCTTATCAGCCTGAGAGTAGTCCGACTCAAGGCAGAGATAGGGGAGTCCCTTCTCCTCCGTTACATAGCGTTTTACATTGTAAGACTCCACATTAAAGGTATGGCAGGCCTGGAGAATGATCTCCACAACAGCGTCTATATGGAAGTCATCAATAAATTTCCCCATCATATCAAATCTGGGCTGATTAGGGGACATTACGGAGCAGGTGACGTCCAAATATTTTTCCGCAAGAGCAGTATACACGTCTCCCTCCTCCCTGACCTTTTGCAGCTGATTTCTCAGCCCTCCGCAGGTATCTATAATTACTATGTCCCCTCCAAGCTCCTCTATGGTCTTTAAGAGTTTATCTCTGACGCCTCTGTTGGGACAGCCTGTAACCATGATCCTGGGGCGGTCACTGCTTTTACCCTTTCGCTCCTTATTCCAATACTCAAGTGCCTCCTCAGTCCTTTTTTTGAAGTCGGATATCCTTTCTTCAATTTTAAAGGTAAATGAAGAGGCATCCGCCTTTGTACCCAGCTCATAACCGCTGAGAGCAGGGGGCATAAGCATTCCCAGCTCCAAAAAATCCTGAAAAGCCTCCCTCTCCCTGTTTTTAAGCCTTATGGCCTCCCTGATTTTTTTTTCACTTATTGTGATATGGTAAAAATCCTCCAGCTTTTCTTTAAATCTTATGATCTCATTTCTCCAAGCATTTATGGCAGCTTCCCTCGGTTCTCTTCCATTGGGAAGATACATTACGAAGGTTTCTTTTATATCATTTAAAAGTTCAAACATTTTCTTTTTGCCGTCGCAGGTGGTCTCACCCACTACAAAATCAGAGAAGTAGAAGTAGGGGCAGGTATCTGTAAGGGCAAATCCATAGCTTGCTTTTATGAGAGGGCAAAGATTGGCGGGAAGCTGGGTTTCCCCTGCGGCTATAGGTTCCTCAGAGTTGGCACAGAGGCTGACAGGGATGGCATCTGCGGCATAAATGAGTTCTGTCGGTACATAGGAACAGAAAAGGCCTACCACCCGCTGTCCGCTGTCCTTAAGTCCTTTAAGTCTCAAAAAGCCTTTTTGCCTTGCCTCATCATAGGTCTCAAAGTTTTCCGGAAGCTTTTGCATACTTTATCTCTCCTTTTTATATTTAAAGAATATTAACATACATTTATATAAAAATTATCCTATTCCGGGTTTATTCTGTCCGGCATTATAAAAATCTTTTATATTTTCCCAAGAAAATATAATTTTCCGGATGAAAAAACATCTGTTTTTTACTTTTCCCTATTGATTATTGAGTCAAACTGTGGAAAAATATGTGTTGGATATTTCGGATGGCATCCGTAAAAATAGTAAATTTAAAAGGGAGCATATTATGAAACCTGTAAAAGAAGGAAAAGTTCGCGAGATCTATGACAATGGTGACAGCCTCATAATGGTGGCGACAGACCGCATCAGCTGCTTTGATGTGATCCTCAATAATGTGGTTACGAAAAAAGGAACAGTTCTTACCAAGATGTCTGAGTTTTGGTTTGATATGACCCGAGAAATACTGCCCAATCATATGATATCCACCGATGTAAATGACATGCCCGAGTTCTTCAGAACACCGGAATTTGAGGGAAAGAGCATGATGTGCAAGAAGCTCAATATGCTTCCTGTTGAGTGCATAGTCAGAGGATATATAACAGGAAGCGGATGGGCAAGCTATCAGAAAGACGGTACAGTCTGCGGAATAAAGCTTCCTGAGGGACTCAAGGAGTCGGACAAGCTTCCTGAGCCTATATATACACCCTCCACAAAGGCTGAGCTGGGAGAGCATGACGAGAATATATCTTATGAGCAGAGCATAGCCCATCTTGAGAAGTATTATCCCGGAAAAGGTGAAGAGTACGCCTCCAAGCTTCGCGACTATACTATAGCGCTTTACAAAAAGTGTGCCGATTACGCAAGAAGCCGCGGGATCATAATTGCAGACACCAAGTTTGAATTCGGGCTTGATGAGAACGGAAATATAGTTCTCGGAGATGAGATGCTGACACCTGACAGCTCACGTTTCTGGGCTGCGGACATATATGAGCCGGGACACAGTCAGCCTTCCTTTGACAAACAGTACGCAAGGGACTGGCTCAAGGCAAATCCTGACAGCAATTGGACACTTCCCGACGATGTGGTTAAAAAAGTGATCGAGAAGTATATGCAGTGCTATGAGATGATCACAGGAAAGAAGCTTCAGTAAGGTTTATATAAAGCTTATAAATCGTTTATCAAAAGGCCATTTGCCGAAAAATACGGTGAGTGGCCTTTAATATTTGTACACCTGCTCCGGCAAAAATATTTGGAATTGCAAAAAAAATAATGTATAATATTTTTTTGACAAAATTATCCGAAGGGATTTAATAACACAGCTTATGAACGAAAATAATACAGGATACAAAAACATAAAGGAAATGGCTCCCTCAGCTGAGCCTGAAAGGCAGTACTATTTTATCAAAGAGACAAAAAAGCTTCTGAAAAATCGTTTTGAAGAGTATAAGACTTCTTTCGGAACCTTTCCCAAGTATTGCGTGGTGACCTTCGGCTGCCAAATGAACGCCAGGGACTCGGAAAAACTCTCAGGAATACTTAAGGAATTGGGATTTTCAGAGACTGAGGATGAGACCGAAGCGGATTTTGTATTGTTCAACACCTGCACGGTGAGGGAAAATGCCAATGACAGACTGTATGGAAGGATAGGCAGACTTAAGCATGTCAAGGCCATGAATCCCCACATGATAATAGGCATATGCGGATGTATGATGCAGGAGCCGGACGAGATAGAAAAAATCAAGAAAAAATACCCTCAGATAGATCTGATATTCGGGACACACAATCTGTACACCTTCCCGGAGCTTATATATGACCTGATAATGAAGAGAGAGGGGGAAAGTGTGGAGATAGCCGATCTGGGCAATGATGTCCTCTTTTCCTCAGACTACAAGGGCCGGCACAATTCAGGAAAGAGAGTCATATCCGTGTGGAAGGATACAAAGGATATAGTTGAGGCCCTTCCTAACGACAGGAAATATCCCTTCAAGCAGGGAGTGAACATAATGTTCGGCTGCAACAATTTCTGCTCCTACTGTATTGTCCCCTATGTCAGGGGAAGAGAGAGGAGCAGAAAGCCTGAAGATATTCTGAATGAGGTCAAAGCTCTCGCTGAGGACGGAGTAAAGGAGATAATGCTCCTTGGACAGAACGTAAATTCTTACGGCAAGAATCTGCCTGAGCCCATGAGCTTTGCCGAGCTATTGTCTGAGGTTGAAAGGATCGAAGGCATAGAGCGCATAAGGTTTATGACCTCCCATCCCAAGGATCTGTCGGATGAACTCATAGCTGTCATGGCAGCTTCACATAAAATATGCAGACAATTTCACCTGCCGCTTCAGTCAGGCTCATCATCTGTATTAAAGAGGATGAATCGTGTATATGACAAGGAGCGTTTTTTGGAGAGAGCGGAGGCATTGAAAAAGGCTATGCCTGATATTGCCATAAGCACTGATATCATAGTCGGCTTTCCGGGAGAGACAGAGGAGGATTTTCTGGAGACTTTGGATGTGGTGGAAAAAGTAAGATTCGACTCAGCTTTTACCTTCATATATTCAAAGCGTGAGGGCACTCCCGCCGCCAAATACGAGGATCAGATACCTGAGGCGGTTATAAAGGACAGGTTTGACAGGCTACTTGCACTGCAAAACAGGATATCGGAGGAAGAATGCAAAAAGAGGGAGGGAAAAACACTCCCGGTGCTTGTTGAGGAGCTTAATCCTCATGACAGCAAACTCCTTACCGGAAGACTTGAGAGTAACGGAGTAGTGCATTTTGAGGGCCCCAAAGAGCTTATTGGAAAGATAGTAAATGTAAGACTGGATGAGGCCAAGGGCTTCTACTATATGGGAAGTCTTAATGATTGACTTATTAATTATTTTTAACCCGGAAAGAGACATACAGGAGTAAAACAGATGGCTGAACAGAAAATGTCACCTATGATGGAACACTATATGGAGACAAGAAAACAATATCCTGACTGTATCCTTTTCTACAGATTAGGTGACTTCTATGAGATGTTCTTTGAAGATGCGGAGACCGCGGCGAGAGAACTGGAATTGGTGCTTACAGGGAAGGACTGTGGTCTGGCTGAGAGAGCGCCTATGTGCGGCGTCCCCTTCCACGCGGCTGACAGCTATATCACAAGACTTGTGAAAAAGGGATACAAGGTGGCTGTGGCGGAGCAGATGGAGGATCCCAAACTTGCCAAAGGTCTTGTAAAGAGAGAGGTCATTAGGGTCGTGACCCCGGGAACAATCACAGCTACGGATGCCCTGGATGAGGCCAAGAATAATTACCTGATGTCCCTTGCCTATATATGCGGCGAGTTCGGTATCTCGGTGCTTGACATAAGCACCGGGGATTTTTTAGTGACTCAGACATCAGACATGAAAACAGTTACTGACGAGATCAACAGATTTCAGCCCTCCGAGATCATTTGCAATGATGAGCTTATGATGTCCGGTATCGATACAGAGGCACTGAAAAACACTTATCATATTATGCTGACTCCATTGGAAAGGCGCTACTATGACGAGGAGAATGACAAGCGTATCCTGAAAGAGCATTTCCACTGTGAGATATCAGGGCTGGGTCTTTCCGACTTTTTTGCCGGAACAGCGGCGGCGGGAGCGGCGCTTCAGTACGCCTATGACACTCAGTTTAATACTGTCAGCAATATCACCGCCCTCAAGACCTATGCCACAGGCCAGTATATGATAATAGACTCGGCGGCAAACAGAAATCTTGAGCTTTTGGAGACTCTCAGGGAAAAGCAGAAAAGAGGAACTCTCCTTTGGGTCCTTGACAAGACAAGGACAGCCATGGGAGCAAGACTTTTGAGAAGCATGATAGAGCAGCCTCTTCTCTCAAAGGAAGCCATAGAAAACAGACTGGATGCCATTGAAGAATTAAATCAAAGGTTCATAGACAGGGAGGAGATAATAGAGTATCTGAGGCCCATATATGACCTGGAAAGGCTGCTGTCAAGGATAACCTCACAGGGAGCTAATCCCAGAGACCTGCTGGCCTTTAAATCCTCCCTCGGTATGGTACCCCATATAAAAAATGTGCTGAAAAGCTTTAAATCCGATGAGCTTTCGGGGATCTGTGATGATCTCTGCGAGCTGCCGGAAATATATGATCTTATCGACAGGGCTATAAATGAGGATCCCCCTGTGTCTGTAAGAGACGGAGGCATAATAAAAGAGGGCTATGATCAGGATGCGGACAACTACAGAAAGGCCAAGACCGACGGAAAGAAATGGCTTTATGAGTTGGAAGCCTCAGAGAGAGAAAAGACAGGAATAAGAACGCTTAAAATAAAATTCAACAAGGTCTTCGGATACTGCATCGAAGTAAGCAATTCATTTAAAAACGATGTCCCTGATTACTTTGTCAGAAAGCAGACTTTGACATCAGGAGAGAGATATACCACAGAGAGGCTGGATGAGCTGGCAGACATAATCCTCGGAGCAGAGGACAAGCTGAACGCTCTGGAATATGAGTTGTTTTGTCAGGTAAGAGATAGGATAGCTGCCGAGGTCAAGAGCATACACAGGCTGTCGAAGGCTCTGGCCCTTCTTGACGTCTACTGTTCCCTGTCGGTAGTCTCCATGAGAAATAATTACGTTCGCCCTGTAATAAACACTGAGGGCATAATAGATATTAAAAACGGCCGGCATCCTGTCGTGGAGCTTATGCTGGGAGACGGACAGTTTGTGTCAAATGACACTTATCTCAACAAAGATGAGGATAGGATAAGCATTATAACAGGCCCAAACATGGCAGGAAAATCCACTTATATGAGACAGGTGGCCCTGACGGTGATTATGGCTCAAATAGGTTCCTTTGTGCCTGCGACAAAGGCGAACATATGTATATGTGACAGGATATTCACTCGAGTCGGAGCCTCGGATGACCTTGCATCCGGCCAATCCACTTTTATGGTGGAGATGACTGAGGTGGCCAATATATTGAGGAACGCCGGGCCTGATTCGCTGCTTATACTCGATGAGATAGGAAGAGGCACCTCCACCTTTGACGGACTCAGCATAGCCTGGGCAGTTGTCGAATATATAAGTCAAAAGCTGGGAGCAAAAACTCTTTTCGCCACTCACTACCATGAGCTTACAGAGCTTGAGGGAAAGCTTTCAGGTATACAGAATTTCTGCATCGCAGTAAAAGAAAACGGAGAGGACATCATTTTCCTCAGGAAGATCGTCCCCGGCGGAGCGGACAAGAGCTACGGCATACAGGTCGCCCGCCTTGCAGGCATACCTGAAAACGTCACAAGCAGGGCAACGGAGATAGCAGAGCTTCTGGGTGAGGCCGATATAAATAAGGCCACAGCAAAGCTTGCAAATAAGCTGACTGCAAAAAAGAGCCGAGATGATAACAGTGAGAAAAAAAAGGAGCAAAAGAAATATGAAGAGGTGGCCCGGGAGATAAAGAAGCTGGATGTTACGAAGCTCACACCTATAGAGGCCATAAATATACTCTATAATCTCAAGGAAGGATTAAATGATTAATATACTTTCAAAGGAAACTGTGGATAAGATCGCAGCCGGAGAGGTGGTGGAACGTCCCTTAAATGTGGTAAAGGAGCTGATGGAAAACTCCATCGACTCAGGGGCGGATTCCGTCTCTGTGGAGATAAAGGACGGAGGTGTCTCCCTTATACGAGTCACCGACAACGGCTCAGGGATAGAGAAGGAGGATATTCCTCTCGCCTTTATGAGACATGCCACGGGAAAGCTTAAAAACAGCGATGATCTTATGCACATACTGACCTACGGCTTCAGGGGAGAGGCTCTCGCATCCATATCAGGAGTATCTCAGACAGAGCTTATAACAAAGAGAAGAGAGGATCTCTATGGCTATGTTTATCGCATAGAGGGCGGTGAGGAAAAGCACTTTGAGGAGATCGGTGCTCCCGACGGCACCAGTATTATAGTCAGGAATCTTTTTTACAATGTTCCCGCCAGGAAGAAATTTTTAAAGACGGCATCGACGGAAAGCGCTCACATAGCCGACATTGTGGAAAAGACAGCACTTTCAAGGCCTGACATAAGTATCAGGCTGGTAGCTGACGGCAGGAGTCTCATACATACCTCGGGAAACGGAAGCCTCAGAGATGTCATATATACTGTCTTCGGCAGGGAGGTAAGCTCAAATCTTATAGAGATAAACTACGAGGGACCACAGCTTTCCCTCAGCGGATACATAGGTAAGCCTGTGATCTCAAGAAGTAAGAGAGACTTTGAAGTGGTATTCGTAAATAACAGGTATATACACTCAAGCCTTATATCAGGAGCCTGTGAGGAGGCCTATAAGCCCTTCATGATGCAGCACAGATTTCCTTTTATAATGTTGAATGTAAATATACTTCCCGAATTGGTCGATGTGAATGTCCATCCTCAAAAAATGGAGATACGTTTCAACCCTGACGCGGATGTATATAATACTGTGCGGGATGTTATAAGGGAGGCCTTAAGGAGCTCGGAGCTTATAGTTGAGGCAGCTCCCTCCGTAAAAATTTCCCGGGAGGAAAAGGTCTCTGATAATAAGAAGGAGAGGGGAGAAAAGCTAAGTCTTTCAAGAGCGCCTGAACCCTTTGAAGTAAAAAAGGCCGCTGTCATGGAGCCGCCTTCATATTACAGATCTGAAACCGGTGGCTCATATGTTCAGCAGAGCCTGTTCAAAGAGGATACAGTTATAAAAGAGCCCGTCCCTGAGAAAAAAAGCTCTGATGCAGGCGCGACTTCCGCAGCCTGCGAACTTAAGGATCGCTTTATATCAAAGGAAGCCTACTCGGAGTACAATATAATCGGCCAGGTTTTCGGCACATATTGGATAGTTGAATACAAGGATAAGATGTATATCATAGATCAGCATGCTGCCCATGAAAAGGTCCTGTATGAGAGGAGGATAAAGGAGTTAAAAAATAAGACAGTTCAAAGTCAGAACATATTGCCTCCTATAATACTGGAGCTTAACTCCGTAAAGGCGCAGCTTGTCTCAGACAATATAGACATTTTCTCTGAGTTCGGGTTTGAGATAGAGAGGGAAGCGGGGAATGATTTCATAGTGAGGGCCGTCCCCTCGGACCTCTACTCAATAGCGGAGAAGAATCTGCTCATGGAGATCATTGACGGCCTCGCGGAGGAGGGAGCCAATGCCTCCCCTGAGATACTTAAAGACAGGATAGCTTCAATGTCCTGCAAGGCGGCTGTTAAAGGCCATGACAGGCTGTCGGAGTCAGAAGCGAGAGAGCTTTTAAAGGAGCTTTTGGAGCTGGAAAATCCTTACGCCTGCCCTCATGGAAGGCCAACTGTGATCAGTATGTCAAAATATGAGCTTGAAAAGAAATTTAAGAGAATAGTTTAGCGATGGAAAAACAGCGATTAGTTATAATAGCAGGACCTACAGCTGTGGGAAAGACAGGAGCTTCTATAAGACTTGCCTCAAAGAGAGACGGAGAGATAGTCAGTGCGGATTCCATGCAGGTGTATAAAAGGATGGATATTGGGACCGCAAAGGTCAGAGTCGAGGAGATGAAAGGCATTCCTCACCATCTCATAGACGTGATCGAGCCTTCCGAGGACTACAATGTTGTCAGATTTAAAGAAATGGCAAAAAAGGCTGTGGCAGATATAAGCTCAAGAGGCAAGCTTCCCATAATATGCGGGGGCACAGGATTTTATATTCAGGCCTTGCTCTATGATATAGATTTTACAGATGAGCCTGACACGGATATAAGGGAGAAGCTCTGTGATATGTACAGAGAAAAGGGAGAACTCTACATGCATGAGCTACTCAGAAAAAATGATCCGGAATCTGCAGAAAAGATCCCTGTAAACAATGTAAAGCGTGTCATAAGAGCTATTGAATTTTATGAGCTGCACGGCCGCCCTATCTCTGAGCACAACAGAGTGGAAAGGCTTAAGGAGAGCGTGTACGACAGCAGGTTTTTCGTTCTCACAGACGACAGGTCGGTTCTCTATGAGAGGATAAATAAGAGAGTGGATGATATGGTGAAAGCAGGGCTGTTTGATGAGGCTGAGGCTCTTATAAAAGAGGGGATACCGAGAAGCTCGACAGCAATGCAGGGAATCGGCTACAGGGAGGCCTATGCATACCTGTCAGGGGAGATAACAAGGGAC
Source organism: uncultured Lachnospiraceae bacterium (assembly GCA_944381485.1). Lineage (GTDB taxonomy): Bacteria > Bacillota > Clostridia > Lachnospirales > Lachnospiraceae > Avilachnospira. Next base: position 44,331 of record CALWLI010000018.1, read on the forward strand.
GAGGCGATAGAACTTATAAAGAGGAATTCAAGGCATTACGCCAAGAGGCAGCTCACCTGGTTCAGAAGAGAAAAAAATGTTATAGAGATAAATATCAGTAAATGTGGAGATATAGAAAATGAGTTTGAAAAGTATTTATGGTAAATTTGTCAGCGATGAAGTTTTCTCTTACGGGGAAAGCATCATGGGGGAGCTTAAGGAGAGATTTGAGCAAATAGATATGATAGCCGAGTACAACCAACAAAAGGTTTTAAAGGCTATGCAGGATGCCCATGTAGGTGAGGCAAGCCTTGGCGGAACAAGCGGTTACGGCTATAACGACATCGGAAGAGATGCGGTGGAAAAGACCTATGCCAATGCCTTCTGCGCAGAGGACGCTCTTGTCAGGCCTCAGATAATCTGCGGCACCCACGCCCTGACAGTAGCCCTCTCCGGCAATCTCAGGCCTGGAGAAGAACTTCTCTATATCTCAGGTATGCCTTATGACACTCTTCATGAGGTAATAGGCATAAGAGAGTCAAAGGGTTCTCTGGCAGAGTTCGGTGTAAGCTTTGACTTTGTTGACCTTAAGGCTGACGGACATTTCGACTATGATGGCATAAAAAATAAAATTAAGGATAACACAGCCCTTGTGGCCATTCAAAGGTCAAGAGGCTACTCCACGAGGCCGACTCTCTCAGTAGAGGAGATAGGAGAGGCCATAAGCTTTGTAAAGAAATTAAAGCCCTCGGTAAAGGTCATGGTGGACAATTGCTATGGCGAATTTACGGAGCTGAAGGAGCCCACAGAGTTCGGAGCTGATATGATAGTGGGTTCTCTCATAAAAAATCCCGGAGGCGGACTGGCACCTGTCGGCGGATATATAGTCGGCACAAAGGAGTGCGTTGAAAACGCTTCCTTCAGGCTTTCCGCACCGGGACTTGGAAAAGAGCTGGGGCCTACCCTGGGATTGAACAAAAACTTCTTGCAGGGCTTCTTCCTTGCTCCTACAGTCACAGCCGGAGCTGAAAAGGGAGCCATATTTGCGGCAGCTGTCTATGAGAAATTGGGCTACAGTGTAAATCCTGCCTCATCCTCTCCGAGATACGACATAATCCAGGCAGTTACCTTCAATGACCCTGATGCTGTCGTCGCCTTCTGCAAGGGAATTCAGGCAGCGGCTCCTGTGGACTCTTATGTGGTCCCTGAGCCCTGGGATATGCCCGGGTATGACGATCCTGTTATAATGGCTGCAGGAGCATTCGTCTCAGGCTCCTCCATAGAGCTTTCTGCTGACGGCCCTATGAGAGCACCCTACACAGTATACTTCCAGGGGGGACTTACCTTCTACCATGCCAAGATCGGAATACTCATGTCCCTTCAGAAATTAGTGGATGCGGGCATTGTTACAAAGGAAAAACTTAAGCTCAGTTAAATTTTAAAATTATCTTAAAGCAGTGTAATAAATGTTCACACTGCTTTTTTTTTATGTTAATATTACTTATAATGCATTTATTTCGCTTGGAGAGCGAAAGGAGTTAAATGCTTAATAAAACCATAAAAGATCTGCCCAAGGCCATGAGGCCTTACGAAAAGTGTGAAGCTATGGGCTGTGAGGCCCTGACGGATGCGGAGCTCTTGGCCATAATAATAAGGACAGGAAGCAGAGGGCGAAATGCTCTTGAGCTGGCAGAAGACATACTGTCTCTCGACAAGGCTTCTGCAGGAATACTGGGTCTTATGCACTGCAGCAGAGAGGACCTTACCTCCCTCACAGGGCTTGGGAAGGTAAAGGCTACACAGCTTCTTGCAATGGCTGAGCTCAGCAAGCGCATATGGAAGGCGGCAAGTTATGAGAGACTTGACTTCCATGATCCGGAAACTGTTGCCGCCTACTATATGGAGGAGATGAGGCACCTGGAGCGGGAGATGATAAAGCTTATCTTTCTCAACAGCAGAGACGCGCTTATCTCCGAAAAGTGCATGTCTATAGGCACTGTGAACGCCTCGCTGACTTCTTCAAGAGAGATATTTATAGACGCTTTAAAGCACAGGGCAGTGAGTATAATCCTCCTCCACAACCATCCCGGAGGAAATGCGGCTCCAAGCCCTCAGGATATCAGCTTTACTTCAAATGTAGCGAAAGCCGGGAGCCTTGTGGGGATAAGGCTTTTGGATCATATTATTATAGGAGATAATACCTACTACAGCTTCTGCGAAAGAGGTTTGCTTGACAATGGATAATAAAACTTCAAAATACATGCTCATAATATTGACTGTGCTGTGTACGGCACTGATAGTCATATCGTCTGTGCAGACAGGCTTTATGGATCCTTTGAGAAATACTGTAGGCTATGTTCTGGTTCCGGTACAGAGGGGCGTAAATGCTGTCGGCACAGGCATATACAATAAGCTTGAGGAGCATGCGGAATTAAAAAACGCCTACGCTGAAAACGCCGAGCTTAAAGACCGCATATCCACATTGACTGAGGAGAACAACCGCCTCAGGTCGGAGACGGAGGAACTTCAAAGGCTCAGGGAGATGTATGAGCTGGACAATGAATACATGCAGTACACCAAGGTTGCGGCGAGAGTTATTGCCAAGGACTCGGAGAACTGGTTTGAGGTGTTCAGAATTGACAAGGGCAGCAGTGACGGGATAGAGCCTGATATGAATGTCCTCAGCGGTGGAGGCCTCTGCGGTATAGTCACAGAGGTGGGGGCCAACTATGCCACAGTCCGCTCTATCATAGACGATGAGTCAAGAGTTTCCGCCATGTCCCAGCATTCATCGGACAGCTGTATAGTGGCAGGTGACCTGAAGCTCTTTGAGGACGGAAGACTTGCCCTCACAAAAATAGACAAGGATGCAAATATCTCTGATGGAGATGCCATAGTGACATCCAATATAAGTGCTAAATTTCTCCCGGGAATACTTATAGGCTATGCATCAGACATAACTATAGACTCAAGACATCTGACAAAATCAGGAAATCTTATTCCGGTGGCGGATTTTGATAATCTTCAGGAGGTCTTTGTCATAACCGAGTTAAAAACAGATATGCTCACAGATTCTGAAACTCCGGAAGCTCAGTAGCATGAGACTGAGAAAATATTAAGGAGGCTTTTTTGAACAGACATATAAAGCTCTTATTACAGAGAGCCCTCATAAACATTTTAATATTGCTTGGGGCCTTTACGGTACAGACCTGTGTCTTTCCCCTTTTGCCCATGTTTTCCGCTGTCCCCAATCTGCTGCTCATACTTACCTTTTCTTTCGGTTTTATATACGGCAGAAAGACAGGCATGCTCTGCGGGCTGGCTGCAGGAGTGCTGATGGATCTCTTTTACACAGGCCCCTTCGGGTTTTACTGTCTCATTTTCCTGTATATAGGATTTTTCAACGGAATATTCAACAAGTATTACTACAACGATTTTATCCAGCTTCCGCTGATACTCTGTGCGGTCAATGAGCTTATTTACAATTTTTATATATATGTCCTTCGCTTCCTTGTTCGGGGCAAGCTTGATATAGGATACTATTTCATGAACATAGTTTTGCCGGAAATGGTATTCTCACTGATATTCACATTGTTTTTATACAGAGTTTTTTTGGGTGCCAATAAACGGCTTGATGTCATAGAAGACAAAAGAGGTACTAACGTTGCTTAAAGAGATTTTGAGTATAATCAAGGAATCTGTCTTAAGGTTATTAAACGGCAGGCTGTTTGCCATAGGTCTTATTTTTACCGTAATGTTTTCCATACTGGTAGTGGATCTGTTCAAGCTTCAGATAATAAGCGGCAATGAGCTTCAGGAGGAGTATATAACCAAGACAGAGAAGATAATAAAGACTCCCGGAACCAGGGGAAACATATATGATGCGGACGGAAACCTCCTTGCCTACAACAGGCTCAGCTACAATTTGACTATAGCTGACAACGGAGCATACACTAATGATTACAATGCGAGAAACCACATGTTATATAAGCTCGCATTGATACTTGAAAAGCATGACAAAGATATAGTTTCCCGATTTGAGGTGGATATGGACAGCAACGGTGAGCTTTATTATACCTGCTCATCAGACGCCTCAAAGTGCAGATTTTTGGCTGCTGTATACGGAATATCCACAAATGACCTTGACAAGGATGGACAGCACAGCTCAACCATAAGTGCTGAGGAAGCCTTTCAAATCAAAGTAAATGACTACAAATTCAATGAGATAAAGGATGAGAAGGGTCAGCCCGTCATCCCTGACAAGGAAACCATGCTGGATATGGTAAAGATCCTTTTCACTATGAGACAGACAGCATTCCAAAAATACGAGACGACCACCATAGTTGAGGACATAGATGAAGAGTGTATGGCCGAGCTTTTGGAAAACCAGGCTGAGCTCAGCGGCATAGATGTGGAAGAGACCTATATAAGAAGATATAACAACGCCAAATACTTTTCTCATATCATAGGCTATACGGGAGCCGTACAGGATGACAAGGCTCTGGAGGAACTCAGAAAGTCCAACCCTGACTACGAGATAACTGATATAGTGGGAGCCACAGGCATTGAAAAGTCCATGGAGACCGCTCTTCAGGGAACGAAGGGAGAGAGGCACATATATGTTGACAGCCTGGGGCAGGTTTTGGAGACCATATCAGATGTCCCGCCCAAGGCAGGAGATGACTTTTATCTCACCATACCTCAGAATCTCCAGATAGGAATATATCATCTTATTGAACATCAGCTGGCAGGTATATTGTCGGAGAGGATAGTCAATATCAAGGAGGATGATATAGAGGAGACAGAATTCGCCTCACAGATAGTCATTCCCGTAGACGATGCATATTTCCAGCTTATAAATAATAATGTACTTGATTACAGCAGATTCACCTCCGAGGAGGCGGGCAGTGCGGAATTGCAGCTTGGGGCCGCATTCACAGCTCATAAGGAGCAGGTTTTAGACGGCATACTGAGTGAACTCAAGTCTTCATCTGCAAGGCCTATGCAGGATCTTTCCAAAGAGTATATGGCCTATATGGTCTATATATATGATTATCTTGTCTCATCAGATATTATCGAGACTTCAAAGATAGATCAGACCGCAGACAGCTATCTGGGATGGAGGAACGATACCATATCTCTCAGGGATTACATATATGCAGGCATATCCGAGGGCTGGATAAACACCTCAGGCCTTGACAAGGGAAGCAGTCCATACTCGGATGCGGATGATCTCTTTAACGAGATAGTGGATTTTGCTATGGCCTACATAAGTGGGGCTCCCTCCTTTGACAAGCAGATATATAAATACATGATCATCGACAGGACTCAGGTCACAGGAAGGCTTCTTTGCATGGCTCTGTATGAGCAGGGAGTTCTGGATTGGGATGAGGCAGGCTACAACGGACTTGCCTCAGGGGATGAAAACTACGCATACAGCTTCTTTATGCAGCGCATAATCAATATTGATATCACCCCTGCGCAGCTTGCTCTTGACCCTTGCATGGCCTCTGTAGTTGTAACTGATGTCAATACCGGAGATGTGAAGGCTCTTGTGACCTATCCGGGCTATGACAACAACAGGATAAGTGATCCGGAATATTTCAACAAATGCCTGAATGACCTGTCCCTTCCGCTGATCAATTCAGCCACCCAGACAAACAAGGCTCCGGGCTCGACATTTAAGCCCATCGCCGCCGCAGCGGTTCTTGAGGAGCATGCCATCGGCTCAGATGATCTTGTGGACTGTACAGGTATATATGATCTTGTTCATCCTTCCATAAAGTGCTGGCTTGGGATCCCCGGACACGGACCCCTCACCGTAAGGGAGGCAATATCAAACTCCTGCAACTATTGTTTTGCTGAGTACGGACACAGGCTTGCCACAGGGGAGGACGGAAGCTATTCCACAACAGAAGGAATAGAGAAGATCGCAAAGTATGCTGCAATGTTCGGCTTGGACAGAGTTTCAGGAGTACAGATAGACGAGAGAGCTCCCCATATATCCGACGAGGACCCTGAGCGTTCAGCTTTCGGACAAAGTACCCACTCATTCAACAATGTTCAGATAGCAAGATATGCCACAGCTCTCGCAAACAAGGGAAATCTTTACAGCCTTAATCTGATAGACAAGGAGACTGATGCGGACGGCGTCCTCAAGCAGGAATTCTCCGCAGAGCAGATAGGCACGGTTGAGTTGTCAGAGAACACTTGGAACGTCATAAGACAGGGTATGAGGGATCTGATAACCGACGGGGTAGGTAAGGACGTATTCAGAGGATTCAACACGGTAGATATCGCGGGAAAGACAGGAACAGCCGAGGAGATCAGCACAAGGGGAAACCATGCGTGGTTTATTTCCTATGCACCTTATGAGGATCCTGAGATAGCAGTCACTGTAAATATTCCCTTCGGTTACTCTTCAGGAAATGCGGCTTCACTGGCAAAATCTGTCTACAGCTACTATTTCGGAGACATGGGACTTGCCGATATCCTGAACACCGACGCTTCATCTATACAGACCTTCAACATCACAGACTGATCGGTTTTTTTGAGTAAACAAGAGATTATTTTTAGTGACAGCCTGATTAATTAAGTGTATACTAATATCAAGGAAACAGAGGCATGAAATTTGACTACGATATAAAATACTATGACTTTTTCCTTCTCTTTTTGATGATAGGATTAAATATATGCGGTATCCTTATCGTTCGCAGCGCATCTGATATGGATGCCGCCGTAGTGAGCAGACAGATAATGGGCTCTCTCGTAGGAGTTTGTGCATGCATAGTCGTGTCCTTCATTGACTACAGAAAGCTCATAAAATATTCTGTTTTGATTTTTGCTGTAAGCATCTCCTTTCTTGTGGCCGTAAAGCTTTTGGGAATCGTCCACAAGGGGGCAGGGCGTTGGATAAACCTCCCCTTCCTGGGGCAGGTGCAGCCCTCAGAGTTCTGTAAGGTTGGTATCATAATATTCTTTGCAGGATTCTATGAGAAGCATAAGGACAGTGTGAGCTCCCCGGGTACTTTTTTCAAAGGAGCTCTGCTCTTTGCAATACCGGCAGCTCTCATTCTGGCGCAGCCGAATCTGTCTACCACTATAATCATCACTGTAATATTCTCATTTATGGTTTTTGCCTCAGGTATAAGCCTTAAGTGGGTCTTCGGTGTGGTGGGAAGCTTTCTTCTGTGCTTCGGTGCGGTCATGTACACCTTCAGGACCGATCTCTACGAGAAGCTGCCGCTTCTTCCTTACCAAAAGCAGAGGATACTGGGCTTTCTTTACCCGGAGCAATACTCAAACACCTTTTATCAGCAGGAGAATTCCATGCTTGCCATAGGCTCCGGCGGTCTTTACGGAAAGGGCCTGTATAATACCGGCATAGATTCGGTAAAGGCGGGAAACTTCCTTATAGAGGAAGATACGGACTTTATATTTGCCATAATCGGAGAAGAGCTCGGCTTTAGGGGTTGTGTTTTGATTTTGGCCGCTTTTCTTCTTATTATATTTTTAACACTTCATCACGGTGGAAAATCAAAGGATACCGCAGGTAAACTTATCTGTGTGGGCATGGCCGCATGGCTGGCCTTTCAGACCTTTACCAACATAGCGGTAGCCATGGGTATTTTCCCCACGACAGGGGTTACATTGCCGTTTTTCAGCAGAGGGGTTTCTTCGCTGCTCAGCATCTATATAGGTATGGGGATAGTGCTTAATATAGGTTTGCAGCGCAAGACAAAATAGAAGGAGGAGAATGTATGAAGATAGGACTGATAGCTCATGACACCAAGAAAAAACTCATGCAGAATTTTTGTATAGCATACAGGGGTATTCTTTCAAAACATGAATTGTATGCTACGGGGACGACAGGCAGACTTATTGAGGAGGTTACTAATCTGCATGTTCACAAATACCTTCCGGGGCACCTGGGAGGGCAGCAGCAGATGGCAGCTCAGATCGCGGCCGATGACATGGATATGGTCATTTTTCTCAGGGATCCTGTAACACCAAAAAATCACGAGCCTGACATAAACAATGTTGCCAAGCTCTGCGACAGTTACAGCATACCTCTTGCCACCAACATTGCCACTGCTGAATTATTGATACATGCGCTTGAAAACGGAGATTTGGAATGGCGCGAAAATCGTTAGCTCGATTTCTTAACAGAACACTTTTCTTGACGACTGTTATTATTTTTTGCGGCCTGCTCACAGCATGTGGCGGCGCAGCTGATTTCGAAAAGCCATATGATTCGTCCAAAATCAATGCGGATGAGCTGTACACTGACGGCGGTTTAAAGGCAGAGCCCTTTGCAGCCGCTCTTTGTGTACCTGACTTTGACGGTGATATGGATGCGGAGGGCGTTGATGCTGACGGATTTCTTCTTTTTTCCACAGATACGGGAGAGGTTATAAGCGCTCACAACATATATGAGAGGATGTATCCGGCTTCAACCACCAAGATAATGACCTGCCTTCTGGCTTTAAAGTACGGCAATTTGGAGGATATGGTCACAGTACCTGAGGAAGCAGCTATCACTGAATCCGGCTCTTCAATGTCAGGCCTGGCTCCGGGTGACCGGATCAAGATGAAAGATCTTCTCTACGCCCTTATGGTTCCTTCAGGAAATGATGCGGCGGAGGCTGTGGCTTCCCATATCTCAGGCAGCAGGGATGCTTTTGTAGAGCTTATGAACGAGGAGGCATATTCGCTGGGGGCTACCCACACTCACTTTATGAATCCTCACGGCTTGCCCGACGAGGAGCATTATACCACCCCCTACGATCTGTACTTGATAATGAATGAGGCTCTCAAGTATGAGGAGTTTAAGGAGATAGCCTCCACAGCTTCCTATACAGCTGTCTTTACTGATGCCGAGGGCAAAGATAAAACAAAGACCTGGGAGACAGGGAACGGTTTTATGTCAGGGCGCTTTTCGCTTCCTTCAGGGATGGAGATCACTGCGGCTAAGACCGGACATACCAATGCCGCGGGATTTTGCCTTGTGATGGCCGAAAACAGCGGCAGCGGAAATTATATCTCAGTGACCATGAAGGCCCATTCCTATGACTCTCTGTACAACGGAACGGCAGCTCTGGTACAAAAAATAAACAAATAAAGACTAAAATCTTGCGTAAAAATTGTAAGTGTAATATAATTTAAGAAACATACAACATGACTAACTTTAAGGAGGAGAATGGTATGGTTCAGTTAATTGTCGGAAGTAAAGGAAAGGGCAAGACCAAGGAACTGCTTCAGAGAGCGGAGCAGGCTGTCAAGGAGGCTCAGGGAAATATAGTTTATTTGGATAAGAGCTCACAGCATATGTATGAGCTTAACAATAAAATCAGACTTATAAATGTCAGCAACTTCCCTGTAAATTCCGAGGACGGATTTATAGGATTCATAAGCGGAATAATTTCTCAGGATCACGACCTTGAATATATGTTTCTCGACAGCTTCTTAAAGATAGCAAATCTTTATGGCACTGATATTACTTCCTCTGTACATAAGCTCGCTGAGCTTTCGGATAAGTATCATGTAAATTTCATTGTAAGTGTATCAATGGATAAGGATGATCTTCCGGAATCTTTAAAGGAATATGTGGCAGTAGCTTTATAAACTTTAGTTAAACTTAATTCTGACTGCCGGTTTTACTGATGACGAAAAACAAAAACAAAAAAATCATTCACATAAAAAGAAAATTTAAACTCAATGTAGGCATGATAATTTTTTTCATTATCTTTGTCTACATTGTTTTTAGTGTGACTTCCTATCTGCGCAGAGACAAGGTAAAATTTTTCGAGGTGGAAGAGGGAAGCATAGTAAAGGAGCATACCTATACAGGTGTGATACTTAGGACAGAGCAGGTAGTAAACGCTGAGAAGAGCGGATACCTGAATTATTTCATTCCTGACAATAAAAAGGCGGCAAAGGGTGCCGCAGTCTATTCCATTGATGAGACCGGTAACCTGGAAAATTATCTCCGAGAGCATCCTGAGCTTTTGTCGGGTCTTACCGATTCCAATATTTCGGAGCTCAGGGCAAAGCTCTACAGCAGTGCCGTGAGCCTCAATGATATTGAGTTCAATCGAATTTATGACATAAACATGTCACTCAATGCCATGGTAATGGAATTTGCAGGCTTCAACAGCCTGAGCGCCCTCTCCGGCAGCCTTGCGGATCAGGGCATAAGCTTCAACGAATACTATGCCCCCGCTTCAGGACTCGTATCTTATTCTATAGATGGGCTTGAGGGACTTACAACCGCAGATATAAACAGTGATACCTTTGACCAGACTAAGCACGGCAGTAAGATCACAGGCTCCGGCTCTATGGTGGAGGAGGGCACAGCTGTGTATAAGCTCATCACCTCCGATATATGGTCAATAGTCTTTCCCATGAGTCAGGAGGACATAGCACTGTTTTCAGACAGAAGCAGCCTGGCGGTGAATTTTGCCGATAAAAATATAAGCACGGAAGCCTCATTCTCTGTGCTCAGGGGAGAGGACGGAGAGAATTACGGAAGGCTTGACTTCAGCAGATATATGATTCAGTTTGCCTCCGAGAGATATGTGGATTTCGAGATCGTCACCAACAATGTGAGCGGACTTAAGATCCCGGAGAGAGCTATCACAAGCAAGGACTTCTTCATAGTACCTGTGGAATACCTGGTGGAGAACGATGACGGCACAGTGGGATTTAATAAGGAGGTAGTATCCGAAACGGGAACTGCAGTCCAATTTATTGACACAGAGATCTATTCTCAGGATGATGAGTACTGTTATATAGATAATTCCGCTGATTCCGAGCTTAAATCAGGAGATTATATTGAAAAACCGGGGTCCTCAGAAAGATATCAGATCGGCCCTACAAAATCCATCCCCGGTGTGTACAATATAAATAAGGGATATACGGTTTTCAGACGTGTTGAGGAGCTTGAGAGAGATAACGGCTATTGCATAGTAAAAAAGAACACTCCCTACGGTCCCTCTGTATATGACCATATAGTGCTTGACGCAGCCATGGTCAAGGAGGGAGAGCTCATATATAAATAAGAAATACGCACCCGGCAATCAGCTACATATCTTAAGGTTTTTTGAATTTGTTCGGAAATTAATATTTTTTTAACTAATTCGGTTGACAGATATAGCAAAAACATTGATAATGTATGGGAATATAAGATTTTAAAGTCAGATTGGAGACAATGGAGAGCGATGAGTATATTTAGTAAGCTTATGGAAAATTTCAGCATGAATTCCGATGATGATGAGGGATACCTCGATGATGATTACGAGGATGATGATTTTGACGATGCCTCTCAAAAGTCAGGATTCTTTTCCAAGAAATCTTCAACTTATGACAATCAGCAGACTCAGAAAAAGCCCGGTTTTCTCTCAAGGACAAATGTGATCCCTATGAAGCATACTGACGGAGGTATGCAGGTGACTATGATAAAGCCTGCAGGGATGGATGACTCAAGAGAGATCTGCGACAATCTTTTAGATGGCAAGGCTGTAGTCCTCAACATGGAGGGAATGAACACGGAGATCGCCCAGCGCATAATTGATTTCACATCCGGAGCGACCTATTCCATGGGCGGAAACCTGCAGATGATAAGCAAGTTTATTTTCATTGCCACACCTGAAAGCGTTGAGCTTTCCGGAGATTTTCAGGATATTTTCTCCGCAGGCACTGCCTCATCAAGAACTACTAATTTTAACGGACTGAATTTTAATGTTTAATTTAAAAAATTTGAATTTTAAAAGGCTCACTTCCATGGCATCAGCTGTCCTTCTGCTCCTTGTGGCAGACAGGCTGACAAAAAGAGCGGCTGTAGCTTATCTTGCGGGCAGAGAGCCTTTTTCTGTTGTCGGTGACATACTTCTTTTCACATATACGGAAAATCGCGGCATAGCCTTCGGAATGTTTCAGGGGAAGGCTTCTTTGTTTGTGGTCTTTGCTGTTATTGTTGCCTTGTTTTGCTTCACCACATATATGAGTCTGCCCTCGGGAAAGAGATATCTGCCTTTATCCCTCTGCCTGTTCGGCATCACTGCGGGAGCTTTGGGTAATATGGCAGACAGGTTATTATACGGCTATGTAGTTGATTTCATTTATTTCAAGCCGATAAATTTTCCGGTATTCAATGTAGCTGATATCTATATAACCTGCAGTGCCTTCCTTCTGGTTTTTCTTTTGATATTCTATTACAAGGATGATGAGCTGAAGATATAGCATGGAATTTACATATACTGATAATAATAAAAAAAGGCTCGACTCATATCTCGCTGATATTAAAAGCGATATGAGTCGTTCTCATATAAGTAAAATGATAAAGTCAGGAGACATCAGGGTAAACGGCGCCAAGGTCAAGTCAGGATATGAGCTTTGTCCGGGTGACCTCATAACCATGGAGGAGGAAGAGCCGGTTGAGACCGAGGTTGTGCCTGAGGATATACCTCTGGATGTGGTATATGAGGATGATGATGTTATCGTCATAAATAAGCCCAAGAACATGGTCGTCCATCCTGCATGCGGCCACAGCAGCGGTACAGTTGTCAACGCCCTCTTATTTCACTGCAGGGATTCACTTTCAGGGATAAACGGTGAGCTGAGACCCGGTATCGTTCACAGGATAGACAAAGACACTACCGGCCTGATAGTGGCCTGCAAAAATGACAAAGCCCATACCTGTCTTGCACAGCAGCTTGCCCGCCACAGCATTACAAGGAGATATATCGCCCTTGTCCATGGCAATATAAAGGAAGACTCCGGAACTGTGGACATAGCCATAGGCCGCAGCGACAAAGACAGAAAAAAGATGGCTGCAGGTGCAAAAAACGGCAGACACGCTGTGACGCATTTTAAGGTGCTTGAAAGGTATGGAGCCTATACTCTTATAGAGTGCAGGCTTGAAACGGGAAGAACCCACCAAATTCGCGTCCATATGGCCTATATCAAGCATCCTCTGGTGGGAGATGAGGTCTATGGCATAAAAAAGGACAGCAGGATGGGAAACGGGCAGTATCTTCATGCAAAGGTCCTCGGGTTTATTCATCCTGTAAGCGGAGAGTATATGGAGTTTGAAGCTCCCTTGCCAAAATATTTTCTGGAAGAGCTTGACAAGCTCAGAAAGCAGAACCTATAATAGTGACGATTTAATTTTCTGAAATTCTTTATTTCTTTATTTCGTCCTGTTACAGGTTCTTTTTTTCCTTCCTTAAAAATAAAATATTTTAAGGAGTTATTATGACCGGATTAAAAAGATCGTACCCGATGTGGGCCCGGCTTTTGCTTTTGAGCATGCTTTTCGATCCTGCGGCACCTGTCTACGGGGCTTCTCCGAATGATCTGCCCCTTTCGGGACTGCCTACAGTGACAGCGGCTACGCCATCTTATGCAGAAGCTTCCCCAAGCCCCGGAAAAACCGTGATTAAAGCCGTGCAAAAAGCTTCTGCCGCTGCAAGAAGCTCAGAGGAGGAGATAGAGCTCTCACCTACAGTTACCGATCCGAATTATAAGTTTATCCTGAGAGATTCTCCCGACGGCTCCGAAATATGGATAGATGTGACCGACTGGTATACCTCCGCAGACATAAGCTACAATTCCACTTCCTACAGGCACAAGGAATGCTCCTCCGCCTTTATGCTTCTCTTTAATGATCAAAAGATAAAATCCATAGGAAAGACAATTTTCAAAGGAAAATACAGTTATTACAGCAGTACCGGAAACTCTGAGGTTACCGGTCAATTTAAACGTACTGTAAATTTTAATATGGGAAGCTCCTCAACCTCAGGGAAAAAGAATACGGCGGAGCTTTACAGCAGGGACGGAGGGAATTTTACATTGTACCATATGTACATGGTAGGATCGGGAATGTATAATGTGGCCTTTGTGGACTGCCCGGGAGACTACTGGGACGGAAACCATCAGAAAACCGTAGAACACCCGAGGACAAGTGACAGCTGTACCTTCTATGCGGGCCCTGCGGATACCTCCGAGGCGGAAAAATATACACTGAAGTGGACTGTGGATCCTATAGCTGACGATGATCTTACAAACGAAAGGCCTATGACCAGGAATTGTTTCAGAATAAAGATCGCCAAAAAGCAGCTTACAGACTCCGGCCTTCGGCTGACAGGAATAAAACCCATATCCTTTTTCGGAGACGACGGGGAAGTAATAGAGATAGAGAATAACTCTGTTGTAAAGGAGGTAATCTACACTGTAAAAGCTGTCTCCGCTTCCTCAGCGGCACCGGTGCTTTACACGAGCTCAAAGAAAGCCAAGGAGGGCACTGAAATAACTGAGACACCAAGGGCTGTGACAGGCTATAATACACCTTCAGCCCTCAAATTCAAGGCTTCGGAGGGCTATACCGCCCTGTTTAAATATACACCTGTAGAGTACCGGATCAATTATTCGGGAATTGAAGAGATATCATCGGGAAATCCTAATCCTCAGAGCTATACTGTTGAGGATGAGATCAAGCTCCTTCCCGTAACAAGAGATGACGGTTTCAATTTTACAGGCTGGTACGACGAAAAGAATGTGAGAGTGATAAAGCTTTCCAAAGGAAGCACGGGTGAAAAAAATCTTACAGCCCATTGGAGCGCCGATATAAAAGACAATGATGACGGAAGCTATACCTTCAACAGCGGGAGATATAAGGGCAGAAGATTCACCTACGGAGCGGACGGCATAGCAGGAAGTGACGATGATCATGAGGTGGCTATAGGAGCGGACGGCGCATGGGGAACGGAAGACGACTGCTATATACTCAATACAGACGGAAGACACGCTGTTTTTAAGGGAAGGGACAACAGATTCGTCACTCCGGAATCCGATGCTGACGACTACTATGACAACTCTCGTTATTCCCCTTTTACCTACGTAAAGCCTGGAAAAAACAAATACTTTCAGATGGACGAAAAGGCTCCTGAGAAAGCCGAAAAAGATGACGAGCTCTGGTGGTCGGGGCCTGACGGTGTCATAGGAAGCGACGACGACATGATAATAAAAGACCACAAGATAAACACAGAGGGAAATCTCTATGTATCTGCGGGCTCCCATATCGATTATGACGACAAAAGCAGCTTAAAGCCGGGAAGGGATCTGATCTTCGGAACGGAGGACGATCTTTTGATAAAGAAGGACGTAAACGGGGATCCCTATATCGAAAATGATACAGGCACTATCTCTCGTCCGGGAAGTGACGGGGAGTTCGGAACTGAAGACGATGAAATATTCTATCCGGGAAAGGACAGGATCCCGGGGACGGAGGATGACAGCAAGGTCTACCCCGGAGATGACGGAAAATATGGAACAGATGACGACTACTATATCGATGAGGGAGGAAACAAGGTATATCCCGGAGATGACAATGTATTCGGCTCCGAGGACGACCTTATGCAAAAGGGAGACGAGCTTATAAGTCCCGGGCCTGACAAAGAGTTCGGCACCGAGGATGATATAAAGATTGAAAAGCCTGAAGACAAGGAAGAGCTTCCGTCTGATGATGAGGAAAATTCTCTGGGAAATGAGAGTGGAGAAAATAATACTGAAAATCCGGGGGATGGGACAGGCAATTCCGGCGAGGGCTCTCAGGGTTCAGGTCCTTCAGATTCGGATCCCGAGGACCCGGAGGATGCAGGTTCTGATTCAAAAGGAGACGCTTCTTCAGGCTCCTCCGGTTCTTCAGGTTCCCACAGCGGAGGACATTCCGGCGCCGGCTCGTCAGGCAGCAGGCCACATACAGGAAACAATACTTATGTGGACTCCGGCCCCGGAGCTCAGTCCCCCGAGTCAGCCTCCGACACAGGGATAGTAAATGACTCGCTAAGCGACAGCTCCGAGACAGTATCGGATGGTGAATCCGGAAAGAATGTAAATACCGAAGCATCGGCTGCGGAAAGTGGAGAGAATATCCTCTCAGTTTCAGGGAGTGACATAGAAGCCGTGGATCCTGAGAACACTTCAGATATATCAGTGTCAAAAGGTTTAAAAAATCCGGGGAGCAAGACCGGATTTTCCTCTGAGGATGTAATAGAAAAAGTGTTTGACAGGGATATCAGGGAGAAGGAAAAGAAAAAAGTATCCGAAGAAAATAAGGATGATAGTGAGAAGCTGCCCTCCATACCGAAAACAGGGGACAGCAGAGAGATAGTAGCTGTATTTTCTTTATTCCTATTTCTCTCGTCTTTTACTTGTGTTCTCATCTGCTTAAAATTCTTTCACAAAGAAAGAAAAAAATTAAGAAAATATTAGCTTAAATGATTATTACATATATGTTATATTTATAAACATGCGAAAAAATATTAACAGAAAACAGATAATCATTATAAGCCTGATTGCTCTGACTCTTACAGTCACTGCAGTCGGCCTTGACGTATGCCTTGATAACGGACTTTTTGCCTCTGAAAATGAGGGTATAAAAGAGAATGCCGCCACTTCAAGTATGGCACCCAAGTCCACAGGCTATATCTATTCCGAAAAGATAGGATCAAAGCTTACAGAGATAGAGGATGAGCCCTATGTTGAAGGCCCTGATACACTTAATCTGGCCTATTACTATCCTGAGGGAGCTGACACCTCAGATGTCATGAATTCCTTTGCGGGATTGATGTACACAGATCTTGCTGTTAAGGATGCGGACTATTTTTCCGATATATATGACATGGGAGACAGGCTTCCCCTTCAGCTTGCAAGAGAGCTGGGCTATGATTCCTCAAAGGTGATGGGAAAATACAATCCGACTGTTTCATCTCAGGACCCGGACAACCCGGCAACATGGGCGGTTAACAGATTTAAAAATGTAAATGTTGCCTTTTATGACGGGGACGGCAATCGTATAAACGGATATTCCAATGTAAAGGAGATCCTCTCCATGGCTTCCGTCTACTCATATTATCACAACATGACTGACGCCGATGCCATGAAGGCGTATGCAGAGCAGCTTTGGCAGCACTCCCACAGCTATAAGGTCAGCATAGGCAATGTGTATTATTGCAGCGGCTGCCTGAACAAATCCATACAGGATGAGGCCAGGGAGGCCATAGAGCAGGAGAGAAGGCAGCAGGAGCTTGAGGCCTCTCTTGCCCAAAATACAGCGGCTTCATCAGGGAATGCGGTCGTTATTCCCGAAAGCACTGAGGCCCCTGTAGATTTTACCATAGAAGAGTTGGATGGAGGCACTGAGGCCCCCAAGGTGCTCTATGCCCCCGCACCTACGGAAGAGTCCTCAGCTTCTTCTGTGAATGAGGACAGCTCGTCCGGGACTGATCTCACTCAACCTGCTGTAGTTGAGACCGAGACCTCGGCACCTTCCTCGGCGCCTATGGAAAGCACAACGGCTGTCGCAGCTACGCAACCCACGCCTACTATTGAACTTCAATCGGCGGCCTCGGGAGCTCAAGGATTAAGCTACAGAGGCATACCTCTCACAGGTCTTCTCGATATATCCATAGAAAATATTGAGAATGGAGCTTCGGAAACGATACCTCAGGAGACAACAGCTGTAGAGTCCTCCGTAAACACCATAATAAGCCCCGGAGTAAATATGGGCGCTACCGACCAAAGCACTCAGACCGAGTCCGGAAGCAACCAGGCCCTTCCTTCGTCAAGTGAGGAGACTTCGTCTCAAACAGGAGAAAATCTTTCTTCTGCGGCTGAGATAGTAGGCTCATGTCCCGGCCATGTGGATCTGTATATTACAGTTACTCTCTACGGTATAGACGACTACAACGGACTGGCAAAGGTGGATACTGTCGGCAATGATCCCGCAAATTTCAATGACAAATGGCAGGGTTGGACAGATGAGGCTCTTGAAATGGCCCGCAAGCTCAACTCGGCTGACTGGTTCAAGAGATACGGACTTACTATTTCCGCCATAAATGTGAGAAATCCCCTGAGCGAGTCGGAGATAAACGCATATATCGAAAGGATGCCTCAGGATATATCCCAACAGAGGAAGGACATAGTAAATTTCGCACTGCACTCTGTGGGAAAGGTCCCTTACTACTGGGGAGGAAAGCCCTCAGGCTCAGGTTATGAGGTAAACAGCTTCGGCATGCTGATGAGCCCTGACACAAGAGGAAGAGTCCTCAGAGGTCTTGACTGCTCAGGATGGATAAACTGGGTATATTGGTCTGTTTTAGGTAATCCTCTTCCGGGAGAGAGCACAGGAACCCTTATAGGCTGTGGAGAGAGAATACAGCGAAGTGAATTGAGGCCCGGAGACATAATGGTAAGGATAGGGGCTGATGCCCATGTGGTGATGTTTATAGAATGGGCCGAGAACGGCAATATGGTAGTCGTACATGAGACAGGCGGAGCCATAAATAATGTCACTGTATCGGAAATGTCCGCCGACTGGCCATATTACCGAAAGCTTATACCTTAGGACCTGAGATACACTCAAATAAATAAATAAAAAAGAAAGCATTTAAGCATTGCGCAGCTTTACTGCGGAGCGGGCCTTTCTGAGCCTGTCCTCCTTCATGGCAGCGTAATGCTTTTTTGTTGTGTTTACATCAGAATGCCCCAGCACATCAGCCACCAGGTAAATATCTCCGGTCTCCTGATAAAGATGAGTGCCGTAAGTACTTCTCAGCTTGTGAGGTGTAATATGCTTGAGGGGAGTTACGATGGAAGCATATTTCTTTACCATATTTTCCACACTGCGGACAGACATCCTCTTGTTTTGAAGAGAGAGGAAGAAGGCCTCCTCGCTGCCTGCCTCGGCAATAATATGTCTGCGCTCCTCAAGATAAGCCGAGAGAGCAGTGAGCACCTCGTCGCCAAAATATACAACGGCTTCCTTTCCTCCCTTTCTGAGTATCCTCACAGAAGTATTTTCAAAGTCAATGTCTTTAATATTTATGCCGACACACTCGGATACACGCATACCTGTGCCAAGCAGGAGAGTGAGTATTGCGGCGTCACGGACCCGAGTGCGCTTATGGTAGGCCTTTTGCCTTTCGCTCAAATTTTCTCCCGAATCCACCTCGTCAAGGAGCCTTGCGACTTCATTATATTCAAGACGAATTATGTCCTTTTCTCTAATTCTGGGAAGCCTGCAGAGGGCAGCGGGATTAGTCTTAATTCGCTCTGTCCTGAAAAGGTAATTGTAGAAGGACTTGAGAGAGGAGAGCTTTCGCTTTAAGCCGCTTTCCTTATTTATGATCTCCCTGTCCTCATCCGGACGATATTTCAGATACTCAAGATATTCCTCAATATCGGAGGTGGTTATCCTTTCAAGATCAGAGAGAGTAAAATCCTTTGGAGAATAGGACTTATACAGGGGATTTACGTTTATCAAAAAGTTGAAAAATACAGTCAGATCATAGGCATAGGCAAGCCTGGTACGAGGCTGAGTCAAAGGTTCGATGCCGCGAAAAAAATCCTTGCAAAACTCGGGAAGCTGTTTTTGCATTTTCATAAGTTTTATATGTACAGATCTTTCCTGTTGTTCGCTGTAAGTGAGATTTGCCATGTTTTTCCTTTCCGATATAAAGCAGCAGCAGTTGTTTTAACTATTTTATCATCAATTTCTCATATATGCAACTATTCGCGAAACCCTTGTTTAACGAATAGTAAGTAAATAAACTATTCGTTTAAACCAACAAATACCCGACAATATCTTTAAGATATGTCGAGTATCTGCTGATGATATATTTTATTTGAAGCATATATATTTTATTATATTAATCAGTTTATTATATTAATTATGTTTATTCTTAAATATATATTATTATATATATATCTATTCCAGATTCAATCTCTTGCCCAGTACAAGATCGGTTATAAGAACATATGCTATAAGAGGAATAATATTAAGTAGTGCAACTCCCATAAACAGGATATGAAGTGATGCTACAGGACTTCCCTTGAGAAAATAAGGAAGCGGTGAGGCTATTACAACGAGCATTCCTCCGAATATCACAAGCCAGGCGTAAAGGCTCTCGGCGATGCTTATCAGGATGTACCAGAGAACCGAAAATCCTATCTTATGATTTCTACTCAGCTGCCCCAGAGCCATTGATGCGTAAAGTGTGTATATGCCTCCGAAGATCGATGCCAAAACAGCAAGAATAAGTTCGATTACATAAAATATAATATGGGCGATTATAGCTGGACTTGCATCACTCAATGCATCACTTACGGCGAATATGATCTCTCCGGGCAGAAGAACTGCGGATAGTATTGTATCGGCTCCTCCCAGGATCAGTATTGCAAATATTGCCACGATAACTGATAAAATACTTATAAAAAATGATACAAGGGCTTTTGAAGCTGTTAGCTGTGAGACCTTCACAGGCAGAGTAAACATTAAATACCCCTCATTTCTCAAAAGTCCCTTATAAAATCTCTGCACGGTGACTATAAATGTCATGATGAAGAGGCCTATCAAAACCACAACATAAAGTATTCCCAATATAGCCTGCATGAAGCCTGCAAAGTTTATGAAAAAGCCATTATTAATAAAGCTTTCTATACTGTTAAAAATTCTGCTGTTGAGAGAGATGCTGTTAATGACAGAAATTGCCAATGTTGCCACATACACAGGTAGCATAGCTCTTATCATTGCTGTCCATTCATATTTCACAAGTTTAGAGAACATTTTGTATCTGTTCCTCCCCTCTTTCACCTGTCAGATTCGGAGTCACCGAGAAAAGCTCTCTGAAAAGCTGATCTACAGATCTGCCCTCCTTCTCTCTTATCGAATCCACACTTTCTTTTAAGATCACACTGCCTTCTTTCAGAAATATCACTTCATCAAGTATCTTTTCCACGTCTGATATGAGGTGGGTAGACATGAGGACAGTGGAGTTTTCCGAATAGTTTGTGATTATGGTCCTTAAAATAAAGTCTCTTGCCGCAGGATCGACACCACCTATAGGCTCATCCAAGACATAAAGCATTGCCTCTCTGCTCATGACCATCACGAGCTGAACCTTTTCCTTTGTTCCTTTGGACATATTTTTTATTCTGTCCTTCTCCTCTATAGCGAGACCATGAAGCATTTTCAAGGCCTTTTCTCTGCTGAAATCACTGTAGAAATCCTCAAACATTTTTATGAGGTCCTTCACCCTCATCCAATCGGCAAAATACATTCTGTCCGGCAGATAAGATACGAGAGACTTTGTGTAGGTTCCGGGCTGAGATCCGTTTATATATATTTTCCCCGCATCAGGACTCAAAAGGCCGTTTATAAGCTTTATAAGTGTGGTCTTTCCTGATCCGTTAGGTCCTAATAGGCCCACTATCCTTCCCCTGTCGAGTTCAAAGCTCACATCCTTCAGGGCGGTTTTACCCCCGAAGCTTTTAGTCAAAGATTTAATATTTAAAAGCTTTTCTTCCATTATTTCACCTCCTCAAGTGCTTGGAGAAGGACTTTTTTGATTTCATCAGTCCCATATCCCAGTCCTCTCATGTTTTTAAAAAACTTATCAATATGATTTCTCACCTGTTCTTCTCTCACCCGGCTTATCCTCTCCGTGTCTTCAGTGACTTTCCTTCCGGCTGTTCTGTTTGTCACCACCAGGCCCATTCCTTCCAGCTCTGCGAAGGCTCTCTGCATGGTATTGGGATTTACTCCCGCCTCCGCCGCCAATTCTCTTACAGACGGCAGCCTCTCCCCGGGCTTATATTTTCCTGATGTGATGCAGGAGGCCAGCTGCTCGGTAAGCTGAGTTCTTATAGGTAAGCTTTCATCTATTTTCCATTCCATACCTGCCTTACCTTTCCCGGCTAATTTCCTAAACTGTATTATTGTCTTAATACAAAGATACTGTATCTCCTTTTATGAGTCAATACACTTTCTGATTAAGTAAGATAAAATTAAGGACTCGCTTCGGTGGCATGCAAAATCATAGCAGTTTACTATTGAATTAAATCCTGATTTGGGATAAAATGAATCGGATCTTAGAATTTAAGAAGGAGTCAATGCTATGGATCTTCAAAAGCTTCTCAGCCTTACAAGAAAAGGTATAGATACATACAGTCAGATCAGTGATGGTGATCATATTGCCGTGGGAGTTTCTGCCGGAAAGGATTCCCTGTCTCTCCTCTATGCCATGAAACATCTTCAGCGCTTCTATCCGAAAAAATATGAGTTGAGCGCCATAACAGTTGATCTCGGTCTGGGGAATCTCAAACTTGAGCCTGTAAAAGAGCTGTGTAAGGAGCTTGACGTGCCTTATTATATAGTTGATACCAAAATAGCTGAGGTTCTTTTTGATATCAGAAAGGAGACCAATCCCTGCTCTCTGTGTGCAAAGATGAGAAAGGGAGCTCTGAATGAGAAGGCAAAGGAGATAGGTG
Organism: uncultured Lachnospiraceae bacterium; assembly: GCA_944381485.1. Taxonomy (GTDB): domain Bacteria; phylum Bacillota; class Clostridia; order Lachnospirales; family Lachnospiraceae; genus Avilachnospira. The sequence continues at coordinate 66,639 of CALWLI010000018.1, forward strand.
CAAACAAGATCGCCTACGCCCATCACAGAGATGATCTCATTGAGACCATGATGATGTCTCTGATCTTTGAAGGGAGATTTCACAGCTTTTCGCCCCTCACTTATCTGGACAAGACCGAGCTTTATGTAATACGTCCTTTTATCTTTATTGAGGAAAAAAACCTCATAGCTTTTTCAAAAAAAATGAACTTGCCAGTATGTAAGAATCCCTGCCCGGTGGACGGAAACACAAAGAGGCAATATACAAAGGAGCTTTTGGCAAAGATATATGAGGATAATCCGGGGGCCGATAAGTGCCTGTTCCACGCCATTACAGACTCAGGGCTTAAAGGTTGGCCAGAGGCCATAAAAAATCCCAGGTACAGATCGAAATCATGATAGAGATAAAATACGGCAAGGAGAAATTTCTCCCTGCCGTTCTTTTCTTTTAAATAATTTCTCTATCTTATCAATTCATTATAAAGGCATATAAATTTACAGTTCTTCCACATCCAATATCTTTCTGCCGTCGCTCCATATCCTCTCAATATCATAAAAAAGACGATTTTCCTTGTCAAAGATATGGATTATAACATCATTGTAATCCATAAGTATCCATCCTGCTCCTGCCTTGCCCTCTATCTGCCTGCAGGCAAAGCCCGCTTTTGCAAGCTTTTCCTCCACGTTGTCTGCAAGGGCTGCCGTCTGGCGCAGGTTATCCGCACTGGCCACTATGAAGTAGTCGGCTAAAACGGAAAGGCCGCTGATATCTATCACAGTTATGTCTGAAGCCTTCTTCTCGTCAAGAGCTCTGTAAGCTGCCTTGACCAGATCTTTTATATCCCTATCCACTCTCTCGCTCATTATCTTTTCTCCTGATCTTTTGATTTTAAATCCTTGAAGTACTCGTAGGCTTCAAGCGTATCCGACGCTATATTTGAGTGCTTGCCTTTCAGATACTTCACCGTGTCCTCAAGTATTCTGAGCATACATTCGTTCAGATCTTTGAAGGCAAGTTTCCTTATCTCAGGGAGATTCTCGGCCTTAAACCTTCTCGGCTCAATATAATCCGCAATATAAACTATTTTTTCCAATTCGGACATATGAGCTCGTCCTGTGGTGTGGTAGCTTATAGCGTTTAATACATCCTCATCTGTTATACCGTACTTTTTAAGAGCCATGTATCTGCCGTACTTTGCGTGTATAACAGCAGGTGAAGCCAGCTCTGAATCAGTCAGATAAACTCCGTTTTTCTTACATTTTTCAATAAGCACGCTCTCCGGAAAGCGCTTGGCGCAATCGTGTAGGAGCCCCGCCATCTCAGCCTTGTCTATATCCTCTCCGTATGCCATAGCGAGGGCGGCACAGGTAAATGATACTCCCAGAGTATGCTCATATCTGCCGGGATCAAGCTTTTCCGACAGTATCTTTCGTATTCTTTGGATCTCATCAATGCCGTAGCCCATTTTTACCCTCACCTCTGAAATTAATTTATAATATATTACAGGTTTTGTAAAGGGAGTTCTTCTTTATAAACTCAAGGACCTTATCGGGAAGAAGGCCTGTGACGTCCCCTCCTGAGCTTAAAAGCTCCCTTATCTCAGTTGAGGATATATCGATGTTTTCACAGCTCATGGGCCTTATATCAGGCTTTAGTGCTCTGTACTTATCCTTAAGCCTTGATATCTCCTCCTCAAGGCTTACCTCATCTGAGGCCTGTTCTCGTCCTGCACAGAGAATCACAGCATTTTTAAGGAGTATGTCAGGCCTGCGCCAAGACTCAAGCTTAAAGAGAGAGTCGGCCCCCATTATAAAATAAAACTCATCATCCGGATACTCTTTTTTCAGCCTTAAAATAGTGTCGGAAGTGTAAGTATTTCCCTTTATTCCAAGCTCAAAGCTGCTGGCTTTCATATAGTCTATATCCTCAACGGCAAGCTCAGTCATCTTAAGCCTTAAAGAGGCATCCGTCACCTTGTGAAGAGCTGTCTTAAAATAAGGGACGTTTGCGGGCATAAGCAATACCATATCGAGGGAGAATTCCCTGTAGGCGTTTTCAGCCAGATAGATATGTCCGTTATGTATGGGATCAAAGGTCCCTCCCAGTATTCCCTTTTTCATATGTTTAAAGCTCTATCTTTCTCTTTTTTTCGTCCGTCTGATATTTGAAAAGAACGATCTTCTTTCCTATCACCTGAACGACCTGAGACTTTGTACGTTCTGCCAAAGCCTCAGCAATAGCATTTATATTATCATCGCAATTCTTAAGCACAGATATCTTTACAAGCTCCCTCTTCTCCAGCGCATCTCCCACAGCCTCAGTGAGCTGAGGTGTCAGAGATCCCTTTCCTATCTGAAATATAGGGTCTATGGTCATTGCCAGACCTTTAAGCTTGCTCCTCTGCTTGCTTGTCATTTTATTACTCATAATATTCAAACTCCAATCCTGCGACTCTCACGGTATCTCCCTCTGTAAGACCCATCTCCTTGAGTCTGTCTATGATACCCTGTTCCTTCATGAAATTCTGGAAGAAATTAAAGCCCTTCTCGGATTCCAGATTGGTATATCCCAGCATCTTTTCCACTCTGGCGCCTTCAACCACATAGACCTTTGCGCTCTCCTTATACATATTGAGAGGCAGGGCCTCGGCATTCAAGGCCTCAGGATCAAATTCTCTCTCATAAACAGTCATATCCTCAGGCATCTTTCTGAGAAGCTCCGCTATATGGAAAATAAGCTCCTTAACACCCTCGCCGGTGGCAGCGGATATGGGAAACACCTTTATTCCGGAAGGCTCAAATTCCTTCTTAAGCCTTTCCACGGGGTTCTCACAAGTGCCGTCATCAAAGTATGCATCCATCTTGTTGGCCGCTATGACCATAGGCTTCTTCAAAAGCTCGGGATTATACTTATGTAATTCCGAATTTATCTTTTTGACATCCTCAACAGGATCTCTTCCCTCGAGGGAGGCAGCATCTGTCACATTTACTAATACCCTGCATCTCTCTATATGTCTCAGGAAATCATGTCCAAGACCTACACCCTCGGAGGCACCCTCTATAAGGCCGGGAATATCAGCCATGACAAAGCTCTCCCCGTCCTCCAACTCAACAACTCCGGGATGAGGTGTGAGGGTGGTAAAGTGGTAGTTGGCTATCTGAGGTCTTGCGTTTGATGCCTTTGAGATGAGAGAGGACTTGCCCACATTAGGAAATCCCACAAGGCCCACATCCGCTATTACCTTAAGTTCCAGAAAAACATCCAGCTCCTGTCCGGGCTTGCCGGGCTGTGCATATCTGGGGGCCTGCATGGTGGGTGTGGCAAAATGCATATTGCCAAGTCCTCCGCGGCCTCCCTTTAAAATTATCTCTCTGCTGTTATTCCCTGACATATCTGTAATGACTTTTCCGGAGTTCAGCTCTCTGACTATAGTGCCCTCGGGGACTTTTATCACAAGATCTTTCCCGTCCTTTCCGTGGCAGCGTTTTCCTCCGCCCTCCTCACCGTTTTCAGCCACATATTTATGTCTGTGCCTGAAGTCGGTGAGAGTGTTCATTCCCTTGTCGACTTCAAATATTATGTCTCCGCCGCGGCCGCCGTCTCCTCCGTCAGGGCCACCGTTGGGAACATATTTTTCTCTCCTGAAGGATACGTGTCCGTTTCCGCCATCCCCGGATTTTATAAAAATTTTGGCTGTATCTGCAAACATAGATCCACCTTTATTAACAAAGAGGCTGTTGCCTATTAAGCAACAGCCTGATTTTTACTGATTAACTACTTCGGGATAAACTGAAACCTGCTTGCGGTCTCTTCCCTTTCTCTCATATCTTACGATTCCGTCAACCTTAGCAAAGAGAGTATCGTCTTTTCCCTTTCCTACGTTGTTTCCGGGATGTATATGAGTGCCACGCTGTCTGTAAAGGACATTTCCGGCAAGAACGAACTGTCCGTCAGATCTCTTCGCACCAAGCCTTTGCGACGCTGAATCTCTACCGTTCTTGGTAGAACCCATACCTTTTTTATGAGCCATAAATTACACCTCCTCGAATTCGGTAATCAAATTATCCGATTATTTCTCCTCTGTCTTCTTGGTTGTCTTTTTAGCTGTTGTCTTCTTGGCATCAGCCGCCTTTGTTGCAGTCTTCTTTGCTGCAGGCTTCTTTGCTGTCTTAGCTTCCTTAGCGGGAGCCTCAGCCTCTGCCTCCTTGGCGGGAGCGTCATTAAGCTTTGATTCCTGACCCTTTCCGAGGATCTCATCGATCTTTACTTCTGTGAAAAGCTGTCTGTGACCGTTCTTCTTGTGGTAACCGGTCTTTCTCTTATACTTATAAACGATTACCTTCTTTGACTTTCCTTCCTTGGTAACAGTTGCAGTAACTGCAGCTCCGTCTATGTAGGGAGCTCCTACTGTCATCTCATCACCATTGATAACAAGGACCTTGTCAAAAGTCACCTTTGAGCCCTCCTCGGCTCCGAGCTTTTCAACTCTAATGATATCTCCTTCAGCTACCTTGTACTGCTTTCCGCCTGTTGCTATAATAGCGTACATTTAAGGTACCTCCTTAATCATTACTCGCTAACTTGGGTGGCATACGCACTTTTACCTGAGTTAAGCGGCATACCAGAGAATAATAGCATCATAAATATACTTATGTCAATATTTTTGCGCTAAAATCATGATTAAAATATTATATTTATATATCGGCACGGCCTTCCACATCTTTGCCCAGGGCCTCAAGATAATGGCAGAGATACTCTCCCTTTGCCTGTATCCTGTAGCTCTTATCAAGCTCTTCATAGGTAAAGGATTTGCGCCCGCCCTTCTCCATCCTGTCCCAAAACTTTTTTATATCAGAGAAAGGCATATAGTACATTTCATCTCGGGCTGTATAAAAAAGTATAATAAAGGCAATTCCTCCCTGCCCCTCAAATTCCTCCATAAACTTGACCTGATGCTCATGAAGATTCTGCAGGGGGAAAGTATCCACAGCGCATTCCTTAGCGTCGAAGCATACCGGTATGCCTTGGACAGCACCTATATAATCAACTGTACTTTTTTTGTCAAAGTATGCCAGTGTTATCTGTCTTGAGGCGTTCATGTCCACAGGAGTTATGGGTGTAGGGATCTTTTGTATTAGCCCCAGCCTCCTCACCCTGTAGGCTTCGTTAGTTCTGTTGATAAGGTCCTCCAGAGTAGATCCCCTGAGGCCGTGTCCTTTCCAAGTGGCCAAAAATAACCTCCACGTCCGTCTTTATTTTTCTGTGAGCTTGTTTGTCCAATCACTTATCAGAGCGCTGTCATCAAAGTAATTTATTCTCATGGCTGACTTAACCTCGGAAAGCACCTTTCCTGTGGTTATTCTCGCCTTCTCTGTGCCTGCCTTAAGTATGTCGTAGACTCCGGGGATATCCGCCTCCCAGGCCTTTCTCTTGGCTCTTATGGGCTCAAACTCCTCTGTCATCACCTTCTCCAGGAACTTTTTGCACTTTACATCTCCGAGACCGCCTCTCCTATAGTGATCCTTCATCTCATCAAGATTTTTGTAGTCCGCAAGGTATCTCTCAAAATGCTCGTCCCTCGCAAAGGCATCAAGATAGGTAAACACAGCATTTCCCTCAACACTTCCGGGATCCGTAATATTTATGTGATTGGGATCCGTATACATGGACATGATCTTTTTATGTACGTCTTCAGGTGTGTCGGACAGATATATGCAGTTTCCGAGAGACTTGCTCATCTTCGCCTTTCCATCAGTGCCGGGAAGCCTTCTGCATATCTCGTTTTCATTGAGCATGCACTTCGCCTCCACCAGAGTCTCTCCGTATATGGAGTTGAATTTTCTGACTATCTCATTGCACTGCTCTATCATGGGAAGCTGATCATCACCTACAGGTACGCAGTTTGCCTTGAAGGCTGTTATATCCGCAGCCTGTGATATGGGGTAAGTGTAGAAACCTACAGGAATACCTACGCCTCCGTCATCAAATCCTCTCATCTTTATCTCATTTTTTACTGTGGGGTTTCTCTCAAGTCTTGCAGTAGTTACCAGATTCATATAGTAAAAGCTGAGCTCATGGAGAGCAGGCAGCTCTGACTGTATGCATATTGTGGTCTTTTCCGGGTCTATACCGCAGGAAAGATAGTCGAGGGCCACCTCAATAATATTCTCTCTTATTTTTTCAGGGTTATCCGCATTGTCCGTCAGAGCCTGAGCATCAGCTATAAGTATATATATATCGTCAAATTTTCCGCTGTTTTGCAGAGCGACCCTTCTCTTGAGTGAACCCACATAATGTCCTATGTGAAGCTTGCCTGTGGGCCTGTCCCCCGTAAGGATTATGTTTTTACTGTTGTTTGCCATTTATTCCTCCTTCATGCAGAGCATCGCGGCCATATTCCCCCGCCGGTTTCCGCATATTCTGTGTGAAAATAATAATTTATTATTGCATCTGGTGCACAGATTAGTCACATATATGTTTTCAGGTCTGACGCCGGCACTTAAAAGCACCAGGCGGTTTGCGTACCATAGATCTATATAATACTTTCTGCCGTCTGTTATGTCAGAGGCCGATACTATGCCCTGTTTCTTCAGCTCTGAAATATCCTTCTCTCTTATATCGGACTCGGAATTTTCCTTAGAGATAAAGCTTATAAGCTCTGATAAGCTCGCCTCAGGGAAAGCTTTGCAAAAGATTTGAGCTGTCTCGGCATCTGTCTCAAAGCAATCTACGCATATTCCGGGACCTATGCAGCAGATGAGCTCCTCAGGCTCAGCTCCGAACTCTTCAAAAAGCCTCTTTACAGTGACCTCACCCATGCGCTCCACAGTGCCTCTCCAGCCGCTGTGGGAAAGGCCTATACAGCTTCTCCTCTCAGAGTAAAAATATAGCGGTATGCAGTCGGCGTAAAATGTGACCAAGGTAAGCCCTTTTACATCTGTTATAAGACCGTCGACGCAGTCATAGTCCCTGTCTCTTATAATACCCTTTCCGAAGTCCTCCTCTGTCACCCTTCGCACATTTGTACTGTGGGTCTGCTTTGAGCTGACCATCCTGTTTATATCAACTCCTACTGCAGACGAGAGTCTTCGGTAATTCTCCATGACCTTTTCTCTGTCATCTCCCCCTGTAAAGGAAAGGTTCATCTCTGCAAAAAAGCCCTCCGAAACACCACCCTTTCTTGTCGAAAAGGCATTTATCACCCCCTTTTCATCCAAGCATTTAAAGCTCAGATAGGGGACCTCGCCTGAATGCAGGTTAAAGATCTCGCTGTTGTTTTTAAATTTAAATATATCCGTATGATCTGTATTTTGCTCCATCATAAGCTTCCCTCAGCAAAAAAGGCATCAGCTGTGTGCCTCATTTTTCTTCCCGAGAACTCAATGACATCGAATCTCAGGCTGCTGTCATATAAGTGATTGGCTGCTGCAAAGCACCTGGCCGCAGCCAGTATGCGCCGCCTCTTTGAGAGAGAGACAGCCTCTGCAGGGCTTCCGTACGCAGAGCTTGCCCTGTATTTTACCTCAACAAAAACTGTGGTCCCCGAATCCTCGGCTATAATATCTATCTCTCCGTACCTTGCGGTATAATTCATGCAGATGATTTTATATCCTATGCTCCTGAGATAATTTGCGGCTATCTCCTCATACTTTCTGCCTACTGATCTCTTATCTCTCATTAATTCTCCACAAAACGGCCGATAAAGCTGCGTCTGTGAATGGGGCAGGGGCCGAATTCTTTTAGCGCATTGATATGCTGCTTTGTGCCGTAGCCTTTATGCTTGGCGAAACCGTATTCCGGGTATTCTTCGTCGTATTTCAGCATCATCCTGTCCCTTGTAACCTTTGCAAGTACAGAGGCTGCCGCAATTGAAAGGCTTCTTGCGTCGCCATGGACTATGGCTACCTGGCGTATTCCCACATCAGGAATGTTTACAGCATCGTTTAAGAGAAGATCCGGTGAGAGCTCTCTGCCCACCCTGCGGGAAAGCATCATTGAGCAGGCTGAAACCGCCTCTCTCATGGCCTTGTAAGTAGCCTGTAGTATATTTATCTCGTCAATAAGCTCAGGCCCCGCTATTCCGATTCCATAGGCCACAGCCTTATCCTGAATCTCAGGAAAGAGAGCTTCTCTTCTCTTTTCTGAGAGCTTTTTTGAGTCATTGAGGAAAAGTATCTCCGCATCTTTTTCAAGTATACACGCTCCTGCGACCACAGGGCCTGCCAGCGGGCCTCTTCCCGCCTCGTCAACACCGCAGATATAGCTGTATGCTGAATATTTATCTTCAAATTCCCGCATGAGAGCAAGTCTTTTTCTCTCAGCTTCCAGTTTTTCTTCACTCAGCTTTCTCAAGGCTTATCCTTCCCATTCTTCCCGTCTTGAAATCATCTGTAATAAGCTTTGCTGCCCTCTCAAAGTCAGCCTCGGCACCTTTCTTTATACAGCCTCTTTTCTTGGCCGTAAGCTCCATATATGCCAGAGCCCTCTTGTTAACTCCCAGGGCTGTAACCTTGGTCTCATACTCTGCAAGCTTCTCATGGATCTCAGTCTCTGAAAGGACGTAGCGCTCATCCAAAAGTCCCGGATAATTTTTTATGAGATAGTCCAAAAGTTCGATGCAGAGCTCCTCCTTGTTGAGGATCTCTTCATTTACCGCGCCTATAAGAGCAAGGTTTGTGCCTGTGCGCTCATCGTCAAACTTGGGCCAGAGAACTCCGGGCGTATCCAAAAGCTCAAACTCAGCGCTGACTTTAAGCCATTGGGTTCCCTTGGTCACTCCAGGCTTATCTCCGGTCTTTGCTGAAGCTCTCTTGCAGAGAGAATTTATGAAAGTGGACTTTCCCACATTGGGAATGCCGCATATAAGGGCGCGGACAGCTCTTTCCTTTATCCCCTTCTCCCTGTCTCTGGCGCGCTTTTCCTCAGCAAGTCTTCCTATTGCCTCCTTGACAAGACCCATGCTGCTGTTGCTTCTCGCATCGAGAGCAACAACTTCGCAGCCCTCGGCTTTAAATCTCTTTATCCAAGCTGAAGTGACGCCCTTATCCGCAAGGTCGGACTTATTGAGAAGTATCAGTCGTTTCTTTCCCTTGGTTATCCGTCTGATATCGGGATTTTCAGTGGAGAGCGGAGCTCTGGCGTCCAGCAGCTCTATTACAACATCCACAAGCTTTACATCCCTCTCCATTGCTCTTCGGGCCTTAGCCATATGACCCGGATACCACTGTATTTTCATATTAAGATCAATGTATCAGGCCTATCCTGCCAAAAGGCCTAAGCCTGAACCATACTTTCCCCTTTATATTTTCTCTTTTAACATTGCCTATATTGCTGAATCTGCTGTCCTCGGAGGAATCCGTGTTGTCACCTATGAGAAAATATTCATCCGAGGCAAGCACCACGGGATTTTCAGCAATTCCGGGAAGTGAGATATCTCCGAAAATCTCTTCACTTTCCAGTCTGTAATTGTCTATGTAAATATCTCCGCCGAGGATCTGAACCGTCTCACCCGGCAGCCCTACTATCCTCTTTACATTAAGCTGTGAGCTGTCGTCCTTCTGAAAGACCACCACATCAAATCTCTTCGGATCTCCGAAATCGTATGTAAGTCTGTTTATAAGGCACATTTCATCCGCCTCAAGTGTGGGCGCCATACTGTGTCCTGTTATTATAGTCTGATTCATAAAACCGTAAACTATAAACCAAGCAAAGGCGATAACAACTATGGTGTCCGTGATAAGGTGAATAATACTTCTCAAAAGCGGATTTTCATCATATGTATAGTATAAAGCCATATCGGTTCTTTCTCAATCTCTGAAAATAAAAATTTAGGGTGCCTTTTAAGGGCACCCTAAGTCTTCCATCTTATTTCATAAGCTCCTTAACCTTAGCTGCCTTACCTACTCTGTCACGTAAGTAATTGAGCTTAGCTCTTCTGACCTTACCATGTCTTACGACCTCGATCTTTGCCACAAAGGGGCTGTACAAAGGCCAAGTCTTCTCAACTCCTACACCGTTTGAAACCTTACGTACTGTAAATGTCTCTCTTACAGATCCGCCCTGTCTCTTTAAAACGGTTCCCTCGAAGATCTGGATCCTCTCACGGTTTCCCTCCTTTATGAGGTTGTGAACTCTGATAACATCTCCTACATTAAAATCTGCAATCTCTCTTCCGAGCTGCTCATCTTCGATCTTTTTGATGATCTCCTGCATGTCTGTTTCCTCCTTAAAACTATTCGACGTTCTTACCTTCCATGAGACAGAGGACCGTCTTGCTTTAATGCAACTGCTATATAGTAGCATATTTAAACAATTCTTTCAAGGGCTTTATTCTATATTTTGCCGATCCGAAGAATTTTTTGTTTTTTTGTCAGGCAGTATAAGCTTTACCTTTTCGACCCTGGTCTTGTCCGCCCGGTCGATTATAAAGAGAAGATCTCCATCACTGACCTTTTCTCCTGTGTCAGGGAAATGGTTCAAAAGTCCTGTCACATATCCTCCCAGAGAGTCAAAATCCTCTGAATAAAGCTCAAGTCCCAATCTCTCGTTGATGTCATTCAGCTTCATTGCGCCGTCTATAAGGAAGGCATTTTCTGAAAGACAGACGAAATCTTCGTCCTCGTCATCATCATACTCATCCCTAATCTCTCCCACCAGCTCCTCCAGCATATCCTCGAGAGTGATCATTCCCACAGTAGAGCCGTACTCGTTGAGGACTATGATAACATTTGCCGTGGATTTCCTCATCTCCGTTATGAGCTTGGACACCTTTTTGTATTCATAAGTGTAGAGAGGTTCTCTCATAAGCTTTCTTATGGAGAATTCGTCTTTATTCTCAACCCTCATCATATCCTTCAGATTGAGAACTCCGATTATATTGTCTGTGTCATCTTCATAGACAGGTAACCTCGAATAGAGCTCTGTTTTAAATACAGCAAGCACATCGTCATAGCTGTCTTCCACATCCACAACAGTCATATCGACTCTGGGAACCATGATATCCTTTGCAGTCTGATCGCCAAAATCAAACACATTAGTTATCATCTGCTTTTCGTCAGTTTCAATGACTCCCTCCTCATGGCTCATGTCCACCATGGTCCTGAGCTCCTCCTCAGTGATTATCTCCTTTTCCTTAGTTGGATCTATCCTGAGAAGCTTCATAACACCCTTGGAAAGTAAGCCTACTATCCAAACGACCGGGGTGAATATTTTCATGAGAAGGCCTATGTACTTAGCGTAGACAAGGGCTATCTTATCAGCGTGTATAGTTGCAGCTGTTTTGGGGGTTATTTCTCCAAAAAGCAAGACCAGCAAAGTAAGTATTCCTGTTCCAAGACCTATGTAGGCGTTTCCGAAAAGCTCGGTGCAAAAAACCGTAGCCACGGCAGAGGCGGAAAGATTCACTATATTGTTGCCGATCAAAACTGTAGAGAGCATCTTTGACTGGTTATCCAGTATCTTAAGAACTGTCTTGGCATTATAGTTTCCCTCCTCCGCAAGGTTCTTCATTCTGATCTTATTTGCGGATGTGAGAGCCGTCTCGGCTGAAGAAAAGAATGCCGACAAAGCAAGCAATATCAAAATTGCCGCCAATTGTAACCCCGAGGTACTGTCCATTTAAAAAAATCACACTCCTTTAAATAAATAAAATTTCAATCAATTATACTATAAAGCTTTCTTTGAATAAAGCATTATTTTTAATTGTCTTTCCTGTCAGACTCAAGCTCTCTCAAAAAGGCTCTCTCCTTATCGCTTAAATCAGCTTCAGGAAGGAGATCGGGTCTGACCTTAAGAGTCCTCTCTATAGAGCGCTCTCTCCTCCACTTCTCGATATTTGCATGATGTCCTGAGAGAAGGATGGAAGGCACACTCAAGCCTCTGTACTCCACAGGTCTTGTATACTGAGGGTATTCCAGAAGATTATCGTGGAAACTCTCTATGTCAGCAGACTCTTCCTTTCCGAGGACTCCCGGGACCAGTCTGGATATGCAGTCCATCATTATCATTGCAGGCAGTTCTCCCCCTGTCAGGACGTAATCGCCTATGGAGACATTTTCCGTTTCAAGAAGCTCAAGGGCTCTCTCATCCACGCCTTCGTAGTGGCCACACAAAAAGATGATATTTTCATCCTTTGCATATTCTGAGGCGAGCTTCTGATTAAAAACCTTCCCCTGAGGTGTCAGGTATATCACTCTGGGCTTTTTTTCAGTCTCACCTATTTTTTTCATGACAGCTTCATAGCAATCACAAATAGGCTGTGCCTGCATAACCATGCCTGCACCGCCTCCGTAGGGATAGTCATCCACATGGCCGTGTTTTTCATTTGTATAGTCCCGTATGTTGAAGGTCTCCACACTTATGACACCGCTCTGGAGAGCGCGTCCGGTGATACTTGTCTTCATTCCCTCCATTATCATTTCAGGGAACAATGTCATTACATAAAAATTCATCACTACAGATCCAAAAGTCCGTCTAAAAGTCTGACTGTCATCTTCTCGTTTTCAACGTCGATAGAGAGTACGCAGGACTTTATGGCAGGGATCAAGAGGTCTTTTTTACCCTCTCTCTTTACGGTATATACATCGTTAGCTCCGGTCTCAATGACATCTCTCACCTCTCCCAGAAGCTCTCCATCCTCGGTATATACCTTCATGCCCAATATATCCGCGATATAGTACTCGCCTTCCTCAAGCTTGTCTCCGTGTTCTCTGTCCACGTAGAGCTCAGCTCCCTTGTACTTCTCTATATCATTTATATTGTCTATGCCCTTGAATTTAAGTATGACCAGATTTTTGAAATATCTGACTCTCTCAATCTCAAGCTCCAGCTCCTCCTTCTTTGACACGAGGACCAGCTTTTCAATACTCTCAAATCTTTCAGGGCTTCCTGTGGTGGGGAAAACTTTTACCTCACCTCGTATTCCGTGGGTAGTTGTTATAACGCCCACTCTCAGCAAATCATTCATATTTCACCGCTTATTTTATTTTTGAATAAAGTAAAGTGGATATTTCATTACTGAATATCCACAATTACCTTTACTCTGTCTTTAGATGCCGCAGCGTTCATTACCGCACGTATAGCCTTAGCGATGCGTCCCGATTTGCCGATAACCTTACCCATATCGGACCGGGCTACCGACAACTTCAGGATGACTGTATCTCCCGATATCTCCTCAGTGACAGTCACTTCCTCAGGGCTGTCCACGAGAGCTCCGGCTATGATCTCTAAAAGTTCCTTCATCAAAGTCACCTCGAATAGGTTGATTACTTGCTGATCTCTGCGATCTTAAGAAGCTTGGCAACTGTCTCAGTAGGCTGAGCACCTGTAGCGAGCCACTTCTTGGCAGCCTCTGCGTCTATCTTGATAACGCTGGGCTCCTGATTAGGATCGTAGTATCCGATCTCTTCGATGAATCTTCCGTTTCTGGGTGAGCGTGAGTCCGCAACGATTACCCTGTAGAAAGGTCTCTTCTTCTGTCCGATACGTCTTAATCTGATTTTAACTGCCATTGTTTTTTTCCTCCTCAAATATGCTGAATTTGATTGTAATTAATTTATATTCACGGTAAAACCGGAATTATAGTGATTAAAAGGGAAATCTCCTTCCCATGCGTCCGCCTGAAAGACCTCCCAATCCTCCAAGCATTCCGCCCATGCCGCCTTTTCCGCGCTTGCCCATAGCTCCGCTCATCTGCTTCATCATCTTCTTCATCTGCTCAAACTGCTTTACTATGCGGTTAACCTCCGAGATATCCGTTCCGGAACCCTTGGCTATGCGCTGTTTTCTTGACGGATTGAGAACAGAGGGATTCTGTCTCTCCTCCCGAGTCATTGAAAGGATTATGGCCTCTACTCTGTCCATCTGCTTTTCATCTATGTCCACATTCTTCATAGCGGACATTCCCGGGATCATTCCAAGTATTGTTGAAAGTCCTCCCAGTTTTTTCATCTGCCGCATCTGGTCAAGAAAATCGTCAAAGTTGAACTCCGCCTTCCTCAGGCGTCTCTCCATCTCCTTGGCCTTATCCTCGTCCACCTCCTGCTGAGCCTTTTCTATGAGAGAAAGTATGTCTCCCATGCCGAGGATCCTTCCCGCCATCCTGTCCGGGTAAAATTCCTGCAGGTCTGTAAGCTTTTCACCCATACCTGCATAATATATAGGTTTTCCCGTTACAGCTCTTATGGAGAGTGCGGCTCCGCCTCTGGTGTCTCCGTCAAGCTTTGTTATGATTATTCCGTCTATTCCAACCTTATCGGAAAACGTTTGAGCCACATTTACGGCGTCCTGACCGGTCATGGCATCCACAGTGAGCACAGTATAATCGATCTTTACTGAGGATTTAATGTTGCAGAGCTCCTCCATCATATTCTCGTCTATGTGCAGACGTCCTGCCGTATCAAATATGATGACGTTAAAGCCGTTCTTCCCCGCGTACTCATAGGATTCACAGGCGATCTTTACAGGGTCATTGCAGCCCTCAAGAGAGAACACACTGAGTCCCAGCTTCTCTCCGTTTACCTGCAGCTGCTTTACTGCGGCGGGCCTGTAGACATCGCAGGCAACAAGAAGTACCTTCCTTCCTGCGGATTTGAATCTGGATCCGAGCTTTGCCGCGGTAGTGGTCTTACCTGCACCCTGAAGTCCGACCATCATTATTCCTGTTATCTCAGGCAGCGGAAGGAGCTTGATATTGACGGGATCCTTTCCCATCATCTCAACCAGCTCTTCGTTTACTATCTTTATGACCATCTGTGCGGGAGTCAGTGAATTCATGACCTCCTCGCCGACAGCCCTCTCCTGACAGTCTTTGATGAACTGCTTTACTACCTTGAAGTTTACATCCGCCTCCAAGAGAGCAAGCTTTACTTCTTTGAGGGCCGATTTTACATCTTCCTCGCTGAGCTTTCCCTTGCCTCTGAGATTCTTGAATATGTTTTGAAGTTTTTCCGATAAACTCTCAAATGCCATAGTGATTTAATTACCTTTCGCCTCGGCCTCATCCCCCTTATCCTTGAGGAAGTTCTCAAGAAGGTGAAGCTTTGATTCATAAGTCTCAAGCTGCTTGTCACATCTCTTTATAATGTCATGGACAGCCTGTCTGCTTATGCCCTGCTCCTCGGCTATCTCCGATAGAGACATGTCATTTGTGACCAGCTCTCCGTATACAGCTCTCTGGTGCTCCGTAAGGAGCTCTCCGTAAAAATCATACAGCATTCCCTGTCTGACTATTTTTTCCATAACAGGTTGTAATATACACGAAACAGGGAGGGGTGTCAAGTAGTTTTTCTTTACACCTCTCCCCTTCACGCTTATATAATCTCTTTATTTATTCTTTCTTCAGTCGTTCCGATATCTCTTCGCACAGTATATCAAGCTTTTCAAACAATTCTCTTTTTATATCCTCGTCAAATTTTTCATAATGTATGCCACAGGATACCGTTACAACGCATCCTCTCTCTGAAGAGAGTTTTTTTGCACAGTATTCGGCCACAAGGCCGTCTCTATGTCCTGCTACATTGATTACGGATACAGTTGAACTCATCTTGTCTCTGTCACTTATTCCGGGATGCGGAACAGCCAGAGCTGTACAGCCTATATGCGGTCTGTCTCCTCCGAAAATACATACTGAGGCATCTTCTCCGGCCATTGTTAACGTCAAACTCAAATTAAGTTTATCAACCGAAAAATCAAAATCCATTCCTTTCTCCCGTCCAAATCCTATAGTCCTTGTCATTAATCCCTATGTATCTTAATATCTTTCCAACGATCTGTTCTTCCATATCTTCAATGCTCAGCGGCCTGTGGTAGTATGTCATTACAGGAGGTAGGATCACAGCTCCCATTTCCGCCAAAGAGAGCATGTTCCTCAAATGTATGCTGCTGAGAGGGGTCTCTCTCACAGCAAGGATCAGAGGTCTTTTTTCTTTAAGCATCACATCAGCCGCTCTGAGAAGCAGATTTTCGGAGTATCCGCAGCTGATACCTGCAAGTGTCTTCATACTGCATGGAAGGACTACCATGGAGTCGGCATCAAAGCTTCCGCTGGCAATGTCAGCCCAAATCATATCAATAGAATAATTCACATCAGCCAAGGCTTTTATCTTGTCAATCTCAATACCGGTTTCCGTCTCTGCTGTGATCTCGGCTCCTCTTGTCATTATCAGGAAGGTTTTTATATCAGGAATATCCCTAAGTTTTTTCAGCAAGGCAACAGCAATAGGTATTCCTGATGCCCCGCTGACTCCTACTATAATTTTTTTCATTATAAAATCACCTACTCCTCATAATCGGGAAGCCACTTTTTAGGATCTGTCTCCATAAAAGGTGCTCTCTTGAACCTATCCTTCATATCAAAGGGTATGGTGCAGTCAAATATGGTTTTGCAGGATATTCCCCTGTCTCTTATACTGTCTGAATACTGAGGATTAGATGAGGGATCCAGAGGATGGCACCTTACTCCCGGAATCGTTATTATGTCTTTGTCTCCTTGGAACCTTGTGTTCATGGCCCACAATACATCATTAGAGTCAAAGATGTCCACGTCATCATCCACCAGTATCACATGCTTTAACTCAGGAAATGCGGAAAAAGCCAACAGGGCTGCCTGGCGCTGACGGCCTTCATCTGTGTGGTCTTTCTTCCTGAATTGCAATACAGCCATGTATTTTCCTCCGCCAGACCTGTGAGCATATACTCCTGTAAGTCTTCCAGGCATGGCCTTCTCTATCATTCCGTAAATACTTGCCTCTGTAGGAAGCCCCGCCATATTCACATGCTCCTCCGAAGGTCCTATGCAAGTCTGCATTATAGGATTTTTTCTGCAGGTCACAGCCTTTACCTTTATAAGTCTGCATTCACTGCTTGCCGGACCGTTATATCCCGGAAATTCAGGCATGGCATAGCCTGTATGGCTGTTTTTATCCTCAACCACCATCACCCCGGGCTGTATCTCTCCCTCGATCACATACTCGGCATTGGCAATGGCATTTTCTTTTATTGTAAGGCAGGGTGTAAGCTCCACAGCCTTTCCCCTGAGGGCTCCCGCAATTGAAAGCTCATTGAATCCCAGAGGTGTTGTGGGAGGTTCAAAGCAGGAAAGTATTTCTATTGCAGGATCCACTCCGATAGAGATAGAGATCGGGAGAGGTATGCCAAGCTCTGAAGCCCTGTCCGCCATTGCACCTATATGTCTTGATCCCGGCATTAAGAAGATAGAGAGTTCATCTCTGCCTTGAACGCACATTCTGTGAATGGTTATATCACTTACCCCTGTGTCCGGGTGGGTTGCATAGCACATGCCCATAGTTATAAAAGGTCCTGCGTCTATGGGAGTGTTAGTAGGCGCGGGAACAAGCTTTCTCAGGTCAAAATCAGGATCCGCGGCTAAATGTATCACCTCCCTGCATTTGGGGCTCTCGCTGACGACAACAGGAGCTATAGGGTTATTTACGCAGTTATATATTACCTTGGGAAGATCAAGCTGACTGCACCCGAAAAAGGCTGCCACTCGCTTGCGGCTTCCCAAAAGACCGATAAGAACACGTGCATCGGGAAATCCCTTCACATTATTGAATATCATTGCGGGTCCATTCACCCGGGTTGGACGTCGCACAGTACCTCCCGCTCCCACATATCTGTATACCCCTGCCAGCTCTGCCATGGGATCCACCGCTTCATCCGTTTCCACCAATTCATTTTTCATTTCTTTGAGAAGCTGAAGCGCTGAGCGAAGATCTGTTACCTCTTTATTTGCTGTCATATTCTGCAGTTCTCCTTTCAAGAAAAAACCGGCAGCCATGAAAAAACAGGAGGCTCACGGCTGCCGATTTCTTATAAACTATTTAACGGGGCACTCAAAAAGTATTGCGCCCTGCTTCAAAAGCATATCCTGAAGCTCGCTTACATCCTTCTCCAGCTCTCTGGGTGTTATTCCCTTCTTTATACAAAGCCCTGCGGCTGTTCCTGCAGCCTGGCCTGTAACCATGGTCTGATGCAGGTATCTCAAGTATGCGGGCCTGTCTGTGGATACACACTTTCCTGCGGCAAGAAGATTGTCTATCTTCTTGGGTACAAGACATCTGTAGGGTATGTCATAGGATCCTCCGTCTTTGGGGAAAGCTATATCTGTCTTATAGGTGACACAGGCGTTCAAAGTATCCATTGATGAAACATGGTAAGCTCCGGCCTTAAATGAACTCTTACCTATGGTGTCTTTAAACTGCTTGCATTCCTCCACATCATCTCTTGTCAGAACATAGTCACCTACGATCCTGGGCCCTTCTCTGAGCCTAAGCTCCGTACATACCTTTGTTATGTAGGCGTGCTCAAAGCCGGGAACATAGTTCTTGAAGAATCTCCATGCTATCATATTCTGCTTGCGGCACTCTATCATACATCTTGTCAGATCCCATGCATCTGTGGGAAGCGCATGGTCAACCTGAGATGAATGCTGGAAGTGAGCCTGAATATGTCCGCCCTCCTTGGGTGTGAGGAAGAATCCCGCTCCTGAATAAGGATGCCAGTCTCCATTTTTAAAAGCCATGTCTCTCAGCTCATAAAATCCCATTATTTCGCCAAGCTCCTTAATATCATGGCACTTTGCGTACATGTTCATTACGTCTTCCTGAGTATTTGCATCCTTGTAAGGGAATATGAGCTGACGATATGAAAACTGCTCAGGATGCTCCCTTATATATGTGAGGAGCTTGTCCCAATCGACTCCGTCAACCGTGAAGGCCAAAGTATGGGGCTGTATCTCATCTCTGCTTACACAGGCCATCTCACAGCCTGCATCCGCCGAAACATAGCCCTCTCCGGTACAGTCTATAACTATCTTTCCCTTTATGTTGTTTCTTCCGTTGGCGTTCTCAACAGTGATTCCTGTTACTGTGTCTTCCTCCTTTGTTACGTCGACTACAAGTGTATCAAGAAGAAGATCAACTCCCTCCTCGTCCATCATCTCAAACATGAGCATTGTCCACCAATCGGGATCGATATAGGAAAAGGTGTATCCTGCCTTCTCTCTCACCTTATACCTCAAATGGGGAAGTGCATGGCCTGATTTGAAGAGTCTCTGATAAGTCTCCTCAACGATTCCACCTATATCTCTTTTTCCCTGGGGATTGAAGAGTCTTGCATAGGCGAAGCCCGGAGGGCCCGAAAGGCTCATCTGTCCGCCTATGGTACCTGTTCTCTCAACAAGGAGAGTCTTTGCTCCCGCCCTTGCGGAAGCTATGGCTGCAGCTGCACCTGAGGTGCCGGCGCCACATACTATAACATCATACAATGTATCGTAACTACCCATAAGTTTACCTCCTCTATTTTCTTCTGAAATCATTTATGCTCTTTGCCACTGTTCCGTCAGGAAGTGTGATCGCCTCAACACATCCCTCACTGTGGAGTGCCCAAGGAAGGATTATTCCATCATGTCCTCCCCTTCCTCCTACTGTAACCACCTCAACATCCTTTGGAGTTCTTGTTACAGGGAGCGGATGTCTGTTTGCCCACTCTTTCGGACGTACAGGAACCAAGCCTCTTCCGTTTACCATGGCGTTGTCGTGGTAAACATAGGTATGTATATGCTCCTGAATCATTTCCTTTGTATATCCGTCCTTTTTAAGCATCATGGCATGATCCGGCGTCAAGCACATTACAAGAGGTCCCGGCATATAAGCGTTATTTGATCCCAAAGTCGAGCAACAGTCTGTCAAAGTATCCAACAGGTCATGTCCGTTAAGGCTCAGGAAGTCTATTACATCATGTATAGGCTCAGCCTTTAAAAGATAAACTGTGGTTGTCTCAGAATCAAATCTGTCCTCATTAATCATGTTCCACTGGGCAAGTGAAGGCTCCTCCGCAAAGCAGTAAGTAAACTCGGCCTGTGATGCGATACAGTCAAGATCGCATACTCCCGGAACACTTCTAAGCACATTCATAATAACAAGATTTATAGCTCTTCCTATGGTAGCATTCTCCGGCCATCCGGGCCCCATACAGCCCTGTTTTCCTGAAATACCTATCTCCTGAGCAATAGGCCCTGAAACTATGCAAAGATTTCCACCGGGGTGTGAAGTTGTTACCGACTGGTTGAAATTATAAAGGGGGCTGTTCAGGGCCTTAAATGCTGCTACAAGTATGGGCATGGCATGAGGCTTACATCCCGCCATAACTGCGGCTATTGCAACATCCCTTACGGTTATCTCTCTTCCTGAAGGTCCGGAAGGATCCACAAGCTTCAGATCCTCAGGCCAAGGACAAAACTCAAGCATAGCCTCATATCTTCTTTTTGTAGGGGGAATTATGGGAAGGCCGTCACATATATGCTCAGCATTAAAGAAGTCCATAACCTCCTCCATGTAAGCTCCCGGCTCTGCCGCTTTATCTTCATTGAATTCAGGGGTAAAGGGCAGAAATCCGTCCTTTGCGGGAGCAATCTTATCCATCTTAAAATCTATATGGGCTAGTTTTTTCAGTTCTTCTCCATTGGAAGTAAGGGCTCCAAGTATATAGTCCCACTTCTTATCCACTTCGGCTGCAACCTCTTCAACAGTGGAAGCCTGCATAATGTCTACCGAGCACAGGCAGAGCTCTCCGGCCCTGTATACTCCGACACCCTCTGTTATGGCTGTTCCCGGAGGTGCAGTCATATATACAGCAGGGATTCCCAGCTTTTCGAGAGCTATGGTGAGGACAGTCGTTGAAGATGATGTTCCCATATCTCCGAATGCAACTATTGCCGCCACAGGCTCTTCCTTGGCCAGCATTTTTGCATAATCCATGAGTTTGTCGGCATTTTTTCCACGTACAGTCTCTGTATACTCCACCCACTTGCTGTCGTCACAGCCGATTTCTCTCAAATGCTCTTTAATACGATCGAAAACAGTATAATAATTGCAGAATCCCAGCTTTGTATTATTGTAAAATAAGATCTTTCCTTTTTTCAGCTCATCGAGGGTAGGCCTTTTTGCAAGCTGAAGCATAGGCCTTTCCTGATAGCCTCTGGGATCAAGCATTTTGTTAACGTTACTCATGGTCGTATCCTCCTTATACTTTTTACAGCGAAACGGTTTTACAATTTGATATTATATTTGTCGATACCCGAATGCAATTCACTATAGAAACACATTATGAATAATCGGAATAACAAAATATGTTTGCCATACGGTTTAAAAGAGTTTTTATGTAAATTTTGTAATTTTATACTGTATTATGTAGTTTTTATTTCCTTTTGTTATTCCATTTTGTAATATGCAAACGATTAAAAAGAATTAATTATCCTAAGCTTATTTAGTATAATTTAGTCAAAGAACAGCGATACGGTGCACATATTAAACGGGAGGTAATAGAAATGTATAAGAAGAAACGCTTTAAAGTGACAGCATTGCTTCTTGCGGGAGCTATGATGCTTTCAGCCTGCAGCAGCTCCACCTCAGGAACTGATGCACAATCCGGCGGTGAGCAGGCATCAGGTATAGATCATATAAATATTGCCACTCAGTCCGTCGGAACATCTTATTACACTATGGGAACAGGAATAGCCAAGATCATAACCGAGAATACACCTATACAGGCTACTATCCTTCCCTACGCAGGGCCTGACGCCTGGATGCCGGAATTCAACGACGGCACTATAGGCCTTGAAGTAATTTCATCCATGGACCTCTATTGGGCTTATACAGGAACAGTTAACTATACCCAGCCCTCGCCCGACACCAGGCTGTTACTCAGCGGTAACTGGTCCGAGCACTGTACACTTACAGTCAGAGATAATTCCGATATTTATAAAATCGAGGATCTCAGAGGAAAGAGGATAGGTTACGAGTACGGCGGAAACAAGCTCACTGTGAATCTTATCGATGCAGCTCTCGCCTCTGTGGGTATGACCATAGACGATTGTGTGGCTGTGCCCCTTGCCGATCTCTCCTCAGCTCAGAGAGCTCTTCAGGAGAACAGAGTAGACTGCATCTTCACAGGTTCCACTACGACACCTGCATCAGTGGAGTTGGATCAGACTATAGGAATAAGGACTCTTGCTCTCGGCGATCTCACACCTGCAGATCTTGAGAACGGTGTGCCTGAGGATGTTCAGGCTGTATTGGATGAATATGTTCCCGGCGCGGAGCCCAGAGTTTGCGAGCCCAAGGGAACTTTGAAGGAGGCTACTGTCCTCACTACTTATCCCATACAGATGGGAGTCTCAGCAAAAATCAGTGAAGATGACGTATACACAATAATGAAGGCCATATACGAAAATTATGAAATATTAGCAGATGTACATGCCTGGGGTGCTGAGTGGATACCTGAAAATTACGTTCAAGAAAACTTCTTGGTTCCCTACCATGACGGAGCTGTAAAATTCTACAAGGAGGTAGGCCTTTGGACTGACGAGGCTGAGGCCAGACAGCAGGAGCTCCTCGCCCAACAGTAGTTTTGACTTATGGAGGGGTATAGTATGAATGAATTATTTGAAAAAATCAAAAAGATAGTGTTCCCTATATATGCCATAATCGGAATCGTTACAATAATAGATGTGCCTGCCTACTTTAAGATCTCCCTTTATACCGAGCAGTATCTGGGTATATATATGACTATGATACTTTCGGGAACCTATCTGTGTAACCCTTGGAAAAAAGGAGCGGATTTCAATATAGTAGATCTGATACTGGCTATACTCTGTATCCCTACAGGCCTGTATCTGACCATAAATTATCCCTGGATCGCCCTCAACATGGGTGTAATGACAGTTTGGAGGACCATATGGGGAATAATCGCCATACTCCTTATCCTGGAAGGACTGCGTCGCTCCATGGGCTGGTCCCTTGTTATAGTGTGTACGGTTTTTCTTCTGTATGCCAAATTCGGGTCAAATCTTCCGGGAATTCTTCACTGTAGAGAATTCACCCTCGAGAAGCTTGTGAGCTATATATATGTAGATCCCAACAGCCTGCTCTACATGCTCAGCTTCGGTTGTACCATAGGTGTCGCTTTCATAGTTTTCGGACAGGTTCTCCTCAACTATGGAGGCGGTAAGGCTTTTATAAACTTTGCACTGCTCTTCTGCGGTAGATCTCAGGGAGGAAGCGCAAAGACAGCAGTTGTATCGTCAAGCCTTGTAGGTACAATAACAGGCGCTCCCATGTCAAACGTTCTTTTGACAGGAAGCGTAACCATACCTATGATGAAGGAGGCGGGATACCCTCCCGCAACAGCAGGAGCCGTTGAGGCAGTTGCCTCCTCAGGAGGACAAATCATGCCTCCTGTAATGGGTGTAGCGGCATTTATTATAGCAGAGACTCTGGGAGTTCCCTACTCGGAGGTGGCTCTTGCAGCCCTTATCCCTGCGCTCCTCTACTATTTTGCCACATTTGTTCAGGTCCATATGGATGCAGGCAAGCTTCAGCTGAAGCTGGTTCCCAAGGACCAACTTCCCACGCCTAAGTATGCCTGGGTAAACGGTTGGTTTATAATCCCTCCAATCGCCGTGCTTCTTATACTCATGTTCAACGTGGGATTGCCTGCAGCCTTGTCAGCTATCATAGCCAGCGGTGTCGCTCTGCCTTTCGTTCTTGCCAAGAAAGAAAACAGAGAGACCTATTTTCAGCAGCTTAAGACTACCCTCTACGAGACCGGCGAGATGATGGTCGGCATAGGAATAGTTATGGCTATGGCGGGAATAGTAGTAGGATGTATAAACGCTACAGGCCTTGCCTTCAACTTAAGCCTTGCCCTTACAAGCCTTGGTGCAAATCATGTATTCCTGCTTCTTGTATGTGCGGCAGTCACATCCTTGATACTTGGAATGGGTATGCCTTCAGTGGCAGCCTACTCTCTTGTGGCTATACTGGTTGCGCCCTCACTTATACAGTTTGGAATACCTGCCATGGCAGCCCACCTGTTTGTATTCTACTTCTCGGTTATTTCAAATATAACCCCGCCTGTGGCTGTGTCCTGCTTTGCAGCAGCGCCCTTGGCGGGAGCAAATCCTACAAAGGTGGGATTTACAGCCTTCCGACTTGCCATAGCAGCCTACATAGTTCCTTTTGCCTTCTGCTTCACTCCGGAGCTGATAATGGAGGGAGAGCCTCTTGATATACTCATATGCTTCGTATTCTGTCTGTACGCTATTTTCTCAATTTGCGTAGCTCTCTCAGGCTTCTGGCAGCTTACTGTTCCAATGGTAAAAAGGGTTCTCCTATGTGCTTTCTCTGTTGTTATACTCTGGCCTACAAGCATACTGATAAATCTTGCAGGGGCAGTCGTACTTACAGTGCTACTGCTTCCCAATATCAAGGCTTCGATTGAGTACAACATGAACAGAAAAAAGTCTGTGAAAGCCGCTGAATGATTTTATTATGGACAGGCTTTAATTTATCGGAGGTAAACTTATGGGTAGTTACGATACATTGTACGATGTCATAGTATGTGGTGCCGGCACCTCAGGTGCCGCCGCTGCCATAGCTTCCGCAAGGGCGGGAGCAAAGACTCTCCTTGTTGAGAGAACAGGTACCATAGGCGGACAGATGAATCTCTCAGGCCCTCCGGGCTTCGCCTATGCAAGACTCTTCAATCCCCAGGGAAAAAGAGATGTGGGAGGCATTGTTGAAGAGACCTATCAGAGACTCTTCAAATCAGGCCATGCTCTCCCCCACCTCAGGTATCCCTTCAGGGAAAAGGCCGGCTTTACTTTCTCTTATATAGATCCTGAATGGTGGACAATACTAATGTTTGAAATGATGGATGAGGAGGGAGTGGATCTCCTTCTTGATACACTTGTAGTCGACGTCACAAAGGAGGGAGACACAGTAACAGGAATCACTGTAGAGAACGCCAACGGAAGAAACAGCATAAAGGGAAAGATAGTTATAGACTGTACCGGAGAGGGCTATGTTTCGGCGGATGCAGGCTGTGAGATGGCCTGTGTAAGCAGAGATGAGATACAGCCTCATACTTTGGCCTTTACAGTTGACGGAGTCGATTGGGACAAGCTCCTCACATATGTGAGAGAGCACCCTGATCAGATACAGTATAAACAGCTGATGAATCCCTATACCGACAACACACATGAAGCTGTAATGGATGTGTACAGAAAATGTCATGACATCAGAGAACTTGGCGAGGTCATGGGCTTTTATGAGCTGAGAGACATGGCTATGAAAAATGGTGACTGGCACCCTTATTCAGGTGTAGGATTTTTCATAATACCAAGAGAAGACGGACACATTCAAGCTCACTTTCAGCACTCATCTCAGTGGGATCACTCTCTCCCCTCAGATGCATGGGATCTGACAAGATGTATGATAGAGTGCCGCAAGCAAAATCTGATAGCATGGAGATTCTTCAAGAACTATGTTCCCGGCTTTGAGCACGCCTACATAACAAAGGTATGTACAGAGCTTAGGCTCAGAGAAGGTCCCAGGATCGTAGGTGACTATGTTCTTACACAGGAGGATGTATCCGAATGCAGACAGTTTAAAGACACCATTGGTAAGAGTTCATTTAAGGCAGGCGGATATCATGTGACGAATGTCAATACTCTTAATGTCAACCAGGATGACCCCCGCATGGCTTGGCCCAAAGACGGAGGATCCTATGACATACCCTACAGATGTCTTGTACCCAAGAAGATAGACAATCTTCTTGCCGCAGGAAAGTGTGTATCCACAGACAGGCCCGCATACTTAAGATACCTGCATCAGACCATGGTTACAGGCCAGGCTGCAGGAACAGCCGCAGGGCTTTGTATAAAGAAGGGAATAACACCCAGAGAGCTGGAGAAGGATGTAAGCGAGCTTCAGGATATGCTTTTGGAGCAGGGCGCAATACTTTTTGAGTGCCCCATTAAATAAAAAGAATTATCAGAAAAGTTAAAAAGTTGAAGCGGGACTTTCATCCCGCTTTTGCTTTTATTGAATTTATTTAAAGTCTGAAGCATGTTCTATCCGGAAATTTCTCTTTAAGATATTTAGCTAAAAGCATTCCCTTTTTGCTGCCCTCGTTTTTACTCAGCAGAATGCAGAGAGTCAAAACGATCTCTTCTTTTATGGGAACCGCAACAATGCTCTCATCTATAACAATGGATCTTGCCACTTTTTCCGCCACCAGTGATACTCTCCCCTTCTCAACAATAAAAGGGCGCACAGAGTCAATAGTCATGTTAAAAAGCTGTACAGGTGCTGAGGGACAATATTTTTTTATGGCTTCAGTGTAGTATGAAGCTAATATGGGATCATTGTTTACCTGAATGAAGGTCTGATTCTTTATGGACTCCAGTGATATCAGAGAGCTCTTGGCTATTCTGTTAAGCTTTGACATCAGAAGCAAGGGCTTATCATCTATCAGAGGTATCACTTTGAGATCCTCCAAATCATCCTTTAACGGAAACTTCAAAACCGCTATGCCTATGTCTATGGAGCCATTCCTCAGCTGGTTTATCACATCTGCCGTACGTATCTCTCTCATGTCGATCTGATATTTGGGATTCTTTTTTTCAAAGTTAAATACGGCATTTGTTATTCCATATGCGTTGAGTCCATGCCCTCCACCCAGAGACAGCCTGTGTTCCTCGTCAAAGGCTGCCGTACGGCATATTTCATTTATACTGTTGAAATTTTCAACTATCTCCATGGCATAGGGCAAAAGCTTTTCTCCGGCTCCTGAAAGACGCGTCTTGCCGGAGTTTCTGAGAAAAAGCTTGACCTCCAATTCCTTCTCAAGAGAGATCATGGACTTTGAAAGGGATGACTGGGATATATAAAGTTCCTCAGCAGCTGCAGTAAATCCACCGTACTGCTGGATCGCGACAAAATATGAAAGCTGCTGCAGGGTCATCTGAAATTCCTCCCGAAAACTTTAATTTCCGCTTTATTATATCACAATTTAATATTAAACTGAATATAACACTATTGTTACATGGGGGGTAATGTTTTATGACAATTCAAGAGCTCCGCTGCCTTACGGAAGTTGCCAAAGAAAGCAGCATAACAAAGGCCTCAAAAAGGCTTAATATAACTCAGTCATTTGTATCAAAGCAAATAAGTATGCTTGAGAAGGAGCTTAATGTCCAGCTGTTTCACAGGAATACACATATGGTGACCCCTTCCGATGAGTGTAAATCTGTCCTTCCCTATGCCGAAAAAATATTAGAGCTGTTCGAGCAAATGGAAAATGTCAACAATGAATGTAAAAAGTCTCTCGATCAGAAGCTCCTTACCATAAGCTCCATACCTGTTTTAAATCACTATGATATTGTCAGCAGCATTATTGATTTTGAAAAAAAGCATCCTGATATATCTTTTCAGCTTTCCGAGGGAGCTGTTTCCGATGTGCTGACCTCAGTAGAGCATCAGGATGCGGATATAGGAATTGTCCGAACAGATAATCTTAAGGATAATGTGTATGATATTTTCCCGTTTTTGTCTGACAGATTTGTCGTGCTTATGAATGAGTCCCATCCCCTATCATCATGCAGAAGCATAGATGTAGGCATGCTAAAAAATGATAAATTCTTACTTATGAACGACCAGTATTATATAGCCTACTACAAAAAAATACTGAGTAATATAGACGCATCCGTAAATGTAACCTATACGAGGGCCCGTCTGTCCACTATAAAGACCTTTATAAAAAACAATCTCTACGTAACTATTATTCCCAGCAGGATGGCTTTCTTTCCTAAATTTCAAGGCCTTAAGGCAGTGCCTATTGAAGACTGTAAACCTATACATCTGGTAATGATAACAAAAAAGGGCATCGAAATGCCCTATATTTGCCGAGAGTTTATTGATTGGATCTTGAATCGCTACAAGGATTTTTCCGCTCTTGATTCCCACCTGCAACTGTAATGTTTATAAACTCGCTCTTGGTCTTTGAATACATTATCCTCTGAGAGCCATAAAGGCCTGTATAGCCGGAAAATGCAAATGATACTGCAATAACCACCGAGTAAAAAGGCATTGCCGCCGTGCTCATCATCTCAAGGGATATTATAAGTGTGGACACAGGGCAGTTAGTCACTCCCACAAAGAGTCCGGCCATTCCGCATGCGGCGCAAAGCTCAGGGGAAAATCCCACAAGTCTTCCGAAGGTACAGCCCAGAGCTGCACCTATGCAGAAAGTAGGTACTATCTCTCCTCCCTTAAATTTTCCTCCAAGAGCTATAGCTGTGAAAATTATCTTCAGTATAAAGGCCTCATAGGGCACATTTCCCTCAAACGACCTCTCTATTATTCCTATGCTTGTGCCTTCATAGAGGTCTGTGCCTGTTAAAAGTGTCAGGATAATGAATATAGCTGAAGCCGCAAGTATGCGCAGATAATAGTTTTCCTTAAAAATTTTATTGTAAAGCTCATTTGCCTTTCTCATTACAGCGCAGAAAAACACAGCCGTAATAGCGCAGCATATTCCCAAAAGTATTATCATTGCCATGGATCTCAGGCTCAGCTTGGGGACAGTATTAAGCATAAACATCTCAAAATCCGTTCCCAGGGCTTCAGAGATACCGTAGCCTATGAAGGCCGAAAATACACAGGGCACCAGTGCTGAAAAATACATTATTCCAACTGATATCACTTCTATGGCAAATACTGCAGCAGCTATAGGTGTTCCGAACACCGCCGCAAAGAGGGCTGAGGTTCCGGCCATAACAGCCACTCTCCTGTCCTTTTCATCAAAGTGAAAGGCCTTTCCCAGTATTGAGCCTATTCCTCCTCCCATCTGCAGGGCGGCACCTTCTCTTCCCACAGAGGCTCCCACAAGATGTGAAAGTACCGTGGATACAAACATCAGTGGTATTATTGGCCTGTCAATGGCACTGTCGCCCCTTACAGCCTCCAGAACCAGATTCGTGCCCTTGTTGCCACGCTGATTAAATATCCCATGTATAAATACGATCATAAGGCCGGCCAAAGGCATCAAGAAAAGGAGCCACGGATTTCGGACCCTGACCTCAGTCGCCTTGACCACCGCAAGGGAAAAGCAGGCCCCCGTCACTCCTCCGAAGATGCCTGCCGCTAAAGAAAAAATACTCCATTTGATAAAATATTTGAGATTTCCTCGGCTTTCATTGAGAAAGCCTTTTATTTCATTTAGAAAGTTTTTCATAAATTCTGTCCCGCTTAAAAGTCTTGATTGTTTTCTTCCTTGACATCAAACAAGGCATTGACAAATTCATCCGGGTCAAACCTCTGAAGGTCATCTATCTTTTCGCCCACTCCGATATACTTTACAGGGATGGCAAGCTCTGATGATATGGCCACAGCTATTCCTCCCTTTGCCGTTCCGTCCATCTTTGTGAGTATTATTCCATCCACGTCACAGGCCGCCATGAACTCCTTGGCCTGGTTCAGTGCATTTTGCCCTGTGGTGCCGTCAAGAACAAGAAGTATCTCCTTATGTGCCTCCGGCCACTCCTTGTCGGTTATCCTTCTTATCTTGGCGAGCTCATCCATCAGATTCTTCTTGTTGTGGAGCCTCCCCGCCGTGTCGCATATCAAAATATCAGCATCTCGGTTCTTGCAGGCGGCAATGGCGTCATATACCACTGATGCAGGGTCTGAACCCTCATTTTGAGCTATCATTTCTATATCATTTCTCTTTGCCCACTCACTGAGCTGATCTATGGCCGCTGCCCTGAAGGTGTCAGCTGCCGCAAGTATGACCTTCTTGCCGTCCGCCTTAAGATTTGAGGCAAGCTTTCCTATTGAGGTGGTCTTTCCTACTCCGTTTACGCCTATAACAAGCACTATGGACTTCTCATTTTCAAAATCATAGGCATGCTCATCAGGCTGCATCTGCGCCTTAATGCTCTCTATGAGAAGCTTCCTGCACTCCGAGGGCTCTTTTATATGGCGCTCCTTGATCTTTTCCTTAAGGTCCTCAATTATCTTGTCGGTCGTCCTTATTCCCAGATCCCCCATTATAAGTATCTCTTCCAGCTCCTCGTAGAAATCATCGTCTATAGCTGAAAAGGATCCGAATATGCTGTCTATACCGTGAACTATATTGTCTCTGGTCTTTGTGAGACCCCTTGTAAGTTTCTCAAAAAAACCTGCCATAATTTAACCTCTCTTTCAGTTGCATTTTTAACTTATCAATTGTCGAGCTTGTCCGCCACAAGATCAACTGACACAAGGGCTGTTACACCCTTTTCCTGCATGGTAACGCCATACAGCCTGTCCGCAGCTTCCATAGTTCCTCTTCTGTGGGTGATTATGATAAACTGGGTATTCTGAGTCAATCTGTGAAGATATCCTGCAAATCTTCCCACATTTGAATCGTCCAGCGCCGCCTCAATCTCATCCAGAAGACAAAAGGGTGATGGTTTAAGATTCTGAATGGCAAAGAGCAAGGCTATAGCCGTGAGGGCCTTCTCTCCGCCTGAAAGCTGCATCATGTTTTGAAGCTTCTTTCCGGGTGGCTGTGCAATTATTGCTATTCCCGCCGAAAGGATATCCTCATCCTCCTCCTTAACAAGCTCAAGCTCACCCTTACCGCCCCCAAAGAGTTCCTTAAACACCTTGTCAAACTCATTTCTTATGAGAGAGAATTTCTCCTCAAACTGCCTCTTCATGCCTTTTTCAAGTTCATCTATAACAGTAGTGATCTCCTTTTCCGACTCAATGAGATCATCATGCTGGGTCTTCATAAACTCATAGCGCTCACTTATCTCCCTGTAATCCTCCACAGCCTGAAGGTTGACGGGGCCAAGCGATCTGATGGCTGATTTCAACTCTGCCACATGTTTCTTTATGGAGGCTTTTTCTCCTATGTCCTCACGGTAAAAGTCTCTCGCCTCGCTTCCTGTAAGCTCATACTCGCTCCAAATATATTCCTTTGCGGTCTCTGTCTCCTCCTGAAGCTTTTCCTCTCTGCTCCTTAATCTCATGAGCTCTTTTTCCATACCGAGTATGTCGTTTGAGAGCTTGTCCCTGCTGTCAAAAAACTCCTTCCTTGCGGAGGTCTTTTCCTCCCTCTCAAGTTTCTTTTCAGCTATTTTTTCCCTGAGCTCCTCCATGCCTTTCCGAGCATTTTCTATGTCCGATTGAATCCTGAGAATATATTCTTTTTTCTCCTTTATGCCTTCTTTACAGTCGCTTCGTTTTATGAGGAGTTCTTCACGCTCCTCCCTGATCCTTGTAAGCTCCGACTCAAGCCTTTCTATGTTCTCGGATATAAAGCCTGTTTTCTGACTGAGCTCCGAGTATTGCAGCTGCATATCGGATATTATTCCCAAGGATATGGTATTTTTCTCAATGGAAATATCGTTGAGCTGAGCCTTCAGTCTGTCGATCTCCTCAGACTTTGCATCAAGCTCCTTTTCCTTTTTTACGATCTGCTCGTTAAGGCTGTCCACCTGCCTTAATATCTTTTCTATCTCGGCAGTCAGCTCGTCTATCTCCCTCTGTCTGCCCATGAGGTTTGAGCTGTTTTTGTAGGCTCCTCCGCTTATGGCACCTCCCGGGTTTAAAAGCTCGCCGTCAAGGGTCACTATCTTGAGACTGTGTCTGTACTTTCTCGCTATCTTTATTGCGTTATCAATATTATCCACCACCAAAGTCCTGCTTAAAAGGTAGCTGTTAAGGCTTCTGTACTCCTCTGATACATCAGTGAGGTCTGATGCCCTGCCTATAACCCCCCTCTCCTTTAAAGCATCCTCATATTCTGAAGAGCTTCTCGACTTTATCGCGTCCAGGGGAAGGAAGGTGGCGCGGCCGAACCTGTTCTTTTTCAGGTATTCAACCAGTATTTTCGCCGTCTCCTCCGAATCCGTGACTATGTTTTGCAGAGTTCCACCTAAAGCCGTCTCTATTGCTGTCTCATATTCCTTTTCAGTCTTTATAAGATCAGCCACCACGCCTCTTATTCCATGGACCCTGTCTCTTGTTTCCATGACCTTTTTTACAGACTGGCCGTAGCCCTCATAGCGCTCGGCGATATTGCGCAGGGATTCCAGCTTTGTGCTGCTCCTGTGGTAATCCTGCTGTCTGTCATTTATTGCCCTGTTAAGTCTCTTTACCTCCTCAGATAGAGCATTATACTCACTGACAGATCTGTTGAGCCAGGAGTTTACTCTCTCTTCACGCTCCTTGATCTCAACAAGCTCATTCTGTTTTGATTTTATTCCCGAGAGCCATGCAGGCCCCATAAAATCTTCTTCGTCGTCGCTGTCCTCTTCCTCTAAGGCCATATCCCCGCCCTCATCTGAGAGATAAGGATCACTGATATCGATGATAGCGCTGATACGTTCTCTGAGTGAATCTGTCTTTTCCCGAAGCTTTAAAAGCTCATTTGAGCTCACTCCCTCGATTGAAAATTCCGCCCCGCTCTCACTCTGTCTTTTTGTCACCTGCTCCAGCTGCTCCGACAGAGCGCTCAGGTTTTTGAAATACTCTGCAGCCGTCTTCTCCTTTGCTTCCTGCTCCTTTGAAAGCGCTGTAAGTCTGTCGCTGAAATATGCAGCCGAGTTTTCCTCCGCCTTTATCTGCTCTTCGGATATGCTTATCTGTGAGCCGAGGCCGTTGATATAGCCCTCCCCTCGGGTGAGCTCATCCTTGTGTTCGTTTATATCTCTCTCAAGGGCCAGTATCTGTGCATCTGTCTTCTCGTAGCCCTCTCGCAGTTCCTCCAATGAGCCCTTTGCGTCCGCCAAGGCTGCCTCTGTTATCTCCTCTGAAGATCTCAGAGCCTTAAGCTCGGACATAAGCTCATCGTTTTCTCTCACAAAGAGATTCAAGTCATAGAGCTTTTGTTCATCTCTAAGCTTCAGGTACTCCCTTGCACTCTCGGCCTGCTTTTTAAGAGGGCCTACCTGCCTCTCCAACTCCGAGAGTATGTCACTTATCCTTATAAGATTGGCTCTCTCGCTCTCCAGCTTTTTTTCGGCTATGGCCTTTCTTCTCTTGAATTTGACTATACCTGCCGCCTCATCAAAGAGATAGCGCCTCTCCTCGGGTTTGCCGTTGAGTATGGCATCTATCTGGCCCTGGCCTATTATGGAGTAACCCTCTTTTCCTATACCTGTATCATAGAAGAGCTCATTGATATCCTTTAATCTGCACTGAGTCTTGTTTATCATATACTCAGATTCACCTGAGCGATACAGCCTTCTTGATACTGTGACCTCATTAAAATCCACCGGCAGAACTCTGTCTGAATTATCCAAGGTGATTGCCACATAGGCGTAGCTCTGGGGCTTTCTTAGCTCCGTACCCGAAAAGATCACATCCTGCATTGAGCCGCCTCTCAGCTGCTTTACCTTCTGTTCTCCCAAAACCCATCTCACAGCATCGGCTATATTCGATTTTCCGCTTCCGTTGGGCCCGACTATTCCTGTGACACCCTCGTTGAACTCAAGCAAGGCCTTGTTGGCAAAGGATTTGAATCCCTGAATTTCAATACTTTTAAGATACATCTTACTAACAGCTTTCCGCCTTTAATTTTTTCAGTGCTCCCAGAGCAGCCTGCTGCTCCGCATTCTTTTTTGAATGGCCTGTGCCCTCGGCTATGGCCTTGTCATTTATAAAAACTCTGCTTTTAAATATCTTGTTGTGCTGAGGCCCGGCAAAGTCCTCGGTCTCGTATCGGAGTTTCATATTGTCCTTCTGCTGTATATACTGCTGCAAAGCAGTCTTTCCGTCTTTCAAAAGCACCAGCTCATCTATATCAGAAACTATGTGCTCGTGAATGAAGCGCCTTGCGCTTTCCAGGCCTCCGTCCAGATATATGGCCCCTATAAGAGCCTCAAAGGCGTCAGACAGTATGGAGGGCTTTTCTCTGCCTCCGCACATATCCTCACCTTTTCCCAAATAAAGGTAATCCCCCAGGGAAATGTCCCTTGCGCAGACATTCAGCGCTGCTTCAAAAACCAGCGAAGAGCGTTTTTTTGTAAGCTCTCCCTCCGGCTCATGGGGATATTTTTTGTACAGAAAATCCGAGATGACCAGCTCCAAAACAGCATCACCCAAAAACTCAAGTCTCTCGTTGCTGGCCTCCTTCTTCCACTGCATCTCCCCCTGATAGGAGGAATGTATCATTGCATGTCTTAAAAGATTAAGGTCTTTAAATCTGTAGTCTATGTCCTTCTCCAGCGCTGTCAAATTATTGTTCATCTTTTTGCTCCTGCCTTACATCGGTGTCAAGGCAGAGCTTGTCCGCCTCAAGCATTTCACTTATCTTGTCATTTATCCCAAGCTTTACAAAGCTTTCACACTGCAATATGGCTGTGGATATCTCAGAAGCCGTTGAATTGCCATGGCATTTCACCACTAATCCCCGGCAACCCAAAAGAGGCGCTCCTCCGTACTCAGAGGCGTCAAAGGCCTTTAATGCCTCCTTCAGTGCGGGCTTTATAAGAAGTGCTCCGATCTTTGAGCGAGTGTCCTTCATAAGCCCTGATTTAACTATATGTAAAAAGGTCGAGCCCAGTCCTTCATAGAACTTAAGAATCACGTTTCCGGTAAAGGCGTCGCAGACTATAACATCGGCGGAGTCACCCTTTGGTATCTCTCTGGCCTCTATGTAGCCTCCGAAATTAAGATTTTTAAGCTTTTTAATGAGAGGAAGGGTCTCCTTTAACAGGGCATTGCCCTTCTCCTCCTCAAGTCCAATGTTTACAAGCTTAACAACAGGATCCTTTACCTTGCAGACATGTTCCATGTATACAGATCCCATCCTTGCAAACTGGAGGAGCCACTCGGGCCTTGCGTCCACATTTGCTCCCGCGTCAATAAGAAGGCTCACACCTTTTTCTGTGGGTATAAGCGTGGCTAAGGGTGGCCTGTCCACACCCTTTATCCTTCCGACTATAAGCTGTCCGCCGGCAAGTATAGCTCCCGAGGAGCCGGCAGATACAAAGGCGTCCGCCTGCCCCTCTTTTATGAGCTTCATTCCCTTAACTATAGAGGAATCCTTCTTTTTCTTAATAGCCATTACCGGGGACTCGTCGAGGCTTATGACCTCCTTTGCATCCAATATGGATATCCTGTCCTTGTCACATTCCCCATAGGCCTCTTCACTTTCTATGACCTCCTTGGGGCCTGCTAATATTATGCTTACCTCAGAGCTTTCTTTGAGAGCCTTAGCCGCTCCCTTTATAACTTCTTTAGGGCTGTTGTCGCCGCCCATGGCATCCAATACAACTTTGATCATGATCCTGTCCTGTTTCTTTTTTTTAAATATTAACTTTTGTCTATGAAACCTCAACCTATAATATAATAGAGTCAGCCCTATAAATCAAGTTTTACTTCCCGGGTCAAAGTCGATTTTCTCCCTCAGAGCTTTTATTTTCATTTTCTGAAATTTAATATTAAGTATTGATTTTTAGCTTCATAATGTGTAAATTATAATATATGCAGATATGGTGCATCGGTAACACGTTAGCTTCCCAAGCTGAAGAGGCGGGTTCGACTCCCGTTATCTGCTTTTTCACAGAAATAAGCGGGAATTATTTCCCGCTTATTTTTGTTTGTGCATCCCGTAGCCGGGATCTGATTCTTTTTTTACGAGAGATCAAAACATTATCTCGCTCATCTCTTCAAATTCAATATTTTTTGCCTTGAGAAACTCGGAAAGCTCCTCTCCTGTCCCCGGCTCAGAGCACCAGGCAAGGCCGCAGCCCGCCGAAAGCTGTCTGGGCACAGGTATCATCCTTCCCTGAATATTCTCTGCCATACATGCCTTTTCGCAGGCAATGGCATCAGCTGTAGTGTGAAATGTCGTGATAAGCCTTAACTTTTTTTCTCTCATTGATGTACACCTTATACCTTAAATTTACTTTTTGATTATGACCTCAAATTCCGAGCCCAAAGCATGGACCTCTGAAGTCTTACCCTGAGATGCGGCATATTTTTCCACATTCTTATAGCAGTGAGGCTCTGATACCAGAACTCTGATGTCCTCATCGCCATGGGATTTAAGAGCCTCTGCAGTCATCATCACAGGCTCCGGGCATGAAAGCCCTCTTGCGTCAACTTCATACATAATAATTTACCTCTTCAAAAATTTCAACTATTTCCATCCCTCAAGGGAATTAACATTGTCAACATTTACAAGAGTGAGGGGAAGATATACATTTGACTCAAAGCTCTCGCCCTCGTTGAGCATCACGGCCATCTGAAGGGCAGCCTCGGTATAGCGTGCACTGGAGTAGGACATTGAACCTGTCATCGTGCCCTCTGTTATAGCGGCCTTGGCATCGTCCGTGAAGTCAACACCGTATATAAGCACGCCCTCTACACCCTCAGCTCCGAGAGCCTCCACAGCTGCAAGAGCCATTACGTCATTGCAGCAGAATATGCCCTTAAGCTCAGGATACTCTGTTATGAGAGCCTTTGTGGCGTCATAGGCCAAGCTTGCATCCCAGTCGCAGTTCTGAACAGCTACAAGCTGATATTTGTCATCAGAGTTTATAGTGTCGGTAAAGCCCTTTGTGCGTCCTTCACTCTGTCCTGCCCCTGCAAGTCCTGCCAGAACAGCAACCTGTCCTCCGTCAGGAAGTCTCTCCATCATATCCTCTGCGACAGTCTGTCCCTGCTCCGCAAAGTCAACTGTGATGGTGGCGTCAAGATAGCCTCCCGCCTCCTTCAGAGCTTCTGTATCCACTCCGGGGCCCAGGTTTATGACCTTTACTCCATTTTCGTTGCACTTGATGATGCCGGGGATAAGGTTTGTTCCGTCTATGGGTGATACTATGATGACATCATAATCCATATCCGCCATAGTCATAAGTACATCCAGCTGAGATGCGGTATCTCCCTCTGTTGTTCCGGTCTGCACATCTATAGGCACACCCAGCTTTTCTCCTGCAGCCTCATAGCAGTCCTTCATATTTACCCAGAAGGGGTTTGTGAGGGAAATGACTACTGCCCCGACTTTTATCTCTCCGAAGTCCTCAGGCATTTTTCCTATTTGATCCTCCATTGCAGAATCAAAGTCTGCATAAAGCTGCTTTACAGTATCGGAAACAGCCTCCGCCGCCTCCTCTGCAGCCTCAGCGGTCTCAGTCTCCGCCTCTGTATCAGCCTCTGTCTGCACTGCTTCGGTCTGAGCCTTGGTCTCCTCTGAAGGCGCCGAGCAGGCCACAAGTCCAAGCGTCATAGTCGCGGCCAAAATCACAGCCAAAAATTTCTTCATAAAACTTTCCTCCTTATATTTTTTATCATAAAGCGGGTCTCATCATCCTATGCGGGCTTTTCTCTCCCTGAATTCCGCAATTACAACAGCCATAAGGAGCATTGCACCCGTTATAAACTGCTGATAGTATGATGATACACTCATTATCGTAAGTCCGTTCCTTATCAGCCCCATAAGAAACACAGCTATCACTGTGCCGAAGAGGTTTCCCTTGCCTCCGTGAAGGGCCGTTCCTCCCATTATGACGGCGCATATTGCGTCCATCTCCATATTAAGACCTGCGTTTGCCTCAGCGCTGTTAAGTCTCGCAGTCACTATGATCCCTGATACTGAGGCAAGTGCCCCCATCATAGCGAAAACCGATATGCGATAAAACCATGTCTTTACCCCACACCGTTTAAGAGCCTCAGCATTTCCTCCCAGGGAGGACACATAGCTTCCCCATTTCATAAAGAAGAACAGGGGTACCATCAATGCCGTAATAACAAAGGCAGCGGTAACGCCTGATTCCATGCCGAAAATATCTCCGCAGCCTATGGCTCTGAAGCTTTCCGGAAGCTTTGTTATGGGGATTCCCTGTGTGACTATGAGGGAAAGACCTCTGTACATGTAGGAGCTTGCAAGAGTAATGATAAGCGCGTTGATGCGCGTCAGGTATATAAGGCTCCCGTTAACAGCTCCCATCAATGTCCCTGTAAGTATGCCGATGAGGATGCAAAGTTCAACCGGAAGCTCCGCCTTCAGGGCTTTAGCCATACAGACAGCACTGAAGGACATTATGGAGCCCACGGAGAGGTCTATAGCTCCGGAGGCTATTACACACATCATCCCTACCGCCAATATCATGCGGTATGAATTTGCCTCAAGGATATTGACTACATTTTTCCATGAATAAAATGAAACTGTCTCTATGGAAAGAAATACGGAAACAGCAAGGCAAAAGCACAGCAGTAAAGCCGGCGCTGAAATCTCTCGACGTAAGTAATTCAATATTATCCTCCCTGCTTTCGGTCTAGTTAAGCCTCTCATCCTCGCGCCGCAGTATGAGCTCCCTGAGTTCTTCAGGGGAAGTCTCGGACGCGGCCACACTTGCCAATATCTCTCCCGCTCTCATCACATAAATGTGATCTGCGATCTCAAAAACCTGATTCAAATTGTGACTTATTATCAGCTGAGCCATACTCTTCTCCTTGAGAAGCTTCAGCATATTCACAGTCCTTCTGCTCTCCTGTATTCCCATGGCGGCAGTCGGCTCATCCAAAAGAAGAAGCTTTCCGGGCCGCCTCAGAGCTCTTGCTATGGCCACTCCCTGCCTCTGTCCCCCTGAAAGGTTTCTCACAGGCTCGGAAAGGTCCGGAATGCTCACTCTTATCTCCTCAAGAAGGCGCGCTGCCTCCTCTCTCATGGCTTTCCTGTCGAGAAATATGCCTCTCATCATCTCATCTCCGAGAAAGATATTTTCGACGCTGTCTTTACAGTTATCAAGAGAAAGATCCTGATACACAGTACGTATGCCTGCAGCTATTGCGTCGGATACCGTGAGGAAGCTGTGCTTTTTATCCCCTATCCTTATCTCCCCACTGTCAGGCCTTAAAGAACCCGAAAGTATCTTTATAAATGTGGATTTGCCGGAGCCGTTATCTCCGACTATTGCAGTGATCCTGTCGGATTCCACATCTATTGAAACATCTCTTAAGGCCTTTATATGCTGAAAACTCTTATATATATGCTCTGCTGAAATAAGCTTTTCCGCCATTATTTATTTCCCTTTTTTAGGCATAAATCCGATAATAAATGTAATTATGATGCATACGATAAGTGCGATCTTTCCTGCAGCTGCAGGTCCACCTACAGCTTCCGCCGATGCTGCCGATGAGGCAAGTCCGAAATTGTGGCAGAATGCGGCACCCACAAAAAGTCCAAGGAAGGTGACAGCTGCATCGGATGAGCCCTGTCCTGCAAGTATTATCTGTCTTAAAGGGCATCCTCC
Source organism: uncultured Lachnospiraceae bacterium (assembly GCA_944381485.1). Classification (GTDB taxonomy): domain Bacteria; phylum Bacillota; class Clostridia; order Lachnospirales; family Lachnospiraceae; genus Avilachnospira. The sequence goes on from CALWLI010000018.1 coordinate 105,733, forward strand.
TGCCAGCACACCTGCAAAGCCCACAGCATATAAGCCGAGGAAGTTCCATATGTGCTGAGCGTGAGCTACAGGCTGTCCTGCAAAGCCTACAGTAAACTTGCCGAGAGCTATATTTCCCACAAGCATAACCACAAAAAATCCTGCAAGTATAGCGAAAAGATCAAGGTTCCCCATAAGGATCACGTCCCTTATTCCACCTATGGTACACATTCTTATTCTCTGCGCAACTATTCCGAATATGATGCCGGCTGCCAGTGCAAGAATAACAGGAGCGTGCATTGAACCGGGACCTGACTCACTGAAAGCAAAAAGTGCCGGAACAAGCACTGAAAGTGCAAAGAGGAATACCCATGCTATGGGAAGCACCGCACCTGAAAGGGCTCCGGTCTCATGAGAGCGGCCAAGAGAAAAGCCCCTCTTCAGTGCCAGAGTACCTGTAAATATTCCTGCCACAAATCCCAAAGCTCCCACGTAGGCATTGAGATCCCCCGCAGCCATCCTTATGATCATCCTGAGAGGGCATCCGAGGAATACAAGAGCTCCTACCATCATGATAAAGCCTAAGATAAAGCGTATCATAGGTGAAGATCCTGCTGTCGAGCGATATTCTTTTGTGACAAGGGAAATAATAAATGCTCCCAAAAGAAGTCCTGCTATCTCAGGCCTCATATACTGAACGATAGCCGCCTGGTGGAGCTTCATGGCTCCTGCTGAGTCACGTATAAAGCAGGCAATACAAAACGCCATATTGCCGGGGTTGCCTGTTGCCGCAAGAATGACGGCAAGTACACCAAGTATTGCTCCCGAAATAAGGAGCGTAGTCTTATTTTTTGCCAAATCCATCTCTCATATCCCCTTTTCTTTGATTATAGTTTACCCGGGTTTTCAACAATTTGTAATTTATCACCCATAAATCCCAGTGTCAAGCCGACTAAAATTGTATAATTTGCATTAAAAATCCCTTTTTTATGCAACATTTTTAAAAACTGTAACTTTTTGTAAACACTTTTGCACAGAGAGCATAAAAAGACCTGTTTTGTAATGATTTTGACTCTTTTTGAGGTTTTACCCCCGGGTTTTTTATCGCATTTTCGTCAAGTAAAAATCAGACTATATTTATTAAATAATGAAGTCTTATTTGACTTTACTCCCTCCCTGTCATATATTAGTCATATATTTAAACAGAGAGGGGATAAAAGTATGATAAGCAGAAAAAATATAGGGCTTTGCATTCTGTTCAGCATAATCACCTGTGGCATTTACAGCCTTTACTGGCTCTACTGCCTGGCTGACGACTTAAATAAAGTGGATCCTGAGACAAATCAGACCTCGCCCGGAATGGTGCTTCTTTTCTCAATAATCACCTGTGGTATATACACACTCTATTGGTTTTATCGGGCGGGGGAAAAGATAAACAGACTTCATATGAGAAACAATGATCCCTCAGGAGATCTTCACATTCTCTACCTTGTTCTTGGAATATTCGGTCTGGGAATAGTCAGCTATGCATTGATACAGTCTGAGTTTAATAAGATAGCTGACAGAGACACTTTGGGCAATGTACAGTAATAAGAATGATGATTTAAAATTAAAGAAAAAGAGAACAAGGCAGCTTATTTTGACAGGCTGCCTGTTTTTATTGTCAGGTCTTTTGTATCTTATTTTTATAAATGTAACAGGCCTTGCTGTCCCCTGCCCCTTTCATGCTCTCACAGGGCTTAAATGCCCGGGATGTGGGATCACGACCATGATACTGGCAATCTCTAAGGGAGATCTCGCCTCAGCCTTTAAGGCTAATTCGGTTCTGTTTGTACTGTCTCCTGCGATCTTATATCTCATAGTCAAGGGCATAATGGTTTATATCGGCTCCGGCAGCTCGGCAGCTGAAAAGACAGGCCTAAGCAGAACAGATGATACGCTGTGCCGCCTTCTCATCGCAATATTTATCATATGGGGGATACTGAGAAACATCTTATGAAAAATAAAAAGCACGAAAAAAACCGCCCTCTCGGCGGTTTTTTTAATCCTCATAAAGGCGGGACCTGATTAGTCCTCAACCTTGATTATCTCTCTCTTGTTGTAGCTTCCGCAGCTCTTGCACACCATGTGAGGCATAACAAGTGCGCCGCACTTACTGCACTTTACAAGATTGGGTGCGCTCATCTTCCAGTTAGCTCTGCGGCTGTCTCTT
>CALWLI010000019.1 GCA_944381485.1 uncultured Lachnospiraceae bacterium
ACAAAGAGTGCCACAAAACCTGCTGTGTCCAAAAGCAAGGGTATTCGAAATGTGCCTTTACCCGTTTTGTCTTATCTGTTATACTAAACGATACAATGCTTGTCTCAAGCAGAAAAGAAACTCCAGCTGTGCCATTTTGTGTTACCAAACTGCAGCAGAGAACCCTGTGGGGGAAAGTTTTGCTGTAAAGGCGCGCTGATGATACCATGATTTGAAGGTTTATGAAGGGATTATATACGAGATGACAAAAATACTTTTTATCTGCCACGGCAGTATCTTAAAAAGTTCCGGAAAAGCCAGTAAAATCAAGGGTTTCACGAAGCAGAAAGGCGTTTACTACACCACTACTACACCATTTTTGAAAGAACCTTGATGTGACAAGTTTCGATATATGAGAACGCAAGCGGCGATATTACGGAGCAGGGGTATCGCCGCTTGCTGTATGTAGGTAAAAGTGTTCCTTGAGACAATGCTCATGTCATTGAAGCATAAGAAAGGCACAAACAGAAAGAGTAAAGATTATCGCGAGAACAAGAATCCTTCTGATTTTATCTCGATTTTACCTATATTTTACCTTGACAGACTTACCGATGATAGCCGGAAGTAAAGTTCATATGCTAAGATAATTATAAAAGAGGCGGGCATATGCCTGACCTGATTTAAATGAATGCATATACCGGAGGAGCTTACTGTATGAATGAGGATAATCGTTATGGTTCAGGTGTAGATAAGGATATGTTTGCAGGAGATAAAGTTTCTTCCGATAAGAAGCGTTATGGAGTCATAGGAGAGAATGACCATAGGCCAAGGAGAACCTTTATGCTGATTACACTCTTGGTTTCCTCCATAGTGGCAGTAGTGATAGCAGTAAGCGTATTTTCTTTTGGACGTGGCGATACCTCTTACCAAGAAGTTCTCGATACATCAGAGCCTGAGGACATGGCAGCAGGTGTCAGAGGCTTTATAGAAGGATATATAGATAAGGCGGACTCAGAAGCCGGAGAGGCTGCCGATATTGGTGCCTCACAGGATGAGAAATATGTTGAGGCTGAGCCGGCTCTTTCAGAGCTTGTGCCTATGGAGATTGTTGTTCTTCCTCAGCAACTCATAGTGCTATGTACAAATAACTCTGATATCAGGGTCAATATAGACATGCAGGCGGTATTTTACGACAGCACCGATTCAATGATGAGCATTGAAAACGGATATCTCAATTATCTTAATCCCGGCCAGACTAACCTGATAAATATCAACTGCCCCAGAAATCAGGATTATGATCCGGTGCCTTATGCACGCTATGACATAAGCTATGATGTGGAGGAATCCTCAAACGATGATGTGGCATATGACTACTTCGGAGATAGCTTTATTATCAGTGCAAATACAGGTGTGGACGGGACTCTGTTATGCGACATCAAGAATCCTACCGGCCGTAGCTTCGAGAATGTTTGGATATACTGCATTTTCTATAATCAGGGAGAACCTGTAGGCTTTTATCAGAAGGCTATATCGGAGATGGGGGAGCGTGAGCTGGTGGATCTTGATTTGGCCCGAGGGACAGATTATCGGCCTGTGCCCTTCGACGACTACAGGATCATAATAGGAAATACTATAAATTTGCAGGCTGATTAATAATAGTAATGAAGGCTTCGCCTCTCTACGAGCGTATACATTATATAAGCATAATCGAAAACATTGAGGTGCATCATATGAAAAAGGAGACTACGATACTCTTTCAGGACTTTCAACAATAATAATTGAGAGCTTTTATTCCTTCCGGTTGCTGCTTTCCCGGGAATACGACACGTTCCTGCAGGCCAAAGGATCCGGTGCGTATAGCAGGGGAGATAAAAGACAGGAAAAGACTGCCGAAAGAGGCTCTGCTCAGGATACACGTATGGAGGTGGATACCGTGGCAGGTATAGAGGCAATAAGAATAAGAAAAGATAAAAGTAAATAAACAGAAAGTATTCCGCACGCTGTGAAATGTTTAATGACATATCACAGCGTGTTTTATTGCATCAGGCTTTGTTTGCATATTGACTTTCATCAAAAAAAAGGGGGGTGGTATTATCTGAGTAAGAAACATTTTGTTGTGCGGAGATGGTTATGATATTCTAAACCAAAAAATTATTGTATTGAGATGAGGTGAAGCTTTCACTTCATTTTTATTTTTACAAAGCTTTTTCGGAAATATTTAAATTATTTAAAACCTTTTTTTGCCTTTGAGTATCTGCATAAGTGAAAGGAGAAATAATTTAATTCATGGATGTTTAATAAACTTATAAATTTCATAGAAAGGAAAGTATATATGGATGATAAGGAAAAAAACGAAGCTGTTTTATTTTCAGAGGAGGAAAAAACAGGCCTGAGTATTGAAGATGTTCAGAATATTAATGAGATCCTTTTGAATACGCAGGAGCAGTGCCGGATGATCGACTCATTTATAGAGAATCAGATAAAGATAAAGGACGAGCTGATCAACAGACTGTATGATGACCTTTCATATTACCGTGAGGAGTCTGCGGACAGATTTACAGATCAACTTATGAAGGCATTGATAAAGATACGAAAAGATATGAAAAGGCAGATGGCATCAAAGGCGTGGACAGATCTGTCACAAGATGAGCTCAGAAAAGAATATCAGTACATATATGAAGATATAACAGATCTTCTGGAGCAGCAGAATGTGGACGAGTATGTTACAGGAGAAGGAGAAGATTTTGATCCTGCCATACATCAGGCTAAGGTAGAGGTAACACACGACATTGATCTGAATAAAAAGATAAAGAGCTCGATTTCAGAAGGATATAAGAAAGGCGATAAAGTAATAATGCCTGAAAGAGTATTGGTTTATCAGTATAAGGGGGAAGAATAAAATGAGCAGAGTATTTGGGATTGACCTTGGAACAACATATTCATGCATAGCATATATAGACGATTACGGAAAGCCGGTTGTATTAAAAAACAGCGATGGGGACCATACTACGCCGTCAGTCGCAATGGTGGAATCCGGAAACAATATAATCGTCGGAAATGAGGCAAAAAGGTCCATAGAGCTTGAGCCTGAGAGGACAGTACAGTTCATAAAGAGAAAAATCGGTAAAGAAAATGACACGGTTACAATAGACGACGTGGAATATCACGCTCCGGAAATATCGGCATGGATATTGAAAAAAATAGTCGGTGATGCGAATGAGGAGCTCAGACAGACAGGAGTACTTAAAAATGATGAGGAAATAAAGGATGTGGTTATTACCTGTCCGGCCTATTTTGGAATGAACGAGAGACAGGCTACAAAAACCGCAGGAGAGCTTGCCGGGCTGAATGTCCTTAATATTATAAATGAACCTACGGCAGCTGCCATAAGCTATGGCGTATCAGGTGAGAGCAAGGAAGAAACTGTACTTGTATATGATCTTGGCGGAGGAACGTTTGACATAACTGTAATGAATATATCCGGGGGAAATATATCCGTAGTCTGCACGGGCGGTGACGACCGCTTAGGCGGAAAGGACTGGGATGAGGCGCTCATGGAATATGTGGTTGAAAGATATGAGGAGGAGACAGGAGAAGATCTTACTGAGGATCCTGAGATAGTGGCCGCACTTTATGTTGATGTTGAAACCTGGAAAAAGTCTCTCACGTCAAGAGAAAAGGTAAATATATCAGTGAACGGACCTGCAGGACGTTTCCGTGAAGAGCTGACAAGGGAAAAATATGAAGAACTTACAAAGGATATTCTGAACAGGACCAAAAATCTTCTGGACGATGTGCTTTTGACAGCTGAGAAACAGGGATATCCGATATCGAGGATAGATAAGGTGCTGCTTGTGGGAGGATCATCAAGGATGCCGCAGGTGGCAGCGATGATAGAAAAGAATTATCATGTAACGCCGATTCTCTCAGATCCTGATGAAGCTGTAGCTAAAGGGGCTGCGATCTATGCCGGAACCGAGAAGAACTATAATGATTTTGTGGAAAGTGAGGCACGCAGAACAGGGAAGAGTATCGAAGAAATAAATGAACGAAACCTGGTCACAGGAGAGATAGACAGGAAGTTTGCAGCTTCCGCTTCAGCGAGCATTGGCGGAATGAAGCTGAATATTACAAATGTCCTGTCACGCACATACGGCATCGGCACACTTGATGAAAACCAAAGGGAATTTATCAGGAATATGCTTATGATAAATGATAAGCTTCCCGCCACAATGACTGAAACATTCTATACAGTCAGTGATAATCAAACGGGCGTAGTCATAAAGCTGTATGAGAGCAGGGCAGTGGAGCGGGACATGGATATAGATGACAAAAAGCCTATTACGGAGATCAGTATGAGGTTCAAAAGCCCTGTGCCCGCCGCCACCCCTGTAAAAATGACACTGGCTCTTGATAATTCGGGAATAATTCATATCATTGCGGAGGAACAGCTCAACCACTCGAAGCTTGACACTACGTTTGAGCTTTCCAACCAAATGTCAAAAGAAGATATATCAAACGCGGCAAGAAGAATGTCACTTGCAAATGTAGAATAAAGGAGCGGATATGACGGCAGTAAAAATATTGTTTACATCATTATTTTCCATAATATTTTTTGTTGTAGGAATGGTTTTAAAGGCTGTTTATTCTTTTTTGAATACTGTAATAGTGATTTGCAGGGAGCTCTTGACATTGATGATAGTCATTGCACTTATCGCTCTGTCCATATGGTTTATAGTTTCTCTGGTGGAAAGCTTTAAGCATGGAGGTTTTGAAGCCGTTATAACCGGGCTTATCGGTTTGATCGTAGTGGGAATCTTTTGTGTGGCGATAGGAGGTTTTATTCTTGAAGTCATATTTTACGCAGCACTTTTAGTATTCCAGCTTGTCTTTAATGGTTTGAAGATGATTCTCAATAAGCTGATTTCAGTTTGTGAGAAAAAATACGACAAGGGATTAAGCAGACTCACATTTCTGCTTGATGCGCGATAGGAGAAAACATGGCAACAGTACGTGATAAGATTTTAAACAAATACAATCCGGATATATCAAAAGAAAATCTTTTTAAATTATATAAAATAGATAAGCCTGACATTACATCGGAAGAACTTGAGCTTAAATTTAAAGAGACAAAAAAGAGATGGAAAATAAGTATAAACGGAGCCAACGAAAAAAATGCTGAGAGGGATAGAGAAAGACTTGAGAAGTCGGGACTTTATGAAAAGCTTTTGACTGATCCCAAGCTCAGAAAGGAGCTCTATGATTACTATTTCGGAAGCAAAGGAAGAAATTGTGATTCAGATCCGGCTTCCGGTGAAGTTGTGGCCTTTGCAGAAGATTATTTTAAATTAATATCAACTACAAAAAGAATAACAAGAGAAGATGTTAAATTCTTCTTTGATTATTATCAGTCTGAAAGAAAGAATAAAAAAGCTATATTGAGTATGCTTTCTAAAAAGTTCAAGATAGCAGGGCTCGGAAAAGAAGGAAGCTATAAAGACGAAGAGACTGATATAGAAGGAGAAAAAAAGGGAGACAGGGATATTCTTATAGTAAACCTGTTTCAGGAGGCGACCATACTTAATCTCAGGAGGGTAATAGAAAAATATGATGAGATAAAAAATAACAGGAACCTCTACCTGAGATACCCCAAGCTAGGCGAAAGCTTGTACGCTTTTCTTGAAATCGATGGTATCGAGGACGTAAACCGGTTTAAGGAGAGCATGACTAAAAGAGGCAAAGAGGCCTACACCGAAAGGCAGGAGAGGGGTACAGAATATGTACCTTTGGTAGACATATTCAATATACTTCAGGATATTGCGGATTACAGAGATGTGGTGGATAACTTTAATGAGTTTAAACTTCTGATAAAATATCCGAAGCTTACACCGTATATGTATGCTTTCGTAAATATGAAGCCGGATACTGTAAAGTGCATGACTGAGATGGCTAAAAGGGATTATGCCTTCAGGGATACTACCGATTTTATACTTAATTACTATGAGCTTATATATGATAATTTCGGTATAAATAATAACAGTATTGATTCTATAATTAAAAAAGCCAAGAGAAAAACGGCACAAAATAAAGTCCTGAATGAAATAGAGAAAAAGCTTGGAAGAGATAAACAAAAGGGCGCCGATCCTATAAGATTTAAGCTTATATATTGGCTTGTATACTGGCCTGTATTTTTGCTCTACCTGGTTTTCGAGCTGCCTAAGTTTGTGTTTACAAAGCTGTGCGGTTATAGGCTTAGAGTATTTGCGGCCATGTTTTTACTTACGAATTTATTCTTAAATAAATATAATGGCCATGATATTATCTCGCTGTTTAAGGTAACATTTTTCGATGTGGGATTGGAAAGAAGCAGTGACTCTATATTTTCAAACTATATCGGTCTATATGCAGACGTAAACACATATGCGGATCTGATAATTCTGATCGTGATGCTGCTTATGTACATCCTTGTCGCATATGTATTGCCGGCATTTTTATTGACCCATGTAATCAGGATCTTTACAAATGATTTTAACAAACGCTTCGACTGGATGGGAATTGAGCGAACATTCAAAAACATTATGTTTGTTATGCATAAGAAGAACGCTGATGACTATAAGATGCGGCCTTCAGGATTTTTAAAAAGAAAAATGCCTGCGATAATAATAAATATCCTGTGTCCGATATTGATAATCATTGCCATATTATCGATAAAGCCGTGTCTTGGCCTGATCAGTAAAGGCTTAAACTCACCGATCAAACAGCAGGAGGAAGAAACTATATCAGAGGAGGCGTCAGTAAGCGTCGATGAAATGCCTGATTATGATATAGCAGCTAAGCTTTTCGCAACCGGAGAATCTTGTTAATATACTAATATGCGTATATAATTCAAGATAAAAACAACGGAAAGTTATCCGTAGGGGAGGCGGTGTTTCGATGAAAACATACCTTTCTCTCCGGGAGGCGGCAGAAAAGTGGGGCGCATCCGAAAGTCGAGGGAGGGACTTGATGCTATCGGTTTGTTTCTTTGCGAGAAAGGAAAGAGCTCACCGGAGTTCAGGACTGCGGCAGCTTTTATCGCTTCTGCAGGGGCAGTGCTCCTCCATCTGCCTCTTCCTGAAGAGTTCCCCGATACAAAGGATTTCATGCCTCTGCTCCCTCCGGGGCTCAGGGCCTTTGCGCTGTATGTGCAGGCTCATTATCTGTACCTTAAGGGACAATACGGGAGCAGTGCAGGCATGGCGGAGGCGACCCTTGCCATGGGAGCCGAGTGCTATCCCATACCGGCTGTTTACCTCCACCTTGTAGCGGTCATGGATTATATGAGCCTTAAACAGGTAAAAGAGGCTGAAAGGCATATGTTTTCCGCCTGGGAGCTTGCGAAGCCGGACGATCTGACAGAAGCCTTCGGAGAGCATCACGGTCTTTTGGGAGGCATGTTGGAGGCGGTCATCAAACCCGGATGGCCCGGGGATTTTAAGCGCATAATAGAGATAGCCTACCGCTTCTCAAATGGAAAGGAGCAGGACGGACTTCCCGAGGGAGCACTGAAAAGATAAAAATAAAAAAATACAAGAGATTTGAAGATTTGCCGCCGAGCTCAGCCTTGGCGGCAAATTTGTAAGAAAAACGTAGGTTGAGGCGCATATAGAGCCAATGCTATAATTTTAATAAAGAACTATATATCGAAACGGTCTGCTCCGGCTGAATAGTACTGAAACTTTCCACCGTAATGATCGTATATATGATAAAGGATATACGCCTGAAAAGAGGAGGTGCGGTCTATGAAAAGGCTTAAAGACTTGGGGCTCTATCAAAAAATCATACTGATCATTTTGACCGCCATGGTCTTAATATTTACCATAGTCTACATCATAAGCGCCTCAAAGCCGGGATACCTGTACCGAAATGCCATTCTTGTTCCCCACAATGAGGACGGAAAGATGATTTATTCAGGAAAAATTTATGGGGAGCCTGCGGAGTTTGTCGTCAAAGAGGGAAGGACGGTTGAGTTTCGCTTGGGTGACAGGAGCTATGGTCCCTATACTTTAAAGGAGGATGAATCAGCCATTCCTGAAAATTTAGCTGAGGATGATACTGCCTCGGGTATCGAGATTAGAAGGGGCGAAGATATATTTTTCAGAGGGGCGGTAACCGGAAACGGAGAGTATAAATTTTTATACAATGAGGACGGAAGCCCCGAGAGCTTGAGAGTTTTGATAACCATGGATGACGGCACATTGACTGATGATAGGGGAAACCTCATAGGGCCTATGGAGCCCACGGCCTCGGACATCATTGAGCTTGCCAAGGGGCCGGAGCTTACTCACAGAGGCGATTGGGCCTTATGGCTTGAGGCTGTTATCTTCTGCATTGCCACAGCTCTTGCCATACTTTTTGCCGATGAGATATTCCGTTTAGGTCTTCGGCTTCAGATAAAAAATGCGGACATGGCAGAGCCCTCTGATTGGGAGATAGCGGGCAGGTATGTGGCTTGGACACTTCTTCCGATACTGGCGTTTATTATATTTATAGTCGGACTATTGTTATAATATATCAGAATAATTATATTATAAACGAAAAAACATAAAAGGAGGCTTTGACATGTCAAAAAGGATAAAGGTAAAACCGGGAAAGACTCAATCCGCCATGGGATTTGCTGTGGGCATAGTTTTCTGCCTGATAGGTGTTTTTGTGGTCATACCCTCTGCCGGGCTGTTCGGTGTATTCTGGACTTTGATGGCAGGAATCATCACGGTAACAAACGGAATAAACACATTTTCCCATAAAGCCGTGGCCTCCCACGAGATAGTCATAGACGAAGATACAGGAAGAAGCCATTCCTCAATCGGCAAAGAAAACAGCGCGGCGGAGTGCTCGGGGACAGCGGATGGCGGATCTGCAATAAGCAGGGAAGAACTCAGAGGAAATATAGAGCTCAGACTAAGGACTGCCGAGGATCTCTATAAGGCCGGAACTATCACAAGGGAAGAGTACGAGAAAAAGAGAGAGGAGATATTGAAAGAGCTTTAGGCTCATATCCGAAAAATAAAGAAGCTGAAACCTGAATGTAAAGTTTACTTGACATATTGTCCTAATAGAGTATAATGGAGATATGGAAAGTTAACTTTACATTTTTGCTTTGCGCAAAGGAACATGCTTAAAGAAACAAAAGGTGGAAATTGCTCAGAAGGCGCAGATCTGTATTTTTAAGTGGGGAGGGGACTGTGAAGAACAGGCTTGAGGAGATACGAAAACAGAGGGGTATAAGACAGGAGGAGCTGGCGGAGGCCATGGGGGTGTCCAGGCAGACCATAAGCTCCCTTGAAAACGGCAGATACAATCCTTCAGTAATACTTGCCATAAAGCTGGCGAGATATTTCGGCACAAAGGTGGAAGATATATTTATATATGAGGAGGAGCAAAATGAAGAATAACAGATTATTTAAGATATCTGTGGCTGAGATAGTCATAGGCCTGATTATAGAGCTCTTGGCTTTCTCCGGCATAGTGGAGGACGGAAGTGTTTTGACCGGGATAGGCTCGGGAATACTTGCCGTGGGAGTGGTTCAGTTTTTAAGGGTATTTCGCATGGAGTCGAATCCCGAATATAAGAAAAGAATGGAGACAGCCTCAAAGGATGAGAGATATGCTTTTATATCCATGAAGGCAAAGGAGGCGGCCTTCGGCATATACCTTATTATTGCCGCAGTGCTTTGCATGGCGTGGATGCTTCTTGGTTACAGGGAGCAGGGGATGCTTGCGGCCATGTCCATATGTATCCTGGTCCTTCTGTACGCTGTGCTTTTCAGAATATTGGCCCGAAAGTATTAAGTCATATAAAAATAGAGTTTTCTTTTCGGCATAAATTAAGAATAATAAAAAACCAAGCGCAACCGGCCTTCTGTGCCGGGTCCCCGGATAATCATAGGGATACTGCGCTTGGATCTTTTTATTTTACTGTAAATAAATTGATGTTTTCGGATTTACAGAAGCTTCATGCCGTTGCTTGCCCCTATTCTGTCGGCTCCGGCCTCTATGAGCTCCTTTGCAAACTCGGGAGTGCGGATTCCGCCGCTGGCCTTGACCTTTGCCTTGCCTTTTACAGCCTCCTTCATTATCTTTACATCCTCAACTGTAGCTCCGCCTGTGGAGAAGCCGGTTGAGGTCTTTACGAAGTCAGCTCCCGCCTCGACTGAAAGCTCGCAGGCTTTTACCTTCTCCTCGTCAGTAAGAAGGCAGGTCTCGATGATGACTTTCACAATAGCGGGCTTGGAGGCATTCACAACCTCTTCTATATCCTTCTTTACAGCTTCGTAATCCTTATCCTTCATATAGCCGACATTTATAACCATATCCACCTCGTCCGCTCCGTCAGCTACAGCCTGCTTTGCCTCAAAGGCCTTGGCTGCTGTTGACATGGCGCCGAGAGGGAAGCCTACCACGCAGCAGGTTTTTACACCTGAACCTGCAAGCTCCTTGTGTACAAAGGGAACGTGGCAGGTGTTTATGCATACAGAGCAGAAATGATTGGCCTTAGCCTCATCGCAGTATTTCTTCACAGCCTCTGTGGTAGCGTCAGCTTTGAGTATGGTGTGATCGATGTAACCGGCAATATTCTCCATTGATAAAGCCCTCCTTGATATTTTATAATTGATTTATGTTTATATTAGCATGTCACGACAAAGAGTTCAACAAGAAACCGATTACATTATTTTTAACAAAGTTTTTTGTGTGAAATATACACAAAAAAAATAAGTAGAAAATAGTAAAATTGTGGAAAAGACCTTGATTGACTTGACAAAAGCTCGGTTAGAATATAGTATGAAATTACAATAAATGTAAGCGGTTTCAAAACACTTGAAAAACAGTTTCACTATCATCCGCATACTCTCGTGGCAAAGTCTTGTGACAAGGTCTTTTGCGAAAGGATTGATTTATGAATATTTACGATGTGGCAAAAGAGGCCAATGTATCTGTGGCCACAGTCTCGAGAGTTCTTAACAATCACAAGAATGTAAAGGAAGAGACCAGAAAAAAGGTACTTGATGTCATTAAGGGAAAGAATTTTGTTCCTAACTCGGCGGCTCAGAATCTGAGCTTGGGAGAGTCAAAGAACATAGCTCTCATAGTTCCGGATATCGAGAACCCCTTTTTCGCAAAGATACTCCACGGTCTTTCCGATCAGGCGACGGTATTCGGCTACAATGTATTTATGTTCGGTACAGCTGAGGATCCTGTCAGGGAGCAGCTCATACTTGAGTCTTTGAAGTCGGAGCTTTTGAGAGGCCTTGTGATGATACCTGTCAGCGAGGACAGCGAAAAGACAAAGCTCCTCTTAAACAGATTCAGGGAGGACTCGGCTCCGGTAGTACTTATCGACCGTGATGTCAGAGGCGGCGACTTTGACGGAGTCTTTTCCCAGGATGATGAGGGAGCGTTTAACGCTGTGGAATGCCTCATAAAAGCAGGCCACAGGAAGATAGCCATAATAAGGGGTTCAGATACCTCAAGGCCCGGCTATGAGAGATACAGGGGCTATAAAAAAGCCCTGTCAAAGTATGACATAGCTGTGAATAAGGAATATTGTCCTTACGGAGAATTCATGGAGGACAAATCCTACATTGCCATGAAAAAGCTTATGAGTCTGGACAATCCCCCTACAGCGGTCTTTTGCTCAAACAATATGACCACCCTGGGATGCCTCAGATATCTCAAGGAAAAAAATCTTAAGATCGGAAGAGACATATCAATAGTAGGCTTTGACGATATAAAGGAGCTGGAGTACACCAATATAAATCTCACAGTGGTGGACAGGCCGGTATACGACATGGGGGTCGAGGCCATGAAGCTCTTGGAAAAGGCCATAGAAAACAGGGCCGGGGCTTCGGAGGACTCGCTTTTCGTAAAGAGAAATTTTGTTAAGACCAAGCTTATAAAGAGAGGCTCGGAGTTTTGCGAGAAGCTCTCTGAGGACAGCATAAAACAGGAATAATACGGATATAAGCCATTTATATATTCGGAGGAGGAGATAAGAATGGGAAAAGTAGTAGTTTTCGGAAGCTTTGTAGTGGATCTTATGGCAAGAAGCCCTCATCTTCCCATAGCAGGTGAGACAGTAAAGGGATCAATGTTCAAGATGGGTCCCGGAGGAAAGGGCTTCAATCAGTGTGTGGCTGCCCACAAGGCAGGGGCTGATGTGACTATGGTCACAAAGCTGGGAAGGGATACCTTCGCCAATGTGGCTCTTGACACCATGAAGGAATTGGGAATGGATGAGAGCCATATATTCTTTTCTGATGAAAGTGAGACCGGTATAGCCCTCATACTTGTGGATGAGAATACCAGCCAGAATGAGATAATAATAGTTCCCGGGGCCTGCAACACCATAACCGAGGAGGAGACAGACGGACTTGAGGAGCTTATAAAGGGAGCCGAGTATGTGCTCATGCAGCTGGAAGTGAACCAGGATGCAAACGAGAGGGTTGCTGAGCTTGCCGAAAAGTACGGCTGCAAGGTCATCGTAAACACAGCGCCCTACTCAAAGATATCTGACGAGTTCCTCTCAAAGACATACATGGTAACACCCAATGAGGTGGAGGCGGAGGAACTGACAGGAGTACATGTGGACAGCTTGGATTCCGCAAAGAAAGCTGCAGAGTACTTCTACAAGAAGGGCGTTAAAAAGGTGATCATCACTCTGGGAAGCAGAGGAGTTTTCGTATCCTCTGACGGAAACGAGGAGATAATTCCCGCCTTCAAGGTAAATGCTGTGGATACCACAGGTGCGGGAGACGCCTTCAACGGAGGTCTGCTTTGTGCCCTGGCTGAGGGAAAGAGCCTTGAGGAGGCGGCAAGATTTGCAAACGCTTTGGCCGCCCTCTCGGTACAGAAGCTTGGAACTACTCCTTCAATGCCTACAAGAGATGAGATAGAGGCTTTTTTGAAGGAGCACTAATCGGGAGAAGAAAATCAATCAATATAAAGGGAGGTTATAAAAATGCTTAAAGGAATACCTACAGAGATAGGTTCGGACCTGTTGAAGGCCCTTGCAGACATGGGACACGGAGATTTGATCATTATTGCGGATGATTTCTATCCGCCCAAATCAAAGACTCCCAACGGTGTCAGCATTCAGGCAAAGGGAAACAGCGCAGCCGAGATGATAGACGCTATCTTGAAGCTTATGCCCCTTGATACAGACTACTGTGAGCATCCTGTTGAGTACATGATCCCTGACAAGGATGCAAATGTGGAGATGGACAGGCCCAAGGTATGGGATGACGCCATCGAGGCTGTGAAGAGAAACGGCTATGACGCTAAGATCGTGGGGGAGATCGAGCGCTCAAAGTTTTATGAGAAGGCCGGAAAGGCTTTCGTGACAGTGTGCACAAGTGAGAGGCAGCCCTACGGGTGCTTCATCATGCAAAAAGGAGTTTTATAAAGGGAGGTAAAAAATGAAAAAAAGATTATTGTCGGTACTTTTGGCGGCAGCAATGCTCGGCTCATTGACAGCCTGCAGCTCATCATCGGGGGAGACTGAAGCTGCTACAGAGGCTGCCACAGAGGCAGCAGGTGGCGAGGAGGCCACAGGGGAAGAGGCCGCAGCCGCAAGCGGAGAAGAGTATGATATCATATACCTTACTCCTTCAACAGCTTCACAGTTCTGGACCCACGTAGAGATCGGTATCAAGAATGCCATGTATGATCTCCAGGAGTCAGAGGGAGTAAAGATCAATTACTCCGTAGTAGGACCTGCTGAGGAGAGCCAGACTGAGGAGTATGTTACAGCATTTGAGCAGGCTATAGCAGCACAGCCGGATGCTATCGTAACAGCTACACTTGCTATTGATGCTACAGTTCCCAAGGCCCAGGAGGCAACAGCAAACGGAATAGTTTTGAACTTCGTTAACTGCGGACTCGGTGTTGGTGACGACGGAGCTCACGAGGAGACCTACAACCAGTTCTACTACTGCTCAAATGATACTATAGGTGAGCTTGCAGCTCAGGCTTTCCTTGAGGCAATGGAGAAGAAGGGAATGGATCCTGCAGCAGGCGGAGTTCTCGGAATGAACACAAACGTTGAGAACGAGGCTCTTAACCACAGAGTAGACAGCTTCAGAACTTATATGGCTGAGAATGCTCCCGAGCTTACACTTACAGACACATACTACAATGGAAACGTTGTAGAGAATGCTCAGGCTAATGCTGAGAACATCATCTCCACTTACGGAGACGAGCTCATAGGTATGTACTCAGGAAACAACATCACAGGTGACGGAGTTTGCCTTGCAGTACAGTCAGCAGGAATAGGCTCAGATATAGTATCAGTAGCGGTTGACTCTGACGACACAGAGATAGCTGCTCTTGAGAACGGAAACCTTGACGCTATCATAGTTCAGGATGCTTACGATCAGGGATACAGATGCATGGAGAATGCTATCCTCACCCTCATCAACGGCGAGAACCCTGAGACTGAGAAGCAGGTTAACTGCCCTCCTGTAATCGTTACACCTGAGAACATGGCTGACGAGGAGATGCAGAACCTTCTTGATCCCACAAGGCTTGCAAAATAAGATTTTCAGACATAAGCCTTTGGTTTGAAAGGAAAGTGAACCGGTTTATTAAGTAAAAGAATAGGGAGGCACTCGGACAAAAGGTCGGAAGGCCTCCCTTTGTATATGAGGGCAAAAGAATGCAGGATACTATTTTAAAAATAGAACATATCAGCAAATTTTATCCGGGCGTTACTGCTTTAAACGATGTAAGTTTTGAGATCAAAAAGGGAGAGGTCAGAGCTCTGTGCGGAGAGAACGGAGCGGGAAAATCCACTCTCATAAAGTGTATCATGGGTGTCGAAAAACCTGATGAGGGAAAGATCTCCATGAATTATGACGGAAAATGGATAGTAAACAACAATGCACTTGAGGCTCAGGAACACGGAGTTTATGCGAATTACCAGAATGTAAATATAGCACCGGATCTAAGTATTGCGGAGAACTACTATCTCGGAAGGCAGCCTACCAAGGGCGGGATAGTTGATTGGAACAAGATGGCTGCCGACAGCAAAAAGATAATAGATAAATTCGGGATGAATGTTGATCCCAAGGATAAAATAAGAAATCTCCCGATAGCTATGCAGGCTATGGTCACCATAAGCAAGATATCGGTAAATGATGATATAAGGATAGTTATTTTTGACGAGCCTACAGCTCTTTTGGAAAACGAAAAGGTCGAGACACTTTTCAAGTTCATAAAGGAGCTGAAGGAGAGGGGTGTAAGTATCATATATATCTCCCACCGTATGGAGGAGATAATGGATATCTGTGATTCCGTAACGGTATTAAAGGACGGAACCTATGTTGACACAAAGCCCATATCCGAGGTGGACAAGGACAGCCTCATAACCATGATGGTAGGAAGAAAGATGTCTGATATATACAATATCAAGCATCAGAGCTTTGATGAGGAGGTACTCAGAGTTGAGAACTTCAGCGATACAAAGCACTTCAAGGATGTCAGCTTTACTTTAAAGAAGGGAGAGATCTTAGGCTTCTTCGGACTTGTGGGAGCGGGAAGAAGTGAGGTAATGAAGGCCATATTCGGAGCCGAGAAGAAGCTCTCCGGAGATGTGTATGTGCATGGCGAAAAGAAAAATATCAAGAGCCCCATAGATGCCATGAAAAACGGTATCTGCTTCCTCACTGAGGACAGGAGGGCTGACGGACTTGCACTGCAGCTTTCAATAAAGACCAATATAAACATGAACTCCTACGATATGATAAGCAAAAACGGAATAATCTCCCTCTCCGATGAACAAAAGAGAGCGGAGAAGTTCTCCAAGGATGTGAACGTAAAAACTCCTTCCATACAGCAGCTTGTAGGAAATCTTTCAGGTGGAAACCAGCAGAAGGTGGTAATAGCAAAGCTTCTCTGCAGAAACCCTGAGGTCATGATATTTGATGAGCCTACAGTAGGAGTTGATGTGGGAGCAAAGGAAGAGATCTACAAGATAATGGAGAGCCTTACGGCCGAGGGAAAGAGCATAATACTTATATCCTCGTACCTTCCTGAAGTAATGGGCCTGTCGGACAGACTGATAGTCATGTCTCAGGGCAGAATAACAGGACAGTTTGACAGTAATGAGCTTAAGCTCTTAAGAGAAGAGGACGTATTGAGAAGCGCGTCCCTTGAAGGATAAGTGGAGGGCGAAATGAGTAACACAAATGTAAGCGGAAAGTCAAAATTGGGAGGCATATTCAAACAGACAGAGTTTACACTGGCTGCAATAATCATCCTGCTGTTTGTCATAGCTTCAGTATTTACGGATAACTTTTTATCCCTGTATAACGTAACAAACCTCACAAAACAGTGTGCCATAGTAGGTGTCCTTGCGGTGGCCCAGACTATGATAATCATCACCGGAGGAATCGACATAAGCTGTGGAGCAATTGCCGGACTCTCCTGTATGGCAATGGCACTTTTGCAGAGAGATACTGAGACAAACTTCTGGGTAACTCTCATCGTGGCCATAGCCGTAGGTATATTCTGCGGATTCATAAACGGAGTTATTATCTATGATCTTAAGGTTCCGCCTATGATAGCAACACTGGGAGTTCAGACCATAGTCAGCGGTGTTGTAAAGATCATAAGCAACGCCCTCACTGTAAGCGGACTTGATCAGAGAATACTTGACATGGGAAATATGTCCTTCTTCGGAGTTGTTCCCGCTCTGGCTCTGATATGGTTTATAGTGGCGGTGGCCATATTCCTGGTGCTGAAATATCTGGTATTCGGACGAAGCCTCTATATCATAGGAAGCGGAGTTGACGTTGCAAAGCTCAGCGGTATCAATGTAAGACGCATGTTCTACTCAGTATACGCTTTTGCAGGTCTCCTCTACGGTATTGCCGGAATAATGCTGGCTGCAAGAGTTCAGTCGGCCCTTCCCACAGGAGGTGAGGGCTATGAGATGAACGCCATAGCTGCAGCAGTTATCGGAGGTGCATCACTTTCAGGAGGAAGAGGATCAATAGTAGGAACCGTATTGGGAACCATACTTATGATGCTCATAAACAATGCAGGTGTTCAGTTCGGTCTCAACACTCATGTGCTTGAGCTCACCAGCGGAGTGCTTATAGTATTTGCGGTGGCTGCGGACATGTTCAAGAACAGAAAGAAAGCATAAAAATATTGATATTTGACCTTGAGTCGGGCTTGGGGAGTTTTCTCAAGCCCGATAATTTTTTGCGGATTTATATTTTAGTCATATTTGTATATAGCAGGGCCTTTCGAGGCAAAAACTTCGTTATTTTTTCAACAAGAAACCTTTTGTAATTCGTTGACTCATTTTGAAGGAAAAAGTATAATGTATTAGAATTGGTACAATCCAAAAATAAGGCTTAATGAATAAGGAGGACTGACATGGAAACATTTGGAATCGAGAAGCTGGGAATTTTAAATCCCAAGGCTGTCTACAGAAACCTTGCACCTGCTGTTCTTGTGGAGAAGGCTCTCGCAAACGGTGAGGGAGTGCTTATGGACACAGGAGCTCTGGCGGTTACTACCGGAAAGTACACAGGACGTTCACCTAAGGACAAATTCATAGTTGACACCGAGGGAGTTCATGACAAGATAGCTTGGGGCAGCGTAAACAGACCCATAAAGAGAGAAGTATTTCAGGCTATCAGAAAAGAAATGGTAGAGTTCCTTTCAGGAAAGGACGTCTACATTTTTGACGGCTTTGCGGGGGCTGACAGAAAGTGCACCAGAAAGTTCAGGATCGTAAATGAGATGCCTTCACAGAACCTCTTTATTCATCAGCTTCTCATAAGACCTACAAAGGAGGAGCTTGAGAACTTCGGAGAGGCAGACTTTACATTGATCGTTGTGCCCGGCTACAAGTGTGATCCGGAGAGATTCGGCATCAACTCTGAGGCCGCTATCATAATAGACTATGAGGCAAAGGAAGTTATAATCGCAGGCTCTCAGTATTCAGGAGAGATAAAGAAGTCGGTATTCTCCGTAATGAACTATCTCATGCCTGTGGAGGAGAACGTGCTTCCCATGCACTGCTCCGCAAACATGGATCCCGAGACAAAGGAGACAGCAGTATTCTTCGGACTCTCAGGAACAGGAAAGACTACTCTCTCAGCAGACCCCAACAGAAAGCTTATAGGAGATGACGAGCACGGCTGGTCCGACCACGGAGTATTTAACTTTGAGGGCGGCTGCTATGCAAAGTGTATAGGCCTTAAGGAGGAGAACGAGCCCGAGATATACAATGCCATAAAGTTCGGCTCACTCCTTGAGAACGTGGTGGTAGATCCTGAGACAAGGAAGCCTGACTATGAGGACGGCTCGATCACAGAGAACACCCGTGTGGGCTATCCCATAGATTACATAGACAATGCGCAGATCCCCGGAGAGGGCGGAATACCCAAGGTGGTTATCTTCCTTACAGCAGATGCCTTCGGAGTTTTGCCTCCCATTGCAAGGCTTTCAGAGGATGCGGCTATGTACCACTTTGTAACAGGCTTTACTTCAAAGCTTGCAGGTACAGAGAGAGGAATAACAGAGCCTCAGCCCACCTTCTCCACACTGTTCGGAGAGCCCTTCATGCCGCTTGATCCTTCAGTATACGCTCAGATGCTCGGCGACAGGATAGAGAAATACGGCACAAAGGTATACCTTGTAAATACCGGATGGACAGGAGGCCCCTACGGAGTCGGCTCAAGGATGAAGCTCAAATTCACAAGAGCCATGGTTACAGCCGCATTAAACGGTGAGCTGGACAAGGTGGAGTACAAGCACGATGAGGTGTTCAATGTGGACGTTCCTCAGAGCTGCCCCAATGTACCTGCTGAGATCCTCAACCCCAAGGACACCTGGGAGGACAAGGCTGCCTATGATGCCCAGGCCAAGAAGCTTGCCGGAATGTTTGAGGAAAACTTCAAGAAGAAGTATCCCAATATGCCCGAGAATATAGCAAAGGCAGGACCTCACGCCTGATATATGTAAATGCATATAGGGAGAGAATTATAGCATAACAAAAATATAAGAAATATTTTACAGGGATTCGATTATAATACAAAACATCGCAAAATATGAGATGCTTTATGTATTCGGATCCCTTTTTATGTCCTTATGAGCTTTTTTAGCCTCGAATGATATGCTATACTCAAATATAGCGAAAATCGAAAAAGTAAAGGAGACATTTGTAGGTCATATGAAAAAGAGACATCTGTATACTGCCGCAGTACTGCTGACACTTTCCCTTTCAGCCTGCGGTCAGGATTCCGGAAATATAACAGAGAGCTCACAGGCTGCGGAGACTGAGGCTTCCTCCGACAAGGAGCAGGAGCTCAGCCTTGCGGATATAAAGAGCGCGGGGAGCTGGGACGGGAACCTTTATGAAAATGAGGCGGCTGGAATAAGCTTTAACATGCCGGAGAGCTGGACAGCATCAAGCGATGAGGATATCGCAGCCTTTATCGAGTCGGTTCAGGCAAAGGGAACGGACTACCTTGCCATGGCTCAGGACTTGGAGACAGGAGAGGTGATGCAGATCGCCGTAGAAGATCTCTCGGTCACAACCCCTAATCTCACCGACAGTATGGATGAGGATATGTATATCGATGCCCTGAGGAGCCAACTGGACTTGAATGAGGAGCAGGGCCTTGAGATCACCCATGTTGATGAGGAGGACGCAGAGCTTTCTCTCGGAGGAGAGAGCTACAAGGGCTTTACAGCCACTATGTCCGCCAACGGTCAAAGCATAAATCAGGTATATGCGGTGAGAAAAATTGATGATAAGCATATGATGACAGTTATATATATAACAGCTGAGGATGCCGGGACTGAAGTCCTTGAGGAGCTGTTTATTTAGGCTTTCAGATAAAAAGTGAAAATGGAGGGAAAAATGAGATCAAAAGGAAAAAGTTTCGGATTTAAGCTCTTCGGCTTCGGAGCAGCCATATTGGCGGCCGCGGGCTTTTCGATGTTTTCTCCGGAGCAGGGATTTGCGGCAGAGGGGTCAAAAGCTCCTGACAAGGAGATAGTTATACTGCACACAAATGATGTCCACTGCGGTGTGGATGACAACATAGGCTATGCGGGACTAGCTCTCTATAAGAAAGAGATGCAGGCTGAGACGGATTATGTGCTCCTGGTGGACGCGGGAGACGCGATACAGGGAGCTCCTATTGGAACTCTCTCCGACGGAGGCTATATAACGGATATAATGAACAAGCTGGGCTATGACTTTGCCGTACCCGGAAATCACGAGTTCGATTACGGAATGGACAGGCTCCTTGAGCTTGACAAGGTGCTTAACTGCGGCTACTCCTCCTGCAACCTGGTAAGCCTGGAGACAGGGGCTCCTGTATTTGAGCCTTACAGGATATTCAGCTTCGGGGATACAGATGTAGCCCTTGTGGGAGTATGCACACCTGAGAGTTTTACGAAATCCACTCCCGCATATTTTCAGGACGGAAACGGCAACTATATTTACGGCTTCTGCGAGGATGACTCCGGGGAGAAGCTTTATGATGCCGTGCAGTCAGCTGTGGATTCTGCCCGTGGGGCAGGGGCTGACTATGTGATAGCAGTCGGACATCTGGGAAACGAGGGGATCACAGACAGGTGGAGCTCTGAGAGCGTCATAAAAAACACTTCGGGACTTGACGCCTTTATTGACGGCCACTCCCATGAAAACTACACAAGACAGGTTATCAATGAGAAGGGTGAAGCTGTAGCTCTCACCCAGACAGGAACCAAGCTCACGGATATAGGAAAGCTCACCATAGGTACTGACGGAACGATAAGTACCGAGCTTGTGAAGGAGGTTCCTGAGGGAACTGACATCAATATGAGCTATACTGTCAAAAAGGGCGATACCCTTTCAAGGATAGCAAAGAGAGAGCTGGGCTCATATGATCTGTGGAACAATATATATCAGGCAAACAGAAATGTGCTCTCCTCTCCTGACCTCCTCCCTGTGGGAGCTGTCATCACCGTGCCTAAGGGAGGCTCCCTCAATGTGGACGGCAAGTATGTGGATGCCGACGCGGACAGCTTTATAAAGGGCATTCAGGCTCAGTATAATGAGTCCCTTAAGACAGTTCTCGGAAGCTCCGCCGTCGAGCTTGCGGTAAATGATCCGGATACAGGGGAGAGGGCTGTCAGAAGGGCGGAGACCAACCTGGGAGATCTCTGTGCCGACGCCTTCAGGTATCAGCTGGGAGCTGACATAGGACTTATGAACGGAGGCGGAATAAGAGACTCCATAAAGCCCGGAAATATAACCTACAATGACACACTGAGAGTATTCCCCTTCGGAAATATGGTGTGCATGGTGGAGGCCACAGGACAGCAGATAAAGGATGCTTTGGAGATGGGAGTAAAGAATCTTCCTGAAGAGAGCGGAGGCTTCCTGCATGTCTCAGGACTCAGCTATACTGTGGATACCTCAAAGCCCTCATCGGTGGTACTTGACGACAAGAGAAATTTTGTCTCTGTAGGAGGAGACTACAGAGTTACGGATATCATGGTCGGAGGACAGCCTCTGGATACTGAAAAGACCTATACTGTGGCATCTCACAATTACATGCTCAAATCAGGGGGAGACGGAATGAGCATGTTTGTGGGAAGCAAGGTGCTGAAGGATGACATCGCCACAGACGTGGATGCTCTTTCAGCCTACATCAGAGAGAATCTTGGAGGAAATGTGGGAGAAGAGTATGCCGCATTGAAGGGACAGGGAAGGATAACTGTAAAGTGATTTACGCTCTCTGTTAAGCTTTAGGAGATTGTATCTGATAAAAAACCGAATACTTGTATTTTTTGAAAGCCATGGCAGGCTGCCTTGTTGACACCCTGCTATGGCTTTTGTATAGTTTAGGTGCAGTATGAAAATGAATACCCTCATGGGAAGAAAAATGCAAATTACGGAGGCTTAAATGAGAGGGATAGAGACACGTATACAGGAGATAAGACACAGAATATTCAGGGAAGTGGCCCGCATGGCTTACCACACGGAATGGCCTGTGGAAAAGCGCATAGAGGAGCTGCCCTACAAGATAATTCCGGGAGAGATAGGAAGCTTCAGACAGGATGTATTCCTTGAGAGAGCCATAGTGGGAGAGAGGCTGAGACTTGCCATGGGCCTTAATGTGAGGAAGGCGTCGGAGCATGCTCCTATTTCGGAGGGCATCGAGGCGGCGGACAAGGACGAGACCTACTATACTCCTCCCCTTATAAACATTATGAAATTCGCCTGCAACTCCTGCCCGGAGAAAAGGGTTTTGGTGACAGAGGGCTGCCAGGGCTGTATTGCCCATCCCTGTGAGGAGGTCTGCCCGGTAAAGGCGGTAAAGCTGGACCCTTACACGAGGAAATCAAGCATAGATCAGTCAAAATGTATTAAATGCGGTAAGTGTGCCGGCACCTGCGCTTACAATGCGATAATCATACAGGAGAGGCCCTGCGCCGCCGCCTGCGGTATGGATGCCATCCACTCCGATGAATTCGGCAGAGCTGAGATAGATTACGACAAATGTGTTTCATGTGGCATGTGCCTTGTAAACTGCCCCTTCGGAGCCATAGCAGACAAATCACAGATATTCCAGATGATAAGATCCATCCAGTCGGGAGAGAGAGTCTACGCCGCCGTGGCCCCTGCCTTTGTGGGACAGTTCGGACCAAAAGTCACACCCGGAAAGCTGAGAGCGGCTATGAAGCAGCTGGGCTTTGCAGACGTAATAGAGGTGGCTGTGGGAGCCGACCTCTGCGCCACTCAGGAGGCAATAGACTTTGTGGAGGAGGTGCCTGAAAAGCTGCCATTTATGGCTACATCCTGCTGCCCCGCCTGGGCTACCATGGCTAAGAAGCTGTTTCCTGATTACGCCAACTGTATTTCCATGGCCCTCACACCCATGACCCTTACAGCAAGGCTTATAAAGTCGGAGCATCCTAAAGCGAAGGTGGTGTTTATCGGACCCTGCGCTGCCAAGAAGCTTGAGGCCATGCGCAGCGATATAAGGAGCGATGTGGATTTCGTGATCACCTTTGAGGAGATGGCGGGAATATTTGATGCCAAGCATATAGATATTGAGGCCATAGAGGAGGAGACGGGAGTCTCGGATTCCTCCACTGACGGAAGAAACTTTGCCGTCTCAGGCGGTGTCGCCAAGGCGGTGGTAAATGTCATCCATGAGAGGTACCCGGAGAGGGAGATAAAGGTGGAGTCTGCCCAGGGACTCAAGGAATGCAGAAAACTCCTTACCCTGGCAAAGGCCGGAAAGTACAACGGTTATCTTCTTGAGGGAATGGCATGTCCTGGAGGCTGCGTCGCCGGAGCGGGTACCATGCAGCCCATAGGGAAGTCTGCCGCTGCTGTCGGCATATACGCAAAGCAGGCAAAGCACAGGACTTCAAATGAGACTGAGCATGTAAAAGAGCTGGAAAAGCTGGTGGATTAAATAAAAAAACAGAAAGGAAACCGTCTCTCTGATATGTGCACTCTTTAGAGGAGACACATAGATCGGAAGGCGGTCCTTTTTTGTATAACATATTGACAAAAATCGATATAAGGCTTATAATTTCCGTAGAGAAATATATCGATAAACATAAATATGTGAGTCTTTAAATCGGGAGGAGAGATTTTGAACTGCAAGAAGAACGCCGGCCTGTTTAAGGCCGTGGCCGATGAAAACAGGCTTAGGATATTGGAGATACTATCAGAGGGAGAGCGCTGCGGCTGTGTGCTCTTAAACAGTCTTGATATAGGCCAGCCTACCTTGTCTCACCACATGAGGATACTGTGCGATGCGGGGCTTGTGAAGGGCAGGAGAGAGGGCAAGTGGACTCATTACAGCCTGGACTTTTCAGGATTTGACAAATTAAAAAGGGCAGTGGAGGAGACAACTATGACTGAAAAAGAAGAGAAGAGAGAGGTAAATATGCAGGGAGAGCCGTCAGATGAAAGGACCAAGCTTTATGTGCTTACAGGCTTTCTCGGCTCCGGAAAGACTACTCTTCTCATAAAGCTGATGGAGGGCCTTAAGGGAAAAAGGATAGGCGTCATACAAAATGAATTCGGAAAGCTGGGTATTGACGGAGAGATAATAAGAAATGACGATATTCAGATGGTGGAGATAAATAAGGGATCCATCTTTTGCTCCTGTCTGAAGCTTAAATTTGTATCTGCCCTTGCGGAGATGGCAAAAAAGGATTTTGATTATCTCTTTGTGGAGAGCTCAGGACTGGGAGACCCTTCAAATGTGGAGGATATACTCGGAGCGGTCAGAGAGCTTGCAGGGGACAGATTTGAATTTGCAGGGGCTCTGTGTCTTGTGGATGCGGTGAATTTTATGAAGGATATATCAGGGCCCGAGACAGTTTACAGACAGCTGAAACACTGTAATCTTGCAGTGATAACAAAGACGGATCTTGTAGACGGAAAGACTCTGACAGCGGTCAGAGAAAAGATAAGGGATATAAACCCTGTGTGCAGGATAGACATAAGCTTAAACGGAAACCTGGATCAGAGCTTCCTTGAGGAGGATCTTATGCTCTACTCATGGGCTGAGAGCGAGGAGAGCACAAACACGGAGGAGACCAAACCCAAGACCCTGTTTCTGAATTTCGATGGAGCCATACCTGAGAAAAAGCTTGAAGCTTTTCTCAAGGGGCTCGAGAAGGACAGCTACAGGATAAAGGGATTTTTCAACATCGAGGAGAGGGGCTGGTCACAGGTGGATGTGGTTGGAGAGCGCATAGATTATAAGCCCTGTCCTGAGAGAAGCAGATCTCAGCTTGTGATAATATCCAAAATAGGTGCGGGAATAATAAAGGAGATATTTGCTGTCTGGGAAGACAAGGTGGGTCTTCCTATGGAGCTCAAGAATTAAAAGGAGAAAAAATGATGGATATAAAGGTTGTGGGAGAAGGCTGCGACAAGTGTGACAGACTCTATGAAAATGTGATGCAGGCTGTAGATGAGTTGGGAGTGGATGCCCGGATCGAGAAGGTGGAGGATCTTATTGAGATGGTAAAGCTGGGAGTGATGAGCACTCCCACACTCATGATAGACGGAAAGACGGAGATCTTGGGACAGGTAGCCTCCACGTCAAAGATAAAGGAGATAATAAGACAGCATGTTTGATCTGAGATTCTTTGTTTACGATGTGGCAAAGATAGTCCTGCTTCTTTGCGTGCTTGTATTTTCTGTTTCATACATTCAGAGCTTCTTTCCTCCGGAAAGGAGCAGGCGTATCATAGGAGGCTTTAAGGGTATAGGGGCAAATATAGCGGCGGCCCTTCTGGGGACAGTGACGCCCTTTTGCTCCTGCTCATCCATCCCTCTCTTTATAGGCTTTACCTCTGCCGGGCTGCCTGTGGGAGTGACTTTTTCCTTCCTCATATCCTCTCCCATGGTCGATCTGGGAAGCTTTGTGCTTCTTATAAGCATATTCGGGATAAAGACAGCATTCTTTTATGTTCTCTTCGGACTCATAATAGCTGTTGCGGGAGGAACTGCCATAGAGAAGCTTGGCATGGAAAAATATGTGGAGAGCTTTGTGAAAAGTGTAAAGCCCGCTGCCTGTGACGGGCCTGAGCTAAGCCTGAGGGATCGCCTGGACTTCGCCTTTAATCAGACGAGAGACACTCTGAAGAAGGTCTTTATTTACATACTTGTGGGAGTCGGAATAGGAGCATTCATACACAACTCTATTCCGAGGGAGCTTGTGGAGAAGGTCCTGGGCTCCGGAAATCCCTTCGGAGTAGTTGCGGCCACTCTTGTGGGAGTTCCCATGTATGCGGATATTTTCGGCACCGTACCCATTGCCGAGGCGCTGCTTTATAAGGGGGCAAAGCTCGGCACAGTACTCTCCTTTATGATGGCTGTGACAACACTCAGCCTTCCCTCACTGATAATGCTGAAAAAGGTGGTAAAAAACCGACTGCTTTTTACCTTTGTGCTCATATGCACTGCAGGTATCATTGCAGTCGGATATGTATTCAATATTATTCAAGACTTTATAATGTAGAGAAGATCGGATATATTTTCGATCTTTGCTGTGCGGTCTTTTTCCTCCACTTCGCCGAAGCCGTAGGAGGCCCAGATAAAGGGGACGCCTGCAAGCTTTGAGGCCTTGGCATCTCCGTATGTATCTCCCACATATAGGGGAGAGCTTAGTCCGTGCCTTTCCACCATGGCCCTTATGGTCCCCTCCTTCGGAAGACCGGTGTCTCCGTAGCAGAGGCCGTCCTTAAAGAAGGGCCCAAGTCCGGTAGTGTCCAAAAGATCGTCGATATATCCTAACTGGCAGTTGCTGACTATATAGAGGGGGTAGCTTTTTGAAAGCTCCTTTACAACAGCTGCAACTCCTTCATAGAGCCTTCCGGGCTCTTTTCTTATGTATTCGGATTCTATCTCATAGATCCTGTCAGCCACAAGCTGTCGCTTTGTCACGGGGACTCCGGGAAGGAGCTCGTCGCATATCTTGTCCATGGTCTTTCCGAAGAGAGGAGTCAAGATCTCTTTTGTGACAGTGGGCAGCTTGTACTCCGGAAGCAGCTTTTTGAAGGCCTCATTCCAAGCCTTGGCAACTGTCTCCCTGCTGTCCCAGAGAGTGCCGTCTATATCAAAGATAATGCTGTCCGGGCTTAGGGATGACAGAGTCTTTTTTTCATTTCCCATATTTTTCCACCTTAATATAACTGAATATATGTACTACATTTGAAGCTTGTGATGCTTGATCTCTTTTACAGGCTCGCAGGTCTGCTGTATACCCAGCTTCTTGAACATCCTTATGTCTACGGGAGACAGGGTGACAGAGGTATGTACCTGGCATCCTCTGAGAGAGGAGAGCTGCTCCAGAGCCTTCTTTGCGTTTTCATTGGATGCCGCGCTCATGGAGAGAGCTATCAGGACCTCGTCCGTGTGAAGTCTGGGATTTTCAGCACCCAGATAGCGGGTCTTCAAGGTCTGTATAGGCTCTATTGCCTCGGGGGCGATCACATGGGTCTTGTGGCCTATGCCTGCAAGTACCTTTAAGGCGTTGAGAAGGCCTGCGGCGCTGGCTCCGAGAAGCTTTGAACAGCCTCCTGTCACTATCCTTCCGTCGGGGAGCTCTATTGCCATGGCGGGCATTCCGTCCTTCTTTGCCCTCTCAAGACAGGGGGTGACCACCTTTCTGTACTCCGGAGTCACGTTGGCCTGCTTCATGAGAAGCTCGATCTTTCTGACCTCCTCTTCATCTCCGATCTCATTCAGAACGTCATTTGCGGCCTGATAATATCTTCTTATGATCTCCTGCTTTGAGGCTTCTCTGCAGGCCTCATCATCGGTGATGCAGTTTCCGACCATGTTTACGCCCATATCTGTGGGAGACTTGTAGGGGCTCTCTCCGTATATGTGAGTGAACATCTCATTTAATACAGGGAAGATCTCCACATCTCTGTTGTAGTTTACCGTTGTCTCGCCGTAGGCTTCCAGGTGGAAGGGGTCGATCATGTTCACATCGTTGAGGTCGGCGGTGGCGGCCTCATATGCAAGATTTACAGGATGCTTCAAGGGAAGGTTCCACACAGGGAAGGTCTCAAACTTTGCGTATCCCGCCTTGATGCCTCTCTTGTTTTCATGGTAGAGCTGGGAGAGGCAGGTAGCCATCTTTCCGCTTCCGGGTCCGGGAGCCGTAACTATAACAAGGGGTTTTGTAGTCTTTATATATTCATTTTTTCCATAGCCCTCATCGCTGACTATAAAGGGCACATTGTTGGGATAGCCTTCTATGGCATAGTGCTTGTATACCTTTACTTTTTTCTTTCCCAAGCGCTGCTTGAACTGGTTGACGGCAGGGGAGGGAGTGAATTTTGTGATAACCACGCTTCCCACATAGAGGCCGTAATCCCTGAAGCTGGAGATGAGTCTGAAAACATCCTCATCGTAGGTTATACCCAGATCGAAACGCTTTTTGTTCCTCTCGATATCTTCGGCGCTTATGGCGATGACCACCTCAGCCTCGTCGGCAAGCTGAAGGAGCATGCGGAGCTTTGAGTCAGGCTCAAAACCCGGAAGTACTCTGGATGCGTGGA
Source organism: uncultured Lachnospiraceae bacterium (assembly GCA_944381485.1). Taxonomy (GTDB): domain Bacteria; phylum Bacillota; class Clostridia; order Lachnospirales; family Lachnospiraceae; genus Avilachnospira. Next base: position 28,078 of record CALWLI010000019.1, read on the forward strand.
AATCGTCAAAAAGCTTACCTCCGAATTCAAGGTAGAGCTTTCCCTCAAAGTGGCTTATACGCTCTTTGATGTGCTCAGACTGTATCTTAAGATATTTTTCGTTGTCAAAACCGATACGCATAAAAAACCTCCTGAAAATATAAAGACATTAAAAAAACCAATAGGCTTAATTATAATGAAATAAGCGGAAAAATTCTATAGATAAATAAAAAAATATTTGCCTGCGTTGAATTTTATTACATAAATAAGTATAATAACTATTACCTATGCGTAAATTTAAGATGGATGAGTAAAGTATGGAGCCCAACAAGAATCAAAACAATCAAAAAAACAACATGCCCGGAGGCAATTTCGGGCAGAATATGATGATAATCCTTATAACTGCCGTGCTTGCCTATCTTCTCATGTCTACAGGAAGAGGATTCCTAAAAGACAACTCCGGACAGGAGATCTCCTACAGTGAATTCTACAACATGGTGGAAGCGGGAGAGGTAGAGTCTGTGGACATCGGCACGGACGGAAGGATAGTGATCACACCCTCCGAGGAGGCCGAGGACAAGAATTCCATCATAAGCTACTATACAGTGATGGTGTCAGGTGATGATGACCTGATAAAGACACTCAGGGAAAACGGAGTGGAGATAACTCAGGACGAGCCGGACGATATGGCCCTTATAGGGGCCTTCCTGCTGCAGCTCATACTGCCCTTCGTGCTGATATTTGCTTTCATGAGCTATATGATGAAGAAGGCCGGAGGAGGCGGCGGAGTAATGGGAGTGGGCAAGTCCACCGCCAGGATGTACATGCAGAAGGAGACAGGAGTCACCTTCGCTGATGTTGCAGGGGAGGATGAGGCCAAGGAATCCCTTGTGGAGATAGTCGACTTTCTTCACAACCCGGAGAAATACAAAAAGATCGGAGCAAAGCTTCCTAAAGGTGCTCTTTTGGTGGGACCTCCGGGAACGGGAAAAACTCTCCTTGCAAAGGCTGTGGCCGGAGAGGCAAAGGTACCCTTCTACAGTCTTACAGGCTCTGATTTCGTGGAAATGTTTGTGGGTGTGGGAGCAAGCCGTGTGAGAGACCTCTTCAAGCAGGCCAACTCCACAGCGCCCTGTATCATATTTATAGATGAGATAGACGCTATAGGAAAATCAAGAGACAACCGCTTCGGAGGAGGAAACGATGAGAGAGAGCAGACCCTGAATCAGCTTCTCTCCGAGATGGACGGCTTTGAGCCCGGAAAGGGGATCATGGTTTTGGGGGCCACCAACAGGCCTGAGATACTTGATCCCGCTCTGCTGAGACCCGGGCGCTTTGACAGAAGAGTGATAGTTGAAAAGCCGGATCTTAAGGGGCGTGTGAATATACTCAAGGTGCATTCCAGAGATGTAAAGCTTGACTCCACTGTGGATCTGGAGGAGATAGCCCTGGCGACAAGCGGAGCAGTGGGAGCCGACCTTGCAAACATGATGAACGAGGCCGCTATAATGGCGGTAAAGGACGGGAGAAAGGCTGTCAGCCAGAAGGACCTCTTTGATGCGGTGGAGGTAGTCCTTGTGGGAAAGGAAAAGAAGGACAGGATACTCTCTCAGGAGGAGAGAAGGATAGTATCCTACCACGAGGTGGGGCATGCCCTTATAGCTGCAGTGCAGAAGGATGCGGAGCCGGTACAGAAGATAACTATAGTTCCCAGGACCATGGGAGCTTTAGGCTATGTAATGCAGGTCCCTGAGGAAGAAAAATACCTCAACTCAAAGGCTGAGCTGAATGCCATGATAGTGACCATGCTGGGAGGAAGAGCTGCTGAGGAGCTGGTCTTTGACACTGTAACAACCGGAGCCGCCAACGACATAGAGAGAGCGACTAATCTGGCCAGAGCCATGGTGACTCAGTATGGTATGAGTGACAAGTTCGGCCTCATGGGGCTGGCCACAACAGAGGATCAATACCTTACGGGACGCACAGTCATGAACTGCGGAGACAATACCGCCACAGAGGTGGATAACGAGGTCATGAGGATGCTCAAGGTTGCCTATGATGAGGCCAAGGCCATATTGAGCGAGAACAGAGTCGCCCTTGACGAGATAGCCGAATACCTTATAAAGAAGGAGACTATAACCGGAAAGGAATTCATGCAGATATACAGGAGGATAAAGGGGATACCGGAGCCTGAGGAAGAAAAGGAAGCTAAGGCAAAGGAAGACGAGCACAAGGAAGATGAGAAGCCTGCCTTTCCTTGGGATATTTCCTCTGAGTCTGAGAAAAGACCGGATGAGTCGATGGATTTTAAGGAGCAGGATTCGGACCGGAAATCCGGCGGAGACAGGGAGCCCTACGGTGATTTCAGAGAGGTATGACAGGCACAGGATATATCTTAGAAATAATGTAAGCTTTTTGAAGCTTTTTTTGAAAGCTCTTTTATGTTATACTCAGTTGCGGAAAGTTAAGGACAATATGCTAAGGAGAAATGCGATGCAAAACAGATTCAAAAAGACAGCGGCTTTAAGCCTGGCAGCTGCGATAATGATGTCGCAGGCGGCCTATGCCGAAAATATAACACTTGCCTCTTATCCCGGAGGTCAGGACGGAAATTATATCTCAAATCAGGGACCCTCAGGCAATCAGTATGTGGGAAACAACGGTTATGTACAGGCCGGACAGTATGTTGACCAGAGCGGATATGTAAACTCAGGCCCGGGAGTGGTGGGCAATTCAGGACAGGCTCAGCCCGGAAACAATGTAAATTCAGGAAATACTGCAGGCAATACTCAGTCACCTTCTCAGGGACAGCCTCAGACCGGCACAGGAACTCAGACCAATCAGGTCGTCATAGATCAGACTATTGCAAAGCCTGCTATAAGCTCTGAGGCGGCAGTAGTATATGACGCCACCACAAAGCAGATACTTTTTGACAAGAATGCAAGTCAGTCAATGTATCCCGCCTCCACTACAAAGCTTATGACAGCTCTCATAGTTGCGGAGAACGCAAATCTTGAGGATACTGTGACCTACTCGGCCACAGCCGTCAACGGACTTGAGTCCGGAGCTTCAAATGTGAACCTTGCTGTGGGAGATACCTTGAGCGTAAAGGATTCCCTCTATGCCCTGCTTTTAAAGTCCGCCTGTGAAGTTGCGAACGGACTTGCGGAGAAGGTGGGAGGAAGCCAGGCAAACTTTGTGGCCCTGATGAATCAGAAAGCTCAGCAGCTGGGATGCACCAATACGCACTTTGAGAATGCCTCAGGTCTCAACGGAACAACTCATTACACCACAGCCTACGACATGGCACTTATCACTAAGGCTGCCCTGGACAATCAGACTGTAAGGACCATAAACAATACACTCAGCTACACCCTCCCCGCATCAAAGAACAGAGGGGAGCTTAAGCTGACCAACGGAAACAAGATGTTAAATCCTTCCAATTCTCAGTATTATGCGGGAATAATAGGAGGAAAGACCGGATATACATCGAAGGCCGGCAGCACTCTTGCCACTGCTGTCGAAAAGAACGGACACGAGCTTATAGTGGTTGTCATGAAGTCTAATCAGAAGCACTATGATGACACAAAGGCTCTTCTCGACTACGGATACAAGCTCATTGACGCCTCAAACAAGGCTCAGGGCATCACAGGCTCTTCGGGTACAGACTCGACAACAGGAAATACAGCTAATCAGGGTACAGGACGCTGGAATCAGGTATCCGCAACACAATGGCAGTATGTAAAGGCTGACGGCTCTGTGTGCAAGTCGGAGTGGCTTGACCTGGGAGATAAGACCTACTGGTTTGACGACAACACATATATGGCTACCGGATGGAGACATTTCTCCAACGACGCATGGTACTACTTTGATACTCAGACCGGAGCTATGGTAAAGAACAGCTGGGTAATAGACAACGGAAAATCTTACTATCTCACTGACAACGGAACCATGGCAAAGGATACCGTAGTAGGCGGAAAGTACAAGGTGGATGCCTCGGGAGTATATGTAGGTCAGGTATAATTAAGAACATATTTTTTGGAGAAAAATATTGGATAAGCAAAAGAAATTCAATTCCCTTGAAGATATAGAGAAAAAGCTTGTTCAGAGCAGAAAAGAGGGAACTTCAAAAAAAATAGGAAAAGCAAAGAAACAGACGGCTATGTATGTTGAGAGTCCTGTTAGGGATTTCCTGAGAGACTATAGCCGTCTCTTAGTTATTCCCGCTGTGTCAGTGGTGCTTATCATCTTCATAATGGTGGCGGAGGCTGTAACAGGAAATACTGAAACTGAGGATCCTTCCGCAGCCACTGTATCCGTGGCGGCAACAGAGCCCGAGAATGAGCCGGAGCCTTTGGAGGAGCCTGGCCTTCGCTCGGGAGATGACACAGATGTGGGAAGACTTATAAATGACTATTTTTATGCAAGACTCAATGCGGACGTGGACACGCTCTATACTGTGTTCAACCGGAGCTCTGAAACAGGAAGAGATGAGCTTCAAAAGCGTCTTGATGCGGAGAGATCTTGGATACAGTCATATGACGGAATAAAGGTATATCTGCTTCCGGGACTTGAGGAGGGAGATGAGCTTGCTGTTATCACCTACAAGATAAACTTCAGAAGGACAGATACCATGGCCCCCGGAATAATGTACTGCTACATTTCTCACAGGGAGGACGGCAGCCCCTATATAGAGGAAAATCTTCTCAAGGACAAGCTGGATTACATAAATGAGCAGCTGGAGGAGCCGGAGGTTAAGGAACTGATAGAGAGTACAGACAGGGAGCTGAAGGCGGCCCTCTCCTCAGACAGCGATCTTGCTCTCATTTACACCTCCTTCAACAACGGGGAGATATACAAGGAGCAGGATCTGGATGTTAACAGGGAGCAGGAGGTGGACATTATGTTCACTCCCGAGGGCTCTGACCTCACAGGAGGTCAGGGAAGTGATCTCGTTATAGACATTGATGAGGGCTCTGAAGCCGAGAGCCCGGAGACGATGCAGCAGGAGGAATGATATGGACGTAAAAGATTTTGACTATGATCTGCCGGAGGAGCTTATAGCTCAGGATCCGCTTTCAGACAGGTCCGCTTCAAGGCTTATGGTTTTGGATACAGATACCGGTGAGGTGACTCACCGGCATTTTAAGGATATACTTGAATACCTTCACGAGGGGGATTGCCTTGTTATCAATGATACCAAGGTGATCCCTGCCCGTCTTTTGGGAGTTAAGGAGGAGACCGGCGCCCATGTGGAGCTGCTCCTCTTAAAAAGACTTGGAGACGACTGCTGGGAATGTCTTGTAAGACCCGGAAAAAAGCTGAGGAAGGGCGCCCGTGTAAGCTTCGGAGACGGTGTGCTCAAGGCAGAGATAAGGGATACGGGAGACGAGGGCAGCAGGATAGTAAAGTTCTACTATGAAGGTATATTCGAGGAGGTCTTAGACAGACTGGGAGAGATGCCTCTCCCTCCCTACATAACCCACAAGCTCAAGGACAAAAACAGGTATCAGACCGTGTATGCAAAGCATGAGGGCTCTGCCGCCGCACCCACGGCAGGTCTTCATTTTACGGAGGAGCTCCTCTGTGAGATAGAGAAAAAGGGAGTAGATATTGCAAGGATATGCCTGCATGTGGGACTTGGGACCTTCAGGCCTGTAAAGGCGGACAAGATAGAAGACCACCATATGCACAGTGAGTTCTATATAGTGGACAGGGAGGCAGCGGAAAAGATAAACAGGGCAAGAGAGAGAGGAAAGAGAGTGATAGCCGTAGGCACCACCAGCATGAGGACCCTGGAATCCGCCGCTGTTCTCAATACCGAGTACAAAAAACTGGCTGAAGACGGCCTGATTTCAGACTGCAATCTGAAGGACAACTCAGTGAGCGAGTCAGGAGCTGTAATGACGAATACTGAGGCGGGAGGAGTAGGCTTCGGAGACCAATATGCAAAGTCTGCTGTGACTGCGGAAGGAAGGGTCGTCTCAAAATATGTGATAAAGTCAGGCTCGGGCAATACAGAGATATTCATCTACCCTGGATATGAGTTTAAGCTGGTGGATGCCCTCATAACAAATTTCCATCTTCCTCAGTCTACTCTTATAATGCTGGTGAGCGCTCTTGCGGGAAGAGACCATGTGCTTTCGGCATATGAGGAGGCGGTGAAGGAGAGATATCGCTTCTTCTCCTTCGGAGATGCAATGTTTATTTACAGAAAAAAGGATGACCCGGATGCAGAAAACGGGGACATAATTTGAAAAACAAGATCCGGAGTGGATATATGATGTCTAAAGATAATAATACAGAAAAAGCTTCCATGAGGATAAACCGCTATCTGTCCGACATGGGCGTATGCTCAAGGCGGGAGGCGGACAGACTGATAGAATCAGGCGAAGTGCTTGTGGACGGAATTCCCGCAAAGCTCGGACAGAAGGTGGAGCGGGGACAGCATATAAGCGTAAAAGGCCGGGAGATAAAGGCGGAGGAAAAGGATGAGCCGGTGCTTATAGCCTTCAACAAGCCCAGAGGAGTGGTATGTACAACCTCCACAGCGGACAGGGCTGTAAATATTATAGAATATATAAATTATCCCCTGCGCATATTCCCTGTAGGGCGCCTCGATAAGGACTCCCAAGGACTTATACTGCTCACTAACCGGGGAGAGCTGGTCAACCGGATAAACAGACAGAGATACGGACATGAGAAAGAATACATAGTAAGCTGCAGAAGACCGGTGACAGATGAGTTCCTGAAAGCTATGTCCGAGGGAGTGAAGATAAGGATCCCTGTGACTGATGTGAGCGACAGAGATAAGAATAATGCCGAGGGAAGGGAGTACGTGGACAAGATCACAAGGCCCTGCAAGGTGTGGAGACTTGACAAATACACCTTCGGCATAATACTGACTCAAGGCTACAACAGGCAGATAAGAAGGATGTGCGATGCTCTGGGAAATTATGTAAAGACGCTTAAAAGAGTAAGAGTCATGAATATAGAGCTGGATGATCTCAAGGAGGGAGCCTACAGAGATGTCACAGGCGAGGAGCTGGAGGAGCTTTATCGCCTGATAGAAAGGGACAGCTGACAGTCCGATGTCAGGCAAGTTTTCAGAAAATGCAGGTAAAACCTATGGAAAATAAGACAGAGAGAATGAAATATCTCGTAAGCGTATTGAACGAAGCCTCAAAGGCCTACTACGCCGAGGGAGTTGAGAAGATATCAAACTTTGAGTACGATAAGCTGTACGACGAGCTTTTGGAGCTGGAGAGGGAGACCGGCACGGTATTCAGCAATTCACCCTCGCAAAATGTGGGATATGAGGTGATCTCAGAGCTCCCTAAGGAGAGACACGAATCCCCTATGCTCAGCCTGGACAAGACAAAATCTGTTTCGGACCTGGAGGACTGGCTGTCAGGAAAAGAGGGGATCCTCAGCTGGAAGCTTGACGGGCTTACAGTTGTCTTGACTTACGAGGGAGGAGAGCTGGTTAAGGCTGTCACCAGAGGCAACGGAGAGATAGGAGAAGTTATCACGGCCAATGCAAAAAGGTTTGACAACCTGCCTTTAAAGATAGGCTTTAAGGGAAAGCTTGTCATAAGAGGCGAGGCCGTAATAAAATACTCCGACTTTGAAAAGATAAATGAAGAGATTGCCGAGGCGGATGCAAAGTACAAAAATCCCAGGAACCTCTGCTCCGGCTCTGTGCGCCAACTGGACCCCGGAATAACGGGAAAGAGGCATGTCAATCTTGTGGCGTTTGCACTTGTAAGCGCTGAGGAGGAGGGGAAAGAGCCCGACTTCGGAAATTCCTTTGAGAGACGGTTTGATTGGCTTTCGGAGCAGGGATTTACAGTGGTTGAGCATAAAAAGGTGACTGCAGAAACAGTGAGAGAGGCGGTAGAATATTTTAAGGAAAAGACAGCCGAAAATGACTACCCCTCAGACGGCTTGGTCCTTGCCTACGAGGACATAGCTTACGGCATTTCTCTTGGAAGGACTGCAAAGTTTCCGAGAAATGCCATAGCCTTTAAATGGACAGATGAGACAGCAGAGACAAGACTTAAATATATAGAGTGGTCAGCGTCAAGGACAGGGCTTATTAATCCTGTGGCGGTATTTGAGCCGGTGGAGCTGGAGGGAACCACAGTGAGCAGAGCGAGCGTTCACAACCTGAGCATAGTGGAGGAGCTGGAGCTTGGAGAGGGAGATGTCCTTAAGGTATACAAGGCCAACATGATAATCCCTCAGATAGCGGAGAATCTCAGCCGCACAAAAAGCATAAAGCCTCCCCGGCTTTGCCCTGTGTGCGGAGCCCACACGGAAATAAGAAAAGACAATGATGCGGCATATCTCTATTGCCCTAATCCGGAATGCCCGGCAAAGAAATTGAAATCTTTCGCCCTCATGGTCAGCAGGGATGCGCTTAATGTGGAGGGGCTTTCGGAGATGAGGCTTGAAAGATTTATTTCCGAGGGATTCATACACGAATACGCGGACATATTTAAGCTGGACAGGTTCAGAGAAAGAATAGTCGAAATGGAGGGCTTCGGAGAGAAATCCTATAATAACCTTGAGGAGGCCTGCAGGAAAGCGGCTGATACAGAGCTTTACAGGCTTGTCTACGGACTTGGGATTTCAGGCATAGGTCTCGCGGGGGCTAAGCTTTTGTGCAGAGAATTCAAAAATGACTTTGAGGCTATGCGAAACACGGATGAGGAGAGGCTCAAGGAGATCGACGGCATAGGAGAGGTGACTGCGGCAGCCTGGGTAAGATTTTTTGAGGATCCGAGGAATAATGCAGAAGTGGACGAACTTCTGAAGGTATTGAGCTTAAAGGATGACAGCGAAAAAGACAGCGGCAATACCGCTTCGGGAACAGATCTTTCGGGCTTGACTTTTGTAATAACAGGAGAGGTCAATTACTTTAAAAATCGGAGAGAACTTCAGGATACAATAGAAAAACTTGGAGGAAAGGCTACATCTTCAGTTTCTAAGAGCACAAATTATCTTATCAACAACGACATAAACTCGACATCAAACAAAAACAAAAATGCTAAAAAATTCGGAGTCCCCATAATCACAGAGGACGACTTCTTAAAAATGATACATCTGAAATAACAGCAGAAAGAGAGGACATGCTATGGCACTTATAATCCCTGAAAAATACAACCCGAAACTCAGTGTCAGGGAGACACAGGAGGCAATAAAGTACATAAGGGACACCTTCCAGAAGGAATTCGGAAAGGAAATGAATCTTGAGAGGATATCCGCACCACTTTTTGTGGAGAAAAAGACGGGACTTAACGACGACTTAAACGGCGTGGAGAGGAAGGTCTCTTTTGACATAAAGGAGATGCCCGAGGAAGAGATAGAGGTGGTCCAGTCTCTTGCAAAATGGAAGAGGATGGCACTTTTCCGCTACGGCTTTAAGCCCGGGGAGGGACTCTACACAAACATGAACGCCATAAGAAGAGACGAGGATCTTGATAACCTTCACTCTGTGTATGTGGATCAGTGGGATTGGGAGAAGGTCATAGAAAAAAGTGACAGGACGGAGGAAATGCTTAAATCCACAGTCCGCACTATTTTCAAGGTCATAAAGCATATGGAGCATGAGGTCTGGTATAAATACCCTCAGGCCGTGCATAAGATCCCTGAGGAGATACACTTTGTGGACAGCGAGGAACTGAGACAGCGCTATCCCGACAAGACCCCGAAGGAGAGGGAAAACCTCATAACAAAAGAGCTGGGCTGTGTATTTCTCATGAGGATAGGCGAAAAGCTTGGGGACGGAAAGCCCCATGACGGAAGAGCTCCTGACTATGATGACTGGAGCTTGAACGGAGACATATTGTTTTGGTTTGAGCCCTTGAATCAGGCCCTTGAGATATCGAGCATGGGTATAAGAGTGGATGAGGATGCACTTATAAGACAGCTTAAGGAGGCGAGATGTGAGGACAGAAAAGAGCTTCCCTACCACAAGATGATACTGGAGAAAAAGCTCCCCTACACCATAGGAGGAGGAATAGGCCAGTCCAGACTTTGCATGCTGCTTTTGGGAAGAGCCCATGTGGGAGAGGTTCAGGCAAGTGTCTGGCCTGAGGAGATGAGAAAGACCTGTGAAGAGCACAGGATGATACTTCTCTGATAAAACAATATACTTCGGAGGAAATAATATGAAGAAGCTTCTTTGTTCCGCGCTTTTGATATGTGCCTCTCTGGGCCTTAGCGGATACACATACCTGACGGACAAAGCGGTTGAACTTGGGAAAATAAAAGCTGCCACTTACTACTCGGACGAGTGGGTGATAAACTTCTGGAATTCCGAGAGTGAAGACATGGATGAGGAGCTGAAAGCAATAAAGGAGGACGGCTTCAATACTATAATAGTATGTGTGCCCTGGAGAGAATTTCAGCCGGTGACAGTGGGAGACATATATAATGACTATGCCTTTAAGAAACTTGACAGGGTAATGCTGTCTGCTGAGGCAAACGGCCTTTCCGTAATGCTGAGGCTTGGTTACACCTGGGACTATTATGACGAGTCGGATATACTGAAAAGATATGAAGAGCTCCTCTACAAGTCGACTACGAGGACGGCATGGTTCTCCTATGCAAAAAAGATATACGAGACCGTATCCGCATATCCGAATTACATAGGGGCCTTCCTCACCTGGGAGGACTTCTGGAACTTTATAAATGTGGCGGAGAATTTTACAGAAGGTTACACGGCTGAGAGCCTGGCAAAGTCCACAGGCTACTCTGACTATGCTTGCGAGAACTACAGCCGGGAGGAACTGGAGAAGCTCTACGGCGAGAAGATAGATCCGGAAAGGCTGACTTTCCCGAAAAAGGACACGGATGCCTACAAGGTATTCCTTGAGTTTTATGACGATTGGTTAAACCGCCTGCTTAGAGAGACTCAGGAGGTATTCCCGGATCTCAGCATGGAAGTGAGACTTGATATGGACACCTACGGCTTTGAGGATGATGAAGCGGCAGACGGAGGGAAAAAGGGCTTTACTCATGAGATCACCTACCCCTGCGGAAGCGCATCCTACAGCTCAAACATGCTGTCGGCCAATATGGGCTTCGGCACAGCGGGAGAGCTCTTGGAAGCGGAGGCTACTGCGGGAATGAGCGAGCAGATACTTAAAAAACATGCGGCAGGAGCGGGCAAACCCGTATTTTGTGATCAGTTCCTCTTTACAGACAATACTCCGGGCTTTGAGGACAATGCAAGGCTTCCTGAGGAGGAGATAGACGGATATCTGAGGCTTATGGGGCCTGTGTTTGACAGAAACACCATAGGCTACGGTATATGGACCTACAGAGACTATGCGGACAACATAGTCTATAATTCCCAATTCGGGCTTGGACTTGAAGGCTGGAAGCATTACGGGGGAGTGAGAGTCGAGAATGCTGAGGGCTCAAAAATGTGCCGTATGGATGCGGGAGCAACCATAACTCAGGAGCTGGGATCAAGAAATTATATAAGCTCGGAGAATACAAAGATATCCATGCGGGTAAAGGCGGAGACTCCTGCAAACATACGCATAAAGCTGGGCTCAAGCGAAACTACTGTCCCTGTCAGCGGAGATATGGAAATTGACATAGGACTTCCCAAGCAGGAAAAGTATACTCTATCCATACATACAGACCGGGACATACTCATAGATGACATAAAGGTATACTCCCATATTACGAGAGCGGGGGTATATAATGAGGACGGCTCGGAGGGCGCTCATCTTCAGGCTATCAGAGATCTGAACAGCTCTTTGGATTAAAAACGGATACCGGGGCATTAAATTTGTGAAAAAGGCTGTAAAATAAAAATGACAATGATTTACATATCGGTGGTTTTGTTGTAAGATATTGATATTACATTGTTAATGTAATGTCAAAAACACCGAATAAATAATTAAGTGGAGGAATGGGATTATGAAAGCGGCTGAAAAGACAATGGAAAAAATAGTGGCTCTCGCGAAGAACAGAGGTTTTGTCTACCCCGGTTCTGAGATATACGGGGGTCTTGCGAATACATGGGATTACGGAAACTTGGGAGTTGAGCTCAAAAACAACGTCAAGAAGGCTTGGTGGAGAAAGTTCGTTGAGTGCTCAAAGCTCAATGTAGGTGTTGACTGCGCAATACTTATGAACCCCCAGACTTGGGTGGCATCAGGACATCTGGCAGGATTTTCAGATCCTCTTATGGACTGTAAAAAGTGTAAGGAGAGATTCAGAGCCGATAAGCTCATAGAGGATTTCTGCGAGAAAAACGGAATAAGCCTTCCCAACAATTCGGCTGACGGAATGAGCCAGGAGGAGATGCAGAGTTTTATAGCTGAGCATGAGATAGCATGCCCCAGCTGCGGAGCTCATGACTGGACAGACATAAGAAGCTTCAACCTTATGTTCAAGACCTTCCAGGGCGTAACAGAGGATGCAAAGAACACCATATATTTGAGACCTGAGACCGCCCAGGGAATATTTGTAAACTTCAAGAATGTCCAGAGGACAAGCCGCAAAAAGATACCCTTCGGAATCGGACAGATAGGAAAGTCCTTCAGAAATGAGATAACTCCCGGAAACTTCACCTTCAGAACAAGAGAGTTTGAGCAGATGGAGCTGGAATTCTTCTGCAAGCCTGACACAGACCTTGAATGGTTTGCATACTGGAAGAAGTTCTGCACAGACTGGCTCTACAGCCTGGGCCTCAAGGAGGACGAGGTGAGGGCAAGAGACCACTCTCCCGAGGAGCTCTCATTCTACTCAAAGGCTACTACCGACCTTGAGTTCCTCTTCCCCTTCGGATGGGGCGAGCTCTGGGGTATAGCTGACAGAACAGACTATGACCTTACTCAGCATATAAATGTTTCAAAGCAGGATCTCAGCTACATGGATGACGAGACCGGCGAGAAGTATGTTCCCTATGTCATTGAGCCTTCACTGGGCGCAGACAGAGTGACTCTCGCTTTCCTCTGCTCCGCATATGACGAGGAGGAGCTGGAGGGCGGAGATGTCCGCACCGTGCTTCACTTCCACCCGGCTCTTGCTCCCGTAAAGATGGCGGTACTGCCTCTTTCAAAGAAGCTCAACGAAGGTGCGGAGAAGGTCTTCGATATGCTTCTTGACAAGTATTACTGTGAGTTTGACGACAGGGGAAGCATAGGAAAGAGATACAGGAGACAGGATGAGATCGGAACACCCTTCTGCATAACCTACGACTTTGACTCGGAGACAGATCACTCTGTCACCATAAGACACAGAGACAGCATGACTCAGGAGAGAGTGGCTATAGACAAGCTTCTTGAGTACTTCAGCGACAAGTTTGATTTTTAACAGGTATGAAACTTTTTACAAGATTGGCTGTCATGTTCATGATATCTACGGTCCTGCCGCTGATACTCATGTATATGACCTTTGTCGGAAAAACAGATTACCAAGCAAACATAATTATACTCGTAGCAGCAGGCTTTGTCCTGCTGCTATGGGTATATTCGTCTATATTGAGGCCTTTGGGAGATCTCAAGGATGCCACCAGAAAAATAAGAGACGGGAATCTGGATTTCACTCTTGAGCCGGATAACGATGATGAGATAGGACAGCTCACTCAGGATTTTGAGGAGATGAGGATAAGGCTTAAGGAGTCCTCGGAGGAAAAGCTCAGATCCGACCGGGAGAACAAGGAGCTCATAAGCAATATCGCCCATGATCTCAAGACTCCTATTACAGCCATAAAAGGATACTCAGAGGGCATAATGGACGGAGTGGCCTCATCCCCTGAAAAGCTTGACAAATATATACGCACTATTTACAACAAGGCCAACGACATGGACAGGCTCATTGACGAGCTTACCTTCTACTCGAAAATCGACACAAACAGGATACCCTATCATTTCACAAAGCTGAATGTCAGAGAGTACTTTGATGACTGCGCCGAGGAGATAGGCCTTGACATGGACGGAAAGGGTATAGACTTTGATTACAGGAACAATGTGGACCGGGAGACGATTATAATAGCGGATCCGGAGCAGATGAGAAAAGTCATAAATAACATAGTAGGAAACTCGGTCAAATATCTGGATAAGAGCCCGGGACATATAGCCATAAATGTCATGGATATAGGAGACTTTATACAGGTCGATATCGAGGACAACGGAAAGGGAATAGCGAAGAAGGACCAGCAGAAGATATTTGAAAGATTTTACAGAACTGACAGCTCAAGAAATTCTTCTCAGGGAGGCTCAGGCATAGGGCTTTCCATAGTTAAGAAGATAATAGAGGACCACTCCGGAAGGATATGGGCTTCCGGGGAGGAGGGAAAAGGGACGACAATACACTTTGTCCTCAGAAAATATGTGGAGGCGATGGCTGATGAAGAAAATACTGATAGTAGAAGATGAGATTAGCATAGCGGAGCTGGAGAAAGACTACCTTGAGCTCTCGGGATTTGAGGTCGACATAGAGGAGGACGGAGAGAAGGGACTGGATAGGGCTCTCAAAAATGATTATGACCTCATCATTCTCGACATAATGCTGCCGGGAGTGGACGGCTATGAGATATGCAAGAGAGTCAGAGAGATAAAAAACACCCCAATACTTATGGTGACAGCAAAGAAGGAAGACATAGACAAGATAAGAGGCCTTGGAATGGGAGCGGACGACTACATTACAAAGCCCTTCAGCCCTTCTGAGCTGGTGGCCAGAGTAAAGGCCCATCTCAGCAGATATGAGAGGCTTACAGGAGGCAACGAGCACAGAAATGACATCATAGAGATAAGAGGCCTAAAGATAGATAAGACCGCAAGAAGAGTATGGGTAGACGGGGTGGAGAAGCAGTTCACCCAGAAGGAATTTGAGCTCCTAACCTTTTTGGCGGAGAACCCCAACCACGTATTTACAAAGGAGGAGCTGTTTAAGGAGATCTGGGATATGGACCCTGCAGGAGACATAGCCACAGTGACTGTACATATAAAGAAAATAAGAGAGAAGATAGAATTCGACACAGCAAAGCCCCAGTACATAGAGACTATATGGGGCGTAGGCTACAGGTTCAAGATCTGATGAAAGCTTAAAGAATAAAGGCGCTGACCGGAGGGGCAGCGCTTTTACTTTGCTTATATAAATAAGTAACAATCGAAATTAAAAGTTGTCAAAATTTTCACTTTATAACCGGCCTGAAATATGCTATTATACTATGTGGCTGTGATGTAAGGCTTATAGCCGCAGACGCCATCACAGTAAAACTGTTTTAAAAAGTTAAATTAACATATCAAGGAGGAAACAGCGACATGGCACAGAAATGGGTGTATATGTTCAAAGAGGGAAATGCAGAGATGCGCAACCTCTTAGGCGGTAAGGGTGCAAACCTTGCAGAGATGACAAACCTCGGTTTGCCCATCCCCCAGGGATTTACAGTTACTACCGAGGCCTGCACAGACTACTATACTCAGGGAGGAAAGATCTCTGATGAGATTCAGGGACAGATCTTCGAGGCTCTTAAGAAGGTTGAGGAGATCAATGGTAAGAAGTTCGGAGACAATGAAGATCCCCTTCTTGTTTCTGTTCGTTCAGGAGCCCGTGCATCCATGCCCGGTATGATGGATACTATCCTTAACCTGGGACTTAATGATGTGGCTGTTGAGGGATTCGCAAAGAAGACAGGAAATCCTCGTTTCGCTTATGATTCATACAGAAGATTCATCCAGATGTTCTCAGACGTTGTTATGGAGATACCCAAGTCCACATTTGAGAAGATCATAGATGAGGTTAAGGAGCAGAAGGGCGTTAAGTTTGACGTAGATCTTGACGCTGATGACATGAAGACTCTCATCTGCCGCTTCAAGGAGTACTACAAGGAGCAGAAGGGAACAGACTTCCCTCAGGATCCCAAGGAGCAGCTTATGGAGGCTGTCAAGGCTGTATTCCGTTCATGGAATAACCCTCGTGCTATCGTATATCGTCGTATGAACGACATTCCCGGAGATTGGGGAACAGCCGTAAACGTACAGACCATGGTATTCGGAAACATGGGCAATACATCAGGAACAGGTGTTGCATTCACACGTAACCCCGCTACAGGATCAACAGGTATCTTCGGTGAGTACCTTATAAATGCTCAGGGTGAGGACGTTGTTGCAGGTGTTCGTACACCTCAGCCCATCTCAAAGCTTGAGGAGGATCTCCCCGAGTGCTACAAGCAGTTCGTTGATCTTGCAATGAAGCTTGAAAACCATTACAGAGACATGCAGGATATGGAGTTCACCATTCAGGAGGGCAAGCTCTACTTCCTTCAGACACGTAACGGAAAGAGAACAGCTCCCGCTGCAATAAAGATCGCCTGCGACCTTGTAGACGAAGGAAAGATCACTCCCGAGGAGGCTGTTTGCAGAATAGATGCAAAGTCACTTGACCAGCTTCTTCATCCCACCTTTGATGCGGATGCGCTTAAGGCAGGAGAGGTTATCGGTTCAGCTCTTCCCGCATCGCCCGGAGCTGCTGCAGGTAAGGTTTACTTCACAGCAGAGGACGCTAAGGCCGCTCACGAGAAGGGTGAGAGAGTTATCCTTGTAAGACTTGAGACTTCACCTGAGGATATCGAGGGTATGCACGCTTCAGAGGGTATCCTTACAGTTCGCGGAGGAATGACATCACACGCAGCCGTTGTTGCTCGTGGAATGGGAACCTGCTGTGTATCAGGATGCGGAGAGATCAAGATCGACGAGGAAGCTAAGTACTTCGAGCTTGGCGGACATACCTACCACGAGGGAGATTACATCTCACTTGACGGTTCAACAGGTAAGATCTATGACGGAGATATAAAGACAAAGGCAGCTACCGTGGGCGGAGACTTCAAGCGCATCATGGATTGGGCTGATAAATACAGAGAGCTTGGCGTTCGCACAAATGCCGACACACCTAAGGACACAGCAAATGCTGTAAACCTTGGAGCAGAGGGTATAGGACTTTGCCGTACAGAGCATATGTTCTTCGAGCCCGACAGAATACCCAAGATCAGAAAGATGATCCTTTCAGAGACTGTAGAGGCCCGCGAGGAGGCTCTCAATGAGCTCCTTCCTTTCCAGAAGGGCGACTTCAAGGCAATGTACAAGGCTCTTGAGGGAAGGCCTATGACAGTAAGATACATCGATCCGCCTCTTCACGAGTTCGTTCCCAAGACAGATGAGGAGATCGCTGATCTTGCAAAGGATATGGGACTTACTGTTGAGCATGTAAAGGCAGTTTGCGACAGCCTTCACGAGTTCAACCCTATGATGGGACATCGTGGATGCCGTCTTGCTGTTACCTATCCCGAGATAGCTAAGATGCAGACCAGAGCTATCATGGAGGCAGCTATAGAGGTTCACGAGGAGGATGGATTTGACATCGTTCCCGAGCTCATGGTTCCCCTCGTAGGAGACAAGAAGGAGCTTAAGTTCGTTAAGGACGTTATCGTTGAGACAGCTGAGGCTGTTAAGAAGGAGAAGGGCTCTGACATGCACTACAAGGTTGGTACTATGATAGAGATCCCTCGTGCCGCTCTTATGGCAGGCGAGATCGCTGAGGAGGCTGAGTTCTTCTCATTCGGTACAAACGACCTTACACAGATGACCTTCGGATTCTCACGTGACGACGCAGGAAAGTTCCTTGACGCTTACTACAGCTCAAAGATCTATGAGTTTGATCCCTTCGCAAAGCTTGATCAGGCAGGCGTAGGACAGCTGGTTGAGATGGCTGTTAAGAACGGACGCGCTACCAGAGCCGACCTTAAGTGCGGTATCTGCGGAGAGCACGGCGGAGATCCTTCAACTGTAGAGTTCTGTGACAAGGTAGGTCTTAACTACGTATCTTGCTCACCTTTCAGAGTGCCCATTGCAAGACTTGCAGCAGCACAGGCAGCTCTTCACAGAAAGGGAATAGTTAAGTAATTTAACTGAACATATTAAAGGCATATCACCTTCGGGCGGTATGCCTTTTTTGTATAAATTAAAAAGAATCGTTGCAGAAACCACAGAAAAACCGGTAGAAGAGATATATAATAAAGATGCAAGCTGAAACAGGACAGCAGTTGTTACTTGATTAAGTATTACGGAAGCGGTATTATATAAATAGAGTTAGACATATATAACTCAAATTTTAAAAGCTTTGGAAAGGAGAGCGGATATGAACTTTTTGGAAATTGAAAAGGTGATCGGCAGAGAAATAATAGATTCAAGAGGAAACCCTACTGTGGAGGCGGAGGTGTTTTTGGCAGACGGAACTGTGGGGAGAGGAGCGGCGCCCAGCGGGGCGTCCACAGGAGAATTTGAGGCCCTGGAGCTCAGAGACGGTGACAAGAGCCGCTTCGGAGGAAAGGGAGTAACGAAGGCTGTGGAAAACATCAACACAGTGATAAATGACGCCCTTTGCGGCCTGGACGCCTCTGATGTCTATGCTGTTGACAGGGCAATGATAGCTGCAGACGGGACAAAGGACAAGTCAAAGCTTGGAGCAAACGCCATACTTGCAGTATCCATAGCTTCGGCGCGAGCTGCCGCAGCTGCCCTCGGACTTCCCCTTTACAGATTTTTGGGAGGAGTAAACGGTGACAACCTGCCTGTTCCTATGATGAATATTTTGAACGGAGGAGCTCACGCCGCAAATACAGTGGATGTGCAGGAGTTCATGATCATGCCTGTGGGTGCGGAGAGCTTCAGAGAGGGTCTCAGGATGTGTACAGAGGTATTTCACTCTCTGGCAGCACTGCTTAAGGAGAACGGACTTGCCACAGCCGTGGGAGATGAAGGAGGCTTTGCCCCTGACCTTGCAAGCGATGAGGAGGCCATAGAGTATATACTTAAGGCTGTAGAAAAGACCGGCTATGTACCCGGAAAGGACTTTGTTCTTGCCATGGATGCCGCATCAAGTGAGTGGAAGGGTGAGAAGAAGGGTGAATATGTGCTTCCCAAATGCGGAAAGCACTTCACTTCCAAGGAGCTTGTAGAGCATTGGAGAAGTCTTATCGATAAGTATCCCATCTACTCCATAGAAGACGGACTCGACGAGGAGGACTGGGAAGGCTGGCAGTATATGACAAAGGAGCTGGGAGATAAGGTCCAGCTGGTCGGAGATGACCTTTTTGTAACAAACACAGAGAGACTCAAAAAGGGAATAGAGCTGGGCTGCGGAAACTCCATACTCATAAAGCTCAACCAGATAGGTTCCGTGTCAGAGACCATGGCAGCTGTAAAGATGGCCCACAAGGCGGGATATACAGCAATAGTTTCCCACAGATCAGGGGAGACTGAGGATACCACCATCGCGGATCTGGCTGTGGCTCTCAACTCCCGCCAGATAAAGACAGGGGCGCCCTCAAGAAGTGAGAGAGTTGCAAAATACAATCAGCTCTTAAGGATAGAGGAGGAACTGGGAGAGGGAGCCGTTTATCCGGGGATATCCGCCTTTAATGTGAAGCGTTAGAAGTCTTCAGAAAGGAAGCAATATGATAAATACAGGTAAGGCTGCAGTTATAGGCTGCGGATTTGTGGGGGCATCTATAGCATTTGCCCTTATGCAGAAGAGACTTTTTTCAGAGCTGGTACTCATTGACTCTAATGCCGAGAAGGCCGAGGGGGAGGCCATGGACCTCTCGGATGGCCTTCCCTATGCAGGGACCATGGACATACATGCAGGCTCCTATGACGAGCTGTCAGACTGTGCCTTGGCCATCATAACTGCGGGAGCAAACCAAAAGCCGGGGGAGACAAGGCTTGATCTTATAGACAAGAATGTGGCAATACTTAAATCTGTTATTCCTGAGATCACAAAGAGTGATTTTAAAGGAATACTTATGATAGTATCTAATCCTGTGGATGTTCTGACCTACGCCGCATATAAGATATCAGGCTTTCCCGCCCACAGAGTCATAGGCTCAGGTACAGTCCTTGACACAGCCAGGCTGAAGCAGCTTCTTTCCGAGCATTTGAAGGTGAACTCGGGAAGCGTTCACGCCGTAATAATCGGAGAGCACGGTGACAGTGAGCTGGCGGTGTGGAGCGGAGCCAATGTTTCGGGGATAGACCTCAACCATTTTTGTGAGCTGAGAGGACATCATGATCACAAGAGAGCCATGCAGCTCATATATGAGGGCGTGAGAGACAGCGCCTACGAGATCATAAAGAGAAAGGGAGCCACCTACTATGGCATAGCAATGGCGGTGTCCAGGATCTCGGAGAGCATAATGAAGGACGAGCACTCTGTGCTTCCTGTCTCAGTAGTCTTAAAGGGAGAGTACGGTATATCTGATATTTGTCTCAGCATACCCTCGATAGTGGGGAAGGCAGGCATAGAGAGCGTCTTGGAGATCCCCCTTGCCGAGGAGGAGAAGAAAGCTCTTTTGAATTCGGCAGAGAGGATAAAAGAGGTGACGGATAGGCTTAAGCTTTAAGTCCTAAAAAAGGACTTTAAAAATAAAAACAAGGAATTTCGTTTTCCCTCTTTCCGTTTTTAGGAATAATAAATATAATGTTTGAGAGAACGAGAGTTTATAAGGCATAATTTCATCAGGAGCATGGACAGTGGAGAAAATGAATTCAAAGAAGAGAGCGGGATCATTTATCAGGTACATCGTGCTTGCGGTCTCACTGATAATGATATTTGTGGGAACAAGGACCGGAGAGATCATGACTGTATTTCAAAAGGCTGCCTATATCTGCCTTGAATGCATAGGGATAGGGTAGGTGGAGCTGTGAACAGGATAAGACTTTTATTTCAGGCCCTGTGGTTCGCCATAACCAACGGATATGTGAGAGGATTTATCGAAGGAAAGATATATCAGGGGGAGACGAAGAAGCTCTGTGTCCCGGGACTTAACTGTTATTCATGCCCGGGAGCGCGATTTGCCTGTCCCATAGGCTCACTGCAGGCGGTGCTGGATTCGGGACAGTACAAGTTAAGCCTCTATGCCCTCGGATTTATGGCGGCCTTCGGAGTACTTTTGGGAAGATTTGTATGTGGCTGGCTTTGCCCCTTCGGCTTGGTTCAGGATCTTCTTCACAGGATACCTGTCGGAAAGATGAAAAAGAAAAAGAACCTTCCGGGGCACAGGTACCTCATATACCTCAAATATTTGATACTGGCGCTTTTTGTAGTCATACTGCCCATGACTGTTACCAACTTTATGGGTATGGGTGATCCCTGGTTCTGCAAATATATTTGCCCGAGCGGTACACTTATGGCGGGCTTCCCCATGCTTCTTATGAATGAACCGCTGAGAGCCGCTGTAGGTATACTGTTTTCCTGGAAGACCTTTATACTCCTCCTTGTGGCTGTGCTTTCCATAGGCTTTTACAGGCCCTTTTGCAAGTATCTCTGCCCTCTGGGAGCCTTCTACGGCTTCTTCAATAAATTTGCCTTTTACAGATTTAATGTGGACGAGGAAAAATGCATACGCTGCGGTAAATGCCAAGCTGTATGTGGAATGGATATAAAGACTTGGGAAGCTCCCAACAGCATGGAGTGCATACGCTGCGGAGACTGCAAGGCTGCCTGTCCTACAGATGCCATAACTTCAAGCTTGGAGAAACTCATCAGAGATGTGAAGGCGAGAGGCTCATCTGCTGACGGCGAAAAGATCTGAAAAAAATAAATAAAGTCCGGCTTTTGAACCGGCCCCCGATCGTCAGATTTTCGGTCTGACTTTTGGGGGCCGTCTCTTTTAAAAGCCGGGTCTTATTTTTGTCTGCCTCTTATAATCTTTCAGGAGAAGCTTTCTCAGCTCGTTTTTGTTTATGTCCTTCCCTATAAATACGGCCTTAGACGTGTTTTCTGTGCCTGTATCCGCAGCTGTAATGCTGTACCTCTCTGATGCCACATCATATCTCAAAAGCTCATCTCCTGCCATTATCGTCCCCTTGGAACGGCATATGTTTCCGTAATTCCCTCTGATGATATCTTCCATGAGCATTATCGCCTCAACCGGAGAGGAAAGCTGTATATTTCCTAAAGAGAAGCTGTTGAGGGAGGGAGGGGAGGAGGGCAGAGATTTGATCCTCTCTCCGGAGAGTGCAGTGGAGAGTAAAGCCTCCCACCATTCTTCTCCCATACTGCTGTAGTGCTCAAAAAGTATTTTGCAGGAGGCATTGAGCTTTCTTACCTCCGAATAAAGCCTTTCTTTCTCGGCTTCGTATGAGGGATCCGCTTTGGAGAAGATGACCTGTCCTGCCGACCTTATCTGATCTGAAAATATTTCTCTGTATTCCCTCATATATCGGTCGAAGGAATAGGCGTCAACTATGGCCACAGGGGAGAGCAGGGAAATGTGCTCATAGGATATCTGAAGTATGTTGTTTATCACATTTGAGAGCATGCCTACTCCCGTGGGCTCAACTATCAGGTATTCCGGGTCCAAGCTGTTTGATATGGTGAGTACGGAGGAGGCAAAATCCGACTTTCCGGAGCAGCAGATACAACCCTCTGTAAGCTCACGTATATCAGGCTTTTTTGGGAGAGGGGAAGAGGAAGCGGAGAGACCCGAAGCTTCCTCTCTCAGGATATCCCCGTCTATACCCACCTCCCCGTACTCGTTTTCCATGATCACAAGATCTTTTTTGCTCTTCCTTATAAGCTCCTTTATGAAGGTGGTCTTACCTGCGCCCAGAAAGCCTGAGACTATCAATACCTTCAAATTTTACTCCTCTTTAATCCTCGATCTTTACAACGGGCTTAATGAGATCCTTGGGCTTGTCTCTCATCATAAAGAGAGCCTCCTCAAGATGATCCCAACCGTCAAATACATGGCTTACAAGGGGATGGACATCCAGCTTTCCTGCTGAGACGAGGGCACCCAGCTTTTCCATGCGAAGTCTTCCTCCCGGCATCAGCCCTCCGTTTATCTGCTTGTGGCCCATTCCCACTCCCCATTCAACACGGGGGATATTCACATAGGTGCCGCTTCCCAAATAGTTGACGTTTCCTATCTTTCCTCCGGGCTTTAAAGCTTTGACAGCAGACTCGAAGGTCTCACAGCCTCCTCCTGCTATTATCACCTTGTCTACACCCTTTCCGTTTGTCATCTCAAGGACCTGATCCTCAATGCTTCCGTTTTTGTAGCTGACGAAATCAACAGCACCATAGCCCTTTGCAGCCTCTACGCAGGCGGGCCTTGTGCCGACAGCGATTATTCTTGAGGCTCCTCTGAGATCTGCTCCCGCAACAGCCATAAGGCCTACAGGGCCTATACCTATTACAAGAACAGTGTCACCGAACTGAACGTCTGCAAGCTCTACACCGTGAAAGCCGGTGGGGACCATGTCCGAAAGCATGCAGGCATCTGTGGGAGAGATATTTGAGGGCAGTAATGCCAAATTTCCGTCCGCATCGTTTACATGGAAAAACTCTGAGAAAACTCCGTCCTTAAAATTGGAAAACTTCCAGCCTGCAAGCATTCCGCCTGAATGCATTGAATAGCCGGCCTGAGCCTCAAGAGAGTTCCAGTCAGGAGTTATTGCGGGTACAAGGACGCGATCTCCGGGCTTGAAGTCTTTTACCATAGAACCGACTTCCACCACTTCAGCGCAGCATTCATGTCCCAGTATCATGTTGTGGCGATCACCGATAGCTCCCTCCCAGAGAGTGTGCACATCAGAGGTGCATATTGCGACAGCCAGAGGCTTGCATATTGCATCCATGGGACCGCAGGCGGGTCTTTCCTTCTCGATCCATCCGGATTCGCCTATCCTTAGCATTGCGTAACCTTTCATTGTGTAGAACCTCCTTTTATTATTGTAAGAAAAATATAGCATATTAGTAGGAATTAAACAAGACTAACAGTGGTTCTTCTGTATATTTTTACAGCTCGGGTCTTTCGTCAAGAGAGGGGTTAAGCTTTAAGAGACAGGCGCTGAAGATAAGATTGAGCATGGCCGAACTGTCATCCAAGGGGAGATCAAAGAGCTCCTCTATCCTCGTAAGCCTGTACTGTACAGTATTTTTGTGCACCTTAAGTTCTTTTGCGGTTTTTTCACGGTCTTTGATATTTAGAAGAAAGGCACAGAGGGTCTTTTCATACTCCGTTTTGTACTCCCTGTCATACTTTTTAATCTGAAAAAAAACAGGGTGGATGAAGGTGTAGCCGAGATTGGCCTTTATAAGCACAGACAGGGCCGGCAGAGGCATGAGATCGAGGAAAACAGCTCTCTTTTTAAGCCTAAGCTCTCCCCCAAGGCGGGCGCACAGAAGAGCCTGACGATAGTGATACCTTGTGAGGCCGAGATCGGAAAAGCTGTTGCTGAGCCCGGGCTTTATGTCATATTGCTCAAAGTACTCAAACAATTCATTTACCGTAAGATTGTTTTCGGGACGCAGGACGGGATCTGAAGCATTATATCGTATCTCACCTATAAGTATTACGAAGGAGTGAGAGTGGAATACTATAACCGTATTTTTGTACTTTTCTCTGAGCTTGTTGAGAGACGCCTCCACAAGGGCATACTGGGCTGCATAATTGTTGAGTGGAGCCACAAGAACAGCAAATCGACCGGAAAGTGATGTGGAGACAGCCTCTATTGAAGAATTGAGGAGATACCCGGGAGTCCCTGAATTCAGCAGATTTTCCAATCTCAAGGCAAGAGAACTGCTCCTGTAGTCATCGTGTCTGAAGCTTCCTGAAAGGTTCAACTCTATCATATGAAGGACGAGAGATACAAGCTCAAGATCATCCTTGTTTTCAGGTGCATTTCCGGGGCAGACCACAAGATGGCCGTATATGTTTCCGCTGTGCACAAGCTCCCCCAAAATGAGGGGATCTCCCGAGCAGATCCCTCTTTTTGCATAGAAGGGCGCATAATAATTGGAGCTTTTAAGTTTGTTCTGCATAAGGAGCCTATATACGGATTTATCTCCCAGACGATTATTTTTTATCATACATTGAAGCTCGGGTATCTTCTCAGGCTCCTTAGGATAGGAGGCTATGACCCTGAAGCTCTCATCAAAAAGAATTACCGGGTAAGAAAATATCTTTCCCGCCTCCTCTATAACTCCCATAAGCCCTGAACTGCGGGATGCCTCCATAAGTCTCCAGTTAGCGTGCAGTAAAGTTTCACTAGGATAATTTTTGCTTCTGTCTTCCATAGCCCTAAACCTCCTGAATAATGTATAGCCGCTTTGATATCATACGAGGGCAAAGCTTATTTCATATAAAAATACTATTAAATACTATAAGAATAATATAAGACGACTTTGCGACAAAAGCAAACCTTTGTTTTTTGACCAAAAAGATCCGCCACATTTGGTGTGATAAGACAAGACTAAAAAATGTGTATCAGCTATAATTCAGGTATAAAGAAAGCAGGTATAAAGAAAGAACTGATTATATTAAAAATATACAAATACACAGAAAGGGAGAGGAAAAATGAAAGTTAAATTAGATGAGCTCTATAAGCTCTATATCGACGGAAAGTGGGTAGAGGCTTCAGACAAGGGCACCTTTGAGACCAAAGACCCTGCTACAGGCGAGCACCTTGCCTACTGCTCGGAAGCCACAAGAGAAGATGTCGACAGCGCCGTAAAAGCGGCATGGAGAGCCTACCCCGCATGGAAGGCTGTGGAGCCTTCAAAGAGAGCTGAGATCCTTTTAAAGATCGCGGACAGGATAGACGAGAACAAGGAGCTTTTGGCCACTGTTGAGAGCATGGACAACGGAAAGCCCATCAGAGAGACCATGAACATAGATGTGCCATATTCCTCAGATCATTTTCGCTATTTTGCAGGAGCCATACGAACTGAGGAGGGAGCTGCAAGTGTTCTGGACGGAAACTTTTTAAATATTATACTTAGAGAGCCTCTTGGAGTTGTGGGACAGATAGTACCCTGGAACTTCCCTTTCCTGATGGCGGCGTGGAAGCTCGCCCCTGCTCTTGCAGCAGGCAACTGTATAGTTTTAAAGACATCCTCCTCCACACCCTTAAGCGCATATGTGCTTATGCAGCTTATCGGGGACCTTCTTCCTGCGGGAGTGGTGAATGTCATAAGCGGAAAGGGATCAAAATCAGGACAGTATATGCTGGAGCACGATGGATTCAGAAAGCTGGCCTTCACAGGATCCACAGAGGTCGGACTTGAGGTTGGAAAGGCTGCCGCCGACAAGCTGATACCCTCAACCCTTGAATTGGGAGGAAAGAGCGCCAACATCTACTTTGACGACTGCAAGTGGGATATGGCTATAGACGGGCTGCAGCTGGGCATACTTTTCAACCAGGGGCAGGTATGCTGCGCAGGATCCAGGGTTTTTGTTCAGGAGGGCATATATGATAAATTTGTCGATGCCGCTGTAAAAGCCTTCGGAAAGATAAAGGTAGGAGATCCCCTTGACCCCGACACACAAATGGGAGCCCAGATAAACGAGGGTCAGGTAAAGAAGATCCTTTCTTATATGGATATTGCAAAAAAGGAGGGGGCAAAGATCGCCTGCGGAGGAGAGAGATATGCAGAAGGCGACTGTGCTAAGGGAAGCTTCTTTAAGCCCACTCTCATAACTGATGTGACGAACGATATGAGAGTCGCCAGAGAAGAGATATTCGGGCCTGTGGCTGTTGTCATAAAGTTTAAGACCGAGGAGGAGGTCATTGCCATGGCCAATGATTCCGAGTACGGACTGGGCGGAGCTGTGTGGACCAGGGATATAAACCGAGCCTTGAGAGTATCAAGAGCTGTTGAGACCGGGCGTATGTGGGTAAATACCTATAATCAGATCCCTGTTGGAGCGCCTTTCGGAGGATATAAGAATTCCGGGATCGGCCGTGAAACCCACAAGGTCATCCTTGACCACTATACCCAGCAGAAAAATATACTTATAAACCTTAACGAGTCCCCCAGCGGCTTCTACCCTGAAAAGTAGAAGACCGAAAATAATAACTTTAAAAACAAAAATAAATACACCGGCAAATGGGGATTTGCTCCTCCTGCCGGTGTATTTGTGTATTGTAAAACATAAAATAATTTATTCCACGGAAAGATTACTTTCAGCCCTCCACCTGAGAACATAGCTTTCTATTTTTGCAAAAACGAAATTTGTAATAAGACCTATAAGCATAAGTATTATTATAGTCGACATAACTCTTTCTATTCTGAAGAAGGAGGAGGCGTAGGTGACCATCCATCCAAGTCCACCTGAGGCTCCCAGATATTCACCTATTATAGCACCTACCATACAGGCGCTTATCCCCATGCGCATACCTGAGAGTATCCAAGGCATGCAATAGGGAATAACTACGTTTGTCAACACATCTATCTTCCGTGCACCTAATATAACTGCTGATTCAATAAGCTTTTGATCGATGTTCTTTATAGAATCATAGGTTGAAAAAAATACATTAAAGAATACCATAAGCCCTGATAAAAAGACTTTGGATTCCAGCCCCACCCCAAACCAAAGTATGTAAAGTGGAGCCAGAGTAAGCTGGGGTATACCCTGTATTGCCGTTATTATAGGGACCAATACCTTGCCCAAAAATGAAAATTGACTGAACAGTACGCCCAGTATAAGGCCTGCCCCACATCCCAGAAAGAAACCCAGATAAGCTTCCTCAAGAGTTATTGCCAAATTGTGAGCAAGGTCTCCGCTTGAAGCAAAAACTATGAGATCTGAGAATAACTCGCTGGGGTAGCTTGTATAAAATGATATTTTATCGGAATTTTTAGCCACCTCTTCCCATAAAATAAAGAAAATGATTATTATAGTACACCTTACAAGAAGAGAACCGGAAGTTTTATTTTTGCTTTTTTTGGTAATAAGTTTCTCCATATTTAATCTCTGTTTCCAAATTATCTGTTTTAATCAAATGTTTTTCAATTAGTTTTTTTCTCTCATCTGTTTCGACCGCATTTACAGTTTCAAGAATACCTTTTGCTATACCATTTGCCATACTAAACGGAAAACCGCACATTATCTCAGCATTGCCCCATTTACATCTGTACCTGGTTCCTGCACAGAGAAAAGATATGTTTATTGAGTGAGTTTTTAAAGGTAAAACCGAACACTCGGTACAGACTGCACGATTCCCTGAAGCGCAGAGACCATGGGGAAGGCCGTAAATATAGGTATAGCCCTCAAGGATCCGCATGATGCCAAAGGAATCTGATATTACAAGGACAATATCAGGATCGCCTTCGTTTTCGTAAGCATATAATGGCTTGATAACTGCGGCAAGAGTTCCACTGGAAGCATTTCCTAAAACAGGCAAGTCATGATTCACTTTTGAGGCGACAGAACGGTCTTTGAACAGCCCCATCTTTTCGCCCTGTTCTCCTGAAAAATACCCATCTTTTGGGGTGGTGAAACCTAGCGCACAGCTGCTGCCGGCACAGCCTGACATATCCTTCCTTATTTTAACAGAATGACCTGACATTGCGCTTTTTACAGCTACACAGTATGCTATAGGCTTGATTACTTCAATGCCGGAATAAGAAGAATACTCTTCGATGTTGAACTCGTCAAAAAATTTGACACCTACAACATGCCTTTTAAGCTCAAGTAAAGAATGAAATTTATCATATAATTTTTGGGGACTATCCAAAAAAGATCACATCCTTTTTTTTAACAGACAAAAATACTTCTTCTCCAACTTTTAAATCTTCATTTAAGGAGAATATCCTGTCTGCAGATATTTTTAAGCTTCCTGTATTTATTGAATACCTGACTATATTTCCTTGAAGCATAACAGAAGAAATCCGACTTTTAACAATGAAATTTTCGTCAATATTTGAAGGATATTCGCCTGAAACTCTGAAAGCCTCAGGTCTTACAGCTATTTTCCCGTTTTGGGCGAAGCCGGATTTAAATATAGAATTAAAATCTTCGGAATCAAAAATGTTGTAGCTGCCGATGAATCCTGCCACGTAAGCTGTTTTGGGATAGGCATATATATCTTTTGGACTGCCTGACTGTTCGAGAATACCATCGTGAAAGAGATAGATTCGATCTGACATTCTCATTGCTTCCTCCTGATCATGGGTTACAAATACCGATGTCATATTGAGCTCTGTATGTATCTCTTTCAGATATATCTGAAGCTCTTTGCGCATCTTTGCATCTATTGCGCTGAAAGGTTCATCAAGAAACAGGACCTTTGGCTCCATGACAACACTCCTTCCTATAGAAACTCTCTGTTGCTCGCCGCCGGAGAGCTGATATGGATATTTGTTTTCGTGGCCCTTAAGTCCCAGCATTTCCAATACATGTTTTACTTTTTTGTCCGTCTGCTCTTTGGGGAGCTTTTGCATTCTCAGGCCAAAGGAAATATTGTTATATACTGTCATTGTCGGAAAAAGACAGTATTGCTGGAAGATCATTCCTATTCCTCTGTTTCCGGGAGGAACACCTGCCATGTTTTTTTTGTCAATATATATTTCTCCGGAGTCGATTTTTTCCAGACCTATGAGACAACGGAGAAGTGTGGTCTTACCACAGCCTGAAGAACCGAGAAGGGTAGCAAACTCACCCTTCTCAATGCACATATTGATATTTTTTAATACAGGTCTTCCGTCAAAAGATTTAAAAACATTTTTTACTTCGATATAGCTCATTTTTATTTGTTCTCTTTATAGTTTTCTACAAATTCCATATCAACAACTTCGTTATAAGGTATATCAGTTTTTATGACTCCGGCTTCTTTAAGGGTTTTAATTATGGCAGATTGGCCTTCTTCTGAAATATAGCCGTCAGTGCTGTAAATATCTCTCATAATAGCTATTTCTTCTGCAAGGACAGAGGAGTCAAAATCTGCCAACATGGGAGATATTGACGCTGCCACTTCTTCATCGGTGTGACTCTGTATCCATTCCTCGGCACGTATAATCGCATTGACCATCTTTTGACATATCTCAGGATGCTCCTTGGCATAGGCTTTAGTAGTACATACTATCTCTGCAGGGAAATCAGTTGATCCGAGGTATTCCATGGCATCCCCTTCATCAAAACAGCTTACCAAAGTATTGTATTCCACATCAGTGAGTTCGGCTGTTTTAAAGAGATTAATGAATGCGGCATCGATCTCACCGTTTGCAAGAGCCAAGGGTGCGGCATTTTGATCCATTTGGATAAATGTAACATCCCTTTCAGGATCTATACCATTTTTTTCGAGAGCTGTACATACAAATACATAGGGGGCGGAGCCGGGATCACTTGCATAGATTGTCTTCCCCTTTAACTGAGATACATCAGTTATGTCAGGAGAAGATATTATGCCGTACACTCTGGACTTAAGCATTGCAGCAATATTGTAGGATTCTATGCCTTCCTCCTCGGCAATCAAAAGAGGCTCTTGGGAGAGCATGCTGAATTCACACTGACCGGCATGCATAGCTTGAAAGCCTTTGGGGCCTCCCGGGGTTATAAATTCTACCTCAAGGCCCTCATCGGTGAAGAAACCTTCAGATTGCGCTACAAAGCAGGGAGCCCAGCTGACTTGTGTGATGGTGGAAAGCCCTACTTTTGTCAATTCCCCGGATTCGGAAGTGGAATCGACCTTTGAACTTTCAGGAGTATTTTCGTCAGTCTGTGCAGAGCTGCCGGAAGTTCCGCTTTTTGATACAGATTCAGCTCCGTTACCGCAGGCAGCAAGAAGTGACGCTGCAATTAAAGCTGAGACCGCATATTTTAGTACCTTTTTCATTGTTAGCCTCCTTGTTATATCTTGTATTAAAAATAACCAATTCATAATATACGAATAAAATTTCTTTGTCAATTCTGGAAGAATAGGAAATTAAATTCATAAAAATAAATAAAATTTACAATAATTATCAAAAAAACTATGGAATAGTAAGGGGTTTAAGAAAAAAAATCATATTAATTCAATAGGAAAAATAACAAAAATTTACTTATTTTTTTGCTGAATAAAAAATTTATTTATATAAAAAAATAATAGCAAAAAACTGCTTGCATCATTCATTCTTTAGTGCTATAATACCTCAAGTTTTGAACAGAGAGAGGTCTTATATGAAGATGATCGGAGCGGCACAGGAGAATAAGCTTTTCCTCATATCGCCGGAATATTTATCCTCATCTTTAGCCTCTTTTATATTTGTAATTTAAGGACTTGCGAAGGAACCTGTTAAGGGTTTCGGGCAAGTCCTTTTTTCAGAAAAAATGTGAGGAGGAAGATGTATGGCAAAGAGAACAGACATTAAAAAGGTTTTGGTAATAGGCTCAGGTCCTATTGTAATAGGTCAGGCGGCGGAGTTTGACTACGCCGGAACTCAGGCGTGCCTTGCCTTGAAGGAGGAGGGTTATGAGGTGGTGCTCATCAACTCAAACCCTGCTACAGTAATGACAGACACAAAGATAGCGGATAAGGTATACATGGAACCCCTTACTTTGGAGTATGTGGCAAAGATAATAAGAAAAGAGAGACCTGACGCGGTGGTTCCCGGTCTGGGCGGACAGACAGGACTTAACATGGCTGTTCAGCTTGCAAAGAAGGGAATACTTAAAGAGTGCCAGGTGGAGATACTTGGAACAAGCTTTGAGTCGATAGAGAAGGCTGAGGACAGAGAGCTTTTCAAGGAACTCTGTGAGGAGCTGGGAGAGCCCGTAATTCAGTCCGAGATAGCCACAAACATGGATGAGGGTAGGAAGGCTGCTGCAGATATAGGCTTCCCCGTTGTTCTTCGCCCCGCTTTTACTCTGGGAGGAACCGGCGGAGGATTTGCCGACAATGCCGAGGAATTTGACATTATGCTTGAGAATGCCTTGAGGCTCTCACCTGTACACCAGGTTCTTATTGAGAAGAGCGTAAAGGGCTACAAGGAGATAGAGTTCGAGGTCATGAGGGATACAGCGGACAATGCCATAGCTGTCTGTGATATGGAAAATATTGACCCCGTTGGAATCCACACAGGAGACTCCATGGTAGTTGCTCCCTGCAAGACCGTGTCCAAGGCAGACTATGACATGCTCAAAAAGTCAGCCTTAAAGATAATAAGAGCTCTCAAGATAGAGGGAGGCTGCAATGTCCAGTTTGCTTTAAATCCGAACTCATCTGAGTACTTCCTTATAGAGATAAACCCCAGAGTTTCACGTTCATCAGCTCTTGCGTCAAAGGCTACAGCTTATCCCATAGCTAAGATCACCGCAAAGGTTGCTCTGGGACTTACCCTTGATGAGATAAAGATAGGAGATACTAATGCTCTCTATGAGCCCTCTGTGGATTATACTGTTGTAAAGCTTCCCAGATTCCCCTTCGACAAGTTCACCAGTGCTTCCAACAGACTCTCAACTCAGATGAAGGCTACAGGAGAGGTGATGAGTATCGGAAGAAGCATGGAGGAGAGCTTCATGAAGGGCGTGAGAGGCCTGGAGATCGGAGTAAACCACCTCTATGAAAAGAAATTCGACAGCTTCTCTATAGAAGAGCTTGAAAAATATACAGAGGAGTGCCGTGACGACAGACTTTTTGCCATAGCTGAGCTCATAAGAAGAGGCGTATCCTTAGACAGGATATTCGACATCACAAAGATCACTCGCTACTTCCTTGAGACCATAAAGAATGTGGTTGATTACGAGAATGTCATAAAAGAAAATGTCAACGACAAGGAAGTGCTTAAGAAGGCGAAGGAGCTTGGAATAAGCGACTCCTATATAGCCTCCTGCTGGGGAACAGACGAGCTCTCCGTATATCGCATGAGAGAGGACATGAATGAGTTCCCTGTTTACAGGATAGTGGACACATATCCCTATGAGCACAAGGAGAAGCTTGCTTACCTCTACTCCACATATAATAAGGACAGCAAGAACGAGTCTGTTGTCTCAGACAGAAAGAAGATAGTTGTTATAGGCTCAGGCCCTATACGTATAGGTCAGGGTGTAGAGTTCGACTACTCCACAGTACATGCTATCTGGGCCATAAAGGAGGCCGGATATGAGGCCATAATCATCAACAATAATCCCGAGACTGTCTCCACAGACTATACCATCTCTGACAAGCTCTATTTTGAGCCCCTGACAGTCGAGGATGTAATGAACGTTATACATCTTGAGAACCCGGACGGAGTCATAGTTACCCTCGGAGGCCAGACAGCCATAAACCTTGCGGACAGGCTCAACAAGCTGGGAGTAAATATAGTAGGTACGGATGTCGAGGCCATAGACAGAGCTGAGGACAGAGACCTTTTTGAGAAGCTTTTGGAGAAGCTTGAGATACCTCAGCCCACAGGACAGGCTGTGACGGATGTTGAGGCAGGAGTAAAGGTGGCAGAGAGGATAGGCTACCCTGTTCTGGTTCGTCCCTCCTTTGTCCTCGGCGGAAGGGCAATGCAGATAGTTTATAATCCTGACGAGCTCAGGCAGTACTTTAAGAAGGCGATAATAGCTTCAGAGGATCATCCTGTACTTGTCGACAAGTATATTTCAGGAAAAGAGCTGGAAGTGGATGCTATCTGCGACGGAGAGACAGTGCTCATCCCCGGAATAATGCAGCATATAGAGCGCACAGGTGTTCACAGCGGAGACTCCATAAGCGTATTCCCCGCTTACAGCATAAGCGATAAGTCAAGAGAGACTATTATCGACTATACAAGAAAACTGGGACTTGGAATAGGAATAAAGGGACTTTACAATATACAGTTTATCGTGGACAAGAATGACGATGTGTATATCATAGAGGTAAACCCCCGCTCATCAAGGACAGTGCCCTTCATAAGCAAGGCAACCAATATACCCATGGCCAACATTGCCACAAAGGTTGCTCTCGGATACAGCATAAAGGAGCAGGGATACGAGGACGGAATAGCAAAGGAACCCGGACGCTACTATGTAAAGTGCCCTGTATTCTCCTTCTCAAAGCTCAGAGGAGCGGACACAGTCCTCTCTCCCGAGATGAAGTCCACAGGAGAGGCAATAGGATATGACAAGGACCTCAACCGTGCACTCTACAAGGCTATGCAGGCTGCAGGAACAAAGGTAAAGAATTACGGAACCGTTTTTGTGACAGTAGCCGACAAGGACAAGGAGGATGTGCTTCCTATAATAAGAAGATTCTACAATATAGGATTTAATATAGAGGCGACAAAGGGAACAGCAGAGTTCCTCAAGGAGCACGGAATAAGGACCAGGATCAAGAAAAAACTCTCCGAGGGAAGCGAGGAGATACTTGACAGCCTGAGACAGGGATACATCACTTATGTGATAAATACTGTCAAGCCCGGAAATGACAGCGCGGAGAGGACAGACGGCTTCATGATAAGAAGAGTCGCAGTTGAGAACGGAATCACAGAGTTCACCTCTCTCGATACTGTAAGTGCACTCCTCAACGTTCTGGAGGAGATCACCATGAGCGTATCTACCATAGATGCGGTAGAATAATTTAACAGGTCTATACAGCAAGCTGCCACAGCTGCGGCCCTAAGGGGCCAAAACTGCGGCAGCTTTTTTGATTAAATTCTTTGAAGCCTTCGATCAAATAAAAATTGACTGTATCGTCATAAGGCATTAGAATTTAACATAGATATACCGACAAAAACAAACTTTTTAAGGAGACATGGATATGAGAAAACCCAGAATAGGAATAGTTGCAAATATGCTTGCCTCTGACGGAAATCCGCTGTCAGGGATGTACAGGGCTTCCATAAATAATTACTATGTAGTGAGCTTGGAGAAGGCGGGGTGCATACCCTTGATGCTTCCTGTAATACTGACAAAGGAGGATGTGGGAGAGCAGATAGAAGGTCTTGACGGGATAGTGCTTTCAGGCGGATATGATGTGGACCCCACCCTCTATGGGGAGCAGCCTCTTCCCTGCCAGGGCTTTACCCTGAGAGAGGTGGACGAGTACAATATTCAGGTGATTTTGGAGGCGGACAAGAAGGGCATACCGGTTATGGGAATATGCAAGGGCATACAGGTAATGAATGTAGCCTTCGGAGGCACACTTTATCAGGATATAGAAAAGCAGAAGGAGGGCAGCCTCAAGCATGTACAGGAGGCCCCGGGATACAATCCGTCCCACTATGTAAGCGTAGAGAAGGGAAGCTTTTTGGATGGCGTGCTTCCGGAGAGAGCCTTGGTCAATTCCTTCCACCATCAGTGCGTGAAGGACACGGCAAAGGGCTTTAAGATCATTGCAAAGGCCGACGACGGAGTGCCTGAGAGCATAGAGAAGACCGAGGGGACCTTTATGCTGGGAGTCCAGTGGCATCCTGAAATGATGGCGCCCTTTGGCAATGCTCAGATGACAGAGCTTTTCAAAAAGTTTATACTTAAATGCGGGGAATGATCTTTCGGGTAGTGTAAGCTGTTGGGATAATATGCACAGGTTTAAGCTGTGCAATTATAAATATTTATCTGTGAAAAGGAGAGAGAAAATGGATAAGAGAGTGTTTTGGGATTTATCCTACGGGGTCTATATTACAACAACCATGGACAAGGAGAGGCCTACAGGCTGTGTGACCAACTCGGCGATGCAGATAACCTCTGAGCCTGCAACCATGGCTGTCAGCGTAAACCATGACAACTACACCAACAAGTGCATAGCCGAGTCAGGAAAATTTGCCGTATGCATATGCAGCGAAAAAACTCAGCCTCTCACTATCGGAACCTTCGGATTCCGCTCGGGAAGAGACAGCGACAAGTTTGAGGACATAGCTTATGAGATGAAGGAGGGGCTTCCCATAGTAAGGGACAATATAAACGGATATGTTGTCTGCGAGGTGATAAAAACTATGGAGACTGAGACCCATACGGTATTTCTCGGCAAGGTCATTGAGTCGGAGAGATATGACTGCAAAGCAAAGCCCATGACCTACGCCTACTATCACGATGTTATAAAGGGAAGGGCACCCAAGAACGCGCCCACATATCTGGACCCTGAAAAGGTAAAGGATTGACAAAGGTTTCTTAAGATCGAGGAGAAAGAAAGGGGGAATACTCGATGAACAAGGCAGACAGAAGATTTATGGAGGAGGGTATAAAGACACTTCATACCTTCAACAGCACACCGGATCAGCCGGGAAACACCAGATATATATTTACAGATGCCGATATGAAGGCCAGAGAATATCTGAAATCACTTATAGAGGAGGCCGGCCTTGAGCTTTATGAGGACGGCATAGGAAATATATTCGGAGTCCTGAGAGGAGAAGACAGGAGCCTTGCTCCGGTATGGACGGGTTCACACTTCGACACTGTTATAAACGGTGGCATGTACGACGGCGTAGTGGGAAGCCTCGGCGCCATAGAAAGCCTTAAGCTCATAAAGGAGTCCGGAGAAAAGCACCTGAGGGATATAGTTGCTGTGCTTTTTACCTCAGAGGAGTCAGGCCGCTATGGCATAGGCTGTCTCGGAAGCCATTTCATCACAGGTGAGTTGGGCTTTGAGGATACAAAGAGAATAAAAGACGACGAGGGCATAAGTCTCTACGACACCATGACATCAAGGGGTTACGGGAAAGACTTTGAAAAGATAGCAAAGAAGAAGGGCGACATATTTGCCTTCCTTGAGCTTCACATAGAGCAGGGGCCTATCCTTGAAAAGCAGGGTATACCCATAGGAATAGTCACCGGAATAACCGCACCCAGCTATATATCGGTCAGCATAAAGGGAGAGCAGAGGCATGCAGGGTCTACGCCCATGAATGCCAGAAAGGACAGCATGTGTGCCTTCGCAGAGATAGTTTTGGAGCTTGAAGCCTATGCTAAATCTCTGGGACACCCGAACTTCTGTGCCACTGTCGGCAAGGTGAATGTAAGCCCCAACGCGTCAAACGTCATCCCCGGAGAAGTGAGATTTACCATAGACCTGAGAGGAATAGAGGCTGAGCCCAAGGATAAAATGACTGAGAACATTATAAAGTTCTTCGACTATCTTGAGGCCAAGAGGGGAGTAAAGATAGAATACCATATAGATGCCAACGACAAGCCTATGTTTTCAGACGAGAAGCTTGTGGACCTTGTGGAGGGAGTATGCCTTGACAAAAAGCTGCCCTACCTTAAGATGAACAGCGGAGCTTATCATGACTCTCTGATGATGGCAAAGCTCTGCCCTATGGCCATGGTATTTGTGCCCAGCCGCGACGGAATAAGCCATGACCCTGGAGAGTATACCTCCATGGAGGAGATACTTGAGGGAGTGGATGTGCTCTGCGAGAGCGTGCTGAGAGCGGCGAACCTTAAGAAACTTTGATTTTACCGGACAGTATTTAAATTGTTTAAAGAGGAGACATAATGCTTATACTTGCATCAGGTTCCCCCAGAAGGAGGGAACTCATAGAAAAGCTGCACATCCCCTACATGGTGGAGGTGTCGGGAAACGAGGAGCTTATTCCCGAGGGGATGAGTCCGGAAAAGCTCCCTGAGTATCTTTCAGGGGAGAAGGCCAAGGCTGTGTTTGAAAAGCACAGAGGTGACACAGTCATAGGAGCGGACACCATAGTCCTCTACGCAGGTAAGATACTGGGAAAGCCTTCAGATAAGGAGGAGGCTAAAAGTATGCTGAGGCTCCTCTCAGGGAGGAAGCATGAGGTCATAACCGGAGTGAGCATAATCTCGGAGAAAAAAAGCCTGAGCTTTTCTGAGTCCTGTGAAGTCGAGTTCTACGAGCTCTCAGATGAGGAGATAGATGCCTATATCGCCACAGGAGAGCCCATGGACAAGGCCGGAGCCTACGGTATCCAGGGAGACGGTGCTCTCTTGGTGAAGGCCATACACGGAGATTACTATACGGTAATGGGACTTCCCATAGCCGAGCTTTCAAGGAAGCTGAAGGGATTTGTTATCTTATAGGATAACTTTTAATAAACAGATGACAATAAGGAGGTAGGTAAAAATATGCCGAAGAGATCAAGCGGAAAGACTCAGGAGAAGGAATTGACCTTTTCCTTTAAGAACATAGGTAAGGAGGCTCCCGAGAAGCTTAAGGATGCAGCCAAATTCTGTGAGGGCTATAAGACTTATCTTGACAAGGGAAAGACAGAGAGGGAGTGTGTAGCTTACACGGAAAAGCTCTTGAAGGATGCAGGCTACAGAGCCTTTGAGCCTGATATGAGCCTTTCCGAGGGGGATAAGATATATTTCATAAACAGGGGAAAGGCCATAATAGCCTCCACCATAGGAAAGAGGGATATATCAGAGGGCGTCAGATTCAATATAGCCCACATAGACTCCCCCAGGCTTGACTTAAAGCCCAACCCTCTCTATGAGAAGGAGGAGATCGCCTATTTTAAGACCCACTACTACGGAGGCATAAGAAAGTATCAGTGGGCTACCGTACCTCTCAGCATGCACGGTGTAGTCTACCTCAAGAACGGAGAAAAGGTAGAGCTTGCTGTGGGTGAGGGAGAGAAGGATACAAGATTCGCCATAACAGACCTTCTGCCTCATCTGTCGGCAAAGCAGAATGAGCGCCCCTTAAAGGACGGCATAAAGGGAGAGGAACTGAATATCGTTGTAGGCTCACTTCCCTTTGAGGGTGAGGATGTAAAGAACGCCTATAAGCTGATGGCACTGAAATTCATGAACGAAGAGTATGGCATAACAGAGGCGGACTTTATGAGAGCCGAGATCGAGATGGTGCCTTCTGTCAAGGCCACGGATATAGGCTTTGACCGTTCTATGATAGGAGCATACGGTCAGGATGACAGAGTTTGCGCATATACTGCTATTATGGCAGAAATAAAAACGAAATCCCCTGAACATACGACTGTAACAGTATTAACTGACAAAGAAGAGATAGGTTCACAGGGCAATACAGGAATGGCCTCAGAGTTCCTTCATCATTTTATGGAGGATCTTGCGGATATCTTCGGAGTAAAGGTGAGAAATATATACAGGAGATCCATCTGCCTCTCAAGCGATGTAAACGCGGCCTATGACCCTACCTTCCCGGATGTCTTTGAGCCCGGAAACGCAAGCTACATAAACCACGGACCGGTACTCACAAAGTACACAGGAGCCAGAGGAAAATCAGGAAGCAATGACGCGTCAGCCGAGACCATGGCCGCAGTAATAAAGATCATGGATGACAACAAGGTCTACTGGCAAATAGGTGAGCTGGGCAAGGTAGATGAGGGCGGCGGAGGAACCATAGCCCTTTTCATGGGAGACAAGGATGTGGATACGGTGGATCTGGGAGTTCCGGTTTTGGCTATGCATGCTCCCTTTGAGATAACATCGAAGCTGGACGTATTCTATACCTACAAGGCATTTAAGGCATTTTATAAATAAAATACAAGTCTGACATAATCAATATCTATAGCGGGATTGCTGCATGTATTTATGCGGGGTCCCGCTTAAATTTTACTTGCACACTTTAATACGGTAATATATAATATGAAAATCTGATGCATATATTTGTATTTCACAGAGAGAATCAAAGGAAACAATAAGGAGGGATGAACATGTCATATGCAGATGAGGTATATAAGAAGGTAGAGGAAAAGTATTCCTATGAGCCTGAATTCCTGCAGGCGGTAAAGGAAGTTTTGGAATCCTTAAAGCCTGCTATAGAGGCAAATGAAGACAAATACAGAAAAGCCGGACTTCTGGAAAGACTTGTGGAGCCTGAGAGGATCATAAGCTTCAGAGTGCCTTGGGTGGACGACAATGGAAATGTTCAGGTAAACAGAGGATACAGAGTACAGTTCAATTCTGCAATAGGTCCCTACAAGGGAGGCCTCAGATTTCATCCCTCAGTAAATCAGGGAATACTGAAATTCCTGGGCTTTGAACAGATATTCAAAAACTCTTTGACAGGGCTTCCCATAGGCGGAGGCAAGGGCGGATCCGATTTCGATCCCAAGGGTAAATCCGACAGAGAGGTAATGGCTTTTTGCCAGAGCTTTATGACAGAGCTTTACAGACATATAGGCCCGGACTGCGACGTCCCCGCAGGGGATATAGGAGTGGGAGGAAGAGAGATAGGCTTTCTCTACGGTCAGTATAAGAGACTGACAGGCAGATACGAGGGTGTCCTTACCGGAAAAGGCCTCAACTACGGAGGTTCTCTCGTGAGGACAGAGGCTACCGGCTATGGCCTCATATATATATTGGATGAGATGCTTAAAAAGGCCGGAAAGGACATCAAGGGAAAGACAGTTGCCATATCAGGATCAGGAAATGTGGCTATTTATGCTTGCGAGAAGGCTACAGAGCTGGGGGCAAAGGTCATCACTATGTCCGACTCAAACGGCTATGTAGTTGATGAAAAGGGCATAGACCTTGCTGTCGTAAAGGACATCAAGGAGGTAAAGAGAGGACGCATCAAAGAGTATGCGGACAGGGTCCCCGGAGCAAAGTATGTTGAAGGCAGAGGAGTTTGGAGCGTAAAGTGCGATATTGCTCTTCCCTGCGCAACTCAGAACGAGCTGGACATAAATGATGCAAGGAAACTCAAGGAAAACGGATGCTTTGCCGTGGCCGAGGGAGCGAATATGCCCTCCACACTTGAGGCTACGAATTATTTTGTGGCTGAGAAATTCCTATATATGCCTGCTAAGGCGGCAAATGCCGGAGGAGTTGCCACTTCCGCCCTTGAGATGAGCCAGAATTCAGAGAGGCTCTCCTGGAGCTTTAAGGAGGTGGACAAGAAGCTGCAGAAGATAATGGCGGATATATACGAAAAATCAGCGGAAGCAGCCAAAAAGTACGGAGACGAAGGAAACTTTGTCATGGGGGCAAATATAGCGGGCTTCGAGAAGGTTGCCGACGCAATGCTTGCTCAGGGTATAGTATAAAAGCTTATTCATTCCCGAAAAAAAGCGCTCGCAGGAGAACCCGGAAAACGGGGATACTCCTGCGGGTATTTTTGAATATTTATAGTTAAATCATTAAAAAATATTTTATATAATATTTAATTTCATTATGATATACTTTAATTGGTTTTATAGGCGGCAATTTCAAGAACAGATCATCAGGGAGGTGCGGTTTGGCGATTAAAAATATTGTTTTTGACATGGGAAATGTGCTGATAGACTACGACGCAAGGCGAGTGATTGATGCCCTTGGGACCTGTGAGGAGGATAAGAGAGAAGTTTATTCCTGTCTTTTTGACTCCTATGCGTGGGTGCATACGGACCTGGGTATACTTTCAGAGGAGGAGATATTGGCTAAAGCCCTTAAAGACATAAAGAGTGAGAGTGCTGCAAAGCTGTGCAGGGAGGCATACAGGGCTTGGCCGAAGTACAATCTCACAGCTAAGCCTGATATGGAAGAGCTGTGCCTTAAGCTTAAGGACAGGGGAATGAAGCTTTATATACTCTCCAATGCGGCGTCGGTATGCAGGGAGGCTCTGAGAGAAATACTGGGCTGCTACAATGACTTTTCCGGCATGGCTTTTTCCGCCGAGTTGCATTGCATAAAGCCTCAAAGCTTTATATATGAAAAGTTTTTTAAGATATTTCGGATTAAGCCTGAGGAGTGCTTCTTTATAGATGACCTCAATGAAAATATAAGAGCCGGAGAGAGATTCGGGATGAAGGGCTATGTGTTCGACGGTGACAGCGCAAAGCTTGAAAAATTCCTGTGTGACCGGGTTATAGGCCTGTAGGCCCAAAGAAAAAGGAGACAGTTATGAAGAAATATAGAGAAATGGGAGCTGAAGAGCTCAGAGAAGAGTACAAGCTCCTGTCAAAAAAATATAAGGAGTTCCAATACAGGTCCCTCTCCCTTGATATGTCAAGGGGAAAGCCCTGCCCTGAGCAGCTGGACCTTTCCATGGGAATGATGGATGTGCTCAACTCAAATACAGATCTTGTATGCGAGGATGGGGCTGACTGCAGAAATTACGGCGTACTTTCGGGAATACCTGAGGCAAAGGAGCTCTTGGCTGATATAATGGAGGTACATCCCGACAATATCATCATATACGGCAATTCAAGCTTGAACGTCATGTTTGACTTCATATC
Source organism: uncultured Lachnospiraceae bacterium (assembly GCA_944381485.1). Classification (GTDB taxonomy): domain Bacteria; phylum Bacillota; class Clostridia; order Lachnospirales; family Lachnospiraceae; genus Avilachnospira. The sequence goes on from CALWLI010000019.1 coordinate 69,925, forward strand.
AAGGAGCATGACTCACGGAGTAATGGGATCCACCCCTTGGATGAAGCTCCCAGAGGTCAAGTTTTTGTGCGTGGTTCCGGGATACGACAGGCACTTTGCCATGACAGAGTATTTCGGGATAAAGATGGTAAATATACCTATGCTCCCCACCGGGCCTGATATGGATATGGTGGAGAAGCTGGTGGCGGAGGATGAGACCATAAAGGGCATATGGTGTGTGCCCAAGTACTCAAATCCCACGGGAAATTCCTACAGCGATGAGACTGTGAGAAGATTTGCAAGGCTTAAGCCTGCAGCTCCCGACTTCAGGATATATTGGGACAATGCCTATACTATCCACCACCTCTACGATCACAATCAGGACCATTTGATAGAGATACTTGCGGAGTGCAAGAGGGCGGGAAATCCCGACCTTGTATATAAGTTTGCCTCCACGTCCAAGGTCAGCTTCCCGGGATCGGGCATAGCAGCCTGCGCCGCCTCCAAGAATAATCTGGAGGACATTATGGAGCAGCTTAAGTATCAGACCATAGGCCATGACAAGGTAAATCAGCTGAGACACGTGAGATTTTTTAAAGACATACATGGAGTCGTAGAGCATATGAGGCTTCACGCTGATATAATCAGACCTAAATTCGAGGAGTTTGAAAACATATTTGAGGAGGAGCTGGGAGAGCTTGACATATGTTCTTGGACCAAGCCCAATGGGGGATACTTTATCTCCTTTGACTCAATGCCCGGCTGTGCCAAAAATATTGCCATGAAGGCAAAAAAAGCCGGAGTAAAGCTTACGCCTGCAGGAGCCACCTTCCCCTACGGAAGGGATCCGGAGGACAAAAACCTGAGAATAGCCCCCACCTATCCTTCATTGGAAGAGATAAGAGAGGCTGCAAGGCTGTTTTCAATATGCGTAAAGCTGGCGACAATAGAAAAGCTTTTGGAGGATAAGAATAATAATTAATATCCCTTTAGGGATCAAAGAGAAAGGAGAAAGTTATGGGGAAATTTGAGGAGATGAACAGCAAGCTTTCGGGATATGGGGTAATACCGGTGGTGGTCATCGACGATGCCGATGATGCCGTGCCTCTGTGCAAAGCTCTTATGGACGGGGGATTGGGCTGTGCCGAGGTCACTTTCAGGACCGCAGCGGCGGAAGAGGCGATAAAGAAGATATCCGAGAGCTTTCCCGAGATGCTTTTGGGGGCGGGGACCGTCATGAGCGTGGAACAGGTAAAGCGGGCGGTGAATGCAGGTGCAAAGTTTATAGTAGCTCCTAATTTTGACGCCGATGTGGTGGATTACTGCATTGAAAATGATATTCCTGTGTACCCGGGGGCCCTCACTCCCACAGAGTTTGCCTACGGATACAAGAGAGGCCTCAGAGTTATGAAATTTTTCCCGGCAAAGGACGGGGGAGGCCCTGCAATGATAAAGGCTGTCTCAGCCGTATTCCCGGGGCTTGAGTTTATGCCTACAGGGGGAGTAAATGCCGAGAATATAAAGGATTACTTTGCAACCGGAAAGGTGGCCTGCTGCGGCGGAACCTGGATGGTGAAGAAGGACCTTATAAAAAATAAAGAATTTGAAAAGATCAGAGAGCTTACAGAGAAGGCTGTCTCCTCGGTAAAAGAGGCAAGGCAGTAAGCTGTAATCGGCCTGTTAAGCTTAGGGGATATATGGATAAGGACAGAAAGACAACAGTCGGATGCATACTTGATATAGGAGAAAAGCTCTTGGAGTCGGGAGCCGAAGTCAGCAGAGTCGAGGACACTATGCAGAGGATAGGCTACGCCTACGGCTTTGATAGGATAGATGTTTTTACGATAATAAGCTCAATGTATATTTCCGCGGCCTTTGATGGGGAGACCTATACTCAGACCAGGAGAATAAAGAAGACCGGAGTGGACATGGAAAAGATAGTCCGCTGCAATGAGCTTTCAAGAAGGCTCTGCTCAAAGCCTGAGCCCTGCGAAGAGCTCATAAGGGATGTGAAAAAGCTGGATGAAGTAAACAGCTACAGCTTTTGGCAGATACTTGCAGCATACTTTATCATAGCCTTTGCCTTTACGGTATTCTTCGGAGGAAACCCGGGGGACGCTTTGGCGGCGGCTCTGGGAGCAGTCATATTGAGACTTATAGAAAGCTTTTTCAAGCGCATAAATCTCCACAACTTTGTCCTCTACTTCATAAATTCATTTGCCGTGGGCTTGGTCATCTATATACTTATAGGCCTTGGAGTGGGCAGCTCCTACGACAAGATAGCTATGGGAAATATAATGCTGCTCATACCGGGAGCGGGATTGACCACTGCGGTGAGGGATATGATAACAGGGGATATGCTGTCAGGTATACTGAGCTTTCTTTCAGCACTTATCAGGGCGACAGCCATAGGTCTCGGCTTTGCCGCCGCGGCAGCAATATTTATGGCATAGAAAGGAAGATCGGTGATTGATATGACAGATGCGGTGATTCAGGTCCTAATGTCCTTTATAACCTCAGCGGGATTTTCGGTGCTCTTTAATGTGAGAGGCAAAAATGTGGTGATAAACGGCTTGGGAGGAGCTCTATCCTGGATAGTCTACCTTCTGGCCTTTGATGCATTCAACAGTTTGTTTTGGGGCTTTTTTATATCTACTCTGGCCGTGGCTCTTTTGTGCTATATGCTTGCAAAGACCATAAAGGCTCCGGTTACTGTAATGCTCGTCCCCATGATAATCCCTCTGGTTCCCGGAGGCTTGCTTTACAATACGGTTTTTAATATAATAACCGGAAACAACAGCGCGGCAATGTCTTACTTCAGAGATCTGGTCATTGAACTGGCAGGAATAAATCTTGCCATAATAGCTGTGGCCACTCTGTTTGAGATAATATATTCAGTTAGAAAGTACAGGCTGGGCAGAGTTTAGCCTTGCGGCCTGCCTGTGTTGATGTTAAAATTAAAGTTCAATAATAAATATAAATATCGGAGGTAAGGTCTCAGATGGAAAAAAATCGTGATATATATCAGAGCCCCTTTTCAGGCAGATATGCGGGAAAGGAGATGCTCTATACCTTTTCGGAAAATTTCAAATTCAGGACCTGGAGAAAGCTTTGGATAGCTCTTGCGGAGACCGAAAAGGAGCTGGGACTGCCTGTAACTGATGAGCAGATAGCAGAGCTCAAGGCCCATGCCGAGGACATCAACTATGAGGATGCCGAGGCAAGAGAAAAGGTTGTGAGACATGATGTGATGAGCCATGTTTACGCCTACGGACTTCAGTGCCCCAAGGCTGCAGGCATAATTCATCTGGGAGCCACCTCCGCCTTTGTAGGTGACAATACAGACATCATACAGATGAAGGCAGGCCTGGATCTGGTACACAAATCACTTATAAATGTAATAACAGAGCTCTCAAAGTTTGCTCTGAAATATAAGAATGTTCCCACTCTGGCCTTCACCCACTTCCAGCCCGCTCAGCCCACAACTATAGGAAAAAGAGCGACTCTCTGGATACAGGATCTGATGATGGACCTTTCAGACCTTGAGTATGTGAGAGGAAGCCTCAGACTTCTCGGATCAAAGGGAACCACAGGAACTCAGGCAAGCTTCCTTGAGCTTTTTGACGGAGATCATGAAAAGTGTAAGGAGGCGGACAGACGCATAGCCCTTAAGATGGGCTTTGACTCATGCTATGATGTCTCGGGCCAGACCTATTCAAGGAAGGTGGACTTCAGGGTCCTCTCGGTACTTTCAGGCATCGCCCAGTCCGCCCACAAGTTTTCAAATGATATAAGGCTTTTGCAGAACTTAAAGCAGATAGAGGAGCCCTTTGAGAAGACTCAGATAGGCTCATCGGCCATGGCCTACAAGAGGAACCCCATGCGCTCCGAGAGGATGGCCTCCATCGCAAACTATGTTATGAGCGATATTATGAATCCTTCCATAACAGCTGCAACTCAGTGGTTTGAGAGGACTCTGGATGACTCCGCAAATAAGAGGATATCCGTGCCGGAGGCCTTTTTGGGAGTTGACTCTATATTGAGACTTTATATGAATATTGCTGACGGATTGGTAGTCTACACCAAGGTGTGCGAGAAGTATCTGAGGGCCGAGCTTCCCTTTATGGCCACAGAGAACATAATGATGGACTGCGTAAAGAGAGGCGGAAACAGACAGGAGCTCCATGAGAGGATAAGAGAGCTCTCCATGCAGGCAGGAAAGAGAGTAAAGGAGGAGGGGCTTGACAACAACCTTCTTGACCTCATAGCTGCGGACGAGACCTTCGGCATATCGAGAGAGGATATTGAAAAGCTTCTTGATCCCGCGCTCTATGTGGGAAGAGCTCCCCGCCAGACAGAGGAATACATAAAGAACGTTGTGGAGCCCAAGCTTGCATCCTACAGCTCCGAGCTGGGACTTGAGGCTGAGATTTCACTTTAATTATCAGCAAATTCTTTTATATTGTTGACTTTTTGGCCATGTATCATGTATTCTTTTTAGTACTTGATGAAAAAAGGCCAAGTAATTATAATAGTGCCTATCCCGTTTTTTCGGGGGAAGCTTTTGTAGTGTGAGAGGAATGTCATGATAGGTATGGAGGCTGCGATAGCTGAATACAGATGGACAGGCATGATAGCTCATGGTGCCGGGCAGGACAACAGGACCGGTGTAGGCTTTTTTGCAGGCTCATACTGCATAACAGCTCTCAAAATATATAGGGAAACAGTATTTTAAATAAGGGCAGTCCGCAAAGGACTGCTCTTTTTGTCGCTGTTTGCCCCGGGTATAAAAGCCGTCATAAGGAGGAGATAAATGAAAAAAGTAGGAATAATAATGGGAAGTGACAGTGATTTTCCCATTGTGGAGAAGGCTGTCAATACTTTAAAGGAATACGGTGTGCCGGTAAGCGTTCATGTATACTCGGCTCACAGGACACCTGCGGAGGCAAAGGCCTTTGCGGAGAATGCCAGAAAGGACGGCTACGGAGCACTCATATGCGCAGCGGGAATGGCAGCTCATCTGGCGGGAGCCATAGCCGCAAACACCACACTTCCTGTCATAGGGATACCCATAAAGGCCAAGGCTCTTGAGGGCATAGATGCACTTTTATCCACAGTCATGATGCCCCCGGGAATTCCGGTAGCAACTGTGGGCATAGATGGAGCTCAGAATGCGGCGCTTATAGCTGTTGAGATATTGTCTGTCGAGGATGAGAGCCTTGCCGAGAAGCTTCAGCAGGCCAGGGACAAGAAAGCCGACAGCATAAGAGCAAAGGACAGGGAGCTTTCCGAGAAGTATTCCTCAGGAATTTAAGAGGGAAAAGATATTTAACAGATATTCAGATTTGGAGATAATATGAAAAATAAGATAAATGAGGAATGCGGAGTATTCGGAATATGGTCTCCGCGAAAGACGGATGTGGCCGTAATGACCTACTACGGACTTTACGCACTGCAGCACAGAGGACAGGAGAGTGCGGGAATAGCAGTAAATGATGAGGGATTATTCAGGTACTACAGGGATCTTGGCCTGGTAAATGACGTGTTTACCCCGGAGCATATGGAAAAGCTGGGAGAGGGAAACATGGCTGTGGGACATGTCAGGTATTCCACCTCAGGCATTACGAACAGGATAAATGCCCAGCCCATAGTTATAAATCACAGCAAGGGACGTATGGCTCTTGCCCACAACGGTAATCTTGTCAATTCATACGAGCTCAGAAACGAGCTGGAAAACAAGGGCTGCATATTTCAGTCCACCACAGACACGGAGGTCATCTCCTATATAATAACAGGGGAGCGCATAAACACAGGAAGCATAGAGGATGCGGTAAACAGGGCTATGGACAAGATAAAGGGAGCCTATTCTCTCGTTATAATGTCACCCTCAAAGCTTATAGCGGTGAGGGACGAGCATGGCTTCAGACCTCTCTGCTACGGGGTCACAGAGGACGGAGTCTATGTAGTGGCTTCCGAGAGCTGCGCCCTTGATGCTGTGGGGGCAAAGCTCATAAGAGATATAAGACCGGGAGAGATCCTGGTATTCAGCGATGAGGGCATACATTCCATAGAGGATCACTGCAACAAGGCAAAGCCCAGCATGTGTGTATTCGAGTACATATATTTTGCAAGGTCTGACTCAATAATAGACGGCTGCAGCGTCCATGACGCAAGAGTGAGGGCAGGAGCCTTTTTGGCCCTTGAGCACCCTGTACAGGCTGACGTTGTTATAGGAGTTCCTGATTCGGGACTTGACGCTGCCATAGGCTATTCAAGGCAATCCGGAATACCCTACGGAATAGGACTTATAAAGAACAAATATATAGGAAGGACTTTTATCGCACCCAACCAGAAATCCAGAGAGAATCTGGTAAGGATAAAGTTGAACCCTGTATCCGAGGTGATAAAGGGGAAGAGAGTGATACTCATTGACGACTCCATAGTCAGGGGTACCACCTCCGCAAGGATAGTTAAGCTTATAAGGGATGCGGGAGCCAAGGAAGTCCACATGAGAGTATCAGCTCCTCCCTTTTTGAACCCCTGCTATTACGGCACGGACATAGACTCAAGGGATAATCTCATAGCCTGCCAGCACAGCTTGGAGGAGATAGCTGAGATAATAGGAGTGGATTCTCTCGGGTATCTTTCGGTTGGCAATGCCCTTGAGATCGCAAAGGGAGTTGCCGGGAACAACAGCTTCTGTGCGGCCTGCTTCAACGGAGAATATCCCACTGAGGTACCCACCAGAACAGAAAAGAACAGATTTGAGGAAAAACTTCCCAAGTACAGAAATAAAAATGAGGATAAAAACGCTTGTGCGGGAAAGGCGGAGATTTAATGAAGAGCTACAGCGAAAGCTATAAAAATGCCGGTGTTGACATCACTGCAGGCTACAAGGCCGTAGACCTTATGAAGGAGCATATAAAGAGGACTCTCACAGAGGGAGTGGTTTCGGACATAGGAGGCTTCGGAGGGCTGTTTGAGCTTCCGGAGGGCTATAAAAAGCCTGTGCTGGTATCAGGAACTGACGGAGTCGGGACAAAGCTCAAGCTCTCATTTCTCATGAAGAAATACGATACAGTGGGAATAGACTGTGTTGCCATGTGTGTGAACGACATAATCTGCTGTGGAGCAAAGCCCCTGTTCTTTCTGGATTACATTGCCTGCGGTAAAAACATACCCGAGAGGATAGCGGACATAGTAAAAGGTGTGGCTGACGGCTGCGTTATGGCTGACGCTGCTCTCATAGGAGGAGAGACGGCAGAGATGCCGGGATTTTACCCCGAGGACGAGTTCGACCTTGCCGGATATTCCACAGGAATAGTAGACAAGGACAAGATAATAGACAACAGCAAAATGGAGGAGGGAGATGTGATGATCGCTCTCCCCTCGAGCGGAGTCCACTCAAACGGCTTCTCTCTTGTAAGGAAGGTGTTCGACCTTGAAAACATCACAGAGGAGGAGCTTAAGAGACCTCTTGCAGACCTTGACGGAAAGAGCCTTGGAGAGAGCCTGCTCACCCCCACGAAAATATATGTGAGACCCGTGCTCAAGCTTTTGGAGGAGGTAAGAGTAAAGGGAATATCCCACATCACAGGTGGAGGCTTTTATGAAAACATCCCCAGATCCCTTAAAAAGGGAATGGGAGCCTTCATAAAGAAGGATGATGTGAGAGTGCTTCCCATATTCAAGCTCATCGCAAAGAAAGGCAACATTTCAGAGCACGATATGTTTAACACCTACAACATGGGAGTGGGAATGAGCATCGTGGTTGCAAAAGAGGATGCGGATAGGGCGCTTGAAATACTGAGATCAAACGGTGAGGACGCTTATATTCTCGGAAGGATAGCCCCCTCAGAGGATCCTGTTGTATTGGAGTAAGCTATGAATGAGAGAAAAATAAAGACAGCCGTCCTTATCTCCGGGGGAGGAACCAATCTTCAGGCTCTCATAGACGCTCAAAAAAGCGGCATCATAAAGCATGCGGAGATATGTGCGGTAATATCAAACAGGGCTGACGCCTACGGGCTTGAGAGAGCTGAGAAGGCGGGAATACCCCACTATGTTGTGGAAAAGGAAAAGACTGTAAAGGATCCTTCAGGAAAGCCTGATGAGAATGACAGCCGTATTAAACAGGCGGATTTTGAGAGAAAGATAGTGGAGATACTTAAATCCTCAGGGGCGGAGCTCATAGTCCTTGCGGGATTTCTGGCAATACTAAGCGAGGATTTTACAAGGCTTTATCCTGAGAGGATAATAAATATCCATCCCTCATTGATACCCTCCTTCTGCGGAAAGGGATATTACGGACTTAAGGTGCATGAGGCGGCCCTGTCCTACGGGGTCAAGGTCACAGGAGCTACAGTTCACTTTGTGAACGAGATACCTGACGGGGGAAAGATAATACTCCAGAAGGCTGTGTATATAAAAGAGGGGGATACTCCCGAGATACTGCAAAAAAGAGTTATGGAGGAGGCCGAGTGGGAGCTGCTTCCGAAAGCTCTGGAGCTGGTGTCGGAGAAAATGCTTAAGAAAAGCGTATAAAAAAGAGGTGGAGATATGAATGAGACTTATGCTTTACATGATATAGCTGAACTTCTTGAGGATAATTCTTATCCCGGAAGAGGAATTATTATAGGAGAGACCGCCGACGGAAAGAAAGCTGTCACAGCCTACTTTATAATGGGAAGAAGCGAGAACAGCAGGAACCGTGTTTTTGAGGAGACAGGAGAGGACCTTATAATATACCCTGCTGACGAGAGCAAGGTGGAGGACCCCAGCCTCATAATTTACAAGCCCATAAGAAGATTTGAGAACAGGCTTATAGTTACCAACGGAGATCAGACAGACACTATTTATGAGTTCTTGAAGGAGGGCAAAAGCTTCGGGGAGGCACTTACAACAAGAGAGTTTGAGCCGGATGCTCCCAACTACACACCCAGAATAAGCGGAATGCTGACTTTTTTTGAGGAGAAGGGTGAGAAGGTCTTCAGATACAAGCTTTCGATACTGAAATCGGCTGATGAAAAGGGCAGCGCCTGCAATCGCTTTACCTACAGCTATTCTCCTTTAAGAGGGACAGGCCACTTTATTCACACCTATAAGTGTGACGGAAATCCTATCCCCACCTTTGAAGGTGAGCCTGAGAGGATAACTGTGGACGACGACATGGAGACCTTTGCAAAAAAGATATGGTCAGCTCTCAACAGCGACAATAAGATCTCGCTCTATGTGAGATACATCGACATTGAGACAGGCGAGTGCGAGAACCTGCTGTTCAATAAGTACACAAGAAAATAATGGGGCTCATAGCCTTAAAATAATTTGATAGAAGGAGAAACCATCATGAAGGAATTTCAGTTAAAATACGGGTGTAATCCTAACCAGAAGCCCTCAAGGCTTTATATGGCTGACGGAAGCGACCTTCCCTTTGAGATATTAAACGGAAGGCCCGGATATATTAATTTCCTTGACGCTCTGAATTCATGGCAGCTGGTTAAGGAACTGAAGGAGGCTCTGGGGCTTCCCGCGGCCACATCATTCAAGCATGTGTCTCCCACCTCTGCCGCAGTGGGAAGGAAGCTCTCCGATGAGCTGAAAAAGGCCTGCTTCGCAGACGATATAGAGGGGCTTGATGAGTCACCTCTGGCCTGCGCATATGTGAGAGCCAGAGGAACAGACAGGATGAGCTCCTTCGGAGACTGGATAGCCCTCTCTGACAAGTGCGATGCCACCACAGCCCGCATAATAAAGAGAGAGGTTTCGGACGGAATAATAGCTCCCGACTATGACGAGGAGGCCCTTGAAATACTCAGATCAAAGAAGAAGGGGAATTATAACATCGTAAAGATAGATCCCGAATATGTGCCCTGTGAAGCCGAGCACAAGGAAGTTTTCGGAATAAGCTTTGAGCAGGGAAGAAACAATTTCAAAATAAACAATGAGCTCTTAAACAACATAGTCACAGAGAATAAGAACCTGCCTGACAGTGCAAGAAGAGATCTCATAATAGCTCTTATAACACTTAAATATACCCAGTCAAACTCTGTATGCTTTGCCGCTGACGGACAGGCTATAGGTGTGGGAGCAGGACAGCAGTCACGTATCCACTGCACAAGGCTTGCGGGACAGAAGGCTGATATATGGCACCTCAGACAGTCGGAGAAGGTGCTCTCCCTTCCCTTCAAGAAGGACCTGGGAAGAGCTGACAGAGACAATGTCATAGACGTATATATTTCCGACGAGTGCGATGATGTGCTCTGCGAGGAAAACTGGAGAAATTACTTTACAGAAAGGCCTGAGCCCTTTACCAAGAAGGAGCAGAAGGAGTACCTTTCAAAGATTACGGGAGTTGCCCTCGGCTCGGATGCCTTCTTCCCCTTTGGAGATAATATCGAGAGGGCGAGAAAATCAGGCGTCAGCTATATAGCGGAGCCCGGAGGAAGCGTGAGAGACGACAATGTGATAAACACCTGCAATAAGTACGGAATGACCATGTGCTTTACAGGAATGAGACTGTTCCATCACTAAACCGAAGGGATATTTATAAGTCGAATATCAAAAGGAGGGATGAGGAGATGATTCTTGCAGTCGTAGGCGGAGGCGGAAGAGAGCACGCCATAATAAAGAAGCTTAAAGAAAATAAAACAATAGAAAAGATATATGCCATACCCGGAAACGGCGGTATAGCCGAGGATGCGGAGTGCGTTGCCATAGGCGCAACGGAAATTGATAAGGTGGTTGAATTTTGCGCTTCCCACAAGGTGGACTATGTTGTGGTTGCCCCCGACGATCCCCTTGTGCTGGGGATGACTGATGCCCTGAAGGAAGCAGGTATACCCTCCTTCGGACCTTCAAAGGCTGCTGCAATAATAGAAGGCTCCAAGGTCTTTTCAAAAAATCTTATGAAAAAATATGGGATACCCACAGCGGAATACGAGGTATTTTCGGATCCTTGTGAGGCATATAAATATGTTGAATCCTGTCCTATCCCTACAGTTATAAAGGCTGACGGGCTTGCTCTCGGAAAGGGCGTCATCATAGCCGAGACAAGAGATGAGGCAAAGGCAGCTGTAAAGACCATCATGGAGGACAAGAAATTCGGAAAGAGCGGAGACGAGATAGTTATCGAAGAATTTCTCACAGGCCCTGAGGTGTCGGTTTTAAGCTTTACAGACGGTAAGACAGTAGTTCCCATGGTATCAAGCATGGACCACAAGAGAGCTCTGGATGGAGACAAGGGCCTCAACACAGGAGGAATGGGCACGGTAGCTCCCAACCCCTACTATACAGAGGCTGTGGCAAAGGAGTGCATGGAGAAGATATTCCTTCCCACCATGGAGGCCATGAACAAGGAGGGAAGGACCTTTAAAGGCTGTCTCTACTTCGGCCTTATGATAACCCCCACCGGCCCCAAGGTGATAGAGTACAACTGCCGCTTCGGAGACCCGGAGACCCAGGTGGTGCTTCCCCTTCTTGACAGTGACCTTTTTGACATAATGAGGGCAGTCAGTGAAGAAAGACTTTCCGATATGGACATAAAGTGGAAAGAGGAGTCGGCAGCCTGTGTAATAATCGCATCAGGAGGCTATCCGGGATCTTACGCTAAAGGCTATCCCATAGAGCTTCCGGAGGACAGAAGGGGAATATATGTGGCGGGAGCAGAGCTTAAGGATGGAGTGCCGGTCACATCAGGGGGAAGAGTCCTGGGAGTGACGGAGACAGCGGATTCTCTTGAGGAGGCTGTCAAAAAGGCATATGAAACCGCAGGGAAGGTGCATTTCAAAGATTCCCATATGCGTCATGACATCGGAAAGAGGGCTCTCTCGGCTCTCGGAATAAAATAAAGGCAATGCTCATAAGAAATCAAAAATTGAACGGAGTAAATATGGTTTATCGAATATTCGTAGAAAAAAAACATGGACTTGAAAACGAAGCCAAGAGCCTGCTTGCGGATGTACAGGGCTTCCTCGGAATAAGCTCTCTCAAGGCCGTGAGGCTTTTTAACAGATATGATGTCTCAGGAATATCGGAGGAGATCTTCAAAAAGGCTGAGAAGATCATATTTTCAGAGCCTCAGCTTGACATAGTGACAGTAGATGTGAATGAAGTCTGCGCAAAAGATTACTATACCGATTTCGGAAAGTCGGAAAATGCCGGGACTGAAGAAAAGCTTATGGAGGATCTTTCTGTAAACGAGGAGGAGGCCATAATTTTTGCGGTGGAGTATCTTCCGGGACAGTATGACCAGAGAGCTGACAGTGCCGCTCAGTGTATACAGATCATATCTGAGGGAGAAAGACCTGAGGTGAGGACAGCAAAGGTTTATAAGCTCTACGGAAAGCTCTCCACAGAGGAACTTGAGGCGGTAAAGAAGTATGTTATAAACCCTGTTGAGGCGAGGGAAGCATCCCTGGAAACTGTTGACAGCTTGAAGATAAATTATGAGATACCGAAAGAGGTTGCGGTGCTTGAGGGCTTCACGGCTCTCTCCGATGATGAGCTTGAGGACCTCAGGATAAGGCTTGGCCTTGCCATGGACTTTGATGACATAAAATTCTGTGCCGATTATTTCCGCACAGAGAGGAGAGATCCCACTGTCACAGAGATAAAAATGATAGACACCTATTGGTCGGATCACTGCCGCCACACCACCTTCCTCACCACGGTCGACAAGGTGAGCTTTGAGGACGAGGAAACCGAGAAGGCTTGGAAGAGATATATTTCCGTAAGGGATGAGCTGGGAAGGACAAAGCCTGTAAACTTTATGGATATAGCCACCCTGGCGGCAAAGTATCTCAAAAAGCAGGGCAAGCTCCAAAAGCTTGACGAGTCTGAGGAGATAAATGCCTGCACCGTTAAGATCAAAGTGAACGTTGAGGGGGAGGACCAGGACTGGCTCCTGCTCTTTAAGAACGAGACCCACAACCACCCCACGGAGATAGAGCCCTTCGGAGGAGCCGCAACCTGTATAGGAGGAGCTATCAGAGATCCTCTTTCAGGAAGAGCCTATGTATATCAGGCCATGAGAGTTACGGGAGCAGCCGATCCCTTAAGGCCTGTATCCGAGACACTTCCCGGAAAGCTCCCCCAGAGAAAGCTGGTGACCACAGCAGCTGCAGGCTATTCCTCCTACGGAAACCAGATCGGTCTCGCCACGGGAATGGTGGATGAGATATACCATGACGGCTATGCGGCAAAGCGCATGGAGATAGGCGCTGTAGTCGGTGCCGCTCCCGAGGAAAATGTAAGGAGAGAGGTGCCTTCACCCGGGGATGCGGTAATACTCCTTGGAGGAAGGACAGGAAGAGACGGATGCGGAGGAGCAACCGGATCTTCAAAGGCTCACAACCTTCACTCTATAGAGACCTGCGGAGCCGAGGTTCAGAAGGGAAATGCACCTGAGGAGAGAAAACTTCAGAGGCTTTTCAGGAATCATGAGGCTTCTCTTATGATAAAACGCTGCAACGATTTCGGCGCAGGCGGTGTGTCGGTAGCTATAGGAGAACTGGCTGACGGCCTCTATATAGACCTCAACAAAGTGCCTAAAAAGTATGAGGGACTTGACGGCACTGAGCTTGCTATCTCAGAATCCCAGGAGAGGATGGCTGTAGTTGTCGCCCCTGAGGATGTGAAGAGGTTTATGGAGCTTGCCCACGGGGAGAACCTTGAGGCAACAGAGGTGGCCGAGGTCAGAAAAGAGCCTCGCCTTGTGATGAATTGGAACGGAAAAAATATAGTTGATATAAGCAGAGACTTCCTTAATTCCAACGGTGCCGAGAAGCACATAGAGATAGTTGTGGATAAGCAGGAAGACCTTGTAAACGGAAAGAATGACAGTGATGCCGACATAAGGCATTCAGGTTCCTCCCACAGCTTCAAAGAGAGGCTTTGGGAGCTGGCAAAGGACCTCAACATATGCTCTAAAAAGGGCCTTTCGGAGCGTTTTGACTCAACTATAGGAGCAGGCAGCATACTCATGCCCTTCGGAGGAAAGTACCAGCTGACTCCCTCACAGGCTATGGCGGCCAAGGTCTCTGTTGAGAAGAAGGACACCGATACCTGCTCGGTTATGGCCTGGGGTTACAACCCTTATATTACTGAAAAGAATCAGTATAGAGGATCATATCTTGCAGTTATAGAGTCCGTTTCCAAGCTTATAGCCTCAGGAGCCGGATTTGAGGATGTCTATCTCACCTTCCAGGAGTATTTTGAGAAGCCGGGAGTTGACGGAAGACGCTGGGGCAAGCCTCTCGCAGCACTGCTGGGAGCTTTTGAGGCACAGCTTGACCTTGAAGTTGCAGCCATAGGAGGAAAGGACAGCATGAGCGGAAGCTTTGAAAAGCTTGACGTTCCGCCCACCCTTGTATCCTTTGCTGTCACTACGGAGAAGGCGGATAACATCATCTCTCCGGAGTTTAAATCGGAGAAGGCTTCAGTTCTTCTCATGAAGCCCCACTACAGGGAAAACGGGCTTCCTGATATTGCTTCACTTAAGAAGCTGTATGCTGCAGTTTATAAGGCGGTTACTGAAAAGAAGATCGTTTCAGCATATACGCCCTGCAGCGGAGGAATAGCTGAGGCCATCATGAAGCAGTGCTTCGGAAATATGATAGGATTTGAATTTGCAGAGGGAATAAGTGAGGATGAGATCTTCGGGTACAACTACGGCTCATTCATAGTTGAGACCGATTGTCCTGAAAGCGCAAAGGCCATAGCGGAGTCAGAGGCCGTAAGCGATGGGGCATTTGATGTGAGAGTTTTGGGAAGAACGACATCAGAGAAGTCAATAACTCTCGGAGACACAAAGGTTTTGCTTCCTGATCTTTTGAAGCATTACGAGGACAAGCTTGAGCCTGTATTTGCCTGCAACATAAAATTTGAGGATAAGGACTGCAGCCTTCCGGATTTCAAGGCTGATACATGGGCAAAGCCCTCCAAAGAGGCGGCGGCTCCCAAGGTGCTCATACCTGTATTCCCGGGAACCAACTGCGAGTACGACAGTGCTAAGGCCTGCGCAGAGGCAGGACTTGTACCTGATATAGAGATAATAAGGAACCTTACAGCCGATGATATCAAGGAGTCTGTAGACAGAGTTGCAAAGGCCATATCCGAGAGTCAGATAATCTTTATTCCAGGAGGCTTCTCAGGAGGAGACGAGCCTGACGGATCCGCGAAATTCATAACCTCTTTCTTCAGAAATGAGAAGATAAGGAGAGAGGTGGAGAGGCTCCTTGAAGACAGAGACGGACTTATGTGCGGCATCTGTAACGGCTTCCAGGCACTGATAAAGCTGGGGCTTGTACCCTATGGAAGGATAATGGACACAGACTCGGATTGCCCCACACTTACCTACAATACCATAGGCAGACATCAATCCAAGATAGTGACAGTGAGAGTGAACTCGAACCGCTCACCTTGGCTTATGAACACAAAGCCCGGAGATCTCTTTACAGTTCCCATATCTCATGGAGAGGGACGCTTCATAGCATCAGAGGAGCTCATAAAGGAGCTTTCCTCCAAGGGACAGGTGGCTACTCAGTACGCCGATCTCTCAGGAAAGCCTACTATGGATATAAGGTATAATCCCAACGGCTCCGCCTATGCGATAGAGGGCATAACCTCACCTGACGGCAGAGTTTTCGGAAAGATGGGACATGCCGAGAGAATAGGAAAGCTGCTTTACAAGAATGTTCCCGGAAATTATGATATGGGAATGTTCAGGGGAGCAAAGGAGTACTTCAGATAAGCATAGGAGTACTTCAGATAAGCAAAGGAGCACTTCAGATAAGCGAAGGAGTATTTCAGATAAGCTTACATATTGAATTAAAATAAAATCCCCCGTCCGGGACCTGACCGCTTGCGCTGGAAGGTCCCGAAGGGGGATTATTATCATTCCGACATACAAATTTAAAACTTTTCTTCATAGGGAGAGACTCGGGCCTCTCCTTTTTTGATGATTTCGGGAGATTCAGCCAAGATTTTGCTGCTTTTATATTTTTCTTTGCTTGATCTTGTTTACGTGGGCAAAGAATTTTTAACTTTTTTCATTTTCTTTGCTCACTTGAGAGAACTTTGGCAAAGAATTTTTGGGAGTTTGTATTTTTCTTTGCCTGTTTTTAGGGCATACAGCAAAGATTTTAAGAGTTTTGTATTTTTTTTTGCCTGCTTTTAGGGTATACAGCAAAGATTTTAAGAGTTTTGTATTTTTCTTTGCCTGCTTTTAGGGTATACAGGTTATGTCCTTATAATGGTGTAAATTGAAAAATAAAAATGAGCCATATGCTCATCCTTTAGGTATAATGCAAGTGACCAAACAAACATAATGCCAAGGAGGATGAAATCAAATGGCTCAACTTAA
>CALWLI010000020.1 GCA_944381485.1 uncultured Lachnospiraceae bacterium
AGCAAAGGACTGAAAATCCTTGTGTCGCTGGTTCGATTCCTGCCTGGGGCATTTGGGCGTGTAGCTCAGGCGGTAGAGCACTTGACTTTTAATCAAGTTGTCGGGGGTTCGAGTCCCCCCACGCTCATATAATGTGAACCTCAAAGCAGTTGCTTTAGAGGTTCTTTTGTTTTTCATAAATATTTTGTAGCTTGATAGAGCCTCTATAAAATGATAAACTTTAAAATATGATTCAAAACTTATATTTGAAAACTCAGGTTTTTTAACACGGAACAGCTTTCGGAGAGGACAGTTATGACAGTAAAAAGAGGCAGGAAAAGTAAAAAGAGGAGAGGTTCAGCGGCGGCGGATGTTTTGCACTTGATATATGCTCTCTTATTGATAGTGGCTGCGGCTTTGATAGTTTATTTTGTATATCTTAAGATAGGTGACATCTCTGCTAAGAAGGAGAGCACAGCTCCATCCTCTGAGGTCATTGAGTCTTCTGAGGAGGACCTTATTTCGGAGGAACTTTCTGATGCGGATGTAAGGGGACTGATATCAGATGACAGCGGCACCCGCTATGTTCATGACGACGGCTCTGAGGCGGCTGATGAGTGGGTGGCTGTTGACGGAGACCTGTATTTCTTTAACGATTCCGGAAGGGCTGTAACGGAGAACTTTTCTGAAAACGGCCAGGTCTTTAAATTTGACTCTGAGGGAAAGGTTGTTTCCATCATCTATGATGAGGATTTTAAGGCAGATTCCGATGAGCTTATAGCGGACTACCCCTCACTTGTGAAGAGCCGTAAGCTTTGGGCCTTTCTCTCCAAGGATAAGACACTGGGGAATTTCAATGCCATAATGTATAAAAAGACTACTGAGCCCCAGGCAAACATGCTTGGAGGAACGGAAAATCCTCAGTTCAGCTCGGCTTACAGCATGCAGATAGACGGAGACTATATATATTATCTTCCTCTTTCTGACAGTGACAAGCTCAGCGATGAGGAGAAAAAGATCAACGGTGTGCTCTACAGAATGAAGCCCGGAGCCGAGTACAGGGAGATAGTGGCTCAAAATGTGGAGGGCTATAAGGTGCTTGACGGCACTGCCTACTATATGTCCTCGGGAAAGATATACCATACATCAAACGGTCTCAAGGACGAGACAAAAACAGTCTATGTCTCTGACAGCATATCCATAGATGACTTTGTATTTGAAAACAAGGGAGACTCTCTCCTTCTTTATGACAAGGCCGGAAATCCTGTTAACACAGGGGAAAAGAGAGTCGGAAGTTTTACCTATTATCTCTCAGATGATGGAGAGATAGAAGGGGTCAGGGAGAAGACCTCGGTGCTTACCGGAGGCTGGACTTACTATACGGAGACGGACAACAGCAGCGGAAAGAGCATAAGCAAGATAATGAGAAAGAGCGGCCCTGGGGAGATCCAGGAGGTCAGCTCGGATTTTGCCGGCTACACTGCAAATATGTTCTACGATTACTCAAGCGGCAATCTGGTTGCGGAGTATATGCCTAACGGGGAGAGAAGGCAGCTTATAATAATAAACTCAAACGGAGATGTGGACTCTGTCGACAGCACCGTCTCAGCAGGAGGAGATATAAGGCTCTATGCCCTTATCGACGGAAGCGCCATATGTAAGGTCAATAAAGGCGGTGAGACGGTCTTTGAAAGCTTTGATCTTTCATCCACCACTCCGGTGGCTGTAGGCGTCATATCTGAAAATATTTTTGTAAACAATGCTGACTCCTCTGAGGAGACTGTCACAGCTATCCCGCCCTCAACACTTGTTCCTGCGGAGACATTATCACCCTCTCATGGGGAGGAGACAGGCTCAGGCATCATAGTCGGAGGAGCTCCGGGAAATTAGTCTTTAAGGAGAGCCTATAGATGGGTAAGATTTATTGTATAATAGGAAAGAGTGCCTCCGGAAAGGACACGCTTTACAAGAAGCTTTTAGAGGATATCCCGGACCTGGGGACCTATGTCATGTACACAACAAGGCCCATGCGCTCGGGAGAGCGGGAGGGAGTGGAATATCACTTTATAAGTGACAGGGAGCTGGAGTCCCTTGAAAAGCAGGGAAAAATCATAGAAAAGAGACAGTACAATACTATGAGGGGACCCTGGACCTACTGCACTGTTGATGACGGTCAGATAGATCTTTTAAAGAAGAATTACCTTTCCCTTGAGACTCTTGAGTCTTATACGGCACTGAGGAAATTTTTCGGAGGGGAAAATACAGTCCCTGTATATCTGGAGCTTGATGACGGGGAGAGGCTTCAGAGGGCCATTGACAGGGAGAGGCGCCAGCCGGTTCCCGGCTATGATGAGATGTGCAGAAGATTCCTTGCGGACAATGAGGATTTTTCGGAGGAGAATCTCAGAAAGGCGGGCATTGAAAAAAGGTTTGACAGCACAGACTCCGAGGCTCTTTTGGAGCAGGTAAAAAGGGAGATTTTTAATACTTCATGTTAAAGGACAGCTTATGATTTCATTTAAGAATGTTATTGACAATGATCTTATAAAGGAACAGCTATCCTCCTCTGTGGAGGGAGGTATGATATACCATGCATATATTATAGAGGGAGAGAAGGGCATAGGAAAACTCAACCTTGCTCTGGACTTTGCCTCATATCTGGTGGGAGATGAGAAGAGGGTCATGAGCGGAAATCACCCGGATGTCATACTTGTGACCAACGATAAGCCGGAATCCATAGGTGTAGAGGAGATAAGGACTCAGGTAAATGACACGGCTGACATAAGGCCATATATGGCGGAGAAAAAGATATATATAATAAATGAAGCCGAAAAGCTCACGCCCCAGGCCCAGAATGCTCTTCTCAAAACCCTGGAGGAGCCGCCATCATTTGTTGTGATAATGCTCTTATGCACAGACGAGAAGAAGCTCTTAAGCACAATATCATCCAGATGTGTGAAGCTTAAGATGAAGCCTGCTACAGACGCGGGAATAGCAGAGTTTGTCAAAAAGAAATTTGATATTGACGAGGATGAACTTCAGGTAATAGTGGCCTTTGCAGCAGGCAATCCCGGAAAGGCCATGCGAATTGCGGGCTCCGAGGATTTCCGTAAGCTGTATGAGGAGACCATGGCTCTCTGCTCAAATATAAAAAATATGGGAGCCCACGAGATCCAAGCCGCAGTGAAGCGAATAAGGAAGCTTCCTGTGAGCCAAGATGACTTTTTTGATCTTCTGCAGCTTCGCTACAGAGATCTTATGATGTACAAGGTGACCAAGGACTTAAACAGCATCACTTTCAGAGGCGAGAGGGCAGCTATAATGGATTCCGCGGCCTTGAGCTCATATGAGGGAATAGAGAAGATAATGGAGGCTGTTGAGAAGTGCAGGATCAGGATAAGGGCAAATGTAAATCCTGAGCTGGCCCTTGAGCTCATGCTTCTTACTATGAGAGAGAATTGATAAAAAGGAGATTTTGATGACAAAGGTTATAGACGTCAGATTCCGCAAGGCGGGAAAGATATATTATTTTGCTCCAGGAGAGTATGAGATAAATACCGGCGAGGCTGTGATAGTTGAGACAGCAAGGGGAGTAGAGTTCGGAACAGTGGTGAGAGGCAACCATGAGGTCAGGGAGGAAAAGGTGATCCAGCCCCTCAAGCAGGTGATAAGACCTGCGACGGATGAGGACAAAAAGCAGGAGGAGGAGAACAAGGCTAAGGAGGGCGATGCCTTCCGTATATGCCTTGAGAAGATAAAAAAACATGGACTTCCCATGAAGCTCATAGACTGCGAGTACACTTTTGACAACAACAAGATACTGTTTTATTTTACCGCCGAGGGCAGGATAGACTTCAGAGATCTGGTTAAGGATCTGGCCTCGGTATTTAAGACAAGGATAGAGCTCAGGCAGGTAGGTGTCAGAGATGAGACAAAGATACTTGGAGGGTTGGGTACCTGCGGAAGGCCTCTGTGCTGCCACAGCTACCTGAGCGAGTTTGCCCCGGTGTCCATAAAAATGGCCAAGGAGCAGAATCTCTCTCTTAACCCTTCAAAGATATCAGGTGTATGCGGAAGACTCATGTGCTGTCTCAAGAATGAGGCACAGGTATATGAGGAGTTGAACAGAAAGCTTCCCTCCCATGGGGACATAGTGACAACAAGGGACGGCTTTAAGGGTGAAGTCTCATCTGTAAGCGTGCTACAGCAGAAGGTAAAGGTCATAGTAAACTTGGAAAATGACGAGAAGGAGATAAGGGAGTACAAGCTGTCGGAGCTGAAGTTTAAGCCTGCAAGAGGTCAGAGAAAACAGGACTCCGCCATAGACAAGGAGCTTGAGGAGCTGGAAAAGCTGGAAAAGAGAGAGAAAAAATCAAAGCTTGACGACTGATTTTGAAGATACAATAACAGAGAACAGTTAATTTCGGAGAGGTTACAGCATTGTCGGAATCAAGTAAACTTTGGGAGAAGGAGTGTATACTGAAAGAGGATGAGAGGATAGATGACCTGCAGAGAAACGGATACCGCATAATACAGAAAAAAAAGGGGTTTTGTTTCGGCATGGACGCTGTGCTGCTCTCGGGCTTTGCAAGAGTAAAAGTGGGAGAGCGGGTCATTGATCTGGGTACCGGCACAGGCATAATCCCCATACTTCTTGAGGCAAAGACTGAGGGCGAGCTCTTTTTCGGAGTTGAGATACAGGATGAGGTGGCCGAGATGGCTGCAAGGAGCGTGGAGCTCAACGGGCTCTCGGAGAAGGTGATAATCTTAAAGGGAGATATAAAGGAGCTTGCCGAAAAGGGCGGGGAGAATATACTTTTGAGAGCCTGCCGTAAAGAGGATAAAGCTTATTTAAATGCCGAGGAGGAGAGACTTAAATTGGAGGCGGGGAGCTTTGACGTAATAACATCCAATCCTCCCTATATGAACACAGGACACGGGCTCAAAAACCCGGGAGAGATGAAAAGCATATCAAGACATGAGATACTGTGCTCTCTTCAGGATGTATGCGAAGCCGCAGGCCGACTTTTAAAAAGCGGGGGCAGATTTTATATGGTCCACAGACCCCACAGGCTTACGGAGATAATAAGCTCTCTGAGAAGCTGCAGGCTGGAGCCGAAGAGGATGAAATTTGTCCATCCTTTCTCAGACAGGGACGCCAACATGGTCCTTATTGAAGCCGTAAAAGGAGGGAGACCTCAGCTTAAGGTGGAAAAGCCGGTGATAGTTTATGAGTCGGAGGGAAGATACACATCAGAGATATATGATGTATACGGATATTGAATAATCGGAGGGTGTGAATATGGAGACAGAGAGATTCCTTATAGGGAGGACCGATGACGGAAAAGAGGTAAGCAGATTTACTCTCACAAACAGAAAGGGGCTTAGAGCTTCAGTTACGGATCTGGGAGCCACCTGGCTCGGCATGGAGGTGCCTGACAGGGAAGGTAAGTTTAAGGATGTGCTTTTGGGCTATGACACAGTGGCCATGATATATGAGAACCCGGGATCTTTGGGGGCTATAATAGGAAGAAATGCCAACAGGATAAAGGACGCTGAGTTTGAGCTTAAGGGAAAGAGGTATAAGCTTTGTGAAAACAACGGGAAGAATAATCTCCACTCAGGTCCTGACACCTTAAATAAAAGGATGTTCAAAACCGAGATAAGAGATGACAGCATAGTATTCTCTCTTCACAGTCCGGAGGGGGATCAGGGCTTTCCCGGAGAGCTTGACATAAAGGTGATATATTCTCTCACAGATGAGGGCTGCTTTAACATAGACTATGTTTTGACTGCAGGAAAAGAGGACACTATCGCCAATTTTACCTGCCATCCCTACTTTAATCTGGCGGGACATGACAGCGGTTATGCCCTCAAGCAGGAGGTCTTTATAGACGCGGACTTTATTACAGAGAACGACAGCAGCTCTGTCCCCACAGGAAGACTCATTGATGTGAAGGGGACAGCCTTTGATTTCAGAGAGAGAAAGGCTATCGACAGGGATATTGAGGAGGACCTCATCCAGCTCAAATACGGCGGAGGATATGACCACAATTTCTGCATCAATAAGGGAGGAACAGGAAAGCCCTGTGCGGGAGCCTATGATCCCGAGAGCGGAAGAAGCATGGAAATATATACTGACTGTGAGGGCATACAGTTTTACACAGGAAACGGTCTTTCCGGGAAGGAGACAGGAAAGGGAGGAGCACGCTATCAGAGAAGGGGCGGATATGCCTTTGAGACCCAGTTTTACCCCAATGCCATAAATATCCCCACATTCCGTCAGCCTGTGCTCAGGGCTTTTGAGACCTTTGAGAGCCGCACGGTATATAAGTTTTTTACAGTTTAAAAACGGGAGACATAAGGTGGAAATGGAAAGAGGAAAGCTCTATATTTGCGCTACGCCCATAGGGAACCTCGGAGATATAACTCCGAGGGTCCTTGACGTTTTAAGAAGTGCCGACATAATAGCCGCGGAGGATACGAGAAACTCGATAAAGCTTTTGAATCACTTTGATATAAAGACCCCTATGACCAGCTACCACGAGTTCAACAAGTATGAAAAGGCGGATGAGCTGGTGGAAAAGATACTGTCGGGAAAAAATGTTGCGGTCATAACCGATGCGGGGACTCCCTGCATATCCGATCCCGGGGAGGAACTGGTAAAAAAATGCATAGAGGCGGGGATAGAGGTGACCTCCCTCCCGGGACCCAGCGCCGTCATAACGGCCTTGAGCCTCAGCGGCCTTTCCACCGGAGCCTTTGTCTTTGAGGGCTTCCTTCCCCCTGTAAAGAAGAAGAGGGAGAGAGACAAGGTGCTTTTAAGGCTAAAGGATGAGGAGAGGACGATAATACTCTATGAGGCTCCTCACAGATTGAAAAAGACTCTATGCGAGCTGAGAGATCTTTTGGGGGAGGGGCGAAGGATAAGCCTGTGCAGAGAGCTCACAAAAAAGCATGAGGAGATAATAAGGACAAGCCTTGGTGAGGCTGTGGACCTGGAGCCCAGGGGAGAGTATGTGCTCTGTATAGAAGGAAAGAGCAGCGAGGAGCTGGAGAGCGAGAGAACAGCCGCTTATTCCGACATGGATCTTTGGGAGCATATGAATATTTACCTGTCCCGGGGAATGGACAGAAAAGAGGCCATGAAAGCGGTGGCAAAGGATAGGGGAGTATCGAAGAGAGATATTTACAGAGAGCTCAATAAAGGAGAGTGAGGAGGGGACAGATGAAGGTTACATTCATAGATCACAGCTCGTTTTTAGTGGAGCTTTCTGACAAGTATCTGCTGTTTGATTACTACAGGGGAGAACTACCCGACATGGACAGGGAAAAGGAGCTGTATGTCTTTTCCTCTCACAGCCATTATGACCACTATAATACAGAGATATTCAAGCTTTCGGACAGCTTTACAAAAGTAAGATATATACTCTCCTATGATATAGCAGAGGAATTTGAGGGAGATCTTATGGATCTTGGGAAGGAGCTTTCCGAGAGGGTTCGGGAGCAGGTCATTTTTATGGAGCCCCACGAAAGGAAAAAGATAAGCCCCTTTTCAGGAGAGGGGATAGAGACGGAGACCTTAAGATCAACCGATCTCGGAGTTGCCTTCATAGTGACAGCTGAGGGAAAAACCATATTCCACGCAGGGGATTTCCAGTGGTGGGACTGGCCGGGAGAGCCTAAGGAGGATAATCTGAAGGCCAAAGGAGATTTTTTCTCAGAGCTTTTGAGAATAGAGAATAAAACCATGGACGTGGCTTTTCTCGTCCTTGACCCCAGGCAGGAGAGCTCCGAGTTTTGGGGGATGGATACCATACTCTCAAGAGTCCATGTGGGTACGGTGTTTCCCATGCATTTTTGGGGAGACTTCAATATAGTAAAAAGATACTCGGAAAGGCTTGAAAAAGGGGAAGTGAGCTTTCTCTCAAGGCCTCCGAGATTTGTTGAGATAAGAAGGCGGGGAGAGAGCTTTGAGCTGTAAATATTACAGAAATTTAAATTTATGGAGGTCATATCTTATATGAGAAGGGTATTGCTTGTGTGCACGGGAGGGACCATAGCATCGGGAAAGACAGCAAACGGCCTGTCCCCTGCACTTTCTGCGGAGGAGATACTGTCGTATATACCTGATATACGATCTTCAGGGGACATAAGCGTGGATGCTGTTCAGATATTTAATATAGACTCCACCAATATGACACCCTCCCACTGGTGCTCTATAGTGGAGACCATTGAAAAGTATTATGAGGACTATGACGGCTTTGTTGTCTGCCACGGCACGGATACCATGGCCTACACCTCGGCGGCGCTGTCCTACATGATAAGGAACTCCAACAAGCCCATAGTTATAACCGGATCCCAAAAGCCCATAAATCTGGATATCACAGACGGAAGAAAAAACCTTACCGACAGTATATTGTATGCTGCAAATGATGAATCCTCTGGGGTCAGCATAGTATTTGACGGAAATGTTATAGCCGGAACCAGAGCTAAAAAGATGAGGGCAAAGAGCTACAACGCCTTTTACAGCGTGAATTTTCCGGAGCTTGCTGTGATCAGGGACGGAAAGATAATAAGATACCTTCCCCCGGAGAGGTATTCCGAGCCGGTAAGCTTTCTGAAGGAACTGTGTGAGAGCATAATAGTGCTGAAGCTTATCCCGGGAATGAGGCCGGATATACTTGAATATCTGTTTCAAAACTATGACTGCATAGTCATAGAGAGTTTCGGTGTGGGAGGCATACCTGAAAAGCTTTCAGATGAGTTTTTCATACAGATGAACAAGTGGATATCAAAGGGCAAGATAGTCGTCATGGCCACCCAGGTGGTGAACGAGGGCAGCAATATGGAGATATATGAGGTGGGGCAGAGGATAAAAAAGGCCTTCAATCTCATAGAGGCCTATGACATGACCCTGGAGGCCACCATAACAAAGCTGATGGTCCTTATGCACAGGTACAGGAACGACTACAAAAGCATAAGAAAGGCCTTCTATGAAACCGTAAACCACGACATATTATATAAAGGAGATGAAAAGCTGTGATAAAATTCAATCATTTTAACTTCAACGTACTGGACATGGAAAAGAGCATTAAATTTTATAATGACGCTCTGGGCCTTACTGTAAAGAGAGAAAAGAGGGATGAGAAGGGCTCCTACCGCATAGTCTATCTGACAGACGGAGTGACCGAATTCACCTTGGAGCTTACCTGGCTGAAGGACAGAAAAGAGCCCTATGATCTCGGAGATGAGGAGTTCCATGTGGCTTTAAAGACAGACGAATACGATGAGTGGCACAGACGCCACGAGGAGATGGGCTGCATATGCTTTGAGAACCCGGAGATGGGTATCTATTTCATAAATGATCCGGACGGATACTGGATAGAGATAGTTCCGGAATAAGATCCTTCCGGTTAGCAGAGCCTAAAAATTAAGATTTAATAAAATATATTGACTTGAAGTGAATAGTTATTATAATAATACTTTGAAATTCAAAACATATTGTCATCAAAGTATTTTCAGTGGTATCTGAAAAATATAATTTTCCGGAGATTGGAACATATTATGACAGCTGAAATAATTTCGACAGGGGCATATGTACCCGAAAAAACAGTGACAAATGATGATCTTGCAAAGGTCATGGATACAAATGACGAGTGGATAAGGACTCGCACAGGCATAGGCGAGAGGCATATTGCCGACGAGGAATTCCCTGCCGAGGAAAAGGGCTTTCTCTTGGCTCTGGGAGCCTGCAGAAAGGCTATCGAGAATGCGGAGGCAAGGCCTGAAGGTGAGAAGGCTTCCTTCAGAGAGAAAAATGATATCGATTTGGTAATTGTTGCCACCAGCACTCCGGATTTCAGCTTTCCCGCAACAGCCTGCAGACTGCAGGAGGCCTTAGGGCTTGAGAGAGCGGGAGCCTTTGACATGAGTCTTGCCTGCACCGGATTCATAGCTGCCTTGAGCGTTGCCGATGCCTATATAAGATCAGGGGTGTACAAAAACATTCTGGTGGTAGGAGTGGACGTGCTCTCGAGGCTCATAGATTGGTCTGACAGAGGCACCGCAGTGCTTTTCGGAGACGGTGCGGGAGCAGCCATACTGAGCGCATCCTCAGGGGAAAGCGGAATCATAAAGACAGTGCTTCACTCTGCGGGAAGCGGTGACAAGGCCCTATACAGCAAGGCCATGTACTTTAATGAGGCCGACAAGGCCTGCATGGCCATGGACGGAAAGAGGGTGTATGACTTTGCCGTAAGGAAGACTCCCGAGGTCATAAGAGAGGCGGCAGAAGCCGGAAAGTGTGAGGAGATAAAGTACTACATACTTCACCAGGCAAATATCAGGATAATAGAGGCTGTGTCCAAGAGACTGAAGGAGCCCATGGACAAGTTCCCCCACAATATAGAGAGGTACGGAAACACCTCGGGGGCAAGTATCCCGATAATGCTGGATGAGCTTGTGAGAGAAGGAAAGATCTCAAGGGGGGATATGCTCTGCTTTGCAGGCTTCGGAGCGGGCCTTGCCTATGGAGCTGTGCTTCTCAAGTATTGATTGACAAAAGCTTATTAATAACATATATAGAAATAGTATAAATTTATTTATAAACGAAGGAGAGAAAAGCTATGTTGGAGAAAATGAAGGAAATTATTGCTGATCAGTTGGGAGTAAACGCTGAGGAAGTGACAATGGAGTCAAACTTCAAGGATGATCTTGGAGCTGATTCACTGGACCTCTTTGAGCTGGTTACAAACCTGGAGGATGAGTACGGAGTTGAGATACCTGCAGAGGATCTTGAGAACATGGCCACAGTGGGAGACGTTATCAACTATCTTAAAGCAAAAGGTGTGGAAGACTAGTCAGGAAAGCTTAAAAAGCTTTCCCGGCTTTTTTCCGGAGGGATGCAGATGAAGACAAGAATTACAGAATTACTCGGGACAGAATATCCCATAATACAGGGCGGAATGGCATGGGTGGCAGAGCAGCATCTGGCTGCAGCCGTTTCCAATGCCGGAGGCTTGGGAGTTATAGGCGGGGCAAATGCACCGGGCGAAGTGGTGAGGGACATGATCAGGCAGTGCCGTGAGATGACTGACAAGCCCTTCGGCGTAAATGTAATGCTCATGAGTCCGTATGCTCCGGATGTGGCCAAGGTAGTTGTGGAAGAGGGAGTAAAGGTAGTATTTCCCGGAGCGGGAAATCCCGGGCAGTACATAGAAATGTGGAAGCAGGCCGGAATAACCGTGATCCCGGTGGTTGCCTCGGTGGCCCTTGCAAGGATGATGGAAAAGGCTGGGGTGGACGCAGTCGTGGCCGAGGGCACCGAGTCCGGAGGACATATAGGTGAAGCTACTACCATGACTCTTGTACCTCAGGTGGTGGACGCCGTGAAGATACCTGTTATCGCAGCAGGAGGCATAGCTGACGGAAGAGGAATGGCGGCAGCCCTTATGCTGGGAGCAGAGGGTGTCCAGGTGGGTACCAGGTTCGTGGCCTCAAAGGAGGCGGTGGTTCATCAGAACTACAAGGATAAGATAGTAAACGCCAAGGACATCGACTCCACAGTCACAGGAAGGAGCCACGGACATCCTGTCAGAGGTCTCAGAAACCAAATGACGAGAGAGTACCTGAAGCTTGAAGCCGAGGGAAAGCCTTTTGAGGAGCTGGAGCACCTTACTCTGGGAGCTCTGAGAAGAGCTGTTCAGGAGGGAGATGTAAAGACCGGCACAGTGATGGCAGGACAGATCGCAGGTCTTATACACGATATAGAATCCTGCGAGGACATAGTTCACAACATGTCAGATGAGTGTGAAAAGCTTTTAAATAAAAAATGGAGTTAAAAATGGGAAAGACAGCTTTCATCTACCCCGGACAGGGGGCACAGTACATAGGAATGGGCAGAGAGCTCTACGACAGCAGCGATGCGGTGAGGGAGCTCTACAGCAGTGCCTGCGATGTGCTGGGCTATAACATATCTGAAATATGTTTTGAGGAAAACAAGCTTTTGGATAAGACCGAGTATACCCAGCCTGCAATGGTGCTCATGGAGCTGGCGGCCACAAAGCTTCTCAAGGAGAGGACAGGCCTTAAGGCTGATATAAGCGCAGGCCTGAGCCTGGGCGAGTACAGCGCCATAGCAGAGGCTGGAGCCATGGACATACTTGAGGCGGTCAGTCTTGTGAGCATAAGGGGAAAACTGATGGAAGAGGCTGTTCCCGAGGGCAGAGGAGCCATGGCGGCGGTCCTCGGCCTTGATCAAAAGACCATAGAAGAGATCGTTTCGGACACGGAAGGGGCATACATAGCGAACTACAACTGCCCCGGACAGACAGTTATAACAGGAAGAGCCGAGGCCGTGGAAAAGGCAGCGGAAAAGCTGACGGCAGGAGGGGCAAAGAGAGTGGTCAAGCTGAACGTATCAGGCCCCTTCCACTCTCCTCTTCTTGAGACTGCCGGAGAGAGGCTGTCACAGGTCCTCTCGCAGTCGGAATTCAAAGCTCTCTCCCACCCCTACATCTCCAATGTGACCGGGGATTATGTAAGGGACAAGGAGGAGATAAAACCGCTTCTTGTGAGACAGATATCATCATCGGTGAGATGGCAGCAGAGCATTGAGCTCATGATAGAGGAGGGAGTGGATACCTTCGTAGAGATAGGTCCCGGAAAGACACTCTCGGGCTTCATGAAAAAGATCACGAGAAGTTTTGAAAACAAGGATAAGGTAGAAAACATCAGGGTACTCAATATAGAGAAGCCTGAAGACATAGAGAAGGCCGGAGGTATATTAAATGCTTAATGGCAAGACAGCCCTTGTAACAGGAGCGTCAAAGGGCATAGGAAGAGCTACAGCTCTGCTTCTCGCCGAGCTGGGAGCAGCTGTAATAGTTAATTACAACGGTTCCGCGGACAAGGCGGAGGAGGTTGTAAAGGAGATCTGCGATAAGGGCGGCAAAGCTGTCGCCATAAAGTGCAATGTTTCGGATTTTTCTGAAGCGGAGGCTATGATATCAAAGATCGTTGAGGACTTCGGACGCATAGACATACTTGTAAACAATGCGGGGATAACCAGGGACGGACTCCTTATGCGAATGAGTGAGGAGGACTTTGACAGGGTTATAGAGACTAATCTTAAGGGAAGCTTCAACTGCATAAGACATGCGTCAAAATACATGATAAAGCAGAGATGCGGAAGGATCATCAACATCTCCTCCGTATCAGGAGTTATGGGAAATGCCGGACAGGCAAACTACTCGGCCTCAAAGGCAGGCATAATAGGACTTACAAAGTCTGCCGCAAGAGAGCTGGCATCAAGGGGCATAACAGTAAATGCCGTTGCTCCGGGCTTCATAGAGACGGACATGACGGATGCCTTAAGTGAAAAGGTTAAGACTGCCGTAACCGAGCAGATACCCCTTAAGCACTTCGGAAAGCCTGAGGATGTGGCCCGGACCGTAGCCTTTTTGGCTGAGGAAAATAGCGGATATATAACAGGACAGGTCATCTGTGTAGACGGCGGAATGGCCATGTAAATTTCATTTCATAAATATAACCGGACAGGTATATCCGGGAAGAGGTGGATATGTCAAGGAGAGTTGTAATAACCGGAATGGGAGCCATCACTCCCATCGGAAACAGTGTGGAGGAATTCTGGGACAGCCTTAAGGCAGGCAGACCCGGCATCGGAGCTATAACATATTTTGACACGGCCGACTTTAAGGTAAAGCTGGCGGCAGAGGTCAAGGATTTTGACATGAGCAAGCTTCCTGATGAGAAGGCGGCAAAGAGGATGGAGCCCTTCTCGAGATATGCGGTGGCAGCTGCAGGTGAAGCTCTTAAAGATGCCGGTATAGATGTGGAGAAAGAGGATCCTTTCAGAGTAGGAGTATCTGTGGGCTCAGGCATAGGCGGAATGCAGATCATGGAGGACGGAGAGAAAAAGCTTCTGGAGAAGGGGCCCTCAAGGGTTGATCCCCTGCTCATACCCCGCATGATAAGCAATATGGCCGCAGGAAATATAGCCATAGCCTACGGACTTAAGGGAAAGAACATAAATGTGGTCACAGCCTGCGCCACAGGCTCCCACTGTATAGGTGAGGCTTTCAGATCCATACAGTACGGAGATGCGGAGGTGATGCTTGCGGGAGGAACGGAGGCATCCATAACACCTCTTTCAGTGGCGGGCTTCACAAAGATAACTGCTCTTACCACAGCTGAGGACCCTTTGAGAGCATCCATACCCTTTGACAAGGAGAGATCAGGATTTGTAATGGGTGAGGGAGCAGGCATAGTAGTCCTGGAGGAGCTGGAGCATGCAAAGAAGAGAGGTGCCCATATCTACGCGGAGATCAAGGGATACGGAGCTACCTGCGATGCCTATCACATAACCTCCCCTGCCGAGGACGGAAGCGGAGCCGCAAAGGCCATGGAGTACGCCATAAAGGACGGCGGGCTTAAACCTGAGGACATCGACTATATAAATGCTCACGGAACAAGCACTCACCACAACGATCTCTTTGAGACCAGAGCCATAAAGCTTGCCTTCGGAGATCACGCAGGAAAGCTTAAGATAAATTCAACAAAGTCCATGACAGGCCATCTTTTGGGAGCGGCAGGAGGCATAGAGTTCATAGCCTGCGTAAAGTCCATTACCGACAGCTTTATACATAAGACGGCAGGACTTACGGTAAGAGATGAGGAATTGGATCTGGATTACTGCATGGGAGAGGGCTTCGAGATGGAAGTAAACAATGTCATAAGCAACTCTCTCGGATTCGGAGGACATAATGCCAGCCTTCTAGTTTCCAAATTCAGAGAATAATTTCGGAGGGGATAAATTATGAAAGCAGAAGAAATCATCACAATAATGAAGGCCATGGAAGAGCATGACCTGAGCAGCTTCGAGCTCTGCGAGGGCAACTTGAGACTGGCCTTAAGAAGAGGACATGAGCCTGTAATACTTCAGCAGAATGCCGGAGCGGCACCCCTTCCCGCAATGTCTTTGCCTGCAGCAGCAAATGAAGCCCTTAAGGAGAGCCCGGAGGAGAAGCTTCCTGAGCCTTCAAAGGAGGAAGCTTCAAAGGACAAGGGAGGAAACATAGTAAAGTCTCCTCTTGTGGGAACCTTTTATGCTGCGGCATCGCCGGAGGAGGAGCCCTTTGTAAAGCCCGGAGACAAGGTGAAGAAGGGTCAGGTGCTCGGCATCATAGAGGCTATGAAGCTGATGAACGAGATAGAATCGGAGTTTGACGGAACTGTTGAGGAGATACTGGTAAACAACGAGGATGTGGTTGAGTACGGACAGCCTCTGTTCAGGATAGCTTGATCGGATCCGTTATTTGGGGCTGCCCTTTAAGGCAGTCCTATAAAATTTAAGGGCCTGAAATTACAAAGGGAATTAAGGGAGAAAAGACCATGATGGGAATAAAAGAAATAATGGAGATAATACCTCACAGACATCCTTTCCTTCTTGTGGACAGCATAGAGGAGCTGGTGCCGGGTGAGAAGGCGGTAGGTTATAAATGTGTTACGTTTGACGAGCCCTATTTCAGGGGACACTTCCCCGGAGAGCCGGTAATGCCGGGAGTGCTCATAATAGAGGCTCTGGCTCAGACGGGAGCTGTGGCCATACTCTCACAGGAGGACATGAAGGGAAAGACGGCTTACTTTGGAGCCATAAACTCGGCAAAATTCAAAAAAAAGGTGGTTCCCGGGGACAAGCTCAGGCTTGAGTGCGAGATCATAAAGAAAAAGGGCCCTATAGGAGTGGGCAAGGCTGTTGCCACAGTTGACGGAAAGGTAGCCGCCATGGCGGAGCTTACCTTTGTTGCGGGCTAAGGAGGATACAAATGTTCGGTAAAGTTTTGATAGCAAACCGAGGCGAGATAGCTGTAAGGATAATAAGGGCCCTGAGAGAGATGGGCATAAGGTCTGTGGCCGTCTACTCGGAGGCGGACAGAGACAGCCTCCACACCATACTTGCAGACGAGGCAATATGTATAGGACCCGCGAATTCCTCCGAGAGCTATTTGAATATGAGCGCCATAATATCCGCTGCTGCAGCGGTAAAGGCTGAGGCCATACATCCCGGCTTCGGCTTTCTCTCGGAGAATGCGAAGTTTGCGGATCTGTGCAGGCAATGTAACATCAAATTCATAGGACCTTCTCCCGAGATAATAGACAAGATGGGAAATAAGTCCGAGGCGAGAAACACCATGGCAGCGGCGGGCGTTCCCGTAATACCCGGAACCAAGGAAGCTTTGTATGATGCAGATAAAGCTCTCTTACAGGCAAAGAACATAGGCTTTCCTGTAATAATAAAGGCTTCAGCAGGGGGCGGAGGCCGAGGAATGAGAGTGGCCGAGAGCGAGGATGGCTTCAAGGAAGCCTTCAATGCCGCACAGCTGGAGGCGGAGAAGGGCTTCGGTGACAACAGCATGTATATTGAAAAATATATAAAGAAGCCCAGACACATAGAATTCCAGATCATGGCGGATTCCTTCGGGAATGTGGTCCATCTGGGAGAGAGAGACTGCTCTATTCAGAGGAGACATCAGAAGGTGCTGGAGGAATCCCCCTGCGATGTCATAAGCCCGGAGCTCAGAGAGAGGATGGGTGAGACCGCCGTCAAGGCTGCAAAGGCTGTGGGATACGAGAATGCGGGAACCATAGAATTTCTCTTGGACGAGGACAAGAGCTTTTACTTTATGGAGATGAACACCCGTATCCAGGTGGAGCACCCGGTGACAGAGTTTGTCTCAGGAGTAGATCTCATAAAGGAACAGATAAGGGTGGCTGCAGGAGAAAAGCTCTCTGTAAAGCCTGAGGACATAAAGATAAAGGGCCATGCCATTGAGTGCAGGATAAACGCGGAAAATCCGGCAAAGAACTTCAGGCCATGCCCCGGAAAGATAACAGATATCCATCTTCCCGGAGGAAACGGAGTGAGGATAGACAGCCATATATACAGTGATTACTCGGTTCCCCCCAACTATGACTCCATGCTTTTAAAGCTCATAGTTTACGGAAAGGACAGAAAAGAGGCCATAGCAAAGATGCGCTCTGCCCTGGGGGAGCTGGTCATTGAGGGTATAGACACAAATATAGATTTTGAGTACGACATAATAAACAGCAAGGCCTTTGAGGACGGGGATATAAGCACCGACTTCATACCGAAATATTTTCCCGAGTACGTAAAGGGAGCGAAGAACCTATAGAGAGTCAAAACCGAACAATATAAAGGGAAGGAATTATGCTCAGAGATATTTTAGAGAAGAGAAAAGGGAAGAGCAAGGATGTTTTGAGTACTGCAGCCACAGTCTCGGCTGCTTCCGGAAACGAGGGAAAGAACATCCCCGAGATCCCTGACAATATGTGGAAAAAGTGTAATTTTTGCGGGAAGCCCATACTTACAGAGGATGTCAGAAAGAATCTTTACAGATGTCCTCGCTGCGGAGGCTACTTCAGGGTACACGCCTACAGAAGG
Source organism: uncultured Lachnospiraceae bacterium (assembly GCA_944381485.1). Classification (GTDB taxonomy): domain Bacteria; phylum Bacillota; class Clostridia; order Lachnospirales; family Lachnospiraceae; genus Avilachnospira. The sequence goes on from CALWLI010000020.1 coordinate 17,465, forward strand.
GTGGAGATACTCTGCGACGAGGGAAGCTTTGAGGAGTGGGACAAGGACATGCCCTTTGTAAATCCTCTGGATTTCCCCGGATACAAGGCAAAGACTGAGGCCACAAGGGAGAAGTTCAAGCTCAACGAGGCTGTCATAAGCGGACTCTGCCGCATAAACGGTGAAGCTGCGGTGCTCTGTGTCTGCGACGGCAGATTCATAATGAGCTCCATGGGCCACAATGTGGGAGAGAAGATCACAAGAGCCATAGAGAAGGCTACAGAGATGAGACTTCCCATAGTGATATATTGCTGCTCAGGCGGAGCCCGCATGCAGGAGGGTATCATAAGCCTCATGCAGATGGCAAAGACAGCTCAGGCCATAAAGAGGCATCACGATGCAGGGCTTTTGTACATATCGGTTCTGACAAATCCCACCACAGGAGGAGTCACCGCAAGCTTTGCCATGCTGGGAGATGTGATCCTGGCTGAGCCCAAGGCTCTCATAGGCTTCGCCGGCCCCAGAGTCATAGAGCAGACCATAAGGCAGAAGCTTCCCGAGGGCTTCCAGAAATCCGAGTTCCTCTTAAAGCACGGCTTTGTGGATGCCATAGTGGGAAGAGAAGAGCAGAGAGAGGTTATCTCAAGGCTCATAAAGATGCATGACAGGGATGAGATAGAGAAAGCTTTAAAATCATTTAATGCCAAGAAGGATGTCAATGAGGCGGAGAGGACAGCAGATGAGGCAAAGCCCGGAGCAGAGCTTACTGCATGGGAGAGAGTAAACCTGTCAAGGGATCCCAAGAGGCCTACTGCAAAGGACTATATAGACATACTTTTTGACGACTTTACAGAGCTTCACGGTGACAGATGCTTCGGAGATGACGGCGCGGTCATAGGCGGAACGGCATACTTCCACGGACTTCCGGTCACTGTCATAGCCCAGCAGAAGGGCAAAAACACAAAGGACAATATTTTGAGAAACTTCGGAATGCCTCTTCCCGAGGGTTACAGGAAGGCCTTGAGGCTCATGAAGGAGGCGGGAGATTTCGGACGTCCCGTGATCTGTTTCATAGACACCCCCGGTGCTTACCCCGGAATGGAGTCGGAGGAGAGAGGTCAGGGAGAGGCCATAGCCCGCTGCCTCTACGAGATGAGTGGAATAAAGGTCCCTGTGCTCAGCATAGTTATAGGAGAGGGAGGAAGCGGCGGAGCTCTCGCCCTTGCCGTATCAAACGAGGTGTGGATGCTTGAGAACGCCATCTACTCTATTTTGAGCCCGGAGGGATTCGCCTCCATACTCTACAAGGACTCAAAGAAGGCGCCTGAGGCGTCAGAGGTCATGAAGATCACAGCCTCGGATCTAAAGAGCCTTGGAGTGATAGAAAAGATCATAAGGGAGGATGAGCCCGCCTCCGCAAAGAATATAGCTGAGCTGTCAAAGCGCATGGATGAGGAGATAGCAGACTTCTTCGGAAGATACAAGGACAAGTCTCCTGAGGAGATGACAGCTGAGAGATACGACAGGTTCAGGAGCTTTTAATACGGACCGAATACAGCAAATCTTAAGCATAGCTTAAGTATTTGTTAGAGTTTTAAGCCAAATAATTAAGTATAATCAGTAAGAAGCTTTGAGAAAAGCATGAGGAAATATATGGATTGCTTGGAAAGGATGAATGATGTGCTGGTAAATCTTTTCAGGGATATCAATTCCCTTGAGGAGAGGGCACTGGCCACATCGGACTTTGACGATCTGACAATTAATGACATCCATGTTATAGACGCCATAGGCATAGGGGAACCTAAAAATATGACGGCTATAGCAAAGGAGCTTTCCGTAACTGTAGGAACTCTGACCATTGCCATGAACAGCCTGGTAAAGAAGGGCTATGTGGACAGGAACAGAAGCGAGAAGGACAGAAGACGGGTAAACATAAGCCTTACAGCAAAGGGCAGAAGCGCCTACGAAAACCATGCGAGATTCCACAAGGCCATGGTGGACAAGATCGCGGAAAACCTCAATGCGGACGAGATGGAATTTTTGAGAAATCTTTTGGTAAGGCTGACGGATTTCTTCAGAAGCTTCGCTAATACTCAGCAAAATTAGGAGGCATATTTTTCATGAGAAGATTATTTTTGGCAGTAGTTTTGACGGCTGCGGCGATGAGCTTTTCCGCCTGCACGCCTTCCAATATACAGGTGCAGACAGAGGAGGCTCCCTCGGAGATGGAGGAGCAGTCCTCCACAGAGGAGGCTCTTCAGGAGACCGAGGAGCCGGAGACGGAGGCAGTGACCTTTGCTGAAGGCGAGGTGCCCACAGGAGTCAACGGAGGCCCGGGGCTTCTTCCTACCACCACTGCGGATCAGTCGGACCTTCCTCCGGACAAGAGGAACACTTCAGCCGAGGAGGCACAGGAGATAGTTTCCGTATACTGTGTGGACTCCACAGGAGTTTTCCAGCAGATGGATGTGGTTGAGGAGATAACAGCCGACACACTTATGGAGAGACTGATAATAAACGGCGTGCTCTCAGAGGACACAGAGATAGTAAACTTTACGGACAACGGTGACGGAACAGCGGTTCTTGAGCTTTCCGAGCTCAGCCCTGTATATACAAAGGCCAAGGAGGAGCAGGTGCTTGCCTGCATAACAGACACCTATACCGAGAACCTGGGTCTGACTCAGCTTGAGATCAAGGCGGGTGGAAAGGACTACGGAAGCTTCGAGTTTACCGACGAGTACGACAGAACGTAAATCAGGCGAATTTGCATATAAAAATTGAAAAACCTGATTTTTATGGTAAAATACAGTAGCAGACTATTGCTGCTGTATTTTGTTTACAACAAGTTATAAGGAGAAGGCGAGAATGGGAGAGAACAGAAATAAAGGAATTCCATATTATATCACTACAGCCATTGCATATACATCGGGAAAGCCTCACATAGGCAATACCTATGAGATAGTACTTGCTGATGCCATAGCAAGATTTAAGAGAGAACAGGGCTATGACGTATTTTTCCAGACAGGAACAGATGAGCATGGCCAGAAGATAGAGCTCAAAGCGGAGGAGGCCGGAGTCACACCCAAGGAGTACGTGGACAAGGTGGCTTCCGAGGTGAAGCGCATCTGGGATAAGATGGACACCTCCTACGACAAGTTTATCCGCACTACAGACGAGGACCATGTAAAGCAGGTTCAAAAGATATTCAAAAAGATGTATGACAAGGGAGATATCTACAAGGGCAGCTACAAGGGCTGGTACTGCACTCCCTGCGAGTCATTTTGGACCGAATCCCAGCTTAAGGACGGGTGCTGCCCCGACTGCGGAAGGCCTGTAAAGAAGGCGGAGGAGGAGGCATACTTCTTTAAGATGAGCAAGTATGCTGACAGACTCATAGCTTACATAAACGAGCATCCTGAATTCATTCAGCCTGTTTCAAGAAAGAATGAGATGATGAACAACTTCCTTCTTCCCGGACTTCAGGATCTCTGTGTTTCCAGGACCTCTTTTACCTGGGGAATACCTGTGGACTTTGACCCTAAGCATGTGGTATATGTGTGGCTTGACGCCCTCACAAACTATATAACCGGCCTCGGCTATGATGTTGACGGAGACAACGGCGAGCTTTACAAGAAATACTGGCCTGCGGATCTCCACCTTATAGGAAAGGACATCATCCGCTTCCACACCATTTACTGGCCTATTTTCCTCATGTCTCTTGACCTGCCTCTTCCGAAGCAGGTGTTCGGACATCCCTGGCTATTGATGGCCGACGGAAAGATGTCCAAGTCAAAGGGAAATGTGCTCTATGCCGACACTCTGGCCGACTTTTTCGGTGTGGATGCCGTGCGTTACTTTGTGCTCCACGAGATGCCCTTTGACAATGACGGAAGCATAAGCTGGGAGCTTATGGTGGAGAGGTATAATTCCGACCTGGCAAACATACTCGGAAACCTGGTGTCAAGGACCATATCCATGACAAACAAATACTTCGGAGGAATGGTGGAGACCGAGGACGTATGCGAGGATATCGATGAGGACCTTATAAACACGGTCCTTGACTGTGCCGAGAAGGCCGAAAAGAAGATGGACGAGCTGAGAGTGGCCGACGCCATCACAGAGATCTTCAATATATTCAGGAGAAGCAACAAGTACATAGATGAGACCATGCCCTGGGCTTTGGCAAAGGATGAGGACAAGAAGGAGAGACTTAAGACCGTCCTTTACAATCTGACTGAGTCCATAACCATAGGAGCCTCACTCCTCTCAAGCTTTATGCCTGAGACTGCGGCAAAGATACTGTCAGAGCTCAACACAGAGAAGAGAGCAATATGGGATATGGATACCTTCGGGCTTTACCCTAACGGCAACAAGGTCTCTGAGAAGCCGGAGATGCTCTTTGCCCGCCTTGACGTAAACGAGGTCATGAAGAAGGTGGAGGAGCTGATGCCTAAGGCTGAGGTGAAGGAAGAGGAGAAGACCTCTGAAGACGAGGACACAAAGCCCCTGGAGCACAAGCCTCTTATAGAGTACGATGATTTCGCAAAGCTTGAGCTTAGGATAGGTGAGATCATAGCCTGTGAGGAGGTGCCCAAGTCAAAGAAGCTCCTCAAGGAGACAATAAAAATAGGAAATGAGACAAGGACCGTGCTAAGCGGCATAAAGAAGTGGTACAAGCCGGAGGATATGGTGGGCAAAAAGGTAATGGTGGTAGTGAACCTGGCTCCCAGAAAGATCGCCGGAATAGAGTCTCAGGGGATGGTGCTTGCGGCGGAGGACGAGAGCGGCGAGCTTCTCTCCCTCATGACTCCGGACAAAAAGGAAATGCCCTCAGGCTCTGAGGTATGCTGATAAAAGGTTTCATATTTAATGGCAAGAGGACAGCTTAAATTCAACAGAAGAAGAATACGAGGGTTTACCGGCAATGAATTAAAAATCATTGCCGTCCTTTGTATGCTCTGTGATCATATAGGATACATGCTGATAGAGAACAGCATGCTGTACGGATACAACCCGGAATACTGGTCTATGGCCATTGCCACCCCTGAGGGGGAGAGGCTCTATGTCCTTGCAAGGATACTCAGAATGATAGGAAGAATAGCCTTTCCCATAGTGGCCTTCCTTCTGGTGGAGGGCTTTATGTACACCAAAAATCTCAGGAAATACATGGGGAGAGTGCTTGCCCTGGCCCTCATATCAGAGGTGCCCTTTGACCTTGCTGTATTTCACAGAGCCTTTGAATTCTCATATCAGAATGTGTGCTTTACCTTATACCTGGGACTTTGTTCCATGTGGCTTATGAGAAGGTGGAGGAGGAATCCTATACTTCCCTATCTTGCCATAGCGCTGACAGGGGGCATAGCTTACCTGATAAGATCCGACTACAGCGCAGTTGGAGTGGTGCTTATATCCGTCTTTTATCTCTTGAGGCGAGACCGATCGGCCAAGATATTTGTGGGAGGATTGATATCCCTTGTGGAGAGCTTTCCCTACTACTGCACGGCTATCCTTGCATACATACCCATTTTTTTCTACAACGGAAAAAGGGGAAATCTCCCCATGAAATATTTCTTTTACATTTTTTACCCTCTGCATCTTATTTTGCTTTATGGGATAGTATATCTGGGGAACAGATAGAAAGAGCCCTACCGGGATTTTGAAAGTTTTGGAGTGAGACAGTTATGATTTTTGACACACACGCCCACTATGATGACAAGGCATTTGACATGGACAGAGACGAGCTTCTCTCTGAGCTTAAGGCTTCAGGCATAGGCAGGGTCTGCAATGTGGGAGCGAGGCTTGAGGGATCGAGAAACAGCATAGAGCTGGCGGAGAAATATGATTTCTTCTGCGGAGCGGTGGGCATACACCCGGATGACTGCGGAGACATGGATGAGTCTTGGCTTAATGAACTCCGAAGTATGGCAGCCCATGAGAAGGTGGTAGCCATCGGGGAGATAGGCCTTGACTATCACGGCTTCGGCGTATATGAGGACAAGGTGGACAAGGAAACCCAGATAAAGTGGTTCAGGGAGCAGCTGAAGCTTGCCATAGAACTTTCAATGCCTGTCATAATACACTCAAGGAATGCCGCACAGGACACCTTGGATATGATGAGAGAGGCCCACGAAAACGGTCTTAAGGGAGGCATAATCCACTGCTTCTCCTACAGTCAGGAGACTGCAAAGGAATATGTGAAGATGGGCTTTTACCTGGGCTTTGGAGGCGTTGTGACCTATGAGGGACAGAGAAAGCTGACAAAGGTCCTGGGAGCAGTTCCCATGGAAAACATAGTCCTTGAGACAGACTGTCCCTACCTGGCTCCCGCCCCTCACAGATATGAGCGCAACTCCTCTCTCTACCTCCCCCTGGTAAGAGACAAGATAGCACAGATAAAGGGCATAAGCCCCGAGGAGGTGGAAAGGATCACCTATGAAAACGGACTTAAGGTCTACGGACTCAGGTCCTTATAGGCCGGACTTTAACATAAATATTGACTTTCACTTGAGTTTTAAGCTATAATCTAATCTCACGCAGCCGGGGAGATAGCGGTGCCCTGTATCTGCAATCCGCTTCAGCAGAGGTGATATCCTGCCGAGGGTAGTTCATCGCACAGCAGTCCGGCATGGCCGGTGTTGAAGCCGGGGTCCCGCGCAATAGAGATCTGCGAACCGTGTCAGGGTAGGAATACAGCAGCACTAAGCAGAGCCCTCTATGTGCCGTGGGGAAGCCTTGGCGGAGCCGTTTGTGCCGAATACGTGTGTCTTGACTATTCGAAGCAGGATGCGTGTTTATAGAAATCATCAGAGAGCTGTCTGCAGAAAGGGAACAAAACCCTTTTACAGGGGCTCTTTTTCAATGTATTATTGTTGTATGGAAAACTGAAAGGAGAAGACAGCCTCCACAGGCCGCAAAGCATATAATGGAAAACTATAAGAAGCTAATAAATCCTCAAAACACCATAGAGCTCATAAAGGAATATGAATTCAGCTTTAAAAAACGCTTCGGACAGAATTTTCTCATCGATGAAAATGTGCTTGGAAAGATAATAAGAGGAGCTGATATATCGAAGGAAGACACGGTTCTGGAGATAGGCCCCGGGATAGGAACTATGACCCAGGCCCTCTGTGAGGCGGCGGGAGAGGTGATAGCAGTTGAGATAGACAGGGAGCTGATACCCATACTTGAGAAGACGCTCTCGCCCTTTGAAAATGTAAGGATAATAAATGAGGACATACTGAAGCTTGATTTAAAGACTGTGACGGACAAACCTGTAAAGGTGGTGGCAAACCTTCCCTACTATATAACAACCCCCATCATAATGGGGCTTTTTGAGAGCGGGGCTCCCATTAAAAGCATAACGGTGATGGTGCAGAAGGAGGTGGCCGACAGGATGAAGGCCCTTCCGGGAGGAAAGGACTACGGAGCGCTGTCTCTGGCCGTACAGTATTATGCAGAGCCTGAGATAATAGCAAATGTGCCACAAAACTGTTTTATCCCCAGACCGAATGTGGGCTCGGCAGTGATAAACCTCAAGGCCCACAGCGATCCTCCGGTATATACAAGGGACAGAGAATATATGTTCAGAGTCATAAAGGCTGCCTTCTCCCAGAGAAGGAAGAAGCTTACAAACGCCCTTAAAAATGACGGGGAGCTTAAGCTCTCCGGAGAAAAGATAAGTGAGGCGTTAAGGGAGCTTAGCTTTCCTGAGGATGTGAGGGGAGAGAGGCTCTCCCTTGAAGACTTTGCAAGGCTATCGGAAATATTGAGAGCATAGTCTCCTGTGAAAAAAGCCCGGTTTCAGACCGGGCTTTTATTTATATATTTACTGAGGCTCTTTTCCATCGGAGGCCTTTTCTTCCCTGAGCCTTTTTCTCAGCTCTCTGAAAAATTCCTTCAGCATATCACTGCACTCTTCCTGAAGGATCCCCCTCACACACTCAGGATGGTGATTGAAACCATCCACAGAGAACATATCCAGCACAGAGCCGGCGCAGCCTGCCTTAGGGTTCATGCAGCCTATAAAAACCTTGTCTATCCTGGACTGGATCAGGGCTCCCGCACACATGGGGCAGGGCTCAAGGGTCACATACATGGAACAGCCCTCAAGCCGCCAGTCGCCGGTCTTTTTGCAGGCCTTGTCTATGGCTTTTATCTCGGCGTGGGAGAGGGTGTTCCCCTCTTTTTTCCTCTTATTATATCCCCTGGCTATTATCTTACCGTCCTTAACTATGACACAGCCTATGGGGACCTCACCTATCTTCTCGGCTTTTCGGGCCTCCGCTATGGCCGAGCGCATGAATTTTTCGTCCTCTGTAAGTTTTCTTCTCATTTTTACCATAAAAATTAAGTACTTTTAAAATAATTGTTGTAAGAAATATGTTATACTAAAAAATCGACAGTAAAATCAACTTAATTTATAGCATACAGACCTGAAAAAAGCAAAACAATAAAGGCGGTGATATTTTGAAGATATGCGGATTGATGAAGACTACGCTTTTGGACTATCCCGGGCATTTGGCCTGCACGATCTTTACAGGCGGATGTAATTACAGATGCCCGTTTTGCCATAACTCCGAGCTTCTTGACATAAACATGGACAGTGAGTACAGCGAGGAGGAGATATTTGAGTTCCTCAATAAGAGATGCCACACTCTGGAGGGGGTGGTGATCTCAGGCGGGGAGCCTACCATACAGAGAGACCTGAAACAGTTCATGGGGGAGCTGAAATCCCGCTACAGCCTTAAGCTTAAGCTGGACACCAACGGCTGCAATCCTTCATTGGTCAGAGAACTGATGGAGGAAGGACTTGTGGACTACATTGCCATGGATATAAAGGCCTCCCCGGAGAATTACCCCAAGGTGTGCGGAGTCCCCTATGTGGATATGAAAAGCATAGAGGAGACGAGGGACCTTTTGATGAGGGGAAGCACAGCTTATGAATTCAGGACCACTGCTGTAAAGGGGCTCCACAAAAAGGAGGACTTTTACGGGATAGCCGAATTCATCAGGGGAGCAGGAGACTATTATATACAGAACTTCAGGGACTCCGGAAACGTGCTTGACAGAGAGAGAGGTTTCAAGGAGTTTTCAGCGGAAGAACTCCTTAACTTCGCCGACATAGTGAGGGGGAGCGTGGAGAGAGTCAGCATAAGAGGCACAGCGTATTAAAACTTGAATTAAGGCAGGTAAAATGATAAACTTAAGAGAGTATCTTTTTTTACGGTGGAGGCTTATCACAAAAAATATTCAGAGTGAGAAGGAGAGTTCTTATGAAGAGAGTAGGACTTTTGACCAGCGGAGGAGACTGCCAGGCGCTCAATGCCACCATGAGGGGAATTGCCAAGGCGCTTTATAATCTTTACGGAGACGAAGTGGAGATAATCGGCTTTGAGGAGGGATACAGAGGACTTATCTACGCCGATTACAGGGAGATGAAGCGAGAGGATTTCTCGGGTATACTTACTGTGGGAGGAACTATGCTGGGAACCAGCCGCACTCCCTTTAAGCTCATCCGTGAGCCGGATGAGAACGGCCTCAACAAGGTGGAGGCCATGATCCACACCTACAAAAAGTTAAAGCTGGACTGCCTTTTTGTTTTGGGAGGAAACGGAAGCTTAAAGACAGCCAATCTTCTCTCTGAGGAGGGCCTCAATGTTATCGGTCTTCCGAAGACCATAGACAACGATCTCTGGGGAACAGATGTGACCTTCGGATTTCAGTCGGCGGTAAACATTGCCACAGCCGCCATAGACAATATACACACCACAGCGGCCTCCCACGGAAGAGTATTTATAGTGGAGGTCATGGGACACAAGGTCGGATGGCTCACTCTATATGCGGGAATAGCAGGCGGAGCGGATATAATACTGCTTCCCGAGATACCCTATGATTTGGACAATATATGCGCGGCTTTGGCGGAGAGAGGAAAAGCCGGAAAGCATTTTTCAATAATAGCAGTGGCGGAGGGGGCCATATCAAAGGAGGATGCGGTCCTCTCCAAGAAAGAACTCAAGAAGAAAAAAGAGAAAGAAAAGACCTACCCCTCAGTGGCCTACGAGCTGGCTGCAAAGATAGGGGAAAGGACCGGACAGGAGGTGAGGGTAACCGTTCCCGGACATACTCAGAGAGGCGGAGCCCCCACACCCTACGACAGAGTCCTCTCCACAAGGCTGGGAGCGGAGGCGGCAAGGCTTTTTGACAAGGGAAAGTTCGGCCTTATGGTTGCCTCAAAGAACAACGAGATAGTATCGGTTCCCTTAAAGAGCATTGCGGGAAAGCTGAAGACAGTAGACCCTAAGTCGGAGATAATAAGGGCGGCAAAGCTCACAGGTATAAGTTTCGGAGATTAAGCTTTTAAGGACAGCACACAGATATGTCATATACCGCATTGTACCGCAAATGGAGGCCCATGACCTTTGACGAGGTCAGAGGCCAGGATGCCATCGTAAGGACACTTAAAAATCAAATAAAGACAGGTAGAATAGGCCACGCCTATCTCTTTTGCGGCACAAGAGGCACGGGAAAGACCTCTATAGCAAAAATATTTGCCAGGGCTGTCAACTGTGAACGGCCGGATGAGGGAAATCCCTGCAACAGCTGCGGAAGCTGCAGCCAAATACTTGGGGGCAGCTCTATAAACGTGTTTGAGATCGACGCCGCAAGCAACAACGGAGTGGACAACATAAGGGATATAAAGGAGCAGGTGGAGTATCCTCCCACGGAGGGAAGGTACAAGGTCTATATTATAGACGAGGTCCACATGCTGAGCACAGGGGCCTTCAATGCACTCTTAAAGACTCTGGAGGAACCTCCCGCATATGTGATCTTCATACTGGCCACAACGGATCCCCAAAAAATCCCCCGCACCATATTGTCCAGATGCCAGAGATATGATTTTAAAAGGATAGGCACGGATATAATATTTCAAAGGCTTTCAGAGATAAGAGACAGGGAAGGCTTTGATGCGGAGGACAGAGCTCTCAGATATATAGCCTTAAGAGGAGACGGCTCCATGAGAGATGCCGTAAGTCTCCTGGACAGGTGTCTTGCCTTCAAGGATAAGGACTCTCTGTCCTACGAGGACGTGCTCACTGTGCTGGGGGCCTCGGACTCCAAGGTGTTTTCGGAGCTCTTCAACTCTGTGACGGATCAGGATGCGGCAGGGGCCCTCAATGCCATAAACAAAATGATTTCAGAGGGGAGCGAGATACCTCAGGCTCTGACGGATTTTATCACTTACCTCAGAAATCTGCTCATAGTAAAAAGCGCAGGCCTTGACGAGGAGATCATGGAAGTCTCCGATGAGGACAAAGAGCTCTTAAAGGCCGACTCGGAAAAGATCGGAAAGCTCGGACTCATAAGGATGATAGCAAGGCTATCGGAGCTCTCAAACAGGATCAGATTTTCAACTCAAAAGAGGATACTTTTTGAGGCGGAGATAATAAGCTTTATGTACAGGGAGGAGGAAAAGCCCGAAAAGCCTCGGTATACGGAAAACATTGTAAAGAGGCCTCCTCTGCAGGAGAAGGAAGCTTTGCCTGTACAGGCAAGGGCTCCTGAAAGAGAAGAAAAGCCTGTTCTAAAAAAGGGAGGGGATGAGCTCTCCTGCCTCAGAGAAAACTGGTCTCTTCTTGTCAGGGAGCTTTCAGGCTCAAACAAGATAGTCTTTCAGGACACGGAATTGGAGGAGAGCACTCCCGGAGTCATTACAGTGGTTTTCACAAACAGCATAAACTATAAGCTTGCCGCCACCAACAAGTCGGAAAACGGCTTAAAGAGGCTGCAGGAGCTTTCGGGAGAAAGACTTAACATAAACGCGAAATTTACTGCGAGGCTTGAGACCTCGGGTTCATACAGGGCCTCCTCGGACAAAAACAGGATAACCGAGGAAGAGCTTTCAAAAATACATTTCAAAGTCGACAGACAGGAGGAATAAACGATGGCAAGAAGGGGAGGATTTCCGGGAGGCATGATGCCCGGAAATATGAATAATCTTATGAAGCAGGCGCAGCGCATGCAGCGCCAGATGGAGGAGCAGCAGAGGGAGTTTGAGGAGAAGGAATTTACAGGAAGCTCAGGGGGAGGCGCGGTCTCCATCACAGTTTCCGGGAAAAAGCAGGTGACTGCCGTAAAGATAGATCCGGAGGCGGCGGATCCTGACGATGTGGAGACTCTTGAGGACCTGATAATGACTGCTGCAAATGAGGCCTTAAGACAGATGGAGGAGGCTAACGCCTCATCCCTCGGAAAGCTTACAGGAGGACTTTCCGGTCTCGGGATCTGATAAGCATGGATTATTACGGAGAGAAAATCGGCAGTCTTATAGAGGAGTTGGCATCACTTCCCGGCATAGGAATAAAAAGCGCCCAAAGACTGGCCTTCCATATTGTAAACATGCCCAAGGAGAAGGCCCACGCTCTGGCAGCTGCCATCACCGACGCCAGAGACAATGTGCACTATTGCAGGGAGTGCTATACGCTGACGGACAGAGACATCTGCCCTATATGTGCCAACGACAAGAGAAATCACAGGCAGATAATGGTGGTGGAAAACGTGAGGGACCTGGCGGCCTACGAGAAGACGGGAGAGTACGAGGGAGTCTACCATGTGCTTCACGGGGCTATTTCTCCAATGCTTGGCATAGGACCTGAGGATATCAAGCTAAAAGAGCTTATGCAGCGCTTGCAGTCTGAAGTTGACGAGGTTATAATAGCGACCAACTCAGGACTTGAGGGAGAAACGACAGCTATGTATATAAGCCGGCTTATAAAACCTACAGGCATAAAGGTCACGAGGATAGCCTCCGGGATACCCGTGGGCGGAGACCTTGAAAATACAGATGAAGTGACGCTGAAGAGAGCCCTGGATGCCAGGACAGAGATTTAAGCTTTAGTGAAAACCCGAAGAGGAGATTACAGAAATGGACAAGTACGAGTTCAATATCAAGGTAGAGCAGATAAAAAAGCTGATAAGCGAGGGAGACTATGTGACCGCTATGAAAATAGCGGACAGCATTGACTGGTCAAGGGTCAGAAATGCCAATCTTCTCAGCATGGTTGCGGGCGTGTATGAAAAAAATAACGACTACAGGGAAGCAAAGGACATACTGCTTCTGGCCTTTGAGAGAGCCCCTGTGGGAAAAAGACTTTTATATAAGCTTACAGAGCTCTCTGTAAGATCAGGGGATATAGAGGAGGCGGAGGACTTTTATCACGAGTTTGTGGACATAGCCCCCGATGATCCCGGACAGCACCTTTTGAAGTATCTTATACTGAAGGCCAAAGGAGCGCCGGCAGATCAGCTGGTAAATTCCCTTGAACAGTACAACTCCGGGGATCCGGATGAGAGATGGCTCTATGAGCTTGCCGAGCTCTATGACAGAGCGGGAAGAGGAGCCGAGTGCGTAAGAGTTTGTGACAAAATAATGCTCTTGTTCGGTCTGGGAAGCTACTCTGACAAGGCTATGGACTTGAAGATGAAATACGCTCCTCTCAGCAATTATCAGATGGATCTCATGCGCAATATGGGAAGACCGGAATACAGAGATGAAGACAGTTATGACGATCGGTATGACGACTCCTATGATGAGGAGCCTTATGATGACAGGTCCTATGACGAGGAATACTATCCCGATGAAAATGATGAGTCAGGCTATGCTGATGAGGACAGCTATGAGGGTGAAGACAGATACGGGGATGAGGACAGCTACGTGGAAACCGGGGACTATGAGGAGCCCCGTGAGGACAACAGCCTGATAAAAAGATATGAGGACGAGGACAAGGCGGCTGAGGAGTATTTGAGACAGCATGAGGAAATGCTTAAAAAGATGCCCAAGAAGGCCGTATCATACGAGGAGAGCTATATAGACGATGACTTTGAGGAGGACCTGGGAGAGGAGATAAAAAAGATATCCTCAGAGCCCTCCGGAAATGAGCCCTCCGAGTCAGACTCGGAAAAGACCAAGATACTTGACGAGGCTGTAAAGGAAAGACTGAGAAAAATAATAATAAGGGACGATGCTCCTGAAATCAAGGAGCAGAGGGCTGAGGATGCCAAGAAAGAGGATCCGGAGGAAGCCGAGCCTCTTGAGCCTGATGACTCCGATCAGCTTGAGGAGCACTTGGAGGAGGAGCAAAGCCCGGAAAGCCCGGAGCTTTCCGAGGAAGCCTCTGAGGAGCCGGAGTATAAAAAAGAAGAAGAGATCGAGCCTGAAGAGAAAGCCGAGACTGAGGAGACGGAGCATTATCATATGATGATAGAGGCTGTAAACCCTGAGGACGGCCTCAAGACGGCCATAGACGAGCTCAAGTATATCCACAATGAAAAGGGTATCAAGAACTCAGCGGCAAAGACGGATGCATTGAAGCTCAATGAGAGGGGGCTTTCCGCCTCGGCTGTGGAGAGACTCAGAGGAAAGGACCTTATAATAGAGAGGGCCGGAGATCTGAGCGACAAGCTTCTGGACGACATATATGATATGATAAGGACAGACCGCTCAGGGATGATAGTAGTTCTGACTGATACTCCTGAAAAGCTTGAGGACATAGTTGAGAGACATCCGGCTCTGGCAGGAGAATTCGACATTGTGTCTGAGGACTATGAGGATTATCCTGATGAGGCCAATGAAGAGTTTGATGACGAGGCCTATGACGACGAGGGCCGTGAAGAGGACTACGAGGAGGACTTCTCCGATGAACCTTATGACGAGGCCGAGGAGGATGAGTTTGAGGAGGAATATGAGCCCGAGGAGCCTGTAAACAGGCGAGATGAGCCCATACACGCAGCAGCCGGAGACGGCGAGGAGATGGACATCGACGAGTTTGCAAAATACTGCTGTCAGTATGCCTCGGAGATAGACTGCAGCATAACAGGAAAGAGTATGCTGGCCCTCTATGAGAGGATAGAGCTTATGGAGGAGGACAGCATTCCCCTTACAAGAGAGAATGCGGAGGCTCTTATAGAGGAGGCGGCGGACAAAGCGGAAAAGCCTCCTATAGGAAAAAGGATCAAGGGCATGTTCAACTCGAAATATGACAAAAACGGACTTTTGATACTCAGGGAAGAAGACTTTATCAATTAATGGAAATATTAGAATTTATAAAAGGAAGAGAAGTTTTGTTCATCGCAATAATTTTTATTATTGCGATGACTCTTTATGGGCACAACAGAGGCTTTGTCAAAATGGCTCTGTCTTTCGCCTCGGTAATAATAGCTCTGGTGGTCGTAAATGCGGCCACTCCCTATGTCAGTGAATTCGTAAGTGAAAGTCCCTACATAAGCGGCTACGTACAAGAAAAAATGCGAGAGCTGGTGACGGATGAGGAGGAAAGCTCCGAGGAAGAGCCGGATCCGGACAGAGACAAGGAGAGGCTTTCCGATGGGATATTACTCCCGGAGTCATTGAGGGAAGGCATAGGAGAGGGGATATATGAGGGGCTTGGAATAGACGAACTGACAGATCAAATAGCCGGCTCACTTTCAAAAATGATCATAAAGGCCATCGTGTTCGTACTGTTATTTATAATCGTAAGCATTGCCCTAAGAGTACTTATAAGGCTCTTGTCCCTTGTGACAAATCTCCCTGTAATATGCGGCATGAATCAGCTCATGGGAGCGGGGATAGGCTTTGCCGAGGCGATCTTTTACATCTGGATATTTATGCTTGTAATGTCTTGGCTGCCTTTGGGGGAACATTTTTCTCTGATAATGAGCCAGATAAGAGAGAGCGATTTTTTAAATTACCTCTACAAAAATAATCTCATAAGCGTGTTTTTGCTCTCTCTTGTGGGCTTATAACACTATATATAGAATAAAAAATCCGGATTTTGTGTGACAAAGAAAAAGCCTGAAAAAGATTAAAAAATAAGGCAAAAAGTGCTTGACGGAAGTGAACGCGAGTGATAAAATTCAATCCGCTGTTCGGAAAACGGTAGCACAGCAAAGAGAAACCGAAGAAAAGTTTTTCTGAAAGAAAAAAGTTGTTGACAAACATCTTTAAATCCGGTAGACTTGAACAGCTGTCCGAAAAGGACAGGGCAGGCAGAGACCTGCACGCAGAATGAAAAGAGAATAAGGACGAATTAATACACGGACCCTGAAGATTCCCGAGAGAGAGAAGCCGAATAAGCGAGGAGCTTAAGGAGGCTGAGGGAAGATTCTGGAAGAGAGAACGGACCTTAAGAAACAGTAAAAGAAGGAACGGAGCTAATAGAAAAGAAGTTAGCGTTCGGACCGGGAAGAACGGTGAGATAAGAGACGGAACAGGGTGTCAAAG
>CALWLI010000021.1 GCA_944381485.1 uncultured Lachnospiraceae bacterium
CGAGTATAAGGAGCTGAGGGAAGCATTGAAGCTTGACAAGGATTCCAAGGTACTTCTGTTTTCCACAGAGGGAGACACGGATCCCGAGAGATGGAAGAACATCGTTTGGTACGGTATGGACAAATAAGATCCCCTTTTAATAATTAAAAAGCGATACAGGAGCAATAATTATGTTTGATAAAAATAAGCTTACAGGAGCAGATATATCCATAGATTTCTGCGGATATCATCTTCAGAGCCCTTACATCCTTTCATCAGGCCCCCTCTGCTACGGCGCCGAGGGAATGATAAAGGGACACAAGGCAGGAGCGGGAGCTGTAGTCACAAAGACTATTCGTCTCGGAGCAGCCATAAACCCCGTTCACCACATGGGAACAGTAAACAACGACTCTCTCATCAACTGTGAGAAGTGGGCTGATTCTGACAGACTCAACTGGTATGAGAAGGAGATCCCTGAGACTGTAGCTGCAGGAGCCACAGTTATAGGCTCCGTAGGTCACACCTTGAAGGAGGCTCAGGCTATAGTAGAGGATGTGGAGAGAGCGGGAGCTCACATCATAGAGCTGGTTTCCTACACAGAGGACACTCTTCTTCCCATGCTCGATTATACCAAGGAGCACGTAAACATCCCTGTAATTTGTAAGCTTTCGGGCAACTGGCCCGACACAGTGGCTACAGCCAAAAAGTGCCTTGAGCACGGAGCTGACGGCCTCTGTGCCATAGACTCCATCGGCCCTACTTTAAAGATCGACATAAACAAGGCTGCCCCTGAGATGATGAGCGGCGACGGATACGGATGGATGACAGGAGCTGCCATGAGGCCTATAGCCATGAGATACAACTATGAGATAGCAAGGAACCATCCTGAGCTTATGAACCTCTACGCTTCAGGCGGAGTCATGAAGGCCGAGGATGCTATCGAGTACATGATGGCGGGAGCTATGGGAGTAGGTGTCTGCACAGCAGGTATACTCAAGGGAGTTGAGTACGTTGAGAAGCTCTGCTATGACCTTTCAAAGAAGCTTAAGGAGCTTGGCTATGACTCTGTAAAGGATGTCAACAGAGCCGCTCACAAGAACTTCCCCAAGAAGGAGTATGTGGCAAAGCTTGACTTCAAGTTTGAGCCCTTCAAGGAGGACGGTGTAACCAAGAAGTGCGTAAACTGTAAGAAGTGTGAGACTGTATGCTGCTATGACGCAAGAGTACTTGATTTCCCCAAGATGACAGTTGACATGGACAAGTGCCGTTCCTGCGGACTTTGCCTTGATGTATGTCCCACAGGCGCACTTACAGCTGTCACAGCACCCCAGACTGCCGAGGACCTTGAGCTTGAGAGGAAGTCAAAGGAGTTTTACGAGCTTGTTAAGTAAAGCCTTAAGGATATGTCTTTAAATTAATATAAAAAAGCATAATGAAAGAGGTAAAAGAGTCATGACAATGTTAAATGAGAAAAGAAAAGAAGAACTCATCAAATTCACTCAGAAAATGATTCAGGCTCAGAGCTACAGCGGCCATGAGGACAAGGTCGTTGAGGAGATGAAAAAATTCTGTGCCGATCACAAATTCACAGACGTGCATGTTGACAAGTACGGCAACTGCATTTGCCACATCAAGGGTTCAAAGCCCGGAGAGAAGATCCTTTTCGACGGACATATGGACACAGTTCCCGTTCCCGATCCTTCAAAGTGGGATCATGATCCCTTTGCAGCGGAGATCGTAGACGGAAAGATGTACGGAAGAGGAACCTCTGATATGAAGGGAGCCCTCTCAGCAATGCTTGCGGCAGCCGCATACTATGCAAAGGACTTAAACTATGATTTCCCCGGAGACATCTATGTGGCAGGAGCTGTACACGAGGAGTGCTTCGAGGGAGTTGCTCCCAGGGAGATAAGCGCATATGTAAAGCCTGATTATGTTATCATCGGCGAGGCTTCACAGCTCAACATGAAGATAGGTCAGAGAGGAAGAGCCGAGATCGTCGTTGAGACCTTCGGAGTTCCCGCTCACTCAGCAAGCCCTCAGAAGGGAATAAACGCTGTCTACAAGATGTGCAAGGTCGTTGAGGAGATCAAGAAGCTTACTCCTCCTCATCAGGACGGACTTGGAGACGGTATCCTTGAGCTCGTTGACATCAAGTCATCACCCTATCCCGGAGCTTCAGTAGTGCCTGATTACTGCAGAGCTACCTATGACAGAAGGCTTCTTGTGGGAGAGACTAAGGAGGGAGTATTAAAGCCTCTTGAGGAGCTCCTTGAGAAGATGATGAAGGAGGATCCTCAGCTCAAGGCCAAGGTATCCTACTCAAAGGGAGAGGAGAAGTGCTGGACAGGTGAGACCATAAGCGCAGAGAGATTCTTCCCCGCATGGCTCTATGACAAGAATGAGGATTGGATCCAGAACATCTACAAGGAGATGAAGGCTATAGGCCTCAATCCTACTATTACAAACTACGACTTCTGCACAAACGGAAGCCACTATGCAGGTGAGGCAGGAATAAAGACTGTCGGAGTAGGACCTTCTCTTGAGACTCTGGCTCATACTATAAATGAGTACATCGAGCTTGATCAGCTCACAAAGGTAATGGAGTCCTACTACGGAGTTATGAAGGCTCTTTTGAAGTAAAAGAGGCTGCAGGAACTTTTTCCTGAATCGGCAGCTTTTATTTTCCGGAAACCGAGTATATATTATATATATAAAAAATGCACCGGCAAGGTCGGGAGGTAAGGGATGACAAAGAAAAAGTGGGCAATGGTCATTATGGGCGAGGATTACGATCCTGAAGTGAACAGAGCAAGACTTGACACAGAAAAAAAAGAGGGGCACATACTCACTGTGCGAGATCCGAAGGAGGCATTGAGCCTCGCGGCAAAGCTTAAGGAAGAGGGCTTTGGCGCCATAGAGGTCTGTGGTGCCTTCGGAGAGAAGCTTGCCCGGAAAATGTATGAGGCCACCGGGTCTACTGTACCTGTGTGCTATGTCACCACTCCTCCCGATGAGCTGGAAAAGGTATTAAAATTCTGGGGAGAAGAATAAAAGCTGATAAAGGAGAGAGAAATATGAAGTTTTTTGATCTGCACTGCGATACTATAGAGGAATTGAGAAAGAGAAATGAGGACTATGTAAACAATACTACACAGTTCTCGGTCAGAGATATCGATAAATTCGACAAGGCCGTTCAGACCATGGCTGTATTTGTGCCGGACAGCATAAGGGGAGAGGAGGCCGTAAGATTCGTTGATGATTACTATGACTATCTCAATATGCAGGCTGCAAAGTATCCTGACAAGATAGGCATAGTTGAGGATATAACTGACATTGACACCATAGTTTTTCAGAAAAAGTGGGCTTTTATGCGCTCCATAGAGAGCGGCGCCTGCTTAAACGGGAACTTGGACAATATCGATCATTTCGCCTCACTGAATTTCAAGATGCTGGGTCTGGTTTGGAACGGAGCCAATGAGCTGGGCTCAGGCCCCAACAACGATACAGGCCTTACGGAATTCGGAAAGGCGGCGGTAAAGCGCATGGAGGAAGTGGGCATGATAGTCGACTGCTCCCACTTAAATGACGCCGGCTTTGAAGACCTCTTAAATGTATCAGAGAAGCCTTTTGTGGCTTCCCATTCCAATGTAAGAGCCTGCTGCAATCATCCGAGAAACCTTAAAGATGAGCAGTTTAAGGAGATCGTAAGACGTGGAGGCCTTTGCGGAATAAATATTTTCTCCAAGTTCCTCAACGAGAAGGATGAGAGGAACAAGGAGGACATATTCAGGCATATCTACCATATGCTTGAGCTGGGCGGAGAGGATGTTATAGCCTGGGGAACAGACTTTGACGGAGAGGTCACAAACGCTCCTGAAGTAAACGACCCCTACAGGATAGGCCTTTTTGCCGAATATCTGGAAAAGATGGGCATTAAAAAAGAAACCATAGACAAGATCTACTTTGACAATGCCTACAGATTCTTTCTGAAAAATGTTAAATAGTAAAAAATTATGAAGCCTGCTCCTCTATATTCTGCTGAATGAGGCTTTCCATATGGTCATAGGGTACGGAGTAGACCGCCGCCAAAAACAAGATCACAAAGAGAGCGATGTGTACATACTTGTTGAGGCGTACTCGCCTTATGAACATGGGATTTGCCACAACAGCGGCGAGGAAGGCAAGCAATGCTGTCAGGTATAAGCCTTTAAAAAGATACCCTACAGTCGTTGCCAGCAATATAAAGGATATTACACGTAGTATTCTTGAATATTTCATTATTAAACCCTCTTGATATAAGGGCCTGCGGAAAGGAACCGAGGCCCTTATTTTTATGTTGTTATTTTTAAGCTGTTATTTTATTACCATAAGCTCCCTTGAGACGTCATGGAGTATCCTTGCTCCCTCATTTGTCATGAGCACCTGATCCTCGATCCTGACGCCGAACTTTCCGGGAAGATAGATACCCGGCTCCACGGAGAAAGCCATGCCGGGGGCTATGGGAGTGGTCTCTCCCTCCTCGGCGGAAGGCCCCTCATGGCCGTCTATGCCGATGCCGTGACCTGTTCTGTGGGTGAAATATTCACCGTAGCCCATCTCAGCGATATAGCCTCTTGCAGCCCTGTCCACATCCTGAAGGAGATTTCCGGCTTTGGCGGCTTCCTTTCCCCTGCGGTTTGCCTCAAGTACTATATCATAGACCTTTTTGAACTCATCTGACGGCTCTCCGAAGTGGAAGGTCCTTGTCATATCCGTACTGTAATTTTTGAATTTTCCTCCAAAGTCCACAAGCAGGCATTTGCCCTTTTCTATTACGGTCTGCCCTGTAATATGATGGGGAGCTGCGGCGTTTGCCCCTACAGCGACTATCATATTGGGGAGAGCAAGGCCCCTGTTGGTCATTTCCAGAGAAAGCTGCCCCATAAACTCCGACTCGGTCCTTCCCAGCCAGTAGCTGCCTCTTTCGATAGTGGCCTTGAGAGCCTCGGAAGCCTTGCTGCAGGCGGTCATCATATAGGACATCTCCTCCTCATCCTTATATACCCTGAGGTCATCGACGAAGCTGTTCCCGAGGATAACCTTGGAGGAGGGGAAATTGTCACAGAGAGGAATTATGAACATTCCCGGCATGGATTTGTCCACTGCGATATTTTCGGTGGATATTCCTCTCTCCTTTAAAGTATTTACGAGAATACCTACGGCATTCTCTCCGTCTCTCCAAAATACGGAATCAGTGAAGCCTGTGTCATTTATCTGTGGCTCATAGAGCTTGTTGGCTATGAAAAAGCTGTCCTTGTCGGGAGTTATGACCAGAGCAAGAAGCCTCTCGTCAGCCTTTCCTGAGTAACCTGAGAGGTATTTAAGCGTAGAAGAGGGGCCTACGAGAAAGCAGCCTATACCTGCCTTTCCGAGCCTCTCCTTCACAATGTCAAGTCTTCTCTTAAAAGCTTCAACAGACATAATCAGTAAGCCTCCTTTTTACATTTTAGCTGAGCAGGTAAAAATCCTGCCCTTATGATGGTTATTATACACTAATATCCGTATTATTTCTTTAATATTTAAAATTATTTAAGTATGAATTGAATATAATGCAAAATTTCCGGTATAGTATACAGGTGTTCAAATAAAATACAGGGTGGTACATCTTAAGGAGAGCATATGTTCACAGAAGATATGGATGTTATAGCGTCATCTGCGGCCGCAAAGGCAGAGTTTTGTAAAAGATCCGTGAGAGGCTATCTCATGGCATCCGTGCTTGCGGGATTTTTCATAGGACTCGGAGTTTTGGCCATGTCAACGGCAGCAGGGATATTTACAGCAGCCTCAAGTCCTTTTACAAAGATAATAAGCGCTTTCATATTCCCGGCGGCCTTAAGCCTTGTGGTGTTTGCCGGGGCGGAGCTCTTTACGGGAAATATATTTGTGATGACAGTGGGAGTGCTTGAAAAGAAGGCTTTCCCCTGTGAGCTTTTAAGGATCTTAATACTTTCCTATGTGGGAAATCTTGTGGGCTCGGTGCTCTGCGCTCTGATATTTGCGGCTACAGGCCTTGGTACGGGAGATACCCTCTCCTACATACTTTCCGCCTGTGAGACAAAGACGACCTTATCCGCCTTGGAGCTTATGGCAAGAGGAGTACTCTGTAACATTCTCGTCTGCCTTGCCGTGAGGTGCAATCTGAGGATGAGGAGTGAGAGCGCAAGGCTTATGATGATCTTCTGGTGCATATTCACCTTTGTCATCTGTGGCTTTGAGCACAGCGTGGCCAACATGACCATGCTTACTTTGGGATTCATACTTCCCCATGGAGGAGAGATAAGCGGGGCAGGATATGTCTACAACCTGTTTTTCGTTACTCTGGGAAACATTATCGGAGGAGCGGCAGGTGTGGCTGTCCCCTATTGGATGATATCGCGACCGGAAAATAAAAATAACGGTTGACAAAAAAAATCCGGGATGGTATAAAATTTAATAAGTTAGAAATAGCTAACTAAGCGTTTGCATAATTTTAGGGCGGATGAAACCGCCCTTAAAAATCCACAATAGTTAGATAAAACTAACTAAACAGTAAAGATCGTATCTTATTAAAAAAGGAGAAGGTATATGAGCGTTGTTATAGTCGGAGGAAATGAGAGGATGACCGGTCAGTATGAGACCATATGCAAAAACCACGGATGCAAGGCAAAGGTATTTCCGAAGGAAAACGGATCCATGAAAAAGAAGCTGGGATGTCCTGACCTTTTGATACTTTTCACAACTACAGTTTCTCACAAGATGATGATAAGCGCTGTACAGGAGGCAAAGAGAAACGGGGTGGAGATAGTTTGGGTCAACAGCAGCTCGGCCTCCGCATTAAACAATGCACTTAAGGAGCGTGTGAGATGTGCTTAGAGAGACAGGTCATAGAGTATTGCTCTCCCACCTTGGCCGGACTTAAGACGGGGAGCCTGTTTAACTGCAGATATGAAAGTGACAGGGAGCTGGCGGAAGCTGTTGAAGATCTGAACCTTACTTTGAACAAGAAGGATGTCTATTTTCAAATAATGAGGAAGTCAAAAGGACGGGCTTTGATTTACGTATACAGAAGCAAAAAGCTGGAGGAGGCTCTCACAGCAAAGGATACGGAAGAATTGCTTGCGGCTATGGGTTATGTGGGGTGCAAGGCTTTTGAGGCTATAGAAAAACTGAGGCAGAACTTCATGTGCAACAAAGACTTTCCCCATGAGATCGGTGTATTTCTGGGCTATCCCCCGGGGGACGTGATGGGATTTATCAAGAATAAAGGTAAAAACGCAAAATTTACAGGCTGCTGGAAGGTGTACAGCAATGTTGAGGATGCCAAGAGACAATTCGGAAAGTTTAAAAAGTGCAGAGATACCTATGTAAAACTCCGGGAAACCGGAAGAGACATAGAAAAGCTTACTGTATGCGCATAAAAAACAAGACAAAGAAAGAGGTGCAAAAAATGAACAAGACAGCTGTTGTATATTGGAGCGGCACAGGAAACACAGAGGCTATGGCCGGATTTGTGGCAGAGGGAGCAAAGGCTTCGGGAGCCGAGGTTTCAATATTTTCTGTAAATGATTTCAACGAAGGAATGATGGATGCTTATGACGCTGTGGCTTTCGGCTGCCCCTCTATGGGTTCCGAGCAGCTTGAGGACAGCGAGTTCGAGCCTGTGTTCAGCGCATGCGAGGCCCGGCTCTCAGGGAAAAAGATAGGGCTGTTCGGCTCCTACGGCTGGGGCGATGGAGAATGGATGAGAAATTGGGAGGAGACTTGCAAGGCGGATGGCGCCCTGATCGTAAAGGAGCCTGTCATCTGCAACGAAGCTCCCGATGGGGAGGCCGAGGCAGCCTGCAGGGACTTGGGAAAAGCACTTGCAGAGGCTTAAGCTGCGATATTTAGCACAGACCTCTATGAGACGCAGGGAAGCAGGACCCAAAATCTGCTTCCCTCATAGGGCTTGCTCTCTGCCCCTGTCTCTCCCTTGTGCAGCTCTGCTATTGACTTTACCATGGAGAGGCCGAGCCCTGCGCCTTCGGAGCTTCTGGATTTTTCCGCCCTGTAAAATCTGTCCCAAATATGGGGCAGATCTTTTTCTGATATCCCTATGCCGGTATCAGTTACGGCAAACACACAGCTTTCACCTTCTCTTTTCAGACTGACCTCCACGCTTCCTCCGGGGCGATTATATTTTATTGCGTTCATTATGAGATTTGACATGAGCCTAAGAAGCAGAAGCTCATCCCCTGACACAAATATATCCTTCTCAATATCCGATCTCACAGAGAGAGACTCCGACTCCGCGGCCGGAACAAGATCATCCCACAGCTCTCTTAAGAGTCTTGAAAGATCCAATCTCTCTATATTCATATTAAGGCTTCCCTTATCCGCTCTCGTCAGCATCAGGAGCTGTTCTGTCATCTTCCCCATGCGTTCACTCTGTTTGTATATGGCAAGTAAGGCTTCTTCCTTATCCTTTTCCGAGGCCTTTCCTGACAGGGCATACTCGCATTCGGCCTTTATGACCGCAAGGGGAGTCCTCAGCTCGTGGGATACGTCGGAGGTAAACTGCTTTTCCTTTTCAAAAGAAAGGGAAAGCCTTTCAAACATATGATTCAAGGTGGAGGCAAGGCTCGTAAGCTCATCGTCACTTCCGTCTACAGATATCCTTTCGGAAAGATGGTCTCCTGAGCTTATCCTCTCTGCGGTGGAGGCCATCTCCTTTATGGGCCTGAAGGCTCTGTCGGTTATCCTGCGCCCGCCGAGAGCACTCAAGATTATGAAGGCGGGAAAGGTGATGAGGATAAGAAGGTTCAATATCTTGTAGGCGGAGGAGGCTTCGGACATTGAGCTGATGCCCCTTACCCAGAAGGCGTTGTCTCCCTTCACCGCATATACATCATAAACCATGCTGTCTCCGGATACGCCTCCCGAGACTGTTCTCACCCTTCTGTCCTGAAGGACGGAATCTACCTGTACTCCCAGATTTATCCTGGGGGCAAGCAGCCTTCCGGATGTGTCATAGATAAATACAGATACTCCGTCTCTGTAGAAATCCATACCCTCTGTATCAGGCTCGCCATAGCGGAAATCTGTTTCCGTCACGATATCAGTCACAACATTTTTTAATCTGTCCTCTATCTGCTTTGAAGAGATCCTGCCGGATATGAGAAAGATTATGACAAGTGCCATAGAGACAAGCAGCACCATGAAGCCTGTGTACCAGAGGGATATTCGTGTTTTTATGGAAAGCTTTCTCAAGACCTGTCCTCCTTAAGCACATATCCGCTGCCTCTCACCGTGTGTATGAGTTTTTTGGGGAAGGGGTCGTCAATTTTTTTTCTTAGGTATCTTATGTACACGTCTATCACATTGCTGCCACCGGTAAAGCTGTAGTCCCATACCCGTGTCTCCAGCTGAGATCTTGAGAGCACTTGACCTTTGTTTCGCATAAGGGCTTCCAAGAGGGCAAACTCCTTTGAGGAGAGCTCTATCTCCGTCTCTCCTCTCATGACCTTTTTTGTAGAAAGCTCAAGCACAAGATCACCTGCCGTAAGCACATCGCTCTTTACTCCTCCCTGCCTTCGGAGAAGGGCCCTTATCCTTGCCAAAAGTTCTGAGAAGGCATAGGGCTTTGTGAGGTAGTCGTCGGCTCCTGCGTCAAGCCCTTCGACTCTGTCGGATACCGCATCCTTTGCCGTCAAAAGAAGCACGGGGACATTATTTCCCGCCCGCCTTATTTTCCTCAGCACAGTAAGGCCGTCTGCCTTTGGCATCATTATATCAAGGATTATGAGGTCATAGTCTGTGCTTTCTATATAGTCAAGAGCCTCCTCGCCGTCAGAGCAGCCGTCAACGCCAAAGCCTTCGGCCTTAAGCCTCTTTACAGCGACATTTAGGAGATCTCTCTCATCCTCGGCAAACAATATTCTCATAAATATCTCCCGAAAAAATATTTTTAATCTTATTTTAATATTTTGGTATTATTATAAAGCTGAGAAGATAATTATAAAAGAAGTTTGGCGAAATTTATCGCCACATAGAAGGAGAAAATATTATGAAAAAATATCTTGTAATTTCAACACTTCTTTGCGCAGCCCTTCTCTCAGGCTGTGGAAATAATAAGGAGGAAGCCGTGATGACCCAGGCAATAGCTGAGAGTTCTGTGACTGCTGAGAGCTCTGTGACTGCTGAGGGCTCATCCGAAAAGGCGGAAACTGTGGCCGGCCCCGAATCTTCATCCTATGAGTCAGAGAGCGATGCAGAGACAAACTATCAAACCGCAGAGGACCTTTCGGCTGTAGTGACAGGTGACGCCGAGAAGGATGCGGAGAGCTATTATCTCACAAAAGCCGAGAAGGATGCGGTGGAGCTTGATATAGAGAATCTTGAGGCCCGCTACAGAGTTGGAGAGCTGGACAGGGAGAGCTTTGAAGCACAGCGCAGGGAGTTGAAGTATGAGGAGGAAAAGCTTGATATTAAGGAGGAGCTCCTGGAGGATGCCCTTGATCTTCTCTATTATCAGGAGGGACTCTCACTTCCCGAGGGAGATCCGGACAAACTTATGGAGGAGATGAGAAGCCTTAAGCTGAGAGAGCATGAGCTGGAGCTGAGAGAGCATGAGCTGGAGGCGGATTACCGTAGCGGAAATATCTCGAGAGATGAATTCATAAGCTCAAGAACAGAGGACATAAGAGAGGAAGAAGAGCTGGACAGGAAGGATGAGCTCTTGGAGAAAGCCCTTGAAATGATGGGCTATGACGATTGATAAGGATGGAGACATTTATAAAAAAGAAAGAATAGGCTGATCGAAAAGCACCCCGCCGAGAGGGTGCTTTTTTAATGGGATATTTGTAAAAGAGGGGGAGATGTTATTTTATAAAGATTTAATTTGACCCTTTCTTATTTTTACTAAATTTTACCTAAACCTAAGATGACTGCGATTTTTCGGAAATGGCAGGGATGCTATTATATATTCCGTTATTGATCGGGAGGTGAAAAATGGAAGCCATAAAGATAGCGCATATATCCGACCTGCACTTGAGAAAGGATTATTTTGACTCCTTTTTTGAGAGGGAGCTCTCTCAGAGGATAATGCCCCTTGACTATTTTACCTGGGCTTTAAAGGAGATATCAAAGGACAGTCCTGATGTGATAGTTATGACAGGAGACCTGATACATGAGGGCAGCGAGGAGGACTACAGGTTTTTAAGGGGACTTTTGGACAAGTATGTTCCTGACATAAAAGTCATTCCCGCACTTGGAAACCACGACTTCAAAAAAGCCTTTTACAGGGGATTTTTGGAAAAAGACGAGGACGGACCTTATTTTGCGGTGGAGTACATAAAGAATTACAGATTTATTGTGATAGACACTGCAGTGGAGGGAAGAGGAGACGGATACTTCCGAGGGGAAAGAGCGGAACTTCTTTTTAATGAGCTTAAGACAGGCTACGGAGAGGGGACAATAATCCTCGGACATCACCCCTTTAAGACAGATCAGGGCTGGTACATTACAGACTGTGATGCGGATATCTGCGAGAGGCTCTCGGAGACAGACGTGATAGCTTACCTCTGCGGACATGCCCACTTTAATGAGTCAAGGCAAATGGGAGGCTTTGTCCAGCTGGTTACGGAATCCTTTGACTACGGCGTGGAGACCGTGAAAGATGAGGTCATATACACTGACGTGAGAGGATACAGCACTGTCACAGCGGAGGGAAGAGATATAAGATCTCATCTTCATGTGCTGACCCCCTATGAGCAGGTATTCAAAAGATTTAAGCTTGGGGAGCAGGTATAAGCCGCAGGATAGAGGCGATTACAGGCATTGCCTGATAAAATATACAGATTTCTAAGAAAAAAGAGGAGAATGAAAATGAAGTTAAGAAAGATCTCATGTGCCCTTATGGCGGCACTCATGGCAGCGGGAGCCCTCTCAGGATGCTCCGGAAATGACACAGCGGAGAGCAGCACACAGGCAGGAAGCACGGCAGGAACAGAGGGAGCTTCACAGTCTGCAGATGCGGGTTCGGGAGAAAAGGTGACCATAGAATACTGGCACACAAATTCAGAGACCAGGGGAGGCGCCGCAGTGCAGTCTATAGTGGATGCCTTCAACGCTGCAAATTCTGATATAGAGGTGGTCACAAGATACAATGACGGCTATGACGGACTGATGCAGAACCTTCAGGCTGACGTTGCTGCAGGAACAACACCTGACATAGTTCAGGTATCCTACTCAAATATCGAGTATTTCCCCAACAACTTTGCCTATGTGGCTCCTGACGAGCTTATGAAGAATTACTCGGACACACCTGATTTTATCACAGACAATTTTGCAGAGAATATCATAAGCCTGGGAAGTGACAATCAGGGAACACTTATAGGCTTCCCCTATGCGGTCAGCAACCCCATACTCTACTACAACAAGGACATCTTTGAGGAGGCAGGCATCACAGAGGTTCCCACAACCTGGGACGAGGTGAGAGAGGCGGCCCTTACCATCAAGGAAAACACCGGAAAGAACGCCCTTCATCTTCAGGAGAATGATACCTGGGTCCTTCAGGCCCTTCTTGAGTGCAACGGAGGAAAGATGCTTACATGGACAGACGGAGTTCCCACCTGCACTCTTGCGGACCCCAAGAACGTGGAGGCCTTTCAGCTCTATGCCGACATGACTCTTGTCGACGAGACAGCTATACATATCAGCACAGACGAGGCTATACAGGCCTTCAATGCGGGGGAGCTGGGAATGCTGGTATCATCCTGTGCAAACCTTTCAGGAATAGAAGACTCCGCTCAGTTTGAGATAGGAACAGCTCAGTTCCCTGTGTTTGAGGGGGAGAAGAGGGCAGTCCCTGCAGGTGGATGCGTGCTGGCTGTAATGAGTCAGGATGACGCCAAGAAGGAGGCTGTTGCCAAATTCCTTCAGTTCCTCTACGAGGATGACAATATAGTCGAGTGGATAGCAGGTACAGGCTATGTGGCTCCTACAATAAGCTCTAATGAGTGTCAGGGAATGCAGGATCTTCTCGCCTCGGATCCTCTCATGGAGGCTGCGGCATCTCAGGTAGGAGACATAGTTCCCTGGGCAGCTTACCCCGGAGATTCAGGGCTTCAGGCTCAGCAGTACATATCTGACGCAAGAGACAAGATACTCTCAGGAACAGATGTGACTTCAGCCCTCACAGAGGCTCAGGACAGAATAAACGCTCTGTTTAAATAACAGGCTGTCCTTTGAGATACACACCTGATTCTTAATAAAAGAGGAAACATCAGATGAAAAGAAATTCTTCATCAGCCGGACGCTTTATCCCGCGAAACAGCGGGATAAAGCCTTGGCTGTTCATATTGCCGGCAGCTTTGGTATTTGCCGTATTCATGTTTTATCCCCTCATATACACCGTTTATCTGAGCTTTTTTGACTGGAACATGATAAAGCCTGTAAAGGAGTTTGTAGGGCTTCAGAATTATTTTGATATATTTAAGGACCCCAATATAGGGAAGATATTCGGGAACACCTTGATATACATAATACTTCTTCTGATATTTGATTTTATTGCCCCCTACATATTCTCATTCATACTCTCCTTTGTCATAAAGATGGGTAAAAACTTTTACAGAAGTGTGATCTTCCTTCCAAGTGTAATATCCCTGGTAGTGGGCACCATGCTCTTTGTGTGGATATTAAACCCCATATCAGGGCCTGCGGCAAAGCTTATGGGGCTTTTCGGACTGACAGCCCCGGTTTGGAGCACGACTCAGGGCCTTGTCATAGTCATTATAAGCATAATGACCTCCTGGAAGATATTCGGCTACAACTTTATAGTAGCTCTCTCCGGAATGGGAGGAGTGCCTCTTGAGGTGATAGAGGCGGCAAGGATGGATGACATACCTCTCCACAGAATATTTTTAAACATAGTAGTGCCCATGAGCAGCTCCACAGGAATATATGTGCTCATACTTTCCATAGTACAGGGAATGCAGCAGGTATTCACACCTATAAACATGATAACTCAGGGAGGCCCGGATTACGGAAGCACTAACCTTATATACAATGTCTACAATGAGGCCTTCGGTTTCTATAAGACAGGAACCGCATCAGCCTATGCGATTTTGATGCTTTTGCTTTTCGGAGTGCTCCTGTTCCTGGAGTTCAAGTACGTGGAAAAAGGAGTTTACTATGAAAATTAAGGGTATTTTTAAAGACGGGCAGATATTTTGGCACATATTGATGTTCATACTGATACTTATATCAGTCTGCCCCATACTTTTCGCTTTCACAGGCTCTGTGAAAACGCTGGAGGACCTGTACAACGGGGGATTTTTTCCGAGAGAGATAATCTTTGACAATTTTAAGAGGATAGCTGCGGCGGTGCCTATAGTGCGCATTACACTTAACACATTTATCATCGCGGCCTGCGTCACCGCTTTCAAAGTAATAACGAGCACACTTGCAGCCTATGCCTTCGTGTATTTCGATTTCAGGGGAAAACAGATAATATATTTCATACTTATAAGCACTATATTTATTCCTTTTACCGTGACAATGATACCCAACTATCTGACCATATCAAAGCTGGGCTTGGTTGACAAGATATTCGGAGTCATGCTTCCCCAGCTGGCGGATGCCTCGGGAATATTCCTCATAAGGCAGGCCATGAGGGCCGTGCCCAAGCCCCTTACCGAGATAGCTCATCTCGACGGCATATCGGAGCTGAGGATACTTAAGGACATTATCATACCTGTGACAAGACCTGCCATAATATCCACAGGGATCATATTTTTCATCAACTCCTGGAACGAGTATGTCTGGCCCACACTTATACTTCGCTCAAATGAAAACTTTACCCTCTCCCTTGCAATGCAGGTATTTACGGACTCGGAGGGAGGAGTAGAGTACACTATGACCATGGCAATGGCTGTGATCACTATGATACTTCCCATAGCCCTCTACCTGATATTCCAGAGATATATAATGAGCACCTTTGCCTCATCGGGAATAAAGGGATGATAAGTCGGGTATGATCACCATACGGAAAATAAGAATTGTGAAAGGTAATAATAATGGCCGGAAAAGATATAATTTTTGAAAATGTGAAGAAGTCTTATGAAGACAAGACAACTGTCATAGAAAACCTTAACCTGACAATAAAGGAGGGGGAGAGACTTGTGCTTCTCGGGCCCTCAGGCTGCGGAAAATCCACCACCTTAAGGATGATAGCGGGCCTTGAGGATGTCACAGAGGGCAAGCTTATTATGGACGGAAAGGTAGTTAACGATATACCTTCAGGAAAAAGAGGAGTATCCATGGTTTTCCAAAATTACGCCCTCTATCCCCATATGACAGTTGAAAAAAATATAACTTATGCCCTCTCAGTACACAAGGTGGACAAAAATGATATAAAGGAAAGGCTTGAGCAGGTACTTGAGATACTGGGACTTAAGGAATATGCGGGAAGAAAGCCCAAGGAGCTGTCGGGAGGACAGAGACAGAGAGTCGCTCTGGCAAGAGCTCTGGTGAAGCGCTCAGACTATCTCCTCCTTGATGAGCCTTTGTCAAACCTTGATGCAAAGCTCAGACTCAAGGCGAGAAAAGAACTGGTAAAGATACATGAGCTCTACGGTCAGACCTTTATCTATGTCACTCATGACCAGGTGGAGGCTATGACTGTGGCAAACAGAATAGCTCTCATGAAAGACGGAGTTCTTCAGATGCTTGATACTCCCTACAGGGTCTACCACAGGCCGGCGAATGTGTTTACAGCCACATTTATAGGTTCTCCCTCAATGAACATCATAGAGGCCGAATGGGGCGGAGGAGAGAGGCTTATGGTGGGAGACCAGTGTTTAAAGCTCCCTCAGATGTGGAAGGAGATCGTCGAAAAGCATGGAAGGACCAAGCTTTACCTGGGAATAAGGCCTGAAAATCTTAAGCTTTGCCCGGGACATAATTCCGAAGGTCTGAACGCCGAGGTAGAGTATGTGGAGGATTACGGAAACAGATACGGCATATATATAAAGCTCGGTGAGCTTGAACTCATATCCATGGCGGACAGCGTGTTTGCAGGAAGAGGAGAAAAGGTACACTTTGTGCCTGATTATGATCACATCCATCTCTTTGACAGAGAGAACACCAACTCTCTCGGCTATCCGGCTGAGCTGGAGGAGGGCAAGGAGGAGAGCAACAGCTTCATGCAGGCCATACTTAATGAGAGTCCGAAGCAGGAAGATTGAAGAAAATAAGCTGACAAAAATTAAGACTCCCTCTTAAATGAGGCGGAGCATATCCGCCCTTTAGGGGGAGCCTTTTGTTTTTAATGCTTCAAATCGAGCCTATTAAACTTGATCACCTAAGATGAAATATCCGGAAGATGAACTTTATTCAGGTTTCTCTTAAGTATTATCAGGGCGAGCAGAGCCGAAAGCAATGCAGTGACAGAAAAGTTCAACCATATTCCGGTAAGCCCCATAGGGAAAAGCAGCGCTATCAAGATCACAGGAAAGACTATTGCCGTGGATACGGATATAAGGGTTGCAGGCTTGGGGTTGCCTATGGCAAGCATGAAGCTCTGGGTTGCAAAGGATATCCATCGAGTCACATAGGTGAAGGCAAAGAGCCTCAATGCGAAACAAGACATTTTTATGATTTCAGGGCCGGGGTCAGCCACAAAGAGCCCGGTCAAAAGCTCGGGAAGACTGAAAATAAGGATAACAGCCGAAAGGGATATGACAGCGCTTGAGGTAAAGCAGCATTTTTCTATGGCCCTGACTCTTGAATACTTTCCCGCACCGAAGTTGTAGCCTACAGCAGGCTGTAAAGCATCGCACATACCGTAGAGCAGGGGCTGTATCAGGCCCTCGGCAAACATCAGTATGCCGTATACGGATACAGCTGTCTCCCCGCCCATCCTTACAAGGATAAAATTTAGTATTATGGATGTGAGCCTTCCTGCGATATTGTTGAGAAAATTGGGGCTGCCGCAGGCAACTATCCTTTTTATCATATTGAGACTGAATCGGGGGCGTCTTAAGTGCAAAAGGGCCTTTCCCCTGAAAAAGGGAACAAAGGCTATGACTGAGCATGTGGCCATACCAAGGCAGGTCCCGAGGGCGGCAGCCCAAATACCCCATCCGAAAATACCCAAAAATATAAATTCAAAGACAGTGCATAGGACAGACATAAAAATATTTATAAAGAGGCTTCCCCGTATGTACCCGCATATCCTCAGATAATTGTCCACAGCAAAAAGAATGGTGGTAAGGGGAGAGCAGAGGGCATAGACTCTGAAATACTGCACAGCATGCCGAGCAAAGTCACCCTCAGCCCCCATAAGCCTTATAAGGAGCGGAGCGGATAAATACAGCGCTCCGCCTATAAGTACGCCTGCCAAGAGTATCATAACAGAGGCGCAGGTAAAAATATTGTCAGCTTCATGCCTTTGTCCCTTGCCCAGACAGATGGATATGGGCACGGATGAGCCTACACCTATAAGGTCTGCAAGAGAGAAGTTTATGATGACAAAGGGCAGAGCAAGATTTAGGGCGGCAAAGGCTGTTGATCCCAGGTAATGCCCCACGAATATGCCTTCTATGGTATAGTAGAGAGCCGAGGCGAACATGCTTATGGCTCCGGGTATCGATGCAATAAAAAAGAGCTTCAGGGGTGAAGTTCTCGAAAACAATTCTGTTGAGTTCATGAAGATCTGTCCTCCGAATACATTTTCATTTCAGAAATACTGCTGTCATGACTTTTCCGAGGCAAGTATACCTTCGGAAAGAAGCTTTACATATTTTTTGTTGACCTCGATAAGAGCCTTCCGCTCACTTTCAAAAAGTCCGGAGAAGGCCCTGTCTTCCGTCTCCACAAGAGGAGCTATTATCCTCTCGGATAGTTTTTTACCTTCCTCTGTCAGCAGGACAGCCTTATTTTTTCTGTTTTCCTCAGCTGTTTCAAGGCGCACTATGCCCCTTCCCTCAAGCCACTTGATCGCAGAGTTTACTGTCTGAGCGGGATAGTGGAGCTCAGAGCAGATATCCTTCTGCCTGCAGATCCCTCCATACTCGGACAGAACATACAGTATCCACAAAACAGTATCGGAAACACCGTTATCCTTTGCGTATATGTGGTATATCTCATTCATTTCCTTGTATAGCAGATTAAACTCGGAAAGCTCCTTCGATATTTTCACAGTCATAAAATATATTTCCTCTATAAAAATAATCCGAAATCGGAAAAAAGTTATAATAATCCGATTTCGGATGAAAATCAAGTTCTTTTTGAAATTGTTTTCAGAAGTCTCTCATGCATAAATACCATAAGGACTAAGATAAGCAGTAAGAAGAGGGGGAACAGCGAAATGCTTATGTGGTTCGCTATAAGCCCGAAGACAGGCGGCATAAGACAGGTGCCTATATAGGCGGAGGCCATTTGCACGCCAATGACCGCCTGAGATCTGCCCTTACCGAAACGCTCCGGCGTGGAATGGATAATGGAGGGATAGATCGGGGCACAGCCCAAACCGAGCAAAATAAGTCCTGCAAAAGCACTTTTGTTTCCGAAAGGTAAAAGCAGAAGAAGGATAGCTGAAGCTGTTGTCACCTGTCCTAAGCGTATCATCCCGGTATCGTTAAGCCTAAGCGTCAAAAATCCGCCTAATGCCCGCCCTGTGGTGATGCCTATAAAAAACAGAGCTGCAAGGGATGAGGCGGTGCCCTCCGACAGCCCAAGCTGCAATACCAGATAGCTGCCTGCCCAAAGCCCTGTTGTCTGCTCAAGGGCACAGTAACAAAAAAATGTCACCATTATCTCTTTTACACCGGGATAGGAGACAATAGCTTTAAGAGAAAGGGGCTCCTTATCCTCGGCATCGGTGGAGACTCCCACGTTATCCGACACCGACCGGTTTTCCCACAGTGGAAGGCTCAGCATAAGAATTATGCTTAAGATGATCTGCAGAACAGCAATATAGCCGTATCCCATATTCCAAGTTCCCTCTCCGGTCAATACCTGACCCATGATGTAAGGGCCCAGGGAGGCGCCTATCCCCCACATACAGTGAAGCCAGCTCATGTGCCTTGAGGCGTAGTGAAGTGCAACATAATTGTTCAATGAGGCGTCCACGCTTCCCGCTCCAAGGCCATAGGGAATTGCCCATAAACACAATGCCGCATAAGAATGACTCACAGAAAACCCGAAGAGAGCGACGGCAGTCATCAGCACGCTTAAGGCGGTCACCTTTCCGGTTCCCCATTTTTTTGTGAGCCTGTCACTTTGAAGACTCGATATAACAGTGCCGAGAGCTATGATCATGGAGATCCCGCCTGCATAGGAGACAGGGACTGAGAGCTCCTGATACATGGAGGGCCATGCCGCCCCCAACAGAGAATCCGGAAGCCCTAAGCTTATAAAAGCCAAGTAAATGATTACAAGTAACAAATGAAACATTCTGTCATCCCCCTGCATTTCTTTTACTAAAAGGATATAGTCAATTCATACTTGATACAACTTAAATATAGCCATATAATATAATAAAATCGCCAAAGGAGAGGAAATGATTACAATGGCTATACAGGAGTGCGGCTTGAATCTTAACAGTGAAGCAAAAGAACTGCAGCCCCATGGAACTCTTGAATTCCCCTGCGCAGCTTATGCCTCTTATCACACGGAAAGACAGGAGGACATTATACCATGGCATTGGCATGATGAGATGGAGCTCATCTTCATAGAAGAGGGGAGCATGAAGTTAAAGACATCTTCCGAGACCCTTCTTTTGGAGAGCGGGGACATGGCTGCAATCAATTCTGATATCCTCCACTATGGAGCTGCTGTGGGGGAGTGCCGTCTGCGCTCCCTTGTATTCAACCCTATGCTTATTGCGGGCAGCGACGACTCCGTCTATGCCAAAAAATATATAAGGCCTCTGACCCTGTGCAATTCCTTTTCATGCGTGTTTATCGACAGAGAAAATAAAGACATTCCCCTTTGGTTCAACACAGCATTTGAAGCTCTTGCAAAAGACAGCTATGGTTTTGAATTTATTGTCCGCGATAATCTTTCCCGAATATGTTTTTACTTGTATGAACGGTTCAAGGAAAAACTTGACAAAAAGGAGCAGGGCTTAAATCGAGACAATCTTCGGATCAGAAAAATGCTTGAATTTATCCATGAGAATTTTGAGAAGGACCTGTCCTTGGCTGACATCTCAAATTCGGCGGATATAAGTGAGAGAGAATGCATGCGCTGTTTTCAAAAAACCATACAGATATCTCCTGTCCAATATCTGCTGAAATACCGCATTATGCATGGGGCGGAAATGCTTATTCATGACCGGAAAAAAACCATTTCGGAGATAGCGACCTACTGCGGATTTGACAGTCCCTGCAATTTTACGAAGCTCTTTCGACGATTTTATAATTGTACGCCACGAGAGTACAGACAGAAGCACACAGAACATACAACAGAGAGGTCTCAGGTGGTTAAACTATGAAGATAATACTTACTGACGCAATAAATGACGTAAATGATATTGTGAAAAACATTAATGAATTTGATTTGGACAGTGTGAAAAGGCAGGTGGAGGGGCTTTTGCCGAGCTTTTTGAATTTCCTTATAAACCTTGCTGTGGCAGTACTGATACTTCTTATAGGCTGGAAGGTCATATCGGTATTTCGCAAGTGGTGCATAAGGTCCATGGACAGGCTGAAGGTGGATCACACGGTGAGCGTATTTCTCGGCTCCTGCATAAGCGTTGTCCTTTTCGGACTTCTGATATTTGCGGCGGCTGACAGGGTCGGCATAAGCTCCGCCTCACTCCTTGCCCTCCTGGGATCCGCAGGTATCGCCATATCCCTTGCACTGCAGGGGAGCCTCTCAAACTTTGCGGGAGGAGTGATGATACTTATGATAAAGCCCTTTGTGGCAGGGGACTACATCATATGTCAAAGCGGCGAGGGCACAGTAAAAAACATCGGACTTATCTACACTACACTTATAACGGTTGACAACAAGCAGGTGGTAATACCTAACGGCATACTCTCAGGCTCACCCCTCACAAATGTGACGGCTCAGGACAAGAGGAGGCTCATAATAAGCGTAGGAATAGGATATGATTCTGACCTTAAAAAGGCGAAGGAGATAATGGAGAGGCTGTTCAGGGAAAAGCCGGAGGTCCTTAAGGATGAGGCCATGGATGTATATGTGGACAATCTGGGTGAAAGCTCGGTGATAATCACCGCAAGGGGCTGGACAAGGACGGAGGACTATTGGAAGGCAAAGTGGGATCTCACCGAGGCCATAAAATTCGCCTTTGACGAGGCGGGGATAGAGATACCTTACAACAAGCTTGACGTAAAAGTGGTAAACAGTACTTCCGAGCAGGGCTGTGATGCCGTAAAAAGGACAGAGAGAGATTAAAAATGTATATAGCTGATCTTCATATTCACTCGAGCTATTCGAGAGCCACAGCTAAAAATGTGACGCCTGAAGTTTTGGAGCTTTGGGGCAGAAAAAAGGGAATAGATGTAATAGGCACGGGAGATTTCACTCATCCTCAATGGAGGTGGGAGCTCTCGGAGAGACTTGAGCCCTTGGGTGACGGACTGTACAGGCTTAAGGAGGAGTACATCCTTGAAAAAGGGAAATATAAAAAAGCTGCAGCAGGCTCCGGAGATCTTCGGGAAGAAAAAAACGGGACTGGAGAAGGGAAACGCTTTGTCATAACGGGAGAGATAAGCTCCATATATAAGCAGGACGGAAGTGTGAGAAAGGTACACAGCCTTATAATCCTTCCGAGCCTTGAGGACGCCGAGAGGCTTTCCGCAAAGCTTGAGACTATAGGAAACATACACTCTGACGGAAGGCCCATACTGGGCCTTTCCTGCCATGATCTTTTGGAGATATGCTTGGAGCTTTGCCCGAGGGCCATATATGTCCCCGCTCATATATGGACTCCCCACTTCTCCATGTTCGGAGCATTTTCGGGGTTTGACAGTGTGGATGAATGCTTCGGGGACCTTGCAGGGGAGATACATGCGGTGGAGACGGGACTTTCATCGGATCCCTTAATGAACAGAAGAGTATCCATGCTGGATAAATATCAGCTTATCTCAAACTCTGACGCCCACTCTCCCTCAAAGCTCGGCAGGGAGGCCACTATATTTTCAGGAGACCTGTCCTATGACGGGCTTTACGAGGGCATACAGAAGGGAGAGGGGCTTTTCGGAACCATAGAGTTTTATCCTGAGGAGGGAAAGTATCATCTTGACGGCCACAGAAAATGCCATTTAAGCCTCACTCCCTCGGAGACTGAAAGCTACAAGGGCATATGCCCTGTCTGTGGGAAGAAGATAACCGTGGGTGTGCTCCACAGAGTAGAGGAGCTTGCTGACAGAGGGGAGGATTACAGACATCCTGATGCAAAGCCCTTTGAGTGCCTTATGCCCCTTAACGAGGTCATAGGCGCATCATGGGGGAAATCTCCGGAGAGCGCAAAGGTCCGGGAATGTTGTGAGGATATGCTGTCATCTCTTGGGCCTGAGTTCTTTATTTTAAGGGAGGCTTCGATATCGGATATAAAAAGAGCTGCGGGAAGCTCTGTTGCCGAGGGAGTAAAAAGGCTCAGGGAGGGGAGAGTCATACTTAAGGCGGGATTTGACGGAGAATACGGCAAGGTCAGCCTTTTTACTGATGATGAGCTGAAAAACTCCGAGGGACAGCTGAGCTTTTTTGAAATCACACAAAGAAAAGCTGAAAAAAGCGGGAAGAAGTCCGAAAAGGATATGAAAAGCTCTGAGGAAAACAGCGAAGAGGCCGAAAAGTCCGAAAGGATCGAAAGGAACGAAGAGGGAGCTTCAGTACTTAATGACAGGCAGCTCCTTGCCGTAAAAAGCAGATCAAGGGTCACAGCCGTAAGTGCAGGACCGGGAACGGGAAAGACCAAGACTCTGATCGAGGCCATAATCGAGAGAGTGGAGGAAAGAGGCGTAAAGCCTTCTGAGATAACAGCCTTTACCTTCACCAAAAAGGCGGCAGGGGAGCTTAGAGAGAGGCTTAAGCTGAGGCTTGGGTCAAAATCCCGCTACATAAAAACAGGAACTGTGCACAGCATCTGCCTTGAGCTCTTGAAAAAAGCCGGGGAAGATCGAAAGACAGCGGATGAATTTGTCTTAAAAGGATATGCAGGGGAAGCCATAGAGGCATTTGGCCTTTCCCTTAGTGTAAGAGATTTCCTGAGAGAAGTCTCGCTTATAAAAAACAGGGGCGAGGAGTATTGGGAGACTGCAGACAGGGGGAATATAAGGGATGCATATCTTTACTATGACAGGCGCCTTAAGGAAGAGGGCCTCATGGATTTTGACGACATCCTTATAAACTGTATAGGTCTTCTTCACACAAAAGAAGGACGAAAGCTCAAGGGAAAGACCTTTTCATATATTTTTACAGACGAGCTTCAGGATCTGGGAAGGCTTGAGTATGAAGCTGTGAAGACACTTTTTGAGGGTGAAAAAGAGCTTTTTGTAATAGGAGACAGGGACCAGTCCATATACGGCTTCAGGGGCGTTTCAGGGGACTGCTTTTTAAGGCTCAGGGAGGATTTTCCTGATCTCAACATGATAAGGCTTAACATAAACTACAGATCGGAGCCTGATATAGTTGAGGCATCCCGCGCACTTATATCCGCTAACCCCGGAGGAGAAAGAGAGCTTTTAAGCTGGAAAACCGGAGCCGAAAGTGTGACCGAGGGGGCTGAAAGCGCTGAAGAACAAAACTACAAAGCGCGAAATTTCGAAGAGCGTAATTCCAAAGAGTGTAATCCAAAAGAGCACGATTCCATAGAGATAGCGAGAGCGGAGTCAGGGCTTTCGGAAGCCATTTTTATTGCAAGGAAGATAAACGAGCTTGTAGGCGGAATAGATATGCTCGACAGAGACTTAAGGGGAGATTCCTCGGAAAAGACAAGAGGATTTTCCGACATAGCCGTGCTATACAGAAGCAATTATCAGGCAGGTCTTATGGAGAGGGCCCTGAGGAAGGAGGGCATCCCATATATTGTCTCAGGCAGAGAGGAATTCCTTCTTGAGGACAGTGTGAGAGCCTGTGTAGAGTTTTTTAAATATGTGTTTTTGGGAGATAAAGCGGCAGGTGAGCTTTACCTTAACATCATGTCAGGCTTCAAAAGAGATGCTCTGTCCGCTGCGATACTTGAGAGCGAGAGGGATAAATATATTGAATCAGCCAAGACTCATAACAAAGTCACGCCTTGTGGCATGATCTCAGCATGGGCTGAGGGAGCGGGACTTCTCAAGGATGAGGGAATAGAAAAGCTTATGAACTGTGCCATATTTTATTCGGATATGGAGGAGTTTTTAAATGACCTTTCTATGGGAGAGGAAAGTGACGTAAGCCGTGCAGGTTCAAAGAGCTACAGCGCCGATGCTGTAAGGCTTTCAACCGTTCACGGAGCGAAGGGCCTTGAATTTCCTGTTGTATTTATATTCGGGGCTGATGAGAGAAAACTTCCCGAAGAGGAGGCGGAGCTGTTTGAAGAGCGAAGGATATTTTTTGTGGCCATGACAAGGGCAAAGGAAAAGCTTTATATCTGCACTGCGGAGCATGAACCGGGATTTATAACAGAGCTTCCGGGAGAGCTTCTTAAAGAAACTGAGGTGAAGGCCTATACAAAGAGTGACAGAGAAAAAATGAGCTCAGGTAAGCAGGGCGTACAGCTGAGCATCTTCGATTTTATCTGATGTCCGGGCTGAAGAATGCCGAAGTGCCGAATGAAAGGCTGACAAAATGACGAAAAACTGCAAATAAATCAGCTTTCCGATAAAATATATTATTATCATAAAAGAGTGGGTCATTTATGTCATTGACCCACTCTTTCGCATCATTAAATTATTAATATGCCCTTCCCCAATAAACCATCTTTGTGGCGGGCTTTCCGCAGTTTACGCAGACATCGGAGATGTGCTCCTGCTTGAAGGGCATGCATCTTGATGTGGCGCCTGTCTTCTCCTTTATGGCATCCTCGCACTCGCGGCATCCGCACCACATAGCCTTTACAAAGCCTGTCTTTTCGTCCAGGATCTTTTCCATCTCGTCTATAGTAGTAGCTGTAAAGGTATGTGAGTCAAGGTGATCCTTTGCCATCTTGTACATGTTGGCCTGTATGTCATCAAGAAGCTCTGCAACCTTCTCGTTGAGCTCATTAAGAGAAACTGTGACCTTCTCTCTGGTGTCACGCCTTACAAGTACGGCCTGATTGTTCTCTATGTCTCTGGGACCTATCTCAACTCGGAGAGGTATACCCCTCATCTCGCAGTCGGCAAACTTCCACCCCGGAGTCTTGTCGCAGTCGTCGACCTTTACCCTGAAGCCCTTGTCGGAAAGAGCGGCTTTAAGCTCCGCAGCCTTCTCAAGGACTCCCTCCTTCTTCTGCTGGATGGGAATGATGATGACCTGAGTGGGAGCGATCCTCGGGGGAAGCTTAAGTCCGTCATTGTCTCCGTGGACCATGATGATAGCTCCGATTATTCTTGTTGATACTCCCCAGGAGGTCTGATGGACATACTGAAGCTGATTGTTCTTGTCTGAATATTTGATGTCGAAGGCCTTTGCGAATCCGTCTCCGAAATTGTGGGAGGTTCCGGACTGCAGAGCCTTTCCGTCGTGCATAAGTGCCTCTATGGTATAGGTGGCTATAGCTCCCGCAAATCTCTCCTTCTCAGTCTTCTGTCCCTTTATGACAGGTATTGCAAGTACCTCCTCGCAGAAGTCGGCATAGAGATTGAGCATCATCTCAGTGCGCTCTTTCGCCTCCTCCGCAGTGGCATGAGCTGTATGGCCCTCCTGCCACCAGAACTCACGGGAACGAAGGAAGGGACGTGTGGTCTTCTCCCATCTGACTACAGAGCACCACTGATTGTAGAGCTTTGGAAGGTCTCTGTAGGACTGTACATGTCTGCTGTAGTAATCGCAGAAAAGAGTCTCTGAGGTAGGCCTTACGCAGAGCCTCTCCTGAAGCTCCTCCATGCCGCCGTGGGTCACCCATGCGACCTCGGGGGCAAAGCCCTCAACATGATCCTTCTCCTTCTGAAGAAGGCTCTCGGGAATAAATATAGGCATGGAGCAGTTCTCCACTCCTGTGGCCTTAAATCTCCTGTCAAGTTCATGCTGTATATTCTCCCAGATAGCATAGCCTGCAGGCTCCACTATCATACAGCCCTTTACGCAGCTGTAATCCGCAAGCTGAGCCTTCCTCACCACGTCTGTGTACCACTGGGCAAAATCCACATCCATGGGAGTGATGTCTTCCACCATTTTTTTGTTCTTGTTTTCTTCCGCCATTTTTTCACCTTTCCGCCATTGAAAGCATGTGTATTTTTACC